>NZ_CP031012.1:2400000-3000000 GCF_009497775.1 Alcaligenes faecalis
GGACGCACGGGACGTTTGCATGTGGCGATTGATTGCCACTCCTGCTTTCAATGGTTAATGCCCGCACTGGACGCATTCAGGCAGCAATGGCCTGACGTCACACTGGACTTGAGCGCGGCCTTCTCTTTTGCACCCCTGCCCGCCTTGATGCGCGGGGATCTGGATGTAGTGATTACGTCGGACCCACAGGACAATCCGGCTGTTCATTACGAGCCCCTGTTTCGCTATGAGCTGGTCCTGGCTGTCTCCAACCAGCACCCCTTGTCGCAGTACCGCTACGTAGAGCCTTTCCAATTGACCGATCAGGTGTTGATCACCTATCCGGTGGAACGTAATCGCCTGGATATTTTTACTCAGTTCCTGACGCCAGCCGATGTGGAGCCCGCTGCTATTCGGCAGGCCGAGCTGACACCCATGATCGTGCAACTGGTTGCCAGCCAACGCGGTGTGACGGCTTTGCCGAACTGGGCCTTGACGGAGTTCTTGAACCCGGCCTCGATCCGCACTTGCCGTTTGGGAGAGCACGGCATCTGGCGCACGCTCTATGCCACGGTGCGCAGCGAGGATTTACAAGCGGATTATGTGCAGGCCTTTTTGGCACAGGCACGTGAGACCTGCTTCAAAAGTCTGCAAGGGATTGTGGCGGCGCAGCCTTGAACTATTTATCCAAGGCATGGCAAAACGCTTGAGCCACTCTATAGATAGAGGGAACGTACAGGCGGGTGTGATTCAATTCAAACGCACCCGTTTTTTTTCAGGGCGTCAGTATTACAAGCCAGGGGCACGACATAAGGCAGCACTGCAGATGAAAAAAGAAACTCAAGCTGGATCGTCTTCCCAATCACCCAGAATCTGCTGCAAGATACGGCCCGAAAAACCTCGGCTGGCCATGAAGCGATATTGTTTGGCGTAACTGCGGGGATCATCCGGCGGTGCACTGAACTTCTTGCCCCACACTTGCTTGGCCCGTTCCAGCTCGGTAGCCATCAATTCTTCTTTGATGATTTCGGTCTGTTCTACATCCACGCCATGCTGGCGCAGCTCTTGCAGAATAACGCGGGTGCCCACACGGGAAGCACGGCGATTGACGACACTATGTGCAAAGCGCTCGTTGGACAGCCATTTCTGTTCGACCAAAGCGTCGAGCAAAGCCTCCACTTCTTCGGCACTTTCTGCATGAGGGGCCAGTCGGCGGCCCAATTCCAGGCGCGAATATTCGCGTCGGGATAAAAAATTCAAGGCTCTGGCTTTAAGAGACAGCCCCGGCCGTTTGGACGGGGCTTTCTTTTCCGCAGCCGGAGCGTCATCACCCGAGCTTTCTTCTACGTTTCTGCCTGCCCGTGTGGGCCGGGCAGAAAGCGCAGCAACGCGTTCCCGTTGAGCTTGTTTACGTTCCCGGATTTCCTCCGGGTCTGTCTCAAAGGGTTCGTCATCAAACTCTGGGGGAAAAATCAGGCTTCTCCCTCGGCCGGATCAGCGACAGGAGCCGTCGCTGGGCGGCTGACAGCAGCGCTCATCAGGGCAACGCCCAGTTTTTCACGCACTTTGTTTTCGATTTCGCGGGCCAGTTCAGGGCGCTCTTTCAGGAATTCGCGCACATTGTCCTTACCCTGGCCAATACGGTTGCCGTCGTAGCTGTACCAGGCACCGGCCTTGTCGACCACGCCGGTTTGTACGCCCAGATCGATAATCTCGCCTTCGCGGGAAATACCGCTGCCGTACATGATGTCGAATTCGGTTTGCTTGAAGGGAGGCGCAACCTTGTTCTTGACCACTTTGACGCGGGTTTCGTTACCCACCATTTCGTCGCCACGCTTGATGGAGCCGATACGGCGGATATCCAGACGCACGGAGGAGTAAAACTTCAGTGCGTTACCACCCGTGGTGGTTTCAGGGTTGCCGAACATGACGCCAATCTTCATACGGATCTGGTTAATGAAGATAACCATGCAATTGGCGCGCTTGATGGTAGCCGTCAATTTACGCAGGGCCTGGCTCATCAAACGGGCTTGCAAACCGGGCAAGGAATCGCCCATATCGCCTTCGATTTCAGCCTTGGGAGTCAGGGCAGCTACCGAGTCGATAACGATCAGGTCTACCGAGCCCGAACGCACCAGAGCTTCGGTAATTTCCAGAGCCTGTTCGCCGGTATCGGGCTGGGAGATCAGCAGATCGCCCAGGTTCACGCCCAGCTTTTGCGCGTATTGCACGTCAAGCGCGTGCTCGGCATCAATAAAGGCGCAGGTGCCTTTGAGCTTTTGCATCTCTGCAATGACTTGCAGGGTCAGCGTGGTTTTACCCGAGGACTCCGGGCCGTAAATTTCAATAACGCGACCACGTGGCAGACCACCGACGCCCAACGCAATGTCCAGACCCAGCGAACCCGTGGAGACCACCTGGATGTCATGCTCGACGTTGTCGTCGCCATAACGCATGATCGAGCCCTTGCCGAACTGCTTTTCGATTTGCGACAGAGCGGCGGCCAGCGCTTTGGAACGTTCCGAGGCCACTGCTTTGCTGTTTTTATCGTCCATGAAAAATCCTTGACTGTGGAATGGCGCCCCAACGGACGGGCACGGCAATTAAAAATCAAACCTAATTATTGCATCAAATTATACTGTATATATACACAGATATTCAAATAAATTAAGCAGGCAGCCTCGTTATCCCCTACTGACCAGCCTTACAGCCTTATGCAACAATGCCAAACAGCCATTCAATCATCTGTTTGTGTAGGGTCATGCGCATACTCATAGCTGAAGACGACAGTATTCTCGCGGATGGACTTTCTCGCTCCTTACGCTACGAAGGCTATGCGGTCGATGTCGTGCACGATGGCGATAGCGCCGACTCGGCCTTGCAACTGCAAAGCTTTGACCTTCTGATCCTGGATCTGGACCTGCCCAAAAAGCCCGGCCTGTCGGTGCTGCAGTCGATCCGCCAGCGCCAGGATACCCTCCCCGTTCTGATTCTGACGGCCAGCGACACGGTAGAACAGCGCGTGCGCGGTCTGGATCTGGGCGCGGACGACTATATGTCCAAACCCTTTGCCCTGACCGAGCTGGAAGCCCGCGTGCGCGCCCTGACGCGTCGCAGTACCGGCACCAGCAGCGCCTTGCTGCATCACAAACGGCTCAGCTTCGACCTGAAAGGTCGCATGGCTTATATAGACAATCAGCCCCTGGAACTATCGGCACGCGAAACTAGCTTGCTGGAGATTTTCCTGTCACGTAGCGGTCGCATGATCAGCAAGAACCAGTTTGTGGACCTGCTCTGTGAGTGGGGTGAGGAAGTCACCCCTAACGCCATCGAGGTCTACATCCACCGCCTGCGCAAAAAGCTGGAGCCCAGCGGCGTACGCATCCTGACTGTACGTGGTCTGGGATACTGTCTGGAACCGGAAAAACTGCGAGAAGACGCTCCAGCCTAAGGGATCGTCCATGCAGCACGCTACACCCCCGCCCAAGAATACCGCCGCGCCGGCCAAAGGCAAGCGCGTGGCACCGCGCCCGCTCATCCACAAGATCATGATCTGGATTTTCGGGCCTTTGTTTTTGCTGTGGACGGTGGGCATTGTCATTACCTATTTCATCGCCCAGCACATTGCGAACTCCCCCTACGACCGCACCTTGCGCGATCACCTGGACTTGTTGCGGGTGGAAATCAGCCATCAGGATTTGAGCCAGCCCATCTATTTATCGCACGGGGCGCAGACGATTTTGCGGCAGGACAGCCCGACGCCTACGCTGTGGCAAATCCGGGATGCCAATGGCGACCCGCTGGCGGGCAACGCGAATTTGCCGGTTCCCGACAGCTGGAGTTATGACACCGACTTGCTGCGCTACCGGGACGTCATTCTGGATGATCAAAGCCTGCGGCTGGCCTATGTCTGGGGCGGCAGGGACAAAAACAACACGCCCTTTCTGGCCGTTGCCGCCGAAACCAATGAACATAGAGCGGTTCTACACAGAGAAATTCTGATCGGGATGCTGACACCGCAATTCATTCTGGTACCGCTGGCGGCCATGCTGGCGGGCTTGGGGCTGACACATGGCCTGGAGCCGCTGAACCTGCTGCAAGCGCGCCTGCGCGCTCGTGCGCCCGGTGATTTGTCGCCGGTGGATCAGGAGCAGGCACCTGCCGAAATCGTCCCGCTGATTGATGCCATGAATGGACTACTGGCCCAGCAGGCGCAGTTTTCAGCTACTCAAAGGCAGTTTGTGGCCAATGCGGCCCACCAGTTGAAAACCCCGCTGGCGGGGATACGCACCCAGGCCGAACTGGCCCTGCGCGAACGCGACCCCAAACAGACCGAAGCCAGCTTGCAGCAACTGGTACGCGGCACCGACCGAGCTACGCGCTTGGTCACCCAAATGCTGGCCCTGGCCCGCGCCGAAAGCAGCGATGCACTCTACGCCCCCACCAAGCAAACCCTGGACCTGAACACGCTGACTGAATTGCATGTCGGCCAGCGCGTACCCGATGCCTTGAAGCTTGGCCTGGACCTGGGGCTGGAGAACAATGCCAAGGCCATCCTCTTGCAAGCCGACCCTGTCCTGCTGGATGAGCTGATCAACAATCTGCTGGATAACGCCCTGATCTACACCCCGGCTGGCGGCTGGATCACCATGCGTACCGGTCAGACACAAGGCAAGGGCTGGCTGGAAATCGAGGACAACGGCCCCGGCATTCCCGCTGAACATCAGGCACGGATTTTTGATCGTTTTTATCGCATCATGGGCAACCAGGCCGACGGTAGCGGTCTGGGGCTGGCCATTGTGCGGGAGATTGCCGAGATTCACGGCGCCTCCATCGACTTTATGCCGCTGACGGGAGGCCAGGAAAGCGGCCTGCGCTTGCGCGTCAGTTTCCCACTGTCTTTGCCTTGGAGAGCCTGAGCACATGCCCCAGACAATCACCAGTGCTGTCCTCCCCAAAGCCAAGAACAAGCTGGACTCCCAAGGCCGCAAAGTTATTTTTGCCTCCGCACTGGGCACCATGTTCGAGTGGTACGACTTCTATCTGTACGGCTCCATGGCCGCCATTCTGGCGCAACACTTCTTTTCCGCTGTTAACCCAACAGCTGGCTTCATCTTTGCCCTGCTGGCCTTTGCTGCCGGCTTTGCCGTGCGCCCTTTTGGTGCGCTGCTCTTTGGTCGTATTGGCGACCGCGTAGGCCGCAAGTACACCTTTCTGATCACCATCCTGCTGATGGGGCTGTCCACCTTCTTGGTGGGCGTGCTGCCCAGCTATGAAGCCATCGGGATTGCCGCCCCCATCATGCTGATCGTCCTGCGGCTACTGCAAGGGCTGGCCATGGGTGGCGAGTATGGTGGTGCCGCTACCTATGTGGCTGAGTACGCGCCCCAGCACCGTCGCGGTTTTTACACCAGCTGGATTCAGACCACGGCGTCCGTGGGCTTGCTGCTGTCCCTGCTGGTCATCATGGGCATACGCAGTCTGGTCGGTGAAGAGGCTTTTGTCGTCTGGGGCTGGCGCATTCCCTTTCTGATTTCCGTGCTGCTGCTGGCAATTTCCGTCTGGATACGGATGAACCTGAAAGAGTCTCCGGCCTTCCAGCACATCAAGGAAGAAGGCACGCTCTCGACCTCGCCCATTACCGAATCCTTTGGGCGCTGGGCAAATCTGCGCATCGCCTTGCTGGCGCTGTTCGGCCTGACTGCAGGCCAAGGTGTGGTCTGGTACACAGGGCAGTTTTACGCCTTGTTCTTCATCACCCAAATGCTGGGCTTGCATGCCACTTTGGCGCAAACCTTGATGGTGATCTCACTGCTACTGGCCACTCCGCTGTTTATCTTTTTTGGCTGGCTGTCGGATCAGATCGGACGCAAACCCATCATTCTGACGGGCTGTTTGCTAGCCGCCCTGACCTACTATCCCGCCTTCCAGGGTCTGGCCTATTTTGCCAATCCTGCTTTGGTCCAGGCACAGCGCAACGCACCCGTCACTGTCATTACCGACCCAGCCAGTTGCTCCTTCCAGTTCAATCCGGTGGGCAGCCATACCTTCACCAGCTCTTGCGACATCGTGAAGTCCTATATGGCCAGTCACGCAGTCAGCTACAACAACGTCAAGGGCTCGCCAGGCCAAGTGGCCCAGGTCCGCATTGGCGATCATGTGATTGATGGTTTTGAAGGCGGGCATCTGAGCCGTGCCGATTTTACCCGGCACTCGCAAGAGCTGCGCAATGAGCTGACCCAGACCATGCGCCAGTACGGCTACCCGGACGGCGCGGACCCGGAGCAGATCAATAAAGTCATGCTGGTGGTCCTGCTGACCTATCTGGTGGGGCTGGTAACGGCGGTCTATGGCCCCATTGCGGCCATGCTGGTGGAGATGTTCCCGATCCGCATCCGCTACACCTCCATGAGTCTGCCCTATCACATTGGCAATGGCTGGTTCGGGGGCTTTTTGCCCACCCTGTCCTTTGCCATGATTGCCGTCACTGGCAATATTTATGATGGTTTGTGGTACCCGATTCTGATCTGTCTGGTGACTGTGGCGATTGGTGCGCCCTTTGTGCGGGAAACCCGCCACAACGACATCAATCGTTAGCAAGTCCAGGTATCAGAACGCATTGCGCCTGTCATTTCCCGCCCCCTGTCAAGCAAATGCAAGGGTCCGTAAATGGCGGGGCGACACAGGAAGATCTGCGCGTACAATCGAACATTGCCTCGGGCTTTAAGCCCGCTCCCTTTTCTTCTGTTTATTTATCTTCGTATCCATGTGGTTTAAGAATCTACGCATCTATCGCCTCTCCCCCGACTGGGTATGTTCCGCCGAAGAGCTGGAAGAAGCTCTTTCCAAACACAGCTTTACCCCTGGCTCCAGCCAGGAGCCGCTAAGCCTGGGCTGGGTCAGCCCACGCGAGAACAATGCCCTGGTGCATGAAGTCAACGGTCAGTACCTGATCGCCCTGCGCGCCGAAAAGAAGCTGCTGCCCACCACCGTGATCAATCAGGTCGCTCGTGAAAAGGCTCGTGATATCGAAGAGCAGCAAGGCTACAAACCCGGCCGCAAGCAAATGAAGGAAATCAAGGAACAAGTCATTGTGGACTTGATGCCGCGTGCCTTCGCTGTCTCGCGTGACACCCGTGTGTGGCTGGATACCCGCAACCACTGGCTGGCCATCGACGCCGCGGCCACCGCCAAGAGCGACGAAGTTCTGGGCCTGCTGGCCAAGAGCGTGGAGCCCTTCCCCGTTCAGCCTCTGTACACCGAGCAATCGCCCGGTGCCGCCATGACCTCCTGGCTGGTGGATGAAGAGCAACTGGCCAACTTCACCGTGGACCAGGACACCGAGCTGCGCTCCACCGGCGACAGCGGTGCGGCCGTTCGCTACGTGAAGCAAAGCGCCGACATTGACGAAGTGCGCAAGCACGTTGAAGCCGGCAAGCAATGCACCCGTTTGGCCATGACCTGGGCGGATCGCATCAGCTTTGTGCTGACCGACGCGCTGGACGTCAAACGCGTGGCCCCGCTGGACATCCTGACGGAAAAACAGGACGTGACCGCCGTCAACGATGACGAAATCTTTGATGCCGACATGACCTTGATGACCTCCGAGCTGGCCAAGATGATCAGCGATCTGGTCGAAGTGCTGGGCGGCGAACGCAAGTAAAGCCTGGACCAGACCGGGCTCAAACCCGGTCCAAACCGCCCTTCAGGCCAGCTCCTGCTGGGCGGCGCGATACACACCGGGCGTCATGCCCGTCCAATGACGGAAAGCCCGGTGAAATGTCGCTGGCGAACTGAACTTCAATGCGTAAGCAATTTCAGCCAGCGACATATCTTTGCGCAGCAGTTTGAAAATCGCCAAATCTCGGCGTAACTCATCCTTGATTCCCTGAAACGACAGGCCTTCTTCTTGCAGCCTGCGTATCAGCGTGCGCGCCGACATATGCAATTTGCCGGATACGTCCTGCAAGGTATAGCCCAGATCGGTATGCAGAATCTCCCGCACTTTCAAGCGCAAGGCGTGCTCGTGATAGGAGGTAAAAATCCAGTCGCGCGGCGCCCGTTCCAGAAAAGCTCTGGCCTCTACCTGAGTACGTTGCGGCCGTACCTGCCCCAGCTCCACCTCGAACAAGATATGCGAGCACGGCGCATCAAAGCTGACTGAAGCGGGAAACAGCACCGAGTAGTCCGCCGCAAAAGCCGGTCTTGGAAAGGCAAAGGCCACTTGCTGCACCGGCACCTCACGCCCCATCAGCCAGGACACAATTCCGTGTGTCAGCTTCAACATCAGCGCATGGCCAAAACGATGTACATAGGCCGTGGGATAGCGTGGCACCAGCTCAATACCCAGCTCTTTATCCGTGCGTATAAAGTTCAGGCTGAAGTCATCCAGCAGCAGATTCCAGAACTGGGTGAAACGGTACAAGGCCACATTGATGGACGGCGCATCCCGCACAGTACGCACAATGTATTTCAAGGCCCCGGCGCGTATGGGCCGAGTCCAGAAGCCCATCATCTCATCACCCGTTTTTCTAGCGCTTTCCTGATACAGGCGCACCAATTGATCGCGCGTCAAACGAGCGCCGGGCCGATCAATAAAGTCTTTCACGATGCCCGACTGCTTCAGGCAATGATCCAGCACCTCTTCGGAATAGCTGGTGCGCAGGCTGTGAAACCAGTCCTGCACCAGATCCAGCGCCACAGTGGCGGTATGGGCTGCATCAACGGGCACCGGGAGCGTGCCGGGCAAAGCATTCATTTCCTATGACCTCTCAAAGATTGTCACTTTTTGCATATTCGACGTCAGTATTCGCTATTGGGTAAGGTGCTAAACCATCCTATGCTGACACACATAATACAAGGAGACATCACCATGTTAGGCACTGGAAATATGATGCATATGCCCTTGCTCATCAGTTCAATTCTCACCCACGCCGTAGAGAATAACCCTGAGCAGGAGATTGTTACCGCTTTGGATAATGGCGATCTTCATCGCTACAGCTATCTTGAATTTGCCCACCGGGTTCAGGATCTGGCTCTGGGACTGCGCCGTGAAGGTCTGCAGCCCGGCGAGCGCGTGGCGACTTTGGCATGGAACACCTACCGCCACCTGGAAATTTACTACGCCACCTCGGGCATTGGTCTGATCTGTCACACCGTGAACCCACGTCTGACGCGCGAGCAAATTGCCTTCATCATCAATGATGCCCAAGACACGGTGATGTTCTACGCCGAACATTTCGAAGAAATGGTCAGCTATCTGCGCGACCACTGCCCCACCGTCAAGCAATGGGTACGCATGGGCAGTCAGGCTCAAGGCCCCTTGGCCGACGAATACGAAAGCTGGCTGGGCAATGACACGACGGGTTTTGAATGGCCGGTGTTTGACGAGAATACTGCCAGCGGCCTGTGCTACACCTCTGGCACCACGGGCGATCCCAAAGGTGCGCTGTATACACACCGCTCCACCCTCTTGCATGCCTACGCCTCGTCCCACCCCAATGCTTTGAGCATTGCCAGCGCCGATGCCGTCATGCCGTTGGTGCCCATGTTTCACGTCAATGCCTGGGGCCTGCCCTATTCCGGTCTGATGTCCGGCGCCAAGCTGGTGCTGCCCGGTGCCAACCTGCAAGGCGAACGCATTTACTCCCTGTGCGAACGCGCTGGCGTCACCCTGTCTGCCGGTGTGCCCACCATCTGGAAAACCGTGCTGGACTACGCCAAAGCCAATGGTAAACAGTTCCGCAGCCTGGAGCGCATTCTGATTGGTGGCTCGGCTTGCCCGCCCAATATGATCAGCGCCTGGGCAGGCTACGGCATTACCGTGCGCCACGCCTGGGGCATGACAGAAACCTCGCCGCTGGGCACGGTGTGCCAATTGCTGCCCAAACACAGCGACTTGCCCGAAGCCCAGAAGCAGCACGTGCTGGCCTCGCAAGGCCGTGCCCTGTTCGGCGCACGCCTGAAAACCGTTGACGACGACGGCAATACCTTGCCACGCGACGGCAAGAGCAGCGGCCACCTGCTGATCCAGGGCAACTGGATCATGGACCGCTATTACGGGAAGTCCGAGCTGGCCAGCGAAAACGGCTGGTTCCGCACGGGTGACGTAGGCTCCATCGACGCCGACGGCTACGTTTACATTACCGACCGCAGCAAGGATGTGATCAAGTCCGGTGGCGAATGGATCTCCTCGATCGAGATCGAAAACATCGCCATGGAAGAGCCTTTAGTCGAACTGGCTGCCTGCATCGCCCAGGCCGACGACAAATGGGGCGAGCGCCCTGTGCTGTTCGTGGTGCCGCGCGAAGGGGCAGATCTGGACGAGGCCCACATGCTGGAGCGCTATCAGGACCGCGTCACCCGCTGGTCGGTACCCGACAAAGTAATTTTCATCGACCAGATGCCCATGACGGCAACTGGAAAGATTCAAAAAATGGCGCTGCGCAAAATGCTGGCAGATCAAACCGATCCCAGCTGATTTGCACCACTGCCCTCGCATTTACGTAACACAAGGAGTTTTTTATGGCCGCCCCTTTCCTGCTCACCACCGAGTTGGACAACATCGGAATTGTCACGCTGAACAAGGCGCACAAGCGCAACGCCCTGGATGAAGATGCCATTGCTGAAATTGATGCGTACTTCTCCAATATTCCCGAGCACATCCGGGTCATTCTGATGAAGGCAGAAGGCGACCATTTCTGCGCGGGCCTGGACCTGAAAGAACACCATGACAAGGAACGCGGCGCGGTGGATTTTCTGCGCGTCTGCCAAAGCTGGCACCGTGCTTTTGACAAGATCGAACACGGCGGCATCCCGGTGATTGCCTGCCTGCAAGGCGCAGTCGTGGGCGGCGGTCTGGAACTGGCCAGTGCCGCACACATTCGCGTGGCCGACAGCAGCACCTTCTTTGCCCTGCCTGAAGGCACACGCGGCATCTTTACCGGCGGCGGCGCTACCGTTCGCACCGCCAAAATCATCTCTCCGAACCGCATGATCGAACTGATGCTGACGGGCCGCGTGCTCGATGCCGTGGAAGGAGAGCGTCTGGGGCTGGCGCACTATGTGTGCAACAACGAAGCCAACCCCAAAACAGCCTATGAGCTGAGCCTGGAACTGGCCCAGCGCATTGCAGGCAATGCCATCTTGTCGAACTACGCCATTGTCAGCTCGATCAGCCGCATTGCCGATATGTCTGCCACCGACGGCCTCTTTGCCGAGGGCTTGATGGCAGCAGTAGTACAGACCGGGCGGGATGTTCAAGAACGCTTGGGCGAGTTTGTTAATAAGAAAGCTCATAAAGTGAAGCCGACCAAATAATATCGGCCAGGCGGACATGGGCAGTAATCACAACAATACGGAGACAAAACCATGCTGTCGCATCAAGAGTTAAGCCGGAAACTAGCCGGACTACAGGAATATGAGCAACTCAAGTCGCAGCGTCGGCGTCTGGCATTTGCCTGCGCCGGCATCTGCCTGGGGCTGACGGGCCTGTTCATCGTGACGGCCATTTTCTGGCCTGGCGTTCTAACCCATGACCTGGGCAGTGGAGGAGCTGTCAACAGTGGCATGGTGTACGGGGTGGGACTGATTTTTGTGTCCTGGTTATTAACTGGCGTGTACATCCACGTCGCCAATACCCGCTTTGACCCGCTGTGCGAGCGAGTACTGGCAAAGGTGCGCCCATGAATACACAAGCCATTCTGATCTTTGCGGCTTTTGTCCTGGTTACCCTGGGCATCACCTACTGGGCCTCGTCACGCACCCGTTCCAGCTCGGACTTTTACACCGCCGGGGGCGGCATTACCGGCACGCAAAATGGCCTGGCCATTGTGGGTGACTACATGTCCGCCGCCACCTTGCTGGGCATTTCGTCCCTGGCCTTTACCAACGGCTTTGACTCGCTGCTGTACGCGGTCTGCGCCTTCATGGGCTGGCCGATCATCATGTTTCTGATTGCCGAGCGCTTGCGCAATCTGGGCCGCTACACCTTGAGCGACATCGTCTCGTACCGCCTGGATGAACGCAGCACCCGTATCTTTACCGCGATCAGCTCGCTGACGGTAGTGCTGTTCTACCTGATCGTGCAAATGGTCGGCGCAGGACAACTGGTGCAACTGCTGTTTGGCATCGACTACACCTATGCCGTGGTGGCCGTGGGCTTGCTCATGATGGTCTACGTGGTGGTGGGCGGCATGGTGGCAACGACCTGGGTACAAATCATCAAGGCCATCCTGATGATGGGTAATGGCTTCCTGATGGCTGGTCTGGCCCTGTACTACTTCAACTTCGACTTTTCTGCCCTGGTCAGTGCGGCGGCCGAACATCACCAGGCTGGCGCAGCCATGAAAGGTCCCTGGAAGCTGATGGCTGATCCGTTCTCGGGTCTATCCCTGGCGGTGTCCCTGGTGTTTGGTATTGCCGGTCTGCCCCACATCATGATGCGTTTCTTCACCGTGCCCGATGCACGCGCTGCCCGTAAATCGGTCTTCGTGGCCACGGGTTTGATGGGCGTCTTCTTTGTGGTGATCTGCTTCCTGGGTCTGGCGGCCATGGCCATCCTGCCCAACTACCCCCAGTTCTATGTGGACGGCAAGGTAGGCGGCATGGTGCTGGGTGGCTCGAACATGCCCATCATGCATCTGGCAACCGCTTTGGGTGGCAACCTGCTGTTTGGTTTGCTGGCGGCCGTGTCCTTTGCCACGATTCTGGCCGTGGTCAGCGGTTTGACCCTGGCCGGTGCCTCGGCTGTAGCACATGACCTGTACGCCAAAGTCATCCGCCGCGACGACGTCACACCCTCGCAAGCCATGCACGTCAACCGTCTGGCCTCGATCGGTATTGGTTTTGTCGCCATCTTCCTGGGCCTGCTGTTCCGTGACCAGAACGTGGCCTTCCTGGTGGCCCTGGCCTTCAGTATTGCCGCCTCGGCCAACTTCCCGGTCTTGCTGATGTCCATGTACTGGCGCGGCATGACCACTCGTGGTGCCATTTATGGCGGTATGAGCGGCCTGCTTGTGGCCCTGGGTCTGGTGATTCTGTCGCCAGCCGTCTGGGTACGCATTCTGGGCTTTTCCGAAGCCGTATTCCCCTACGACTTCCCCACCCTGATTTCCATGCCTCTGGCATTTTTCATGATCTACTTTGTATCGAAACTGGACAGCAGCCGCCGCGCCAGCGAAGACCGTGACGGGTTTGACGCCCAGCAGGTTCGCGCTGAAACTGCAGTCGGTATTGCCGCTGTGTCTCACTAGGTACTTGGTACTCTGGCGGTAGCCCAGCCCGATCGGGTTACCGCCCCTTGTTTTAATTCATCCCAGCAGGAGCATCACCATGACAGAGTTAAACACCCCCGAAATTGCTCACTACATCGGAGGTGGCCAGCAGGCTGGCGCCGGTACACGTACTCAACCGGTGTACAACCCGGCCACCGGCCAGGTCAGCGCCAAGGTCAAACTGGGTAGCCAGCAAGATATTGACGCCGCTGTGGCCAGCGCGCAGGCTGCTTTCCCCGCCTGGGCCGACACCCCACCGCTACGCCGCGCCCGCGTGCTGTTCAACTTTCTGGCCTTGCTCAACGAGAACAAGGAAAAACTGGCAGCCATGATCACCGCCGAGCATGGCAAGGTTCTGTCCGATGCAATGGGCGAAGTCACCCGCGGTATTGAAATTGTGGAGTTTGCCTGCGGCATTCCCCAGCTGCTCAAAGGCGATTTCACCGAGCAGGTCAGCACCAATATCGACAACTGGACCATGCGCCAGCCCCTGGGCGTTGTCGCGGGCATCACCCCGTTCAACTTCCCGGTCATGGTGCCCATGTGGATGTTCCCCGTTGCCATCGCCGCCGGGAACACCTTTGTGCTGAAACCCAGCCCCATCGACCCCAGCCCCAGCCTGTTCATTGCCGAACTGCTGAAAAAAGCCGGCCTGCCCGATGGCGTGTTCAACGTGGTGCAAGGCGATAAAGACGCGGTCGAAGCCCTGGTCAATCACGAGGACGTGCAAGCCGTATCCTTTGTGGGCTCCACCCCGATTGCCAACCGCATTTATGAAATGGGTGCTATCGGTGGCAAGCGCGTCCAGGCTCTGGGCGGTGCCAAGAACCATCTGGTCGTCATGCCTGACGCCGACATCGACCTGACCGTGGACGCCCTGATCGGCGCCGCTTACGGCTCGGCTGGCGAGCGTTGCATGGCCATCTCGGTGGCCGTACTGGTGGGTGACTCTGCCGAACGCATCCTGCCCAAGCTGGAAGAACGCACTCGCAGTCTGAAGATTCTGAACGGTACCAATGCTGCCGCCGAAATGGGCCCCATCGTGACCCCTCAAGCACGCGAACGCATCAGCGGCTGCATCGACAAGGGTGTACAAGAAGGCGCCAAACTGCTGGTGGACGGCCGTAACTTTGACGGCGCCAAAGCCGGTGAAGGTTGCGAGGACGGTTTCTGGATGGGCGGCACCCTGTTCGATCACGTCACCCCCGATATGAGCGTGTATCAGGACGAGATTTTTGGCCCTGTTCTGTGCTGCGTACGCGTACCGGATCTGGCCAGCGCCATTGAACTGATCAACAAGCACCAGTTCGGCAACGGTGTGGCTTGCTTTACCAGCGATGGTAACGTGGCCCGTGAATTTGGCCGCCGCATCCATGTGGGCATGGTTGGTATCAACGTACCTATTCCTGTCCCTATGGCCTGGCACGGCTTTGGTGGCTGGAAGAAGAGCCTGTTTGGCGATATGCACGCCTACGGTGAAGAAGGCGTACGCTTTTACACACGCCAGAAATCCATCATGCAGCGCTGGCCTGAAAGCATCTCCAAGGGTGCGGAATTTGCCATGCCTACGTCCAAGTAAAAGTGGATTTGCCGGGTTGACTCTTCGCCTCCAAACGACGATTCAGCCTGGCATATCGCTATAAGTTTGCTCACCCAGCAGACTTAAAAAGCACTTTTATCAAAGACAAAAAAACCGGGGCTCTGAATCAGAGCCCCGGTTTTTTTAATGCTGACACGTCATTAGCGCTGGCACCTGTCCGACTTAGTACATGCCATGGAAAACGGCATCATCGGGACCGATATGTGATGGAGGATCCCAAGTCACGTCACGCATGGAATGCTGCACCAAGGTTTCCACACCCAGCAGCACGGCAAAGATCGCCATACGCACGGGAATACCGTTGTCAGCCTGACGGAAGATGGCCAGACGCGGGTCGTGGTTCAGATCCACGCTCAGATCATGGGCACCTTCGCGGCTATCACGTGGCAGTGGGTGCATCACGATGACATCGGGGCCGCAGCAGCGGTCGATAATGGCTTTGTTCACCTGGAAGTCAGCGGTAAAGCTGCCGTCCTGCCCTTCTTCAAATCGCTCTTTTTGCACACGCGTGGCGTAAATCACGTCCACACCGGGCAAGCCTTTTTCCAGGGAAGTGGTCTGCTCGATTACATGCTTACCTTGCTTGGCGACCTGCTCCACAATGTGCTCTGGCATTTCCAGGCCGGGAGGCGAAATCAGGGTGAATTTCAGGCCACGGTACATGCCCAGCAACTTGATCAGGGAGTGCACGGTGCGGCCATATTTCAGGTCACCCACCAGGGCGATATGTGCGCCATCCAACAACTTGCCCAGACGGGAGAACTCCGTGCTGATGGTGTACAAATCCAGCAGCGCCTGGCTGGGGTGTTCGCCCGCACCATCCCCACCGTTCACCACAGGAATATTGGTAGCACGCGCAAACTCAGCCACCGAACCTTGCTCGGGGTGACGAATCACCATGGCATCCACATAGCCGCTCATGACGCGGCTGGTGTCGTAAATGGACTCGCCTTTGGCCATGGAGGAAAAGGTAAAGCCGGTGGTGTCACACACCGAACCACCCAGACGGCAGAAGGCCGAGCCGAAGCTGACGCGAGTACGGGTCGAGGCTTCAAAAAACAGGTTGCCCAGCACTGCACCTTCCAGCACGCGCGACACTTTTTGACGGCGAGCGATGGGCTGCATGATGTCGGCCAAGCTGCACAGTTCTTCCACGGTTTCACGGGTGAACTGGTCTACGGACAAGAGCTGATGCTTGCCGCCGGTGGCAATGCGATCACGCAAAGGACCGGACTGTGCGCTTTGCGCATACTTGTTCAGCAACGCTTCGTTTTCCACGATTTCCGTGACAAAACGCTGCACCACTTCAGGCATGGCCCGCGACTCCAAGGAGCCCTCAGGCAGCAGCCACGTATCCAGTGCACGACGCTTCACCCCAATACGTGCCGCAAAAACGTCACGAGTCAGGTTCAGGCGACGCATTGCATCACGCAAAAAAACTTGTTGGGAGACGGCCATATCAGCTCTCGCTTATGAAATATACGCAATGCGCACATTTTAAGACTGCGGCTGACAAAAAAGCGAGCAGGAATTGAGGCTATTGCAGAAAATACAACGACAATCTACGCAGCAAACAAAGTCGCTGCTAACTGAGCGCAATGCCGGAACCAAACGCAGGCTAAGGATGTTGCCGGTACGGCATGGTGTAAGGCGCGGCCTGATCATTATTGGGAATGCCCAGACCTTCATAATCTTGCTGGCCGGAGGTGAGCCATTCATTATGCTGATAGGCAAAATCGGCCAAACCTAAGGTGCCCCATACACCGATGACAAAAAGAGCCAGACTCAAGGCCAGAAAGAAGGCCGAACAGAAACCGGGTATCCAGGCCCAGCGACGCCCTACTTTGGAGCTATGCCACGCCAGGGTCCAATGGCTCCAGCACAAGGCCAGAAACGCCGAGACCAGCCCCATCAGAAAGACGAACAAGGGCAAGCGTAAAAAAGCAGGGACGAAAACGGATCCGATGGCTCCGGTGCCCATCAACATGATGAACAGCAGCGCGGCCCCATGCAGGCCGATCAGAACCCGAAAAGAAAGGATATAAAAAGCGAGACTGCCTGGCGGGGTCACCATACCGACTTTCCTGTTCTTAACAAGAGCGGCGGGTTTGCACCCACCGCATTTTTCAACAAGCCGGACATGGGTGAACCCAGGACCAGGGCAGCGTTAAAGCAGTAAGCAGGGCTTATTTCTTGCCGTTGGTTTGTGTTGCTTCCGGACCGGCAATGGCACGAGCAGCAGCCAAGGCATTGGCTTCAGTGCCAACCATGAAAATCAGGCGGCCATCTTTAACGGGCGAACCGTAAGCGGGGGCAGCCAGCATGGTGTCACCCACGACCAAAGCCAGGCGCTTTTTGGGGAACTGAGTGGTAACTTGCAGCAGACGCTGAGCGGCTTCTGGAGTCAGATCCAAAGCCAGCAAACCTTCTTTGCTGTCGTTGGTACCGGCTTGCACGCCGACCAGATCCTGACGCACCACCACAGCACGCGGATTCACAAACAAGACACCATTGGGTTGCACGTCGACACGTGCCCAACCGGCTTGTTCCTGAGTATCAGCCAGGAAGATTTGCACGGGTGCAGCTTGCTGCTCGGCGCCAGGCTGAACCTGAGCTTGCTGAGCGCCTGTTGCAGGCGTGGAGGGAGTTTGCGTTGCGGCGCTGGAGGTACCAGTTTTATCGCTCGGCTTTTCTTGAACGGTTTGACAAGCGGCCAATGCGACCAGACCAACAGGAGCCAAAATTCGAGCCAGTGTGCGTAAAGTCATCATAGTGAAGTTCCCCCCTCTCTTTACGAAGAATCAATAAGGATAGCAGTGTATCAGTCATGTAAAAGTGCAAGCGGTTAATCTTTGTTAAAGCTTGTCATTTGCGCACCCCTAATTTGTACGCTGACTTGATCCATTAAGCGACCTTGTTCGGTTTTCAATTCAATGCGCAGCGTGCCCGGTACTAATGGAATTCGCAGCTGCGCCCCCTTTCCTGCTTCTACTCCCTGCACCCACCACACCAAGGGCTCGGTAATCTGTCCTTGGGCCAGCAATCGCAGTTGCTGGTTTTGCGGTGGAATATCCGGGTCCAGCGCGAAAATGGTGCCATTCACTGGCTCGCGGATACGGGCCGGGCCGGCATAGGCCAGATTTCCATCACTTAATTCCACACGATCAGTCTGCGTGCCCTCGACAAAAAACTCTTCACGGCTGGGTTCCATGGCAGGCACAAACTCAATCTGGCGTACCTGCACCTGTGCGGGTCTGACCGTTTGACGACCCGGACGACGCTGGTTCAAGAGCGAAATCACTTCATGCCAGATCGGTGCCGCACCACTGACGCCTGATACATCTTGCATACTTTGACCGGCACTATTGCCTACCCAAACGCCAACGGTATAGTGCTCCGTCCAACCCAGGGCCCAGTTGTCACGCATGTCCTTACTGGTCCCGGTTTTAACGGCACTCCAGAATGGCGTGCTCAAGGCACTATCCAGACCAAAGGTCAGCACCCGAGCCTGACGGTCCGACAACATATCGCCCACGATCCAGCTGGCACCCTCATCCATCACAGAATGAAAGGAAGCGGCTTGCTGATCCATACGTGTTTGCACGGCTTGCGTCTGACCCAGATTGGCCAGCGCACGGTAAGCATTGGTCAGTTCCAGCAAGGTGACATCCGCGCTACCCAGGGCCAGGCTATAGCCATAGAAATCACCATCCTGACGCAGATTCAGGCCCAGCGCACGCAGGCGATCCACCAGATTGGCAGGCCCCAGCATGGTCAGCACACGCACAGCCGGAATGTTCAGGGAAGAAGCCAGGGCATTGCGCGCACTGACCCAGCCTATAAACTGCTTGTCGTAGTTTTGCGGGATATACAGACCATTGCCGGTGGACAGATTCAGCGGGGAATCTTCCAGCAAGGACGCAGCGGTCAACAGGCGCTTTTCAATCGCCATTTCATAAAGGAAAGGCTTGAGCGTGGAACCGGCTTGCCGCAAGGAGCGGGCATGGTCCACCTCGGCCGCCTCGGACAGATCGCCACTGGAGCCCACATAGGCCAGGACCTGTCCGCTGTGATTATCCAGCACCACCACCGCGGAATCCTGCACGCGCGCGGTGCGCAGGTCCAGCAAGTGTCGCCGCATACTGGCTTGCACTTGTGTTTGCAGGCGTGTGTCCAGAGTCGTACGGACACTGTCACCGGCT
This sequence comes from Alcaligenes faecalis, assembly GCF_009497775.1. Lineage (NCBI taxonomy): Bacteria > Pseudomonadati > Pseudomonadota > Betaproteobacteria > Burkholderiales > Alcaligenaceae > Alcaligenes > Alcaligenes faecalis. The sequence goes on from NZ_CP031012.1 coordinate 2,419,056, forward strand.
TTGATTTCGGGATTCTGATCCAGAACCCAACGGGCAAAATGCGGTGCCAGTTGAGTCTGCCCCAAGGGGGCTTGTCCGGCCCGGCGCAAGGCCACCGGCACCAGAGTACTTAATTCTCGACATTGTTGGGCGCGTCCCATTTCCTGCAGGGTCGTACACGCCCGGCGCTCAACCATCAGGGCCGAGGCATTGGGGCCGCGCAAGAGAACCGCGGCAATGGCAGACTCGCGCGCATCCAGCGCGGCGGCCTGCTTTTGAAACAAGGTGCGTGCCATCGCGTCCACCCCGACCAGCTCACCCCGGAAAGCCACCTGATTCAGATAGGCTTCCAGAATTTCCGGCTTGGTCCAGGTATCTTCCAGCGATTGGGCAGCCACCACCTGGTCCAGCTTTTGCCAGACCGAGCGCCCACCACGACCACCAACCAGATCCTGATCCATCAGACCGGCCAACTGCATGGTAATGGTGGAAGCACCGCGACTACGTCCGGCAAACAAACCATCCCAGGCGGCGGAGCCGACTGACAACCAGTCCACCCCACCGTGGGATTCAAAACGGCGGTCTTCAGACATCAAGACCGCCATTTGCAAAGCCGGAGAAATTTGCTCCAGCGCGACCCAATCGCCGCGCCGTTGACGAAAGTCCAGACGGACCCGCTGGACAAGCTGGCCCTGGCGATCCAGGACCTGTACATCGGAAGATCGGTATGCTTGCCGAACTTCCTTGTAGCTGGGCATGGCCTGCCCGGGACTGGCCCACAGGGCCAGTCCCAACACCAGCAATCCCGCTTTAATTGGCTGGTGCATCCACAACTTCCAGAACTTGCTCGTTAGGCCAGACGGCAAACACATCGGGCTCGTACAGGGCTTCAGCGCGGCTGGCTGGCAGCACGAACTGACCCACTGTATTCAGACGCACCGTGTAGCTGACTTCGGTGGTGCCTTCTTCAAAGCGCTCGTAGTAAGCACGGTAGCCATCAAAGCGGCGTTCAACAAAGCTGGGCCAGTGACCGGATTGCTCTTCACCGGCAGTTGCCATGGCGGAGTCACGACCCAGGCCGCTGCCCAGAATCGTGGCACCGGCAGGAATCGGATCCGACACAACTACCCAGCTTGCCTGACCTTGAGCCTTGACCTTGATCTTCACGCGCATGATGTCACCACGACTCCATACGCCTGGTTTGGCCTGCTCCACAGCTTCGATATGACGCTCCATGCTCAAGCCAGCAGCAATAGGCTTGGTCACGGGCACGGCTGCCAGGGAACGAACTTCAATCCAGGCCTTGCCGTCGCCCATTTGCTCAACGCTCAGGTTATCGGCCTGATCGCTGCGCCAAGGCACGTCAATCTTGGAAGAACGCACACCCTGACCGTCAGGCTTGAGCATGTCCCAATCCACCACCTGGGCACTTTCCGAACCCAGAATCACCATGGACTGGCCGCTAGGGCTCTGTTCGTGATGACGGCTGAACTGTTCAATGGCCAGGCTACCCAAAAGGTTTTCCGTGGTCATGCGCCATGCGCCACGTTGCTGCTCGGCCAACAGACCTTGGGCCAGACGAGGCATATCCTCGGCCCAGTCCGACATCTCATTGGCCAGGAACATCAGGCGAGCCTGATTGGTCACGCGGCTGGTCATGGCCCATGGGCTGCCGTTAAGCGTGTCCTCGCCAAAGACCAGACGGGTGCCACGGCTGACCAGACGAGCCTGGATCAGATTCATGGCTTCTTTACGTGTCTGCTCGGCTTTCTTGATGCCTGGCAAGCGCTGAGTCAGATCCACCCAGGCCAGCAGGATTTCAGTAGGCCAGCTTTGCAGGTTCAGTTCCACCGAATCCAGCATGTTGACGCGTGCACGGTCGTACTTGGCCAGCACGGCCGTCGCACGAATCACCTCGATATCCCGATCCTGACGAGAAACCGTGTGCAGATTCGTCATGCGACCATTCACCACGTTTTCCAGGGCCTGCAGCATCTCGTTGCGGAAGCCATCCGGGATGGGGAAGTTCAGACCAATGGATTCAGCCATATAGCTGATGTCCAGGATGTAGCTGGTCAGCACGCGGCTACCCCAGCCGTAGCTGCTTGGGAAGTAACGCAGCAAACCATTCTGGTCTATATAAGAAGGAATGCGCTGCATCAGGCCAGCCCAAGCCTCTTCGGAACGCAGGCCCATGTAACGCGAGGCTTGCTGTTCAAAGCAGCTGTAAGGATAGCGTTCAAACCAGGCTCGCACCCCTTCCATACCGCCACCCAGGGAGGAACGGAACAGCATTTGCAGACCGCCTTGAACCACGCCTTGTTCATTCTTCAAGGCACCGGCCGGTACTTGCACCGACATGTTCAGTGGCTCATCAATGCCTACAGCAACCAGGGTTCCCTGCTGAACGCTAACGGGAGTTGCGGTAAAGACTTCCTGCTTGATCGCCAGGCTGTCTTTGGCAGCTTTGCCCGTCGCACCGGACTGCTGAACTTCTTGTGCATCAACCGTCCACTCCATCTGGTGCGAATCGGCCGAACCGCTGGAGCGTGGAACCGACATGGGCCACGAAACAACTTTGGCCGAGCCGGAGGCCAGCTCAACGGTTTGCTCTGGCAAGTCTGCCGAAGGCAAGCCTTTACCACGGTACTGCGCGTGCACCTTCACGGTCATGGCACGTGGGCTGCTGTTACGCAGCGTCACCTGGGCCTGATAGTCATCACCCTCACGAGCAATGGCTGGCAAACCGGAAATAATTTGCAGGTCTTGCGTCGTGACGATCTGGGCCGAACCACTACCAAAGCGGTCGCCCGCCAGATCAGCCACGGCCACGATGCGGTATTGGGTCAGGGAGTCTTTCAGCGGCACGGTCACGGTTGCGCGACCTTGTGCATCCAGCTCCACATTACCCTTCCACAGCAGCAAGGTATCCAGCAGTTCACGAGTGGGGCTCTTGCCACCGCCACCACCGGCCGCTACGGCCTTGCGACCATAGTGACGACGACCCACGATTTCAGACTGCGCCGTTGCGGTCTGCACGTTGTAGCCGCGCAAGGCACGCATGGCGTTGAGCAGGTTCCAGCTATTGTTCGGGCTCAGTTCCAGCAAGGCCTGATCCACAGCGGCCAAGGCCACGGACGCACCAGCGGCTGGTGTGCCATCGGACTTGAGAACCTGAATATCAACTTTGGCCTGTTCGCGAATCGCGTACTGGCTGCGGTCTGTCGTCACCTTCACATCCAGCGCATCTTGCTGGCTGCTGACTTCAATGCTGGCCAGACCAAAACGGTAGCTGGGCTTGGACAAGTCCACGGTGGTGGTCGGGGCTACAAATTCGCCACCGCCTTCCGAGTAGGCCTTGTACCAGTTCAGAGGCTGACTCCAGCCCCAGCTAAAGAAGGAGTACCAAGGCACTTCACGCAGACGGCCACGCAGAACCAGCACGGACACGTAAACGTTCGGACCCCATTCAGGCTTGATCTCCACGCTGACGTTAGGGCTGTCGCCTTCCAGTTGAACGACTTGAGCCTGCAAGACACCTTCACGTTCCACCGACACCAGGGCCGTGGCTTCGCGGAAAGGCATGCGCACCTGAAACTCGGCTTTCTCGCCAGGAGCCCAGGTCTTTTTCGCAGGAATCACGTCGATACGGTCATCGTTCTGGCCACCGAACCACAGGTAACCGGAACCACTGACCCAGACGGTGCTGGCAGCAACGGACTCACGGCCTTCGCCATCACGTGCAATGGCACGCAGCTCGACCTGACCGCCCTTCTCCAGTTTCACATCACACTGCACCAGACCTTGATCATCACTGCGACCCTCGCAGATCGTGCCCAGGTCTTCGCGCTGCTCCTGATTGTCGTAGCTGTAGAAGCCACCCACCATACGCTTGCGGATGGAGAAGCGTTGCACATTGGCCGCCTCAATACGCACAGGCACGTTTTTCAGTGGCTTGCCGTCCGGGCTCACCGCAATAGCGGAGAGCTTGGTGGACGAACCGGCTGCCAACCAGCTACCCGCACGCAGACCAGCCACGACATCGGCAGGCCATACAGACACGGTTTGGGTCAGGGTTTGAATTTCACCATTCGGATCGGCAAAAGTAGCTTCCACCAGGAATTCGGAAGGACGGTCCACCGCAGGCAGATCATCCAGCTTGGCACGCAAACCACCTTGTGCATCCAGCTGGAAGCGCTTCTTGTTCAGGAAAACACGGGAGTCCGAAGCATCAGACTGCTCGGTTTTCTCGGGAGGTGCAAAAGTGTAGTCGTCATAAGCACTGAAGGAAGGCCACTGGCTGCGCACCACAGCCGACAACTGCACTGGCAGGAAGTCAGCAGGACCACCGGACAGGTATTGCAACTGCAAATCAGCCTGCAGCTCTTTAGGCTTGACCAGGTAAGGACGATCCTCACCATCACCCAGCTTGATGCTGCCGCCCAGAACAGGCAACTTGAACTGTTCAACGCGGAATTCGCCAAAGCTGAAGTACTGGTTTTCACCTTCTGTACGCAAGCGGTACACGCCCAGCTCGGCATCCTTGGGGATCTTCCAGTCGGTCAGCGCAAACACGCTGCCAGCGGCTGTCTTCTGCCACTTCAAGGGCAGTTCAATGCGCTTGCCGCTGCCATCATGCTCGACAATCATGGCATCGGGATAACGATCGGGAGCCTTGAAGCCATCGCGCACACGTTCACGCACGTAGTGCTTCATGTGCACCACTTCACCAGCACGGAACAGACTACGATCCATGACTGTGTGGGCCACTGGGTCATCACGACCGCCCCAGTTGTAAGGAACGTTAAAGCGCCAAGGCTCGATACCCGAATTCCACTCGCTCAAGGCGAAGCTGAAATCATCTTTACCGCGAGCCATGGCGTTGTTCTTGTCGATACGCGCTGTCACGAACAAACCAGACAAGCCGGTGTCCTGGCAGTAATCGGGGCCATCTACGGCTTGCGGATGGTGGAACATCCCGTCCTTATCCGTTTCACCCTGCACCAGCTCTTCGCCACGGCAGTTCATGACACGGATCTTGGCACCGGGCACCACTTTGGCATCATCCAGGGTGGTGACCCAAACCAGCAAGTCATCGCCCCCTTTCTTGATGTGCACGCCCAGGTTAGTCACCAGCACGGAGCTACGCACATACATGGTGCCTGCCGATTCCAGCAAGGAAGCACCCAGACGTGGGGACGCCACTTCCAGCACATGGAAACCGGGCTCTTTCAGCGGCACGCCAATCAGCTCAAAAGGACGCTCGTCTTTTTGATTCATGCCGGGCAGTTCCAGCTTCTTGACCTCTTTGCCGATCAGCAAAGGCTGACCACGCAAGTCCAGTTGACCGTATTCATCAACAGGAGCGGTGATGCGGAAGCCAGGGTCCATCATGTCGCGCAACTGCTCGGCACTCACTCTCCAGGAGTAATTCAGCTGACGCAGACGGGAGTACCAGGCCAGGACTTCTTTATCGTCCTTGACGGCAAAAGCCCCCACCTCACCTGCCGACACCAGCATTTGCTCGGTCGTCAGATTAGGCTCGACATTACGCAGGTTCAAACCAATGGCTGGCGGATCGGAATCGTCCGAACCGTCGCGGTCGGCATGGCCGAAACGCTCCACAATCCCGAAAGGCTCAACCGCAAACTTCACCAGCGGTGGGTAGTTCGTGGTGCTCATGCCGTTGCTCAGAACTTGCGGGTTCTTCAAGCGGCGGCCCGCGTCGTCAGTCAGATTGTCCGGAATCTTGACCGTCAGCTTCGCGTTTTCAGGGAACGGGCCCTCGAAACGTACGTACTGACTGGGGCCACGATCTTGCCAGGCCTCATCGCTATCAGACTTGGGTTCCCAGACTTGCTTGCCGGCTTCCAAACGGATCTGACGGATGTACTCGTAAGCGACGGGAGCGGAGAACTGAACACCGAAGCTGCCAACTGGCGTGCAAGGCGCTTCTGCGCGCTCGCGCATGCAAGAGAGCGAGGCCGTAAATTCGGGGCGCACGTTGTAATCGTAGGTATAGCGGTCCGTATTAGGAACACCCTTACGATTTTCGATCTGGGTCATGATGCCCGGTTCCAGCACCACCGACACGGTGGCATCTGCTGGCAAGGGACGCGCGCACTGTACAGCCTGGTAACGCTCGTCTACCTCGTCCACATAGAACTCGGCGCGCACCATGGCATCGCGTTCGGCACCCTCAATGGCTTTCAGGCCAATACGCTCGCCAATACCCTCTACCCGGCAATAGCCGTTCTTGACCAAAGAGGCGGTATTAACAGGCGCATTGAAGTTGAATAGAAATACCTGGTCTTCATCAATAATGTTGTAATACGGACGGTTGCTTTCCAGAATGGCGCCGCCGGAATTAAAACGATATTGAGCTGGTCCGCTAATCGCTTCATTATTTATGCTGCGAAAACTTTTGGACACCAGAGCGGTACAACTCAAACCTGGCCCTGGACGCTCGTCGAATTCATAAATCCAGCGACGCGAATCGAGCCAACGGCCCTGACCAACGACCGCGGGATCATCACACTGCACCTGAACGGGCGCAGGCAGTTGCGAATCCCCAAAATGAACCGCAGGCGTGGCAAAGGTGACTTTGACATCCCGCAAATCAGATGTCGCCCCTTGAGGCGAGAAACTGCTTATCGTAATGGCTTGGGCGCTACTGACGCCCAGCAAGAACATCAAACCCAGCAAAGACTGGCGATGCATCGTTCTTCCCCTATGGAATGTGCTATTTTCGGCGCCAGTTTAATGGAAATCAGCCCCTCTGAGCGTGTCTGAAGCGCTCCGAAAGTGCATAAAGAATGCCACCAAGTGCAACAGAAAAAGACACCGGGGTTTAAATGTCCGCCGCACTGGTTTGTAGAAGCTTTCATGGCATTTGAAAGCAAAAATTTCAAATGCGACCAATACCCTGCTTTTTTCCCCAAACTGGCGGCATCAACTACGATAAGAAACATAATTGCCCAGGCAGTCACTGGAAAAGTACGGTAGTTGCCCCATATGTGTTAAGGCTTGCACGATCAATCCGCCTTGATTTCAGGACAGACACATGAGCACGATGACACTGCAGGAACTGGATAAAACCCGCGAGGAATGTCGCAAACTGATCAGTCGGCGCGCTCTGCTGTCGGCGGCTGCGGCCGTGGTGCCCATACCCGGTGTGGATGTGGGTACGGACGTGGCAATTCTGATGAAGGTCATCCCCATCATCAATGCGCGCTTTGGACTAACGGCCAACGATGTGGATGCCCTGAGTCCGGAGCTGAAAAAGCTGGTGGTCGTGGGTGGCACCAGTATGGGTCTGGGTATGGTGGGCCGCGTGCTGACCACAGATCGCGTGGTCAATATTCTGGTGCGGCTGGGGGCGAAGAAACTGGCAGGGAAATACGGCGCCAAATATGTGCCTTTGATAGGCAGCGCCATTTCTGCTTCCATCAGCTTTGTGGTGCTGCGCAAAGTCGGCAATCAGCATATTGAAGAATGCTATGAAATTGCCCGACGACTGGCACTGGAAACACAAAGGCAGGAAGCAGTGCACACCATTGATGGCGGCGAGGAAGGCCTGATACGCGAAATCAAGGGCTAAGCCCTTGATCTCTTTGACCTTCCCTTGAGTCTGGTGAAGATCACTCTCTGAGTACGCTCAATCAGCTAACGAGACCGAACAAGCCGGTAAGGCTTGACGAAGCGACGGGCCATCGCCCTATCACTTCGCCCTGACCAAGGTGTTAGCCCGCTGGAACCACACCCGGCGTTTTGCTACGGCCATTCAACATATAGTCCATCAGCTCACGCACCGATTTCATGGCTTTACCAAAGGGCAAGGCTTCGGAACTGCGGAAGAACAGACCCCGCTGCACGTCCCCTTTCAAGGCATAGGCCAGTTGACGGTCAATGCAGAACTGACCATGACGCTGTACGCCATCGCGCAAGCCGCAATGCGCCAGACAATCAAAGCCTTCCGTGCAAGCACGCTCACGCGCCACCGATTGCAGCTTTTGCTCTTTGTGCAAGTAAGCATCCAGCCAAGGCGTACGCACGGCACGGGCAGGCAGGCCAGCCACGCTCATAAAGGTCACGATGTCCTTGGGCTCGGCATCCAGCAACACACGCTTGAAATTCTCGTGCGCATCGCCTTCTTCGGTGACAGCAAAAGCCGTACCCATTTGCACGCCATCCGCACCCCAATCAATTAATTGACGCAGCTGTTCAGGACGATGAATCCCGCCTGCGGCGATCAAGGGAATTCGCTCGGCCTCCAGGCCCAGCTCGCGGAACAAGGCACGGCACCCTTCCAGCACGCGCTGGAAAGCATATTCAGGTTTGTTCAAGGACTGGTCGTCGGCAGCCCCCAGGTGGCCTGCGGCAAAACGGGGATTTTCCAGAACGACCGCATCGGGCAAGCGCTTGCGACGCAGCCATTTTTTCACCAGCAAGGTGACGCCGCGCACATCCGACAAGATAGGAATCAGGGCAACTTTGGGATGGTCCTGAACCAGCTCGGGCAAATCCAGCGGCAGACCAGCGCCTACCACCACAGCATCTGCTCCGCTTTCGCACGACTGACGCACGTACTCCGGATACTGCGAGACGGCCTTCATGATATTGACGGCGATGCCGCCGTTGCCACCCGAACGCTCTCGGGCGCGATTGATTTCGCGGTCCAGGGCCTGCAAATTGGCTGCATCGACCACGCCTTTTTCGACATCACCCTGGGTGCTGTCCATCAGGTCTTCGTGATGGCGCCGTAAATCCACGCTGGAGATCGTCCCCAGCCCGCCCAATGCGGCCACAGTACCGGCCAGCCGGGACGCCGAAATACCGACTCCCATGCCGCCTTGAACAATAGGCAAAAGCAGTTTTCCCTTCAGGGACATGAGACGTAAATCCGTCTTTAGCACGATGTTAATACCTTAGGTTGATGCAAGAACCTGCCGGCCACGTCGGGACCAGAAACAGGGCAATAGAATCGTGGCCGTCTGCAAGGACGGCCACTGTGTTAAATCAGGCGGGAATAGCGGGCACCGCTTTCCTGGCTCAAGTACTTGTCGAACACCATGCTGTAGGCGCGCACAAACAAACGGCCTTTGGGCAGAACCTGGATGGATTGGGCATCGACAGTCAGCAAGCCGGCGTCGGCATAGCTGTTGAGCTCTTGCAGCTCGGCAGAGAAGTAACTGGCAAAATCAATGCCGTAACGCGCTTCCAGACGCAAAATAGGCACTGGCATACTGCACATCAAATGCATGATGACTTCCGCCCGCAGACGATCGTCTTGCTGCATCACAATACCCCGCTCGATAGGCAAACGCCCCTGGTCTATATCGGCGTAGTAATTGCGCAGGCTGCGGGCATTTTGCACATGCATGGTGCCCACCTGACCAATAGACGACACGCCAAAGGAAACCAGATCACAGGCTGCGCGGGTGGTGTAGCCCTGGAAGTTGCGGTGCAGGCTGCCGTCCAGACGGGCCAGATTCAGCTCGTCGGTTGGCAAGGCAAAGTGGTCCAGGCCGATATAGACATAGCCTGCATCCAGCAGACGCTGCGAAGACATCAGGAACAGCTGCAGACGCTGGTCGGCATCGGGCAGCTCTTCTTCGTTGATTAAACGCTGAGCCTTGAAGCGCGTAGGCAAGTGCGCGTAGTTATAGAGAGCAATCCGATCTGGCCGCAGCTGCACCAGCGAATCAATGGTGATGGCAAAGCTTTCCAGGGTCTGCAAAGGCAGGCCATAAATCAGGTCCGTGTTGATGGACTGGAAACCGGCAGCCCGGCTTTCTTCGATGGCGCGTTTGACCATTTCGAAGGGCTGAATACGGTTGATCGCTTTTTGCACATTGGGGTCAAAATCCTGCACCCCAAAGCTGGTACGGTTAAAGCCCAGAGCCGCCAAGTTCTGGAGCGTGCCTTCCGCCAAGGTACGAGGGTCGATCTCGATGCCCAGTTCGGCATCGTCCGTGAACGCGAACTGCTCCTTGAGCTTGGCCATCAGGCGAGCCAATTGTTCGTTGTCCAGGAAAGTGGGCGAGCCGCCGCCCAAATGCAGTTGTTCAGTGCGCCGGTCTTCACCCATATATTGGGTGACCATATCAATTTCGCGCAGCAGGTAATCCAGGTACTGCTCGCTCTTGCTGCGATCCTGCGTAATGATCTTGTTGCAGGCACAGAAGTAGCAAAGCGACTGGCAAAACGGAATATGCAGGTAAACCGATAAAGGCGGATTACTGCTGCTTAAGGCGCGCCGCGATAATTCGTGAATATAAGGCTGAGCAGGAAAGTCCTGAAAAAAACGGTCTGCAGTGGGATAGGAGGTATAGCGTGGTCCAGAACGATCAAAGCGCCGGATCAGGGCTTCAGAGATTTCGATATCCGGCGCGGTCGGGGCGCTGGCATCCGATGCTTCCAAGGTTTGCGGCATAAAGGGTCCTCCTGCAAAAGACCTGTTTCTTCTAGTCAAGCATTTATTGTCAGAGAAAACCGCAGGCATGCGCTTGACCTGCATCAAGGCCGCAAGAACTAAAAAAACGCTTTTTTTATCGCAGTTGGGCTGAAATTAGCTTCATATATCGTATTATTAAGCGCTAGCCGCCTAAATTACCGCCTGTTGGAGTCAGATGTATTTGCTCGTGATCCTAGCACTGCCGTTCATCGGTAGCTTGCTATCTTCCCTGATGCCCGCGAACTCTCGCAAACTCCAGGCATCTCTTGCAGGCGCTGTCGCCGTCACCTGCGCCTTACTCACTCTCTACGCCTATCCGGACATTGCTCGCGGAGAGGTGCTGGAGTCGTCACGCTCCTGGATACCCGCCCATGGCTTGACCTTCAAGCTGCGCATGGACGGCTATGCCTGGCTTTTCAGTATCATCATTACCGCCATGGGGGCCTTGATTGCCCTTTATGCGCACTATTATCTGTCCGCTCAGGATCCGGTCCGACGCTTTTTCTCCTTTCTGCAAGCCTTCATGGGCTCGATGCTGGGGGTGGTGCTGTCGGGCAACCTGATTCAGCTGGTCGTGTTCTGGGAACTGACCAGTCTGTCCTCCTTCATGCTGATTGCCTATTGGTATCACCGCATGGACGCACGCCGTGGTGCGCGCATGTCGCTGATCATCACAGGGACCGGGGGTTTCTGTTTGCTGGCGGGCGTACTCATGCTGGGCCAGGCCGCGGGCAGCTATGACCTGAGCGTCGTCCTGGAATCGGGCGAGCAGATTCGCAATCACCCCTGGTACACCGGGATGCTGATCCTGATTGCCCTGGGGGCACTTACCAAGAGCGCGCAGTTCCCCTTCCATATCTGGCTGCCTCACGCCATGGCCGCCCCGACTCCTGTGTCGGCCTATTTGCACTCAGCCACCATGGTCAAGGCCGGGGTATTCCTGTTGGCACGCCTATGGCCTGCCCTGTCGGGCACCACGGAATGGGCCGTCATTATTGGTGGCGCTGGCCTGTGTTCCCTGACGCTGGGCGCTTACGTGGCCATGTTCCAGCGCGACATGAAGGGCGTACTGGCCTACTCCACCATCAGTCACCTGGGTCTGATTACCTTGCTGCTGGGCCTGAACAGCCCGCTGGCTCTGGTCGCGGCGCTGTTTCACATGATGAACCACGCCACCTTCAAGGCCTCCCTGTTCATGGCCGCCGGTATCGTGGACCACGAAACCGGCACCCGTAACCTGAACCGACTTTCCGGTTTGCGTCACGCCATGCCCTTGACCGCCACTTTAGCTACCGTTGCAGCCGCCGCCATGGCCGGTGTACCGCTATTGAATGGCTTTATCTCCAAGGAAATGTTCTTTGCCGAGACCATTCTGGCCAGCAACGGCAACACCTGGGAATACGCCCTGCCCGTAGTGGCCGTGATTGCGGGTTCCTTCAGTGTGGCCTATTCCTTGCGCTTTATTGCCCAGGTATTCTTTGGCCCCGTCGCCAAGGACCTGCCGCGCGAGCCGCATGAGCCGCCTCGTCGCATGCTGATCCCCAGCGCGATTCTGGTGCTGACCTGCTTGTTGGTCGGGGTTATTCCCAGCCTGACCTTTGGGCCCTTCCTGCACACGGCTGCCAGTGCAATTCTGGGTGCCGAAATGCCTCAGTACGACCTGGCCGTCTGGCACGGTTTCAACCTGCCCCTGATCATGAGTCTGGTCGCAACGGGCATGGGTGTGATCTTCGTTCTGATCATCAACCGCTTCTACAAGAACCGCCAGGGCCGCACGCCTTTGCTGACCCGCGCCGATGGCCGACGCTTCTTTGAGCTGGCCATGGAGTATCTGGAAGTGGCAGCGAACTGGGCGGTGGGCAAGCTGTACTCGCCACGCCTGCAACGTCAGACCTTGCTGATTATTGTGGCAACCATCTGTGTGGCTGCCCTGCCCCTGGCCCGTGGCAACTGGTTCAAATCCATTATTTCCACACCGATTGACCCCTTCTTTGCCCTGATGTGGGCCGTGGGGATTGCCTGCGCGATTGGTGCTGCCCGCCAAGCCAAGTTCCACCGTCCAGCTTCCTTGCTGCTGTCCGGCGGCGCAGGTCTGGTTACCAGCCTGACCTTTGCCTGGCTGTCGGCCCCTGACCTGGCGCTGACCCAGCTGGCCGTGGAAGTGGTCACGGTAGTACTGATTTTGCTGGGCCTGCGCTGGCTGCCACAACGTGTCAGCGATATGCCGGGCAGCCAGGAAAATGGTGGCCGTGCCTTGTTCCGCCGCAGTCGGGACCTGATTATTGCCATTCTGGCCGGTTCCGGTATTGCCGCCCTGGCCTACGCCATGATGACGCGCCCTCACCCCAGCGGCATCTCGCCCTTCTTTATTGAGAAGGCCCTGCCTTTGGGCGGTGGTGCAAACGTGGTGAACGTGATTCTGGTGGACTTCCGCGGTTTTGATACCTTTGGTGAAATCGTGGTGCTGGGCATTGTGGCCCTGACCGTCTTCGCGCTGCTGCGACGCTTCCGTCCACCGATCGAAGCCATTGCCCAGCCTTTGGCCCGCCGCCAGAACGTCAAGGACAGCCGCGAAGCCGTCTTTGTGGAACCCGATCCCAAGACCCCGCTGCCAGAAGGCATCATGCAGATTCCAGCCGTCTTGCTGCGCCTGCTGCTGCCTATCTCCACGCTGATCGCCTTGTACTTCCTGTTGCGTGGGCACAACCTGCCCGGCGGTGGTTTTGTGGGTGGCCTGATCATGGCAACCGGCATTATCTTGCAGTACATGGTTAGCGGCGTGGTATGGATGGAGTCCCGCCCACTGATTCAACCTCAAACCTGGATTGGCTTGGGCCTGCTGACCGCCGGTGTGGCCGCCATGCTGGTCTGGGCCTTCAACAAGCCCTTCCTATCCGCCCAAAGCTGGGATCTGCACCTGCCCCTGGTTGGCGACGTGCATACCTCCAGCGCGCTGATCTTTGACATTGGCGTGTTCATGCTGGTGATTGGTTCCACCATCCTGATTCTGGTCGCGCTGGCCCACCAGTCCCTACGTTTTTATCGCAAACTGCCGTCGCTGCAATCCGCCTCGAACGCTGCATCCGGGATGGAGAATAAATAATGGAAATCGTGCTTTCAATTGCGATTGGTGTGCTGGCGGGCTCGGGCGTCTGGCTCCTGCTGCGCCCGCGTACCTTTCAGGTCATCATGGGACTGGCCTTGGTCTCGTATGCCGTGAACCTGTTCATTTTCAGTATGGGTAGACTCAAAATCAGTGCTGCCCCCGTTATTAATACCAGCGAACTGGGGGCCAGCTACGCGGACCCCCTGCCGCAGGCACTGGTGCTGACGGCGATTGTGATTGGCTTTGCCACCACCGCCTTGTTTCTGGTTGTCATTCTGGCCAATCGCGGCCTGAGCGGTACTGACCACGTTGATGGCCGCGAGGAAGACGATCTGTGAGTCTACTCAACCAACACTTGCCCGTATTGCCCGTTGCCATCCCCATGGTGGCCGCGGCCCTGATGGTGATGCTGCGCGACAAGCGCCGTCACTACAAGCTGCTGATCGCGTTCAGTTCCTTGTTGGCCCAACTGTTCTGTGCCGTCTACCTGCTTTTGCTGGCCGATGGCACGCTGGACCCGATCTGGCCACAGTCCGTTGGTGTGTACCTGCTCGGTGACTGGCCCGCTCCCTTCGGGATTGTGCTGGTCGTGGACCGGCTGGCCGCCTTCTTGCTGGTCCTGACCAATGTGCTGGCATTTTGCTGCTGGTTCTATTCACTGGCGCGCTGGGATCGCGTGGGGGTGCATTTCCACTCCTTGTTCCAGCTACTCTTGATGGGTCTGAACGGCGCATTCCTGACTGGCGACCTGTTCAACCTGTTTGTGTTCTTCGAGGTTCTGCTGGCGGCGTCCTATGGCCTGATGCTGCACGGCTCGGGCGCGGCCCGCGTCAGTGCCGGTCTGCACTATATTGCCGTCAACCTGATCTCCTCCTTCCTGCTGCTGATCGCGATTGCCCTGGTTTACGGTGTCACCGGCACCCTGAACATGGCTGATCTGGCTCTGCGTGCCGGTTCCATGCCGGACTCGGACCGCCTGGTATTTGAATCGGCCATGGCCATTCTGGGTATTGCCTTCCTGATCAAGGCCGCCGCCTGGCCCTTGAACCTGTGGCTGCCCAATGCCTATGGCAATGCCAGCGCCCCAGTCGCTGCCATGTTTGCGATCATGACCAAGGTGGGTATTTACGCGCTGCTGCGTATCGGCTCCTTGCTGCTGCCTACGGGGGCGCCTGCCGCCTTTGGCGTGGCCTGGATGTTCCCCGCCGGGATCGCCACGCTTGCCTTCGGCGCTATTGGTGTCATGGCCGCGCAGCAACCCGAGCGACTGGCCAGTTATTGCATCATCGTGTCCTCCGGCACCTTGCTGGCCGCCCTGGGCATGCCAGGCGTAATCCTGACCGGCCCTGCCCTGTACTACATGCTCAGCAGTGTCCTGGCCCTGGGTGCTTTCTTCCTGCTGCTGGAGCTGGTTAGCCGCACCAAGCCTTTTGGTGCCGACCTGCTGGCCGTGAGTCAGGAAGTCTTTGATCTGGACGACCCGGAATCCGAAGACAATAGTGATGACGTGGTGGGTGTAGCCATCCCCGGCGTAATGGTGTTCCTGGGCATGTCCTTTATTGCCTGCGCCTTGCTGATTGTGGGCCTGCCCCCCCTGTCCGGTTTTGTGGCCAAGCTATCCCTGCTGACAGCCGCCCTGAAAGCCTCCGGCCAGTCTCCTGAGCCGCTGAACGCCTGGATTCTGACAGCCGCCGTGCTGATTTCGGGTGTGGCCGGCTTGATTGCCATGGTGCGTGTGGGCATTCGTCTGTTCTGGAGCAATAGCTCCTTGACGATTCCCCGCCTGAAACTGATCGAAGCCGCTCCGATTGCGGGCATTATTGTGGCTTGCGGGATCTTGAGCTGGTATGCAGGTCCAATCACGACCTACCTGGAGCAAACAGCCCAGCAACTCGATGAGCCTCGTATCTACATCGGCTCGGTCTTGCGACAAAACCCTGTGCGTTCTGTTCAAGCGGAGGGATTCTGATGCGACGCTACACCAAACATCTGTTTCTGCCTTTGCTGCTCCTGGGTCTGTGGCTGCTGCTGAACGACTCGCTCTCGGCCGGTTATGTGGTGCTGGGCCTGTTCCTGGCCATCGCCCTGAGTTTGGCCGCCATTCCCTTTCGTCCCGTTAAAGCCAGCATTCGACATCCCTTTCTGGCCTTGAAACTGATCTTCCAAGTAGCTTGGGATATTGTGCTGTCCAATATTGCTGTGGGTCATCTGGTCCTGAAGGGCGGCAATGCACCCCGCCCCGGCTTTCTGGCCATCCCGTTGCAACTGACTGACCCACATGGTCTGGCAGCCTTGGCGTGCATCATTACCTACACCCCAGGGACCGTCTGGTCCGGCTTCGATTACGAGACCCGCGTCCTGACCTTGCACATTCTGGATCTGCAAGACGAACAGGTCTGGTTAGACACTATTCAGAAGCGCTACCAAGGACCGCTACTGGAGATTTTCCAATGATAGACATTGTTTACTGGGCCTGTCAGTTTGCCCTGGGCTGCTTTGTCCTGGGCATGGGCTGCGCCGTCATCCGCCTGCTCAAAGGCCCTTCCGCCGCCGACCGCGTGCTGGCGCTGGACACCATGTACATCAACGGCATGCTGGCCTTGCTGGCTCTGGGCATTCGTTTTGACTCTACCTTGTACTTTGATATCGCCCTGCTGATTGCCCTGTTCGGTTTTGTAGGCTCGGCAGCCATGGCGAAATTCCTGTTGCGCGCCGAGGTGATCGAGCCATGAACACGCCTTTATTGCCTTTGTGGTTGGCCATCCCGGTCGCCCTCCTGCTGGTTCTGAGCGGTATCGTGGCCCTGGTGGGTTCGGCTGGCCTGCTGCGCTTCAAGCACTTTTATTCGCGCATCCACGCCCCCACCATGGGGAATACGCTGGGTACGTTTTTCATGGTGCTGGCGGTAGCCATCAGCGCCAGCCACCTGATGAGCCGCCCTATTCTGCACCCGCTCATCCTTAGCGTGCTCCTGATCATTACCTCGCCGGTCACCGCCATCTTCCTGATGCGCGCTGCCATCAAACGCGAGCATCGCCAGCGTCTGGCCGAGTACGGCCCGGACGAACCTGGCTACCTGGACATGCCGCACAAAGCACCTCTGCCCAAAGACCTGGCAGAACCTCGGGCCAGCGACAAGAGCTGAATCAAGCAATGAGGGTTTAGAAAAGTTTTATTACCCTCACTTGCAACTGCTCCACCTATACTAGTAAGTGTTTACTGCGTATCGGGTATTGCCCCATACGCAGTCGCTTTTGGGGCTTTGCGGCCTGCTACTCATACCTGCTCGTAACAGTGCTCGCCAAGCCGGTGATTCCCTTAGCAAGTAAAGGAGTGAGATCGATGAGTCTACTTACACACCCATCCCGAATTCTGAGTGCCAGCTTGCTCAGCCTGGGTCTGCTGTCCTCCGCTGCCTGGGCCCAAACCCCGTCCCAAGACTACCGACACGATATCCAGCGCTGTGAGCAGTTCAAGGGCGAACAACGCACCACCTGCCGGCGCGAAGCCGGTGCGGCCTTGCAAGCCGAGCGACATAACAAACTGGACAAGCGCGATCACAATCTGGATGCCAACCGTCAGGCGCGTTGCCATCGTCTACCCGCGGATCGCCAGCAAGACTGCCTGAAATCCATGACCGGCCAGGACACAACCGTGCGCGGTAGCGTGGAAGGCGGCGGTATTCTGCGCGAAACCACGACGGTGGTACCTGCTCAGTAAAGCTGCTGTGCAGCAGACTGCCTGAACAGGTAGCTAGATAAAAAAGAATGGGCCTCCTTGCGAGGCCCATTCTTCATATTTTTGGTGACCATTTCTGCTGCGTATAGCTAACTACAGCTCAACCTGTATACCCATCTCCACCACACGATTAGGCGGGATCTTGAAAAAGCGCGTGCTGCGGCTGGCATTGCGCGCCATGAAAGCAAACAGGCGGCGACGCCAGCCCAGATACCAGGGCTGACGCGATTGAATCATCACTGTCTGACGCGACAGGAAGTAGGACGTCTGCATAGGCTCCAGATTCAGCTCCGGGTGCTCCAGCGCAATCTGCTCCAGCAATTGCGGCACATTGGGCTCCTGCTTGAAGCCCCAGGAAGCCACCGCCTGCCAGCTACCGCGGCTTAGACGTTGCAGGCTATAGCGCTCCCCAAATGGCACGTAAGGCACACCAGCACTGGTTACGGTCAAGAACAGAACCTGTTCATGCAGGACTTTATTGTGTTTCAGGTTATGCAATAAGGCCGGAGGGACAGAGTCGGGAATGGTGCTCATGAACACCGCCGTACCTGGTACGCGGGTGGGAGCGTACTCCTCCAGATTCAGCAAAAATTCTTTTAGCGGCTGCTTGTTTTCCAGCAAGCGCTCGTGCAAAGCAGCGCGCCCCTGTCGCCAGGTCAGCATCAAGCCCAGCAGCACAGCGCCAACCAACAAAGGCAGCCAGCCGCCTTCCAGAATCTTGAGCGCATTGGCCGAGAACAAGAGTATGTCCAGAACCAGGAAAACACCCAAGAGCCCTAACCAGGCCCAGCGTTTGATACCACTTGCGCTGCGCGGCAGCAGCACCAGAGCCAGCAAGCTGGTCATCAGCATGGTGCCTGTGACCGCAAAACCGTAAGCATGGGCCAGACGATCCGAGGAGCCAAAACTCAGGACCAGAATCATCACCGCCACGCATAGCAGCAAGTTCACACGCGGCAGGTAGATCTGCCCTTCTTCTTTAGCCGAAGTGTGTTGAATCACCATGCGTGGCCAGAACCCAAGCTGCACCGCCTGACGAGTCACGGAGAAGGCCCCGGAGATGACGGACTGGGAGGCAATCACCGTTGCTACGGTTGCCAGCATCACCATGGGAACCAAGGCCCAGTTGGGGGCCAGGAAGAAGAAAGGATTACGGATCGCAGCCGGGTCGGAAATCAGCAAAGCCCCTTGGCCGAAATAACACAGGACCAGGCACGGCATGACAATCATGAACCAGGCTTTACGAATCAAGGGACGGCCAAAATGGCCCATATCGGCATACAGGGCCTCGGCACCAGTCAAGGCCAGCACCAATGCACCCAATAACAAAAAGGTTTGCCAGGGTGCTTCAGCGATAAAAGCCACGGCCCAACGCGGGTCCAGGGCCATCAAGACTTGGGGATGTTCAATAACACGCCACAGCCCCAGGCCGCCCAGCACCAGAAACCAGGTCAACATGATCGGGCCGAACAGCTTGCCCATGGTGCCCGTACCGTGCGACTGGATCAGGAACAAGGCCAGCAAGACTCCCAAGGCCAAAGGCACGACCCAAGGGTCCAACACATGGGACACCATGCCTATGCCTTCCAGCGCCGACATCACGGAAATGGCCGGGGTAATAATGCTGTCCCCGTAAAACAAGGCAGCACCGATCAGGCCCAGCACCACAATAATCTGGCGACGGGGCCCCTGAATACCCCGTGCGGCCAATTCCATCAGGGCCAGCGTGCCGCCCTCGCCTTTATTGTCCAGACGCAGCACTACCGTGACGTACTTGATGGAAACCACCAAAGTCAGCAGCCAGAACAGTAGCGACAGCACTCCATAGACCTGTTCGGCACCGGGCTGTCCGTAAGCGCTCAAGGCCACTTTCATGGTGTAGAGCGGGCTGGTTCCAATATCGCCGTACACCACGCCTAAAGCGCCCATTAACAAGGCGGCCTGAGCCGCTTTTTTGGGGTTTTCCGTTGCTGTGTTCAAGGCTTAGTTTCCAATCAAAGTATCGTGCCGGGTCAGACGCGCGCCAATACGCGGACCAGGAAAAACAATGGTGATGCGAGTACCGGGAAAATCAGGACGACTCATCAGACTCCACCAGGCACCATGCGCACGGGCAATTTCCTGCACAATCGCCAGACCCAAACCGGAGCCTCCTGCCTGCGTGCCGGGGGAACGATAAAAGGCTTCAAACACGCGCTGCTGCTCGCTGGCCTCAATACCTGGCCCGTGATCTTCCACCGACAAGGAGGGTGGATTACTGGCCACCCGCAAGACAATGCGATCTGTCCCTTGTCCATAGCGCAAGGCGTTATCCATCAAATTCGACAATAACTCCCGCAAAAGCACGGGGGCGGCATCAATCCAGACCGGCTTTTCAGGTGCCAGCAAATGGATTTCCACTCCATGCTGACGAGCCTGCAAGAACCAGTCCCCGCCCTCCTCACGCGCCCATTCGCACAAGTCCAGACGCACAAAGCTGTCTTTAATATTGGTATCCGCATCGGTACGCGCCAGTACCAGCAACTGCTGACCCAGACGAATCATGCGGTCTGAGACACTCTTGATACGCTCGGCTCGTTGGCGGATGTCCTCTGGCAAAGGCCGTGCCAGCATCAGCTCGGACTCCAGCTGCAAACCCGTCAAGGGCGTGCGCAACTGATGCGCGGCGTGACCAATAAAGCGCTTTTGCGCCTGCAGGGTATCACGCTGACGTTCCAGCAGTTCGTTGAAGTGCTCCACCAGCGGCACAATCTCGGCGGGCAAGGCACTGGCATCCAGGCGCTCGAAGTCATCATCCGCGCGGTTACGGATTTGCTGCGACAAATCATCGATAGACGCCAGCTGAGAGCGAATCCCCGAAAGCAACACCCAGGCAATCAGGCTGACCAGCAGTACCTGGCTGAGCGCCATGGTCCAGAAAATATCGCGCAGCAGCCAGTCTTCCAGGCTCATGCGGCGCGTCAGTATCCAGGTAACGCTCAAGTCGAGCACCACCAGAATGGAAATGGGGGGAAACAAACGGCCCATCAGTTTGCGGGCCAAAGATCCGGGAGCAAGAAAGCGCTCCAGCCAGCCTCGCAACAAGGAGGTTTTTACCGCTGGAGAAAGATGCTGATCGGGCATGGTTGACCTAAGGTTTCAGGCAGCGGGCACGGCTGCCGTTATGCTCCGGCCACGCTCTCCACATCGAGCAAATAGCCAAAGCCGCGCACAGTCTGTATGACAGCCCCGGTGCCTTCCAGGCGCTTGCGCAAACGATACACGTAGACTTCGACGGCATTGTCGCTGAAATCGGCGTCCCAGGCAGACAAGGAGTTGATAATTTGCTGCTTGGTGACCACACGGCCCGCGCGCATCATCAGCATTTCCAGTACGGACAGCTCGCGCACCGACAAGGTCACGCGTTGACCGGCGCAGCGCAACTCGCGGCCAATAGTATCAAAGCTCAAGGGACCCACATCAATAATGGGCTGCACCTGACCACTGCGGCGGCGGCCGAAAACTCGCACACGGGCGGCCAGCTCGGACAGGTCAAAAGGTTTGATCAGGTAATCGTCGGCACCCGCATCCAGACCGCCGACGCGATCATCCACACCATCACGCGCAGTCAGAATCAGAACGGGAATGGCGTTGCCCTGCTGGCGCAATTGGCGCAGCACGTCCAGGCCACTGATGCCGGGCAAGTTCAAGTCCAGGAGCAGAAGATCGTAGACCTGGGCGGCCAACTCCTTCAAGGCACTTTCGCCTTCCTGGAGCCAGTCAACAGCGTAGCCCTGATCGTTGAGAAATTCCTGCAGTGCGGCGCCCAGTATGGCGTCGTCTTCGATAACTAGTACACGCATTGGGGGGATTTTATTACGAAACTGGCCCCTCGCGTTGCAGATGCAAAGCGAGGGGCCAGAAAAAACAACACGAAGGAGAACCCGGGATTACAGAGCGGGTTTAGGCTCGGCTGCCTTATCGCCCGCGACTGCGCCTTCCTTGGCTTCGTCCTCGTCACCGGCGGCCTTGGTCGTTGGACCTGGGCGGGTGATGAAACCCAGACGGGTCAGGCCGGAGGCTTTGGAGCGGCTCATGACCTGGGCCAGTGTTTCGTAGCGAGTATCGGTATCAGCACGGATACGCAATTCAGGCTGCGGCTGATCCTTGGAGTAAGGAGCCAGCGTGGCGGTCAAGTCTTCCAGCGCCACAGGCAGCTCGTTCACGAAGATCTGCCCTTCTGCATCAATCGCCAGATCAATCGTCTTGGGATCTTGCTGAACCGGCTCGGACGTTGCCTGGGGCAGCTGAATCTTGATGGAGTGCGACAGCAGCGGAGCGGTGATCAGAAAGATCACCAGCAACACCAGCATGACGTCGATCAGCGGCACCATATTGATTTCGGACAGCGCGGAGCCCGAGTTGCGATTATCAAAGCTGCCAAAAGCCATGATTAGTGCTCCCGCTTGGCAGCCGCTGCCGAGCTAGATGCTGCACCGCCGCCCGAAGGAACACGACGCAGAACAGGTTGGTTATCCTGCACAGGCTGGCCTGTGGTCAGGAAAGTGAACAGGTCGTGAGCAAACGCGTCCAGCTGGGACAGGTAAACGCGGTTGGTACGCACAAAAGCGTTGTAGGCCAACACGGCAGGAATAGCGACAGCCAGACCCAGACCGGTCATCACCAGAGCTTCACCCACAGGACCGGCGATCTTGTTCAGAGTCACACCATCGGACAGACCGATATTGATCAGCGCGTGGTACACCCCCCAAACCGTACCGAACAGACCCACAAACGGAGCGGTAGAACCCACCGAAGCCAGCAGCGTCAGGCCGTTTTCCAGCTTTGCGGTTTCTTCGTCCATGACCTTACGCATGATGCGCGAGACAAAGGCGTCCGTAGAGCCTTTCTCTTCCAGACGCATGGCGCCGTATTTCACATGGTGTTTTTGAGCGTGGATAGCGTGGCTGGCCAGGTGGCTGAACGGATCGCGGGCACCGTGGGTGGCGATTTCGTTTTCAACCTGCTCCAGGGAGCTGGCAGACCAGAACTCGCGCATGAAACCTTGCGAGCGGCGCTTCAGGCGGAAGGACAGCACGCCCTTGACGATGATCAGGTACCAGCTGGCAACCGACATCAAGGCCAGAATCACGAACAAGGTCTTGCCGACCACATCACTTTGCTGGATAAAGTGCAGCACCCCGGTCGCTTCCTCAGCGGCAGCAACACTGGCGGCAGCCTGATCTGCAACAGGCCCTGCAACTTGTGCCAGGCTTACCCATACGCTTTGAAATAGTTCCTGCATCATTGATATATCCTAGTAAACAAAGTCGAAAGGAATATCGGCCATGGCACGATAGGCCACACCATTTTCCGTATACGGTTTGAAACGTGCTGTGCGTACTGCTTTCAGTGCCGACTCATCCAGACGTTCATAGCCTGAGGAGCTTTGCACTTTGGCTTCCAGCACGGTTCCTTGGGTTGAAATCACAATACGAACCACCACACGGCCCTGCTCACGACGACGCTCGGAAGCCCGTGGGTACACAGGCACAGGACGAGGTCCCAAGTAGTCCACACGACCAATCAGCTTGGGCCGATCACCATCCGTAGAACGGGCGGCGGTTTGGGACGAATTGTCCGTTGCCGGACCGGCTTGAGCGGCAGGGGCTGCTGGTTGAGCAGGCTGCGGTGTTTCTGCCGGTGGAACCTCGGGCTTGGGCTGTGGCTTGGGCTTAGGTTTCGGCTTGGGTTTTGGTTTGGGCTTGGGCGGCTCGGGAATGGGCGGTTTTTCCACGATAGGCTCTGGCTCGGGTTCCGGTTCAAGCACCGGTTCTGGCTCAGGCTCGGGATCAGGCTCCACTTCGGGCTCAGGTTCAGGCTCCGGCTCGGCTACCACCTCTTCAGGAGGGGCACTCACCTGTTCTTGCTGAACCGGGGACTCCGACACTTCCACCAAGGTCACTCCCACGATATCCATAGGGGCCGGCTCGCCCACCATCTTGGGGGTTTCCGTCCACAAGATGGTAGCCACGACACCAACGTGCAATCCCAGTGCTAATGCCAAGCCAGTTGCCTTCAAGGCCAGCATCGAGCGATTATTCTTTTGAGAAGCAATTCCGGTCATAATCCGTTCTACACATTCTGCAACCCGCATGGACCATGACGGGACCGGACAGGATGCCCAGTGAAGTATCGAATCTTAACAGAAACAGGAATGATTCTCAATACTAAGTTCCTGTAATATTTCCTGCTTCAATCCGCCCTGCCAAAAACCTCCAGATACTAACGCAGACAGGCTGACCTAAGGTCAGCCTGTCTGCGAATAATTTGCAAAAAATCAGGACAATCGCGCTTCTGCTTGAGGCTCGATAGGGAAAGCGCTGAATTTGCGCGGCAAGGCCAACGCACGCTCTCCGGGCAACAAGCCCAGCTGCGACCAACGCTGGGGATCGAACTCGGCTTCCCAGGCCCGCTCGCCCTCATTCAAGGCCAGCTCGACCCGGACTGTGGCCCCTAAAGGAATAATGCGCTGCACGGCCACGACGATGCCTTGGCCATCCAATTGACGTTGCAAGTCCAGATCGTGTGGACGCACATAACCTACCGCCTCGCCCTGCCCCGCACCCTGACCATTCAAGGCCTGACTGGACTCGAACTGACCCAACTGAGGATCAGCCACAAAGCGCCCGTGCTGGAACTGACCCGGCAAGCGATTCGCCGCCCCCAGGAACTCATACACAAAGGGACTGGCAGGATGGTTATAAACATCCTGCGGAGCACCTTCCTGCTCAACTCGCCCTTTGTTCAGCACCACAATGCGGTCAGCCACTTCAATGGCTTCTTCCTGGTCGTGCGTCACAAACAAGGTGCTGATATGCAGATCGTCATGCAGACGGCGCAGCCAGGACCGCAGTTCCTTGCGCACCTTGGCATCCAGGGCACCGAAGGGCTCATCCAGCAGCAAGACGCCCGGCTCCACGGCCAAGGCGCGTGCCAAAGCAATACGCTGCCGCTGACCGCCCGACAAGGCCGCTGGATAGCGATCAGCCAGCCAATCCAGCTGCACCAATTCCAATAGCTCGTGCACACGCTGACGAATCTGGGCTTCAGGCAGGCGCTGCTTGCGGGGTTTGATGCGCAGACCAAAGGCGACGTTCTCGAACACAGTCATGTGGCGGAACAAGGCATAGTGCTGGAACACAAAACCCACCTGGCGATCACGCGTACCCACAGCGGCCACATCCTTGCCGTTGATCAGCACCTGACCCGCATCCGCATGTTCCAGGCCAGCCACAATACGCAGCAAGGTGGTCTTGCCGCAGCCCGAGGGCCCCAGCAAAGCCACCAGCTCGCCCGCTGGAAAATCCAATGTCACATCACCCAGTGCCGTAAACGCACCAAACTGTTTAGATAGATGACGAACTTCGATACTCATAATGAACTCCGAATGCGATCATCCACGATGACCGTCTTGAACCATTTTGCGCTCGGCCCACAATTTAAGCGCCAACGTCAGTAAAGCCAAGACTGCCAGCACCGAAGCCGCCGCAAAAGCGCCTACCGTGTGATAGTCGTTGTACTCAATCTCTACATGCAAGGGCAGCGTGTTGGTCTGGCCCCGTATATGGCCCGACAGCACCGACACCGCTCCAAACTCGCCCATGGCACGGGCATTACACAGAATCACGCCGTACAGCAGGCCCCACTTGATCTTGGGCAGTGTCACCCGCCAGAACATCTGTCTGCCATTGGCTCCCAGCACCCGCGCAGCCTGCTCTTCCTCGCTGCCCTGCATTTGCATCAGAGGAATCAGCTCACGCGCGACGAAGGGGAAAGTCACAAATAAGGTCGCCAACACTAGGCCCGGCAAAGCAAAGACGATACGGATGTTATTCGCGTCCAGCCAGTCCCAAAACGGGCCCTGACGACCAAAAATCAGCAAGAACATCAAACCGGCAATCACGGGCGATACCGAAAACGGCAAGTCGATCAGCGTCGTCAGAATGCTTTTGCCACGAAACTCAAAACGGGCAATGGCCCAGGAGGCTGCCAAGCCAAATGCGATATTCAAAGGCACGGCAATCACGGCAACCAGAACCGTCAGGCTGGCGGCATGCAAAGTATCGCTCTCGCTCAAGGCGGACAGATACGGCATGATGCCCCGGCTAAAGGCCGTCATGAACACCAGGATCAAGGGCAGCAGCAAGAACAGCACAAAGAACAGCAAGGCAATGCCAATCAATATGGCTTTGACAGCCGGGCCTTCATCCTGCGCCGCCCGCAAGCGCGCCGTATGTACCGGCACCGCCTGCACAGCAGAATCCATCGTCAGGCTGCTCATCGTGCGCCCTCCAAAGACAAAGGCGCTGCCACCTTGGCCGCCTTGGCAACAGCCTGGCCCGAGTGGCGCGACTGCAAGTACCACTGCAAACGATTGATCGCCAACAAAATAATGAAGGACAGCACCATCATCAAGACAGCCAGTGCCGAGGCTCCGGCATAGTCAAACTGTTCCAGCTTGATCACGATAAGCAAAGGCGTAATTTCCGAGACCATAGGAACGTTACCGGCAATGAAAATCACGGAACCGTACTCACCTACCGCACGGGCAAAAGCCAGAGCCACACCCGTCAAGCAGGCGGGCAAAATAGCGGGCAGGATCACCTTGGTGACCGTCTGAAAACGATCCGCCCCCAGGCAAGCGCTAACCTCTTCCTGCTCCTGCTCCAGTTCTTCCAGAACCGGCTGCACGGTACGCACAACAAAAGGCAGACCAATAAAAACCAGAGCGATCAACACGCCCCAAGGGGTAAACGCAATCTGCCCTACATACGGTTCAGCCCAGGAGCCGATCCAGCCTGTAGGCGCATAAATCGCCGCCAAGGAAATCCCGGCTACCGACGTTGGCAAGGCAAAGGGCAAATCAATCAGGGCATCCACAATGCGACGACCCGGAAAACGGTAACGCACCAGAACCCAGGCCAGAATCAGGCCAAACACACCATTGATCAAAGCCGCCAAAGCGGCCATGCCAAAGGTCAATTTCAAAGAAGCCAAGACACGCGCGGCACTAATGGTTTCCCAAAAAGCCGACCAACCCATGGAGGTGGTCTTGAGCAAAACAGCAGACAAGGGGATCAGGACAATCAGGCTCAAATAGCTGATGGACAAACCCATGGTCAAGCCAAAGCCTGGCAAAGCCCGCTGCTTGCGGGCAGCGGGCAGAACCCCCCAAAGACGAGCCTGTGACATCGAACGGTCCTCAGTGATAGTGGGGTTATTTGCTTAAGTAGATGCTGTCGAACACGCCACCATCTGCAAAGTGCTTGGCCTGAACCTGAGTCCAGCCGCCCAGCTCATCATCGACTTTGTACAACTTCAAAGCCGGGAACTGATCGCGGTACTTGGCGGCCACCGACTCCAGGCGAGGACGGTAGAAATGACGGGCAGCGATTTCCTGACCTTCCGGGCTATACAGATACTCCAGATAGGCCTGGGCCACTTTTTCCGTGCCATGCTTGGCGGCATTGGCATCAACCAGCGCCACGGGCGGCTCGGCCAGAATGCTGCTGGAAGGCACCACAATATCGAAACGATCAGGTCCCAGATCCTTTACAGACAAGAGTGCCTCGTTTTCCCAGGCAATCAGTACATCGCCAATGCCCCGCTCCACAAAAGTTGTGGTCGATCCACGTGCACCGGAGTCCAGCACGCTGACGTTGCGATACAGCTTGGCCACAAAATCACGGGCCTGCGCTTCATCCCCATTACCTTGCTTCAAGGCGTACAACCAGGCGGCCAGATAGTTCCAGCGCGCCCCTGCCGAAGTTTTAGGATTAGGCGTGACCACCTTCACGTCAGAGCGAATCAAATCGTTCCAGTCGTGAATTCCCTTGGGATTGCCCTTGCGCACCAGCAAAACAATCGTGGAGGTGTAAGGCGTGCTGTTGTCCGGCAGACGAGCTTGCCAGCCCTTGTCCAGCAAACCGGACTGAGCGATCTGATCAATATCGGAAGAAATACCCAGTGTCACCACATCGGCAGGCACGCCATCAATCACCGTACGCGCTTGCTTGCTGGAGCCACCGTGGGAACTACGGATGACCACACTGTCACCCGTTTGTTCTTTGTAATGGGTCTGGAAAGCCTTGTTGAATTCGGCGTACAGCTCACGCGTTGGGTCGTACGAAACATTCAGAATACTGACCTCGGCGGCAACAGCCGTTGCCGCCGCCAGCACCAAAGCCAGCAAAGCCCCCGCCCGAACGCCCTTCCACTTCTGTTGAATCCGCTTCATTTCCCATCCCCTAGAAACCATTTCCAAGCAATGAGAACGAGTCTAGCAAGGGTGTTACACCCGGCTAAATACCGATTCTTTGGTTAGATATAGCGGGGAGATGGAGGGGGGCGAAAAGGGCTGCCGGATCAAGGGTGCCCAGGGTCCAGAAATCAGCCTGGCAACTGCCCTTTCTCCAGCACCAGCTCCCACATCGCCTTTTGCTTTATATATTTGTGCGATGTCATGTGCTGGACAGAGATCCGGCGCCATTCAGCCCCAAACAGTTGGTCTACGCTGACCTGATCAAAGAAACGCTTGCAATTGCCCTGGTCGCGATAGAAGTTGGCTTCAATCAACTCGCCCTGCCCGGCACCGAAATTCACATCTTCGGTCGAGTTCAGACGACATAGAAACAAGGCACCGGGCCGCAAGCTGTTCCAGATTCTGCGCACAATGGTCCGGGTTTCATCCCATGGAAAGTAATGCAAGGACAGACTGGCCAGGATCAGCTCAAGATTATTCGCCGCTTCCGGCCAAGGGCCGCGCGTATCCCTGCACTCAATCTGCGCCTCGGGCGCACGCTGCTGCGCGGTCGCCACGCATTCAGGCGAAAGGTCAAAGGCCATCACCTTCAAGCCAGCCCGGATCAAGGTCAGCGTGTCGTCACCAAAACCACAGCCTATCTCCAGCACCGGCGAGGAGATTTCACGTTGAGCGATCAAAGGTAACCAGCGATCAAGCCAAGGGTCCGAATACATAAGTGCGTTTCTCGTACGACAAGGGAAAAAATCAGGCGGCAGGAACGCGAAGGTCACGGACCAGCAAAGTCAGAACAATCGCCGCAAACAGGCACTCGCCTACATTGAACCAAAGGTGCCACGGCTTGGACTTGTCACTATTGCCCAGCGCGTAGCGAATCCCTCTGTAATTGATCCAGCCCAGGCTCACGACCAGCACCGGCCACAATATCCACAGCGGCGGGAAAAACAGCAGAAACATGAAGGCCAGCCACGCCAGAATCAGAGTGGCAAGTGGGGACAGGCAAGAGAGGAGTTTGCTCATGAAGACCCGAGGACCGCATATCGACAAGGCGTAGTGTTACCTGAATAGTCGCTGTGCTCAAGAGCGGACAACCGCTGCTATTACTGCTGTCTTTGTCTTTGTCTTTGTCTTTGTCTTTGTCTTTGTCTTTGTCTTTGTCTTTGTCTTTGTCTTTGTCTTTGTCGGCAACAGTGTAAGCAGGAGAGGCATGACAAGTTGTAGAAATAGCCCCTTGACTCCCCTCCCCGTGCCTCAACTTCAAACGCGGACCGCTCGAATCAAGATCATCGACGTGATACCTTCATCAGCTCCTTGCCCGCCTCGTCATAGGCGACGACCGCCTTGTCCTCAACCGTAAACTCCATCAGGTCACGGCCAGCTACAACCGGGCCTTGATAAGTATTGCGTGTGCGCTCCAGCAAGACTTGCTCGGGGATATTCGCTCCACCCTCAGGCGAATAAAACACGATGTGCGTATAGGCCCCCAACAGCGGTTTGCTCTCGGCAAAGACCTGCCCAACCTGCTCCGGCGTCGCAAAATGCTTGAGCGTTTCATTCAAGATGGGGCGGACCTTCAAAAACGCCGGATCAATCAGGGCCACGGAATGCACAAATACATCTGCATTGGCGGCCGCAGCAATCAGGCGCTTGTCATACATCGCATCCCCGGAGATCGCTACCTTCTTGTCTTCGTACTCCACAATAAAGCCAAAGGCCGGAATCACCTCGCCACCGTGATCAACCTCCACCGCTGTCACGGTAACCCCATTCTTGCTGTAGACCACCCCGCCCTTTTCAAACTCCTGAGTCACAAAAGTCACGCCCTCCACCGGCAAACCCTGATCTTCCACGCGGATACGAATGTCCTCGTCATACGCCTTGGGCAGGTAATCCGTCATGGTCCTGGTTCCCTTGGGACCATAGATCTGCAAAGGCACTGTCCGGCCCGGCCAGGGTCGACCAAACCAGCCTGTCAGCCACAGGTCCGGCAAACCTACCGTGTGATCCGAGTGCAAGTGCGTGAAGAAATGCGCAGTAATGGAATTGGGCGCAACACCTTTCTGAAACAGCCGCGTCGCTACCCCACGCCCCGTATCAAACAACAAAGTCTCTTCGCCCGCCTGCACCAAAGTTGCCGGGCCTGCCCTATCCGCATACGGTGCAGGCGTACCCGTACCCAATAAAGTCACCTTCATCGTGCCAGCCTGACTGACCGCCGCTGCCCCCAGCAAAAGACCGGCGCACAGCGTCTTTAACAGTATCCTCATTTCCTTCTCCTTATTATTGAAGCCTAAACCAATTAGGCGATCATATGTTATTACATGTAATTTTGAACGCAGCTAGGTATTTCCCTAGGGCTCTTACAGACATCACATGGGAGAAGTGGGCATGACTTCATGCCAAGTAACCTGCCCACCAGAGGAGAGGCCAAATAAAATTGAAAAAGCCGAACCCAATGTTTCAAAGGGCCCGGCTTTATTGATCAACGCTACGCTTGCCTAGTCAGGCAAGCAGGGGATCAAATGATTTGGATCTGGGTAGCGCATGGGCCTTTTTGGCCAACGCCCGCAACGAAGGAAACTCGTTGGTTCTCATCAAGAGATTTAAACCCGGAACCTTGAATTTCACTGTGGTGCGCGAAGAGGTCTTTACCACCACTCTCCGGCATGATGAAGCCGAAGCCTTTTTCGTTATTGAACCACTTCACGATACCAATTTCTGTTTTCAATGTATGTCCTAAGTAATCAAGGGAAAAATGTCCCTGGACACACTATGGACGCTATCCACATGTATAGATAGCACCGTTACAAACTAAACGGCGGGGCCACCCTCTGTCTTTATGACTTGCGCGCAGGAATCACAAGTCTGTGCCGTTCAAGCGGGCACTTACCAACGCTTACAGGCTTGCAGGACGAAAATCTGGCAGAAAAAGTGCCCGCATCAGAGAAGCAGCGTTGGTATGGACTGGCCTGATGCACAAAACAAACAGGCACAAAAAAAGCACTTAGTTTTACCTAAGTGCTTGATTCGACTAGCAAAAGAAATGGTGGGTGCTGAGGGGTTCGAACCCCCGACCTACGCCTTGTAAGGGCGCCGCTCTACCAGCTGAGCTAAGCACCCATTTCAGTGATGCCGTTCTTCTTGTGAAGAAAAAGAATTATAGGGCCAAAGAATTCTTTTTGCAAGTCTTTTGCCTAAATTAATTTAAAAATTAATTCACGGCGTCTTTCAGAGCCTTACCGGGACGGAACTTGGGCACGTTTGCGCCTTCGATCTCGATGGTTTCACCGGTACGTGGGTTACGACCCGAACGGGCAGCGCGTTCCGACACAGCGAAGGTGCCAAAACCAACCAGAGTAACCGTATCTTTTTCTTTCAGCGTGGTGGTCACGGCATCGATAAACGCATCCAGTGCACGACCAGCGTCAGCTTTGGACAGATCGGCTTTGGTGGAAATGAATTCGATAAGCTCGGTTTTATTCATTGAGAAAATACCCCTGAAAATTATTTTACGGGCCCCCAGCGGGAACCAGTTTGTGGCGGTCAGACTTAATAGTGACAAACGACAGGACAACTAAGCACTACCGTCTGCCATGGCTACCGGGCGCACAAGTGCCCCGGTTGGCTACCGCGTATTAAGCCTTCGTTTAATACCCGTGTCAAGCAAAAAAACCCCTGTAACCCGCATCATTGCTCACTGTTGATACAAGTTGCAGGACTTTCCCTATTTTGCATCGAGAAACTTAACAGGCCGCCGCAAATATGTTATTTGAGCTTCGAAAACCCAAAAATTAGCTGGCTTATACTGCGTTTTTGAACATTTTTTCAAACACTTGCGCACGCGTATGAACCGCTTCGCAAACCATCTCCCGCATAAATTCCCTTATATGCTCCGCACTTAGCGGCTTCACCGTTCTTGCCTGAGGGCCAGAGGCCGCACTTCTGCACCCCTGCCTTGAACACCAACCATGCCCATAGCAAAGCGCTCTGCCCTCCTACAATTTTCTGCATTGTTTGACTGTATTTCGGTACTTGCTACCGTCAAGGAGCGCAGCGATGCACGGCAAGGTTTATTTGGTTGGAGCGGGGCCTGGCGACCCTGAACTTCTCACACTACGCGCTTTATACCTGCTGCAACATGCAGATGCTGTGGTCTACGACCGCCTGGTCAGCCGCGCCATCATGAGCTGTATCAATCCTGAAGCCACCCTGCTCGATGTCGGTAAGGTAGCCGCCTGCAAGCCCAGCATGCAGGACGACATCAACGACTCCCTCTTGTCCTTGAGCAGAACACATCAGCACGTTGTCCGCTTGAAAGGTGGTGACCCCTTTATTTTTGGACGCGGGGGCGAAGAGCAACTGTATCTGCAGCAGCACGGGGTTCAGGTTGAAGTTGTGCCTGGAATTACTGCGGCTACAGGCTGTGCAGCTTCCTTAGGCATTCCCTTGACCCATCGCGGGCTGGCCAGCAGTGTGCGCTTTATCACCGGGCATCTGCGTGACAACCAAGGGCTGGAACTGAACTGGGCCTCCTTGTCTGACTCCAACTGTACGCTGGTGTTCTACATGGCCATGGCCAACTGCAGCCATATTGCCCAGGCTTTGATTCAACATGGACGCAGTCCGCATACGCCTATCGCCTTGGCACAAGATGCGACGCTTAAAAGTCAGCGCTGGGGCTTGGGTACTTTGCAGACACTGCCACAGCTTGCACAGACATTCAGTCCTCCCGCCTTGCTGATCATCGGACAGGTTGTGCAACTACATCCGGATTACCCACAGCCCATATCAAATACGCAAGATGCCCTCGCCGCCAAACCCTCCTGGGCCGTGATGTGAATGGCTTGCGTCTCCCCTTGAAACTCTCCGGCAAGCAGGCTCTGACCAAAATATGGTTTGCCCTACTGCTCTCCCTTCTTTGGCCACAACAAGCCACTGCCGATGAAGCCGGTGTGAGTTTGGAGCGACAAGCCTCTCTACGCACGCTGCTTCATCAAGAGTGTGGCTCGTGCCATGGCTTGCTGCTGAAAGGAGGTCTGGGCCCAGCCTTGACGGCTGATACCTTGCGGGGCCAAAGCGCAGAGCAAGTCGCCCTGACGATCATGCATGGGCGTCCCGGAACAGCCATGCCTGCCTGGAAGCGCTTTTTGCAGCCAGCAGAAAGTCTCTGGCTGGCTAATTTTCTTCTCCATGAATCGGATGCAGCACCATGAAAGCACTGATGACTCTTGGCCTGCTTGTCGCCTTAAGCGGCTGCGCCAGCCCACTACGTGGCACCAATGACATGGGGCTGATTGTGGAGCGTGCGACAGGCAGCGTGGCTGTTGTTGAAACCAGTCATCGCAGCCGCTTGGCAAGCATCGAGGGCTTGGGTGATCTGTCTCACGCCCATATCACTTACTCACGCGACGGGCGCTATGGCTATGTATTTGGACGTGATGGAGGACTGAGCAAAGTGGACCTGCTTGAACAGGTTCTAGTCCGTCGCATCATTCAGTCCGGCAATGCCATAGGTGGAGCCATCTCTCAGGATGGCAAGCTGATTGTCGTGCAGAACTACGAACCAGGCGGCATCAAGGTTTTTGATGCCGACACCCTGGATTTGATCAGTGAGGTCCCGTCCTACTACGCCCCCGGCAAACGTGCCAAGGTGGTTGGCTTGGCGGATCTACCGAATCAACAATTCGCCTATTCCTTGTTCGAGGCGGGTGAGATCTGGCTGACTGATTTATCCGACCCGCTACGCCCTACAACACGGCGTTTTGCAGCAGGCCGCCAGCCCTACGATTCCATGGTCACTCCGGATGGGCGCTACTACATTGCTGGTCTGTTTGGGGAGGACGCCTTGGCCATGCTGGATTTATGGAAACCTGAAAATGGAGTCCGGAAAATCTTGCAAGGCTATGGCCAAGGTGAAACCGCCCTGCCCGTCTACAAAATGCCGCATCTGCGCGGCTGGTCCTTGGCTGGTCAGGACTTGTTTTTACCGGCCATTGGACGCCATGAGGTTCTGGTTGCCAGTACCTTGGACTGGCAAGAGAAAACTCGCATTCCCGTTCATGGCCAACCCGTTTTTGTAATGGCTCAACCCGATGGCCGTCAGGTCTGGGTGAACTTCGCTTTTCCTGACAACGACAAGATACAGGTTATTGATGTCGCTACGCTGAAAGTGGTCCAGACCGTGGACGCAGGCAAAGCCGTTCTCCACATGGAGTTCACCCCTCGGGGCGAGGCCGTCTGGATTTCAGCACGAGACGACAACAAGGTCCGTGTGTACGACACCCGCAGTTTCAAGCGCCTGAAAAGCCTGGATATTCAGCAGCCCAGTGGAGTGTTCTTTACGCATCGGAGTGGTCGCATTGGTTTCTGATCTTTCCCCTTCTGCCTTTCAACTCTTGAATGCCTGGCAGCATGGCTTCCCCCTGGAGCCCCGCCCTTTCCGCAAGCTGGGGCTGCTACTGGGGCTTAGCGAACAAGCCGTGATGGACTACCTTCAAAGCTGGCAGGACCAAGGCATCATCAGCCGTATCGGACCAGTCCTGAACCCTGCCTGTATGAGCAGTACCTTGGTGGGCATGCATGTCCCAAGCAAGGATCTGAACACGGTTGCGGACTGGATCAGCGCCCTGCCCGCCGTGAACCATAACTACGAACGTGAGCACGCCATCAATCTCTGGTTTGTGCTGACCTGCACGAGCGAACAAGAACGGCAAGCGACCTTGGACCACATCGCTGAACGCACTGGTTTGTTGCCCTTGTCCTTACCCATGCTCCGGGCCTATCACATTGATCTGGGATTCAGTTTGAGCTCTCATACCAAGGTCACCAGCCCTGTAAGGCTCAGCAACGGCCTGCCTGCATCAGGCAGCACCGAACGCAAACTGTTGGAGTGCTCTTTGCAAGGTTTGGAGATTCAAGCCGAACCCTTCAAGCCTTGGGCTGAGCAGATTCAGACAAGCGAAAAGCAGGTACTGCAGCAGCTTCGCAGTTTTCTGGAAC
Source organism: Alcaligenes faecalis (assembly GCF_009497775.1). Taxonomy (NCBI): domain Bacteria; kingdom Pseudomonadati; phylum Pseudomonadota; class Betaproteobacteria; order Burkholderiales; family Alcaligenaceae; genus Alcaligenes; species Alcaligenes faecalis. The sequence continues at coordinate 2,453,637 of NZ_CP031012.1, forward strand.
AAGGTATTTTTCGGCGCTTTGGCGTGGTCTTGCGCCATCGAAAGCTGGGCTATAGCGCCAATGCCATGTGTGTCTGGACGGTAGACAAGCATCGCATCGATACCGTGGGTGAGGATCTGGCCAAGCAAGACGGCATCACGCTGTGCTATCAACGGCAGCCCAGCCTGCCACATTGGAATCACAATCTGTTTTGCATGATTCACGGCAAAGATCGTCAGCACGTATTGGCACATCATGCCGAGCTGAATAGCCGTTTGGGCTTGAGCCAGCTCCCACAGGAGGTGCTGTTTTCCACTCGCTGCTTCAAGCAACGCGGCGCACTGCTTGGCTTGACTCATGATGACTGATACTCACACCCCACCATTGCATGCGCCAGTTGAACTGGATGACATCGACCGTCGTATTCTGAATCGCCTGCAAGACGGCTTCCCCATCTGCTCCCGCCCCTTTGCAGCATTGGCTCCTGATTTTGCCTTGAGCGAGTCCGACTTGATTGCGCGTGTTCAGCATTTGCGTCAATCCGGAATATTGACCCGCTTTGGCCCTCTCTTTCAGATCGAGACACTAGGCGGTGCCTACTGTCTAGTCGCCATGGCCGTACCGGAAAAACGCTGGGACAGTACCGTCAAAGCCGTCAACCGCCATCCCGAGGTCGCTCACAACTACCGGCGCGCTCACGCCTTGAATATGTGGTTTGTGCTTGCCACGGCAACGCCACAAGACATCGAATCCTGCCTGGCAGCAATCGAAGCTGAAACCGGCTTACCCGTCTTTGCTTTTCCCAAAGAACAGGAATACGCCCTTAGCTTGAAATTGGAGCTTTGACATGGTGAATCTGAACCCCGCCTATACCGCCCTGATTCATGCATCGCAGCGGGGATTGGCCATAGAGCCACAGCCTTACCTGAAACTGGCGCAAGAGTTGGGCGTATCTGAAGCCTGTGTCATGAAGCAGTTTCAAACCATGCTGGATCAAGGCCTGATACGGCGGATTGCGGCCGTCCCCAATCACTATGCCCTGGGCTATGTAGCCAATGGCATGTGCGTCTGGAACATCACGGACGATAGTCTGGAGGAAGTGGGTACCTGGCTAGGCCCCAAAGCCGGAATCAGCCATTGCTATCGTCGCCCGCGTCGTCTGCCCGAGTGGCCATACAACCTGTTTGCCATGCTGCATGGCAAGGACCACGACACGGTACGTGCCCAGGCACAAGACATCAGCCAGCAAATCTCGCAACGCTTTCTTGGCGTCCTGCTCGATCACGACATTTTGTTTTCCACGGCCATTCTGAAAAAGACCGGCCTGCGTCTGCGGAGGCCTTGAGCATGTTCCGGATATCCCGTTTTGTCGCTGCCCTGCACTCTCCCGTTACACCCACTCGCGCCAGCAAAGCCCCGGTGGTGATCTGGAATCTGATACGTCGTTGCAATCTACATTGCAGCCACTGCTACTCGGCCTCTACCAACAAGGATTTCCCTGGCGAGCTGAGCTACGAACAAGCCTGCACAGTCATGGATGATCTGCATCAGTTCGGTGTACGCGCCCTGATTCTGTCGGGCGGCGAACCTTTGCTACGCCCGGATATTTACGACTTGGGCCGACGTGCAAAAGCATTGGGTATGTACGTAGGACTATCGTCCAACGGCACCTTGATTACCGAGCAAAATATTGACCAGATTGCCGACTGCGGCTTTGACTATGTAGGCATTTCCCTGGACGGTTTGCAGGCTCGGCATGACCGAATTCGTGGTGAGAAAGGAGCCTACGCAGCCTCCTTGCACGGCTTGAGACTATGTCGTGAAAAGCAATTGAAAGTAGGCATGCGCTTTACCCTGACTCAAGAAAATGCGGTGGATCTCAATGGCCTGCTTGCCGTGATGGACCAGGAAAAAATCGACCGCTTTTATCTCTCTCATTTGAACTATGCAGGCAGAGGTCTGGGCAACCGCTCCTTGGCCAGTCACCACGCTGTCACGCGTCAGGCCATGGAGCAGCTTTTCACGACCTGTATGGCGTATCAGAAAGCCGGTAAACCCAAGGAATTTACCTCGGGCAATAACGATGCTGATGGCGTTCTCTTTCTGCATTGGGTGCGATGCCACTACCCCGAGCAAGCGCCCAAAATTCTGAATATGCTGCGCCAATGGGGAGGCAACTCCTCCGGCCAAGGGATTGCGAACATCGACAACCGTGGCAATGTGCACCCCGACACCATGTGGTGGCACTACAGCTTGGGAAATGTGCTGCAACGGCCTTTCTCGGAGATTTGGTCCAACGATCAAGACCCCTTGCTGGCAGGGCTGCGTCAACGGCCCAGGCCTGTACAGGGACGCTGTGCGGGCTGCGCCTACCTGGATATCTGCAATGGCAATACGCGTACTCGGGCAGAAAAAAGCACAGGCAATGTGTGGGCAGAAGATCCGGGCTGCTATCTCAACGATCAGGAAATCACCGCCTGAACGTCCTCCAGGCGATTATCCAGAACCCTTTTTACTCAGCCAAAACTCTGGAAACTCAGCTCTACCCTCCCCCCTACCCTCTGAAGCCTTAAAACACTACCCAGCGCTCCCAATAAAATCAGGTGGGCTGGCTGCTGGGGAAACGAGCGCAGAATCAAGACACAGCAAGTTTCAGGCACCGGCCTGGACAGGCCTAAATCGGAGGGCCAAAAAAAGTGAGGCAAGCGATCTTGCCTCACTCAAACTCAACAACAACAACAACAACAACAACAACAACAACAACAACAACAACAACAACAACGCTTCACTTAACTCTTCATCACACAGCTCACCCAAGCAAGCTGATAGCGCACCTAGGCCAACTCACAGCTCAAGCCTTGCTGCTGCAACAGCGCAATCAAAGGCTGCACGTCCCACGAAGACCTCCAGGCAATCACGATACGTTCTCCTGGTACCCAGGACTGGCATAGCGGTGCCCAGAAGTCCTTATTCAATAAGGTATCTTGCAAGACCACACCCGCCTGATCCAAGGCCATCAAACGGGCATCACGGCGGGCCTTTTCCAGAATCGCGGGCAAGATCAGTGGCAAGTACAAGACCCAATCTGCCTGATTCAACTTGCGCAAGGCGCGCAGCGTCAGCAAGTCCACCGATTCCAAGTCAGCGATAGGCAAAATGGTGACCTGAATATGCTGCTGGGGAGTTTCCGTCTCCAAGGCAGCATCAAAGGCAGCCAGCGCTTCGTTGGGCTTGCCTTGCGCCAGGAGATCAGGGATATGGCTATCAAGCACGTAATCAAAGAAATGACGACGGGTATGCACCTCGGGAAAAGCCTGTTTGATATCGGCTCGGCGGCGAGCCAGCAAACCGGCCAGGTCCCCTACTGATTCTGGCAGTTCGCTCTCTATCCACTCCCGTACACGTCGCGCCAGCACGGGGGCAGAACCCGCAGAGGAAACCGCAATCATCAATGGTGAACGGTCGACCATGGCAGGGACTTGTACAGTGGACAGTTGCCCGTCATCGACCACATTACAGGGCAGATGCAAGGCATCCGCTGCCTGAGCCACGATACGGTTTATCTCGCGCCGTCCGGTTGCAGCAATAACCAGCCAGGCCTCGTGGATATGCTCGGCTACAAAGGAGGTAAACAGGCTGCTCAACGCCCCCGCCTGGGCACTGGCCCGCAACCAGGAAGTTTGCTCTGGTGCGACTACGGTGACTCGCGCTCCGGCACGCAGCAAGAGCCGAACTTTACGCTCCGCAACCGTCCCACCACCTACGACGACGACCGCCTTGCCGGTCAGATTGAAAAACAAGGGAAACACATTCATTGCACGACATCCTTAAGGCGCCAGCAAAAGCTGGCGCCCGGTTCACACTTACTTCAGGCTGGAAAAGTAGGCAGCCAGTTCATTCACCATTTCCGGGCTGAGGGGCTCAGCCATCGGACTCATGATGGGGTCGTTACGCTCTCGCGATTTGAACTGCTGTAGCTGCTTGACCAGATACTCCACCTTCTGCCCCGCCAGATTGGGGTACATGCCTTCCGTGCTGACACCTTCCAGCCCATGGCAGGACGCGCACAAAGGCAGCATGGACGAGGCCTGGGCCGACAGTTGCGACTGCCCATGCGAGCCTTGCAAACCAACAGGCTTGTCTGCTGCCCACGCTGCACCAGAACTCAAGAGGCCGATCAGAGCCATACCCATAAAAAGCTTTTTCATGACGTTCCTTTGCTTAGAATTTTTGGGTTTCAGGCTGACCAATGGTGAGCCAACGAGTACGGGCACGAGAGAAAATACCCGATGGGCTTTCCATCTTGTGTTCGGCTACCAGCTCCAGGCTACGGCTGTCGTAAATCTTCAAGCGATCGCCCCAGTAACCCGAACTGACATAGAGGTAATCACCCGTGCGGTTGTAGTTGGGGAAGAAAGCATGACCACCCACATCCAGGGTCTTCACCACGGACAAGGTGTTTTTATCGATCAGCTGAATCCAGGAAGCGCGCTTGTCCTTGTCGATAATATCCACCGCCACATAGGGTGCATTAGGGTGGGCAGCAGGCGATTCAGTGGCACCAGCAACAGGAATTTGCTTCACCACAGAGAAGTCCTTGGTATCCCAGGCGGTAACCACAGAACCCAGCTTGCAGGTGCCCATATTGGTGCCGAAGGCCAGCATGCGGCCATTGACCTCGGTAACGGCACCCGAACCGGCGTGGGGCTGACAGCCTGCCGGAATGTCACGCACCACCTTGTCGTCCTTCAAGTCGATAGCCACGTATTTGTTGTCATCGTAAGAAGCCACCATGGAGTAGCGGCCATCGGGCGTCAGGAAGGTGTCGTGCAACATGCGTCCGACCTTGGCCAGTTTGGTGACCGGCATATCTGGCTTGTCCGGATCAATAATCCAGATCTGCCCGGCTTGGCGCAGTGTCAGCGCAAACTTGTTATTGATGCGGCTACCAATAATCGGACCACCGGCGGATTTGATGAAATTGCCATCCGGGTCCTCGCCCTCCAGCGCGATGTATTTCACCGGCTCCAGCGTGTCGGCTTTCAGGATGACCATGCTGTTGGGCACAAAAGAACTCAGTGCCAGCCACTTGCCATCTTTGGATAGCGCAATACCCGTACCGGTCAGCCCCACTTTGGCCTGGCGCACAATCTGCAGGGTGTACAGGTCGATTTTGTAGACGTGGCCATCATCGCTTTTCAGGTAACCCCAACGTTCATGGCTGGGACTGAATTCCATGATGTGTGGCGCGCCAACCGTGGCAATTTCACCCACCTTCTGGTTGTTCTTGCCATTGATGAAAACGGCACGAGCCTGATTGGAACCATCGCCCCGACCGTAGCGTCCGCGGGCCATGATGACCATCAGGTCATAGACGGAATCAATCTCGTAATTGGGCTTGCCGGGCAAGGTGGATTCATCCACCAGCACTTTCACGCTGGCACGAATCTGGTCCATGTCCCAGCTACGTTCCACCACGGGCTCGTTCTTGATCATCTTGGCCAGCGCGCGGATGTCCTCGTCAGGCAGGCGTCCGACAAAAGGCGGCATCAAGGTATCCGGGATTCCGGTCATGATGGTGCCGCGCAAGGCAATCTCACTTTGAACCAGGCGATCACTGTGCAAGCCCGGTGCGATATACCCTCCCCGGTCAGCGGCGTGACACACCGCACAGTTTTGCTGAAACAAGTTATCTACCCGCACTTGCTCTTCCGTCGGGGCCGCCAAAGCCGCACTGACGGTGGTAGACAGGAAGGCCAGGGTCATCATTTTTCTATACATTCCATTACCTCCAACAATTGCCTTGCTAAAGGGCAAGACCAAACAAACTATAACGATTGTTATTTTTTACTGAAAAGGTATGGATACAGATTACATAATGGGGATGGTTTTTTTATATCGTAATTACGAGAAATTAAATACTCTTACCTAGATAAAAACATCCATGACAAGGCGCCAGTTGGCAGATCAAGAAGCGGGATAAATTTATCACGATCGAATAATCATTTTGACCTAACTCAAGTTAAAACTAGAGGCTGCTGCCTATAGTGGCCCGGCTTGGCTCGCCCTTGATGGTTTTGATTATTTTTCCGGTCCCGCCATGTTTTCTTTACCGATTACGCTTTCTCATACCCATAGCCCACCGTATAAACGACAAATTGCACGCCAAATCGAAACCCTGATCTGTTCGGGTCGTTTGCAAGAGGGCAATCGCCTGCCTTCGATCAACCGAATGGCTTCGCTGTTGCAGGTGTCCAAGAACACGATCATGGGTGCCTATGATTTGCTGATCGACTCCAATCTGATTCATAGCGAACCCAGCCGTGGCTTTTTTGTAGCCACGCCTACCCGCAACGGGCGCAGTCGCCTGGCACCGGATTTTGTGCTGGAGACGGCCCACTGTTCGCGCAGCCTGCGTACCAGCACGGCACAAGCCAGTGGTGTGCATGTGCCTGCTGCCAGCGTGCCGGTTCGTTTTGATTTCAAGATTGGACGCCCCTCAGTCCATGCTTTTCCGCTGCGTCAGTTCATTTATCTGTCCAATCAGTTGCTGCGATACGCAGGCTCTGCCATGGCGGACTACCCGCCGCCTGAAGGCCTATGGGGTTTGCGGCTGCAAATTGCGGATTATCTGGCGGCCAGCAAAGGCATATTGGCGGACCCGGACCACATCATCATCACGGCGGGGACGCAGGAATCCTTGAGCCTGATTGCGGCTCATTTTCTGGATGAAAACAGCTGTGCCGTGCATGAATCACCCGGCTACAACGGCTTCCGGCATTTGCTGGCGCGGCATCGCTCACAAGGCATTCCCATCGCGGTAGACCAACACGGCTTGCGCACGGATCAATTGCCTGACAAAGCGGTTCAGCTGGCTTTTGTCACGCCCTCCCATCAATACCCATTGGGGCACACTCTGACGGTCAGCCGCAGGCAGGAGCTGCTGGCCTGGGCCAGCACCAGTGGCGCTTTGATTATTGAGGACGATTATGACGGGGACTTCTGTTATGGCCCGGCCTTGCCCGCGCCGCTCAAGGCCATGAGCCCCGGACAGGTGATTTACCTGGGTTCGTTTTCCAAAACCCTGGGGCCTGGTTTGCGCCTGGGCTATATGGTCTGCCCGCCGCATCTGAGCCAGGACTTTATTGCTCGCAAGGCCTTGCTCAACAATGGATCGCCCTGGTTAACGCAAGCTGTGCTGGCTCGCTTTTTTGATGAGTACGACTATCCACGGCACCTGCAATATTTGCGACGCCGTTATCTGGAGCAGCGCAATACGCTGCTGCAAGGGCTGAAAAAAGTGTGGGGAAATACAGGAGTGGTCAGCGGACACAATGCCGGCATGCATCTGGCTTTTCGCCTGCCACCGCAAAGCCCGAATGCCCACCACGTTGCCGCAGCGGCACTGCACTATGGCATACGGCTATACCCTTTGGCACAGGCCGCCAGCCAGGAAGCCGACAGCGCGAATCCGCGCCATCTGCTGTTTGGCTATGCGAATCTGGAATCCAGGGAGTTACAGCAAGCGATGCAGCATCTAGCCCTGATACAACCCAGGCTGAACCATGGCTAGATGTGCGAAGAACTTAGGACTGGGCCAGCGCCTGATCAAAGTCCGAGGTCAAATCGATAATCTCTTCGATACCCACGGAGATACGCAGCTGATTGTCGGAAATGCCCATCAGAGCACGCTGCTCGGCACCCATCTCGTAATAGATGGTGTGGGCAACGGGCAGCACCAGACTGCGGTTATCGCCCAGGTGCGTGGCCAATACAAAGACTTTCAAGCGATTCAGGAAATCGAAAATCTCGATGCCCTCTTCCAGCACCACGCTCATCAGGCCACCGAAGCGATTGCCGAACAACTGAGCCGTACGCTCGTGCTGCGGGTGATCCTCAAGACCGGGATACTGCACGTGCTTGACCTTGGGGTGCGCCTTCAAATGGCGTGCCAAAGCCAGCGCGTTGGAACAGATGCGCTCCATACGCAAAGGCAAGGTTTCCGAACCTACAGCCAGACGGTGAGCCACGTCGGACGACAAGGTGCCGCCCATATCGCGCAAGCCCTTTTTACGGATCTGCACCAGGCCCCAGTTCTGCGTATTGCCGTTGCGGTATACCTCGGCAATATTGGGGTACGTAGTCCAGTCAAACAGGCCGGTATCCGTCACCATGCCGCCCAGGGCGTTACCGTGACCACCAATGTGTTTGGACAAGGAGTTGACCACCAGAGAAGCCTTGAATTCACGGCCGGGCGACAGGTAGGGCGAGGACAAGGTGGCATCAACCACATACAGCAAACCTTCGTCCTGACACCATTGCCCCACGCCTTGCAGGTCGGCCACTTGCGTGCCCGGATTAGCGATGGTTTCAACAAAGACCATACGGGTATTGGGCTGACGTGCTGCTTGCACCTGAGCCAGATCGGTTGCATCCACCAGCGTGGTTTGCACGCCCAGATCACGCAAGGTACCCAAGAGGCTATTGGTGTTGCCGAACAGGTATTTGCTGGCAATCAGATGATCGCCCTGGCGCAGCAAGGTAAACAGGGTGGCGCTCAAAGCGGCCATGCCGGTTGCAAAGCTGACGCTGCCTACCCCTTTTTCCATGCGTGTGATCTTGGCTTCCAGCGCCGCCGTGGTGGGCGTGCCCTGACGGGAATAGGTAAAGCCGGACTTGCCCTGAAAGACCGCAGCCAGCTCACGCGCATCCTGAAAACCGAACTCGGTCGATGGGTGCAATGGCTGATGGATAGCGCCATGTTGCGTGCCCAAGCGACGGTCAGAGTGCAAGGTAGAGGTAATAAAGCCGTTTTCTTCCATGATCGCTTCAAAGCCCATAATGCGTGTACACACCGTCAGCGCCGATTGGGTTTTGCCCGGCTGACGGCCAATTACCTATTATCTGGTGAAGCGGCGGATGAAACCCGCCGTTTTTTATACAAATAAGTAATTAAGTCAGTAACAAGACTTAAAAGAAATTAAGGCTGGCTACGTTGGCGCAGGGTTTCGTACAGGCAAACCGCGCTGGCCACACTGACGTTCAGGCTTTCTACTGCACCCATCATGGGGATGGAAACCAGCTCGTCGCAGGTTTCGCGGGTCAGACGGCGCATGCCCTCGCCCTCGGCACCCATTACCCAGGCCATGGGGCGGCGGGCATCCACCTGGTGGAAAGTGTGGGTGGCCTGATCGCTGGTGCCGACCAGCCAGACATCACGCTCGCGCAGCATGCGCATGGTGCGGGCCAAGTTCGTCACCGTAATGTAAGGCGTCGATTCAGCACCGCCGCAAGCCACACGCGAGACGGTGGCATTCAGGCCCACTGCACGGTCGCGAGGCGCAATCACGGCATGAGCACCCGCAGCATTGGCGCTACGCAAGCAGGCACCCAGATTGTGGGGGTCTGTCACCCCGTCCAGAATCAAGAGGAAAGGCACCTGACCGGCCTCTTCCAGATCATCCAGCAATTCGTTGACATCGACAGCCAGCTCTTGTTCCAGAGCCAATGCCACGACGCCCTGGTGACGAGTGCCTTTGGCCAGGCCATCCAGACGCTCGACCGGTACGGCCATGACTTTCAAGCCAGCCTGTTCTACCTGTTCGATAAAGGCCAGCATCCGTTTATCGCGCCGGGTCTGATCCACATAGACCTCGCGCACCGAAGCGGCGCTAAAACGAACTCGGGCAATAACGGCATGGAAACCGGCCAAAACCTGCTGAGGCATAACAATCCTTGGGGGAAATAAGAGCAAATAAAGAAAGCCGGGCAAAAAGCCCGGCTTGGCATTGTACGCCTATCGGCGTCGCCCTCTAGGGCTGCGCGTGGATTTCGCGGACTTGGCCGCCTTCTCCGTACTGCGTTTTTCATCCCGCTCGGCCTGCTTTTGCGAAGCACGTCGTTGGGATGCCGTGGTGCCCTTCAAGGCCAGCGGTTTGGTAGACGCTGCTTTCTTGATAGGACGCTCGGACGGATCAGGCCCTTCTGCCGCTGCCTTCACCGCTTTGTAGCCCACGCCCTTGACCAGACGGAACTCGATACGACGCGCTTCCAGATCAACACGAGCGACCTGCACTTGCACCGCATCGGTCAGGCGATAACGCAGACCGGTGCGCTCGCCACGCAGCTCGTTAGACGTTTCGTTGTACTGGAAGTAATCCGCACCCAGCTCGGAGACGTGAACCAGACCTTCCACATACAAGGTATCCAGCGTCACGAACAAGCCGAAGCTGGTCACGCCGCTGATCTTGCCGGAGTATTCCTCGCCCACGTGCTCTTTAACAAACCAGCACTTGAGCCAGGCTTCCACGTCCTTGGAGGCTTCATCAGCACGACGCTCGCGCGCCGACAACAAGGCACCCAGTTTTTCCCAACGTGCAAAGTCGCGCTTGCTGGCGGGCAAGGCGGCATCGCCCGGATCTTCATCGATAGCCGGAATGTAGCGCTCGCCCTTCAAAATGCCCTTGATAACGCGGTGCACCAGCAAGTCCGGGTAACGGCGAATCGGGGAAGTGAAGTGAGCGTACTGCGAATAGGCCAAGCCAAAGTGACCCGTTTTTTCCGGGCTGTAAATGGCTTGCTGCATGGAACGCAAGCACATGGTCTGGATGACGGCGAAGTCGGAACGGCCACGGGCTGCGGCCACGACTTTGGCGTAATCAGCAGAAGTAGGCTCGTCGCCCCCTTCCAGTGTCAGACCCAAGCTACGCAAATATTCACGCAAGGCTTCCAGCTTGGGCGGCGTTGGGCCTTCGTGCACACGGTACAAACCGTTGCGACGGCTGCGAGCAATAAAGTCGGCAGCACATGTATTGGCGGCCAACATGCATTCTTCGATCAGCTTGTGGGCGTCGTTACGGATCAAGGGTTCAATACGCTCGATACGACCCAGGGGGTTGCACACAATCTTGGTTTCAACCGTATCGAAATCAATCGCGCCACGCGCGGTACGGCGCTCGGCCAGCAGGCGGTACAAGGAGTACAGGTTCTGCACAGGCTCCAGCACATGCTGGATCTGGGTGGCGGCCGGGCCAGTAGGCTGCTGCAAGGCGCTCCAGATATCGGAATACGTGGTGCGCGCGTGTGAATGGATTACCGCATCATAAAACTGATAGGCCGATACGGTGCCGGACTTGGGACCATCCGCCAAGACGACCATATCGCAAACCATGACCAGACGGTCTACCGACGGGTTCAGGGAACAGATCCCGTTAGACAGGCTTTCTGGCAACATGGGGATCACGCGGCGCGGGAAATACACACTGGTGCCACGCTCCAGAGCGTCTTCATCCAGGGCGTCACCGGAGCGCACGTAATGGCTGACGTCGGCAATCGCAACCAGCAAACGCCATGCCCAGCGCGAGCGTTTGCCCGTGCCGATATCAACGCGTTCGCAATACACCGCATCATCAAAGTCTCGTGCATCTTCACCGTCAATGGTGATGAACGGCACATCGCGCAAATCAACGCGGCCTTTGTATTCCGAGGGCTTGACCTTGGCGGGAATACGAGCGGCCTGCTTGAGCGCCTTCTCGGAGAAATCGACCGGCACTTCAAACTTGCGCACGGCAATTTCGATTTCCATGCCGGGATCGTCAATTTCCCCCAGCACTTCAATCACACGGCCCAAAGGCTGGCGATGACGCTCGGGTTGCTGAGTGATCTCTACCGTCACGACCTGGCCGGGCTCGGCCTCGCCCTGGTCCCCGTTTGGAATCAGGATGTCGTGCTTGATACGTTGATCTTCGGGCACGACGATAAACGTGCCACGCTCGCGCAGGAAACGGCCCACCAGCTTGCTGGTATGGCGCGCGGTAACTTCCACAATCGAGGCATCTGGCTTGCCGCGGTATTCACCGACGATGCGCACCATAACGTGGTCGCCGTGCAACACTTTGGCCATTTCTCGTGGCGACAAGAACAGATCAGACTGCCCGTCGTCGCGCTGCAAGAAACCGAAGCCGTCGCGATGGCCCAACACTTTGCCCGCGATAAAACCAGTTTGGCTGTTTTTGCGAATTTTGCCTTCGGGGGAAATCAGCAGCTGACCATCGCGCTCCATTGCGCGCACACGCCGCTCGAAACCCACCGTAATTTCTTTGCCCAGGCCCAGCTTTTTCGCCAGAGCCTGCATGGTCAGGCCGTCTGCATCTTCGCGCAGCCCCGCCAGGATCACTTCCCGCGTCGGGGTATCCGGGTCGAAGTCAGGCGGCAACTCATAACGGCCCGTTGATTGAATACGGTCCTCAGTACTGTCTTGATGTTTTTTATTCAAAAGGACACTTCCATTATTAATAAAGTATGCCTATAATCCTTTTTCTTTGCTGCTCACGCAGTAAAGAGGTTGGAAGCTTTTGGCACAGCCATAAGCATACAACGATATGCCCAGGTGGCGGAATTGGTAGACGCGCATGGTTCAGGTCCATGTGCCTTCGGGTGTGGAGGTTCGAGTCCTCTTCTGGGCACCAAAATTCCGAAAGGCCGATCATTTTTCAATGATCGGCCTTTTTTATTTTGTTGCTCCACAAATTTATTATCCTTCAGCGTCAATACGATTAAGTCTGACTGTGACAGAAAACGAGCAGCAATACGACGCCCTTCTTTTTTGAACACAGCCATTTCCACATAAAGAATCATCACCGCATGATCGGCTGCTTTCTTTACAGGCCTGTGAATGCGCCTTGAAACAGACGCCTGTGAAGCCAAGGCGACACGTTCAACGCACAACACCCGCGCCTGAACCCCTCCCCTGTTTTGTACAACCATAAAAAAACCGACTGTGTTTCGACAATCGGTTTTCAGTTTCTGAATGTAGTGGGTTTAACCGCCGCAGCCACCGCAACATGCACCGTCTTCACCATGCGCCGGTTTGGCGATTTGATAGCCGGCCCGCTCAACAGCAGCATGCAGATCTTCCAGCGAGACCTGGGTTTCATCAAAACGAACCGACGCTTTTGCGTTTTCGAACGAGGCATCTGCCGCTTGCACGCCTTCGATAGCCGCCAAGGCAATGGCCACTTTATCGGCACATTCAGGGTGTCGCAGACCCGCCAGTTTCAGCATTCCAACTTGCATTTTCTATCCCTTTAACTATGAGGTGAGGCAGTTGATGAAATCGCCACCGCCCATAAAGATATATATTAAATACATCTTATAAATACGGCAAGTGACGGGAAGCCACCATAGAAAAAAACCCGGCCTGCCCGCGCATGCGCAAACAAACCAGGCCGAAGGGAGATTGTGCTTTTTTCTTATTTCATGCCCAGCTTGCGACTGACTGCCAGCAAGGCCACGATGCTCAAGGCTGCCGCCATGATCAGGTAATAACTAGGTGCCACGGGCGAGCCGGTCCAGGAGATCAATCCTGTGGCAATCACCGGGGCAAAGCCGCCGAATACCGTCACGCCAATGTTGTAGCTCAGGGACATGCCGGTTACGCGGGTACGCACCGGGAATACATCAGCCATCAGGCCCGCCAAGGGGGCGAAGTAAATGGACTTGAGCAGCGCCATCAAGCCCACCACCAGAATCAAGGCCGTCTGTGTTGCTACGGTGTTCAGCCAGATGAAGGACGGGAAAATCACAATGGCATACACAATCGCCGCAAACAGCATGATCTTGATGCGGCTGATCTTGCCGGCCACATACCCCACCAGCGGCGTGGCAAAGGTCAGGATCAAGCCAGCTGTCAGTGTCGCCAGAAAACCGGCGGACTGCGGAATGTGCAAGGTGGTCGCGGCATAAGACGGCATGTACTTGATGATGAAGTTCGAGGCCGTAGACACAATCAGCGTCCCCATGGCGATCAGCAACAAGGTTTTCTGCGACGTCAGCACCTCGCGCAAAGGCTGGCTGCCCGGCTCGCTTTCCTTGAAGTCCGGCGACTCGTCCACTGTCTTGCGGATGTAGTAACCCACTGGCCCCAACAGCAAGCCGAAAATAAATGGGGTACGCCAGCCCCAATCCAGCATTTGCTGCTCGTTAAGATTGGAGGTCAGCACGTAACCAAACAAGGACGCCAGCACCACACCAAAACCCTGGCTGGCAAACTGCAAGCTGGCCACAAAAGTACGGGTGCTTTTAGGAGCGTGCTCCATCATGAAGGCCGTGGAGCTACCGAACTCGCCCCCGGCCGAGAAGCCTTGAATCAGACGCGCAATCAAGATCCCGATAGGCGCTATGACGCCGGCCGTGGCATAGCTGGGCATGCAGGCAATCATCAGGGTGCCGATCAGCATCAGGATGATGGACAGCGACAAGGCTTTTTTACGGCCATGCGTATCCGCATAAGAACCAATGACCGCCGCCCCGATAGGTCGGATCAAGAATGAAATGCCAAAGGTGGCAAAGGCCAGCACCAGCGAGACAGTGGGGTCCGTGGTCGGAAAGAACACATGGCTGATTGTCAGCGCAAAGTAGGCGTAAACGGAAAGGTCGAACCATTCCAACGTGTTGCCTACCAATGATGCCGCAACCGGCTTCCAGAAAGAGCGCGGCGTGGAGCCTGTCGCTGCCTGTGTATGTTCCATCGTGTGTATCCTCCTTTTTCCTGTTGTTTTGTGGGCAGCGCGCTGCCGCTTTTTTACGTGTTTTTACGTGTTTCTGGCCATCTCGCCCAGTTCCCAGAAAATGCTGGTCATGATGTCCAGACCTTCCTGAATGACGGGAGCCAGCATGTGTTCATTCGGAGCATGCTGAGAGCAGCCGGGATAGGAATGCGGCACCCAAATGGTGGGCAGACCCAGCACGTCCGCAAAAATATCGTTGGGGACAGTGCCGGCCAGATTCGGAATCAGGGCGATCTTTTGGGAGCTCACCTTGCTGATCGCATCTTTGACCACAGCAATCCAGGGGTTCCCCAGATCCAGGCGCGTGGCGGGTGTAATACGGTCCACATGAATACGTACCTGCTCAAACCCGTGCGCATCCAGATACTGACGCAAGGCAGTTTCCAGCCGCTCCCATTGGGTTCCCAGCACAAAGCGCAGATTGCAGAAGGCCTTGGCCCGTGGAGGGATGGCATTCACCGGCTTTTGAGGGTTACCTGAATCCAGTGCCAGCACTTCCAGCGTGTTCCAGCCAAACAAGCGCTCGCCATAACTCAAATCAGGTTCGCCCCAGTTTTCATTCAGAGCCAGCCCCAAGGTGCGTTGACTAATTTCAAGATCAGCGATGGCGGCGCGCACATCCTCCGGGATGCCCCCAGGCGTCAGGTCGCGACACAGCAGCTTGCCCTTGCCATCGACCAGACAAGCCAAGGCATTGGCCAGCACAATGGCCGGGTTCTCCATTACCCCGCCCCAATTGCCCGAGTGCAGGCCGCTTTCTCGGGATACCACTTCCAAAGAAAACAAGGCGGTGCCACGCGAGCCTAAAAACAAGGTGGGCTGAGCGGCATTCAAGCGGGGGCCATCCGAGGCCAGAAATACATCTGCCGACAGCAGATCCGCTTGCTCTTCGCAGAACTCGCGCAGGCCCACAGAGCCACGTTCTTCACCCGTTTCGAAAATGGCTTTCAGGTTGAAACCCAAGCGCCCTTCACGTGCCTGAATCACCTGCTCCAGCGCCACCAGATTGATGCTGTGCTGCCCCTTGTTATCCGCTGTTCCGCGGCCGTACCAGCGATCCCCTTCAATCTGCAAAGACCAGGGAGACAGGCCATCACGCCATTGCAGATCATGCCCCGGCACAACATCGCCATGCCCGTAAGTCAGGACCGTGGGCGAGTCATCCGACTCGTGACGATGAGCCACCAGAATCGGGCCCGCTCCTTTGGGGTTGGCCATGATGCGAACCGAGAAACCCAGCTTGATCAGGCTGGGGCTTAATTCCTGCTCCAGATACTGAAGCAGTTGATCGGCCTTTTCTGCTGTCTGGCTGTCGCTCTCAATGGCTACACGTCGGCGCAGCTCCGCTTCAAAGCGCCCGTCGGCCAGATAGGCGCGCACATTGGCTAATGCTTCACTTTTTCCCATTCGGTTGTCGTTCTGTCATTGATATAGAAAGTGGGACTATAAAATCTGGCTTTCCTTCTGTATATTTCTATCTTTCGAAGCTAATCAGCTAATTTTTAGAACTCTTGAAACAAGCTTTCATCAGCCCCGGCAACACCAAGGTGGACATGGACTACAAATATTTTCTGGCCGTTATGGAGACAGGCTCCCTGGCTGCCGCCAGCGCACGGCTGCACATCGCCCCCAGTGCCATCAGCCGGCAAATTGCCCTGATGGAAGAAGCGGTAGGAGTCAGCTTATTTGAACGCAGACGACGCGGCATGGTGCTGACCGCCGCCGGGCAAGCCCTGGCCGACCATGCCTTGCGGGTGCGTCTGGAAGAAGAAGCTATCTTGCAAAGCCTGCGCACCAAGGACTATGCGCAAGCCCATATGATCCGAGTGGCTGCTACGGAAGGTTTGTCGCGCTACTTTCTACCCGGTGTGATGGCGGATTTTTCGGCTCGTAGGCCGCAGGCCCAGTTTGTATTGAGGGTAGGCTCACCCACGGACTGCCTGGATCAAGTGAAAAATGGCGATGTGGATATTGCGGTGGTTTTCAGCACCGCACCCGTGCCGGATGTGGAGGTGAACCATAGCTGTCGCTCCCCTCTTTTTGCCATCATGCAGCCTGAACACCCATTGGCAAACGCTGACAGCCTATCGTTGAAGGAATTGCAGGCCTATCCCATCGTGATGCCGGGCCAAGAGTCGACTCAAAAGCAGCTTTTCAACCATGTGTGTCAGATGGAAAAGCTGCGCTTTCATGAGGTCTTTACCTGCAATTACTCGGGGGCGCTGCATGAGTATGTGCGCCAGACAGAAGCGATTGCCTTGGGCGCACTCATCAGCCATCGGAGCAGTCGGGACAATGGTCTGCAAGCTGTGCCGGTACACGACCCACGCCTGGAACGGGATATACAGGTGCTGAGCATGGCAAAGCGTGTGTTGCCTGAAAGCGTGCAGGAGTTCATGCAGATGCTGGTGCAGGAGCTGCAAGAAAGCCAGGCCGAACAAGCCTGAGCAGGCGTAGATAGCCATCAACAAAAAAGGCCGATCATTTTTCAATGACCGGCCTTTCAGCATTCCGAACGCACAAAACAAAAAGCCGAACATCTTTCGATGCTCGGCTTTTTGAGGAATTTTGGTGCCCAGAAGAGGACTCGAACCTCCACACCCGAAGGCACATGGACCTGAACCATGCGCGTCTACCAATTCCGCCACCTGGGCTCTGACTGCTGGATTTGTTTTTCAACTCGTCTCTGCAAGACAGAAGAGAACTATAGCATGATTTTGAAATAGTGCAAACTATTTCTGCTTTTTTTCATACCTGACAGAAATAAGGGCGGCCCTTGCACTTCATAAGAATCGCTTTTATGCTTATTGCTATATCAAGAGTTGGGGCAACCCATGCCAACCTGTGTACCCGCACAAGGTGGATTCAAGATATGGCCATCTGGCAATCAATGGGATCATCAAGATACGAACCCGCTGCCAGCGGGTTTTTTTATGTCTGACTGGCGTCAGGCAAAGGGTCTTTTAATCCAACTTGCTCACCCGGAACTCCCTTCCAAGAGCTAAACAGGAGTGTTTCATGTCTGTACCGTTTTGCTATCACCTGACTCTAGAACAGCACAGCTACCGCATTGTTCTGCGCCCCGGTTGTTCCCGGCTGGCCGTCGTATGCGAATTGCATGCTGATACGGTCGGAGATTACGAACCGCGCTGGCTGGGTTCCAGTTGTCGCGGTGGCTATTGGGCCCGCTTCCAGCACGATATTGACAGCACTTTGTTGCTGAACATGGATGCCATTGCCCGCCTGATTGACGAACACCGTCTGGCTCATCCCAATACGGTGCTGGATACGGATTTGCAGCCTGTTCTGAAAGTAGGCGGACGCTTGCGCGCCCAGCCCTACCCTCAGCAAAAAGCTGCTTAATCCAGGCCTGGGGCGTCGTCGCCCTGATCGCCTTGACGCCAGTAGCTGCTGGCCCGAATCGCGCTTTTATCCAGGCCGCGTTCTTGCACCCAGTATTCGCGCAAGCTTTGCGCGATGGAATATTCTGCTGCGACCCACACATAGCCGGTGCCGCTCAACTCGGGTGCGGCACGCAGGGAATCCAGAATGCCATCCAGACCGGCCAGCGAAGGAACCCAGTTCACGGTGACGTGATCCGGCGCTTCCATCGTACCCACCGTCAGCAAATTGCGCGCCAACACATACACCTGTACCTTCACGCTGGACGGCAGTTCATGCACACGGCGTGCCATGGCGGGCACAGCGGTTTCGTCACCAATCAGGATTTGCCAATCCAGATCCTTGCTGACCAGGAAGGAGCCGCGCGGACCGGCCACGCCCAGCTTGTCGCCTTCTTTGGCTTGCATGGCCCATTGGCATGCTGGGCCTTCACCGTGGACCACAAAATCAATATCCATCTCTTTTTCCTGCTCGCGGAACTCGCGAGGGGTGTAGTCGCGGATGGGTGGCTTTTCCTGACCGGCAGCAAAGACCATGCCGCGCTCGCCCATTTGAGGCAGGCGCAATTCTTTGGTGCTGGGGTCCGGGAAAATCAGTTTGACGTGATCATCAAAGCCGGGGGTGTAAAAGCCTTCCAGATCCGAGCCTGCCAAGGTGATACGCACCATATCAGGGCCCAGTTCGCGCCGCTTTTTAACGGTCAGCAAACGCAACTTCAGGGTATGGGCAACTTTTTGCGTTAATTGTTCAGACTGCATTCTTAAGACTCCTTGGGCAAGTTCCGAATTTCAGCGATGGCCTTCTCCAGAATGGCCACCACTTCAGCCTGTCGTTCCAGACTGGCTGTGGATTGTTCAAACATGGCCTGCTTCAGGCTGTGGCGTACCTGGACAAATTCCGGCAACCAGCCTGTTTGTTCCTGCGCGGCCTTCAAGTCCTCGTCGCTATTGTGTTCGGCCAGCATCTGCCGTATCCACACCAGCTTGCGCCCGCGGTAGGTCAGGGATTGCAGCAGGTAATCGCACTTTTCCTTTTGCTCCTCCAGATACTTCTGACCTTCCTTGGTCAGGCTGTACATCTTGCGACGGCCTTCTTCTTCGATCAGTACCCAACCTTGCGTGGCGCAATACGCCAGGGCCGGATAGACCGCGCCCGCGCTGGGTACATAACTGTTCTGGCTGATCTGCGCGAAACGGCGGATCAGTTGATAACCGTGAGTACTGCCCTCTTTGAGCAGAACCATCAGCATGAGCTGCATGGCGCGAGCCGAGTACTTTCGGCCTTGGCCCATGTCCAGCAACATACGCTCGACATCCATTGTGTTGAATTTCATGTTCACACTCTTATGCTATATCACACGACACATTCTAATGATAATGAGAATGCCAATCAACTAGAAATTCCAATTAAATTTATCCAGCGAAAAACGCTTGCTTTCCCAGGGGAACTCACTCTATAATTGAATGCTTGAGACGGGCAGCAGCCTTGATCAAAGCCCAGGTGGCGGAATTGGTAGACGCGCATGGTTCAGGTCCATGTGCCTTCGGGTGTGGAGGTTCGAGTCCTCTTCTGGGCACCAAAATTCCTCAAAAAGCCGATCATTGAAAAATGATCGGCTTTTTGTTTTGTTCGCCGGAAAAATAAAGAGCTTGAACGCCTTGTTTGGGGACGAGAAAATCAGGCATGCAGATCCAACCGGGGTCGTGTTGGTACGGCCTAGTCCTCTGTATGACCGAACCTCTCTTCCAGAGGCCGGACATTCCGAAAGATCAAACCTCTTTAGGTCTTTAGGGTTAAGGCCAGAAGTACTCGGAACACATCTCTGACTTGCCGAAGCAAAATCCGCCAAAAAAAACAAAAAAAAGCCGAAACAGCATGAACCCTATTTCGGCTTTTTTATCTCTGGCAGTTTTATCGCAAGCAGCTTGCTTGCCCCGCCCTCCTCATCATCACTCCAATGCGCGATGACGACGCTGCCAGAAAGGCTGCGCCGCGTAGCGTTGCTCCATGCCATACAGGGCATGTTGCGAATTCAGGTGACGTACCAAACCCAGCAAATAGTCTTTCTCGTAAGCGCGTGCTGGTTCCGGATTACCTTTAGTCAGAGCCACGGCAGCTTGTGCTGACTGTGATCCGCTCCACAAGGCGGTTGCCAAACCATTGGCAGCCAAGGGGTCCATGGCCGCGCCTGCATCACCGGCACGCAAGATACGGCCTTCGATGAAGTAAGACACCATGCAACTGGCAGCAGCGCTGACTTTAGGAGTGTGATCCGCCATCTGGCTATCCAGACCCAGACTCTCCATACGCACTCGTGCTGCATCGGCACAGCCCAGCAATCCAGCCCATACCGAACCATCCCGACTTAGACCCTCTGGCAAAAGGTCCGAGTCCGAGAACAAGGCCACCATCAAGCGATGGCCGGGCATGGGAGACAAGTACCACCAACCCAGTTCTACGGCTTCCACCAGGGAAGCAGCCAATGGCTCAGCCCCTTCAGGCAAATCAAAAACATGCCAGGCTGCGACCAATCTATCCAGACGATGGCGCTCGGCAGCCGCACCGGCGGACAAGGCGGCACGACCCGTACAGTCGATCAAGGCAGCAGCTTCCAGGCTAGTACCGTCTGCCAGCTTGGCAATGACACCTTCAGGTTGATGCTCCAGGCCCAGGACACGTGTCTGGCGAATACTGACTTTCTCTTCTTTTTGCACGCGCTCGAACAGCGCCTGCTCCAGGCGAGCCTTGTCCAGCAAGTAGCCCTGCCCGTCTTCATCCTGCACGGTGCGCAGCCCTGCACCGCCCCATACCGAGAACCGCCCTTGTGAACGCAAGGCCACCGTCTCATCCAGACAGCTTGCCCAGCCCAGACTGGTCAACACCACGGCCCCACGTTCGGACAAGGTCTCGCCAAACGAAGGCTGGGGCTCCTGAGGAGCCACCAGCATTACTTCCTGACCTTGCATACTCAGGCGACGCGCCGCCGCTAAACCCGCCACACCGGCGCCAACAACAATCATCATGCCTTCATCCTCAGGTTCCCGTGTGCTTTTTCAACGGAATAATGTCCATGGAACCGCGTTGCACTTCCACATACAGCTCGGGCGGAACTCCTGCCAGCCCGACTGGCCCCGGACGTTTTACCACGACTCCCATACGAGTCCAAAGCTCGATCATGCGACGCAGGCCATCGGTGTAACCCGCTTCCACGTGCAAGCCGATCCCCGCAGCACCCCGCGCCCACGGTACACGGCTGTGGTAGAAGCGCAGACGCTCTTCCAGGCTCAACTTCGGGTCCATCAATTGCTTGTAGAAAGCCTCAGGCAACACATCGACCGGCAAGAGAGCGGGCCACCAGATAGGCGTGGGGAAACTGTCGGCTGTCTGTACGGCCTGGCAACTGAAGGCGTCCCCTTGCCACGGCACGCCCATCCAGCGCGTCAAATCCCCCGGTGCCTGCGGGCCGATAGGCGCGCCCTTTTCATCCGGATCGCTGATGTTGGGATTACCTGCAAACACATTGACCGGATTCAGTTGATAGCCCATGTCCTGCGCCAGATTCTTGCGTGGCGACAAGGCCAGGCGGAACGGCAAGCGGGTTTTATCCTTGCCCTGGAACAGTTCAGGATGACGAATCGGCCAGGTAATTTCCACGCCGGGATGGAAGGCTCCGCCCGAGCAGGCATCCAGAGCGGCACGGGTCAAGGCTTCAGGTTGCAGCTCCAGCGGGATTTTATCCAGCGAGGTATAGGCATCCATCTTTGCGTCGTGGAAATCGTTGTCGAACTTGCCTTGTGCCCACAGACTCAGAATGTTGTATTGCGTCTTGGTCAGTGTCAGCCAGGAATGAGGGCTGTCGGGATAGTTCACACCATCGCCCAACATCAAGGGCAAGGCATTGGCGCGGATATCTTCACCACCGGGCCGCCGGAAAGCCTCAAACACACGCTGTCGTTGCGCGCGAGCCTGCTCGCCCGGCTCGGCCAAGGCCGCCAAGGTGTCCGGGTCCGACAAGTCGCCCACTTTCTGCCAGGCCGTGCCCAGGAAGGTGGCGCTGGCGACCCATTGCATCTGACCACTGCGACGCAAGATAGGCAGCACATCGCGCCGAAAAGAAACCTTGTCGCCGGGTTCGGATAGTTGGCCCAGGGAAATCATGGCTTCACGCGCCGCATCGTAGAGCGTGACAATGGGCTCCATTTGCGGGGCAAACTTGGGGCCGCAAGATACGACCCAGGCCGGTTCGCACTCCAGGGTTTTGCCATCGATCTGCACCGTGGCTTTCACCCAGCCGTCGCACCAGTCGTCATGCCAGCCGTCGTTATTGGTAAAGTCCCGCACCGGGTTTTGTTCAATCGCTGTGCGCGATACACCGTCAGCGGGGAACACCAGCAAACGCCCTGCTTCATCTGTACGCAAATGTCCCAAAGGCACATCCAGGCTTTGCCAGAAACGGCCTTGCATGCGGTAGGTCGTATCAGCTCCATCGGCATTAATGGACTTGCCTTCAATAGTGACCGGACCAGGATCAATCACCAGCATGTCACGGCGCTGCTCACCAGCAATAAAGGGATTGCGTTGGGCACCGGGGACTCCGGGGGCGGCATCACCCCGATCCATGGCATTCACGAAACCGTACCAGGCAGCTTTGGTATTGGCGACGTGCACCGTCCACTTGGGATTGGAACTGGCACCCAGCTCGCTCACGACCCGACCTTGCTCATCGTATCCATATAAACGAAAGCGTTGCGCCTGCTTCTTGATGCGCCCCTGGGCATCTTTGAAACCATGTTCAGGCTCGTCCATCAGGCCAGGAACCTCAGGGGCAGGAAACCATTCACTGGAATTGCCAACCCGTGCAAAACCAATGGCCGGAAAAATGGCCACCCGGACAATTTTGGACCCTTTGGGCGCCAGCTCCTGAGCCTGCAAAGGCGAGATGGCAGATTTAAACCAGATCGGTGAGCTCAGGCTGGCCGCAGCGGCGCTGAACAAGAAATCGCGACGTTTCATAATGGTCCCCTTTGATCATCGCTATAGAGTCGACGTATCGGTGCGCGTAAACGTGATGGCAAGAAACAGAATCAAGAAGGGCCGGAGGCGTCTGGACAGACTGTTCCTGAACCGGCTGCTCTGCTTCCCGCCACTATGACAGCAGAGGAAAAGTCGCAGTAATTTTTCTTTATAATTGTTGAAAATCTGAGACATATTTTTACAAAATGCGAGGCAGGGAAAACAGCATGACCCAGCCTCCCAGGACCAGATAAGGGCCAAAGTGAATGGCCTGCCCAGCTTCCAGACGCCCACCAAGCCGCAGAATCAGAGCGGCCAGCAAGCCCAATACCGAGGCTGCCAAAAGAATCCCCGGCAAGGCAGGCGCTCCCAGCCAGGCGCCTAAAGCAGCCAGTAATTTGAAATCTCCATAGCCCATGCCTGCACGCCCGGTCAGCAACAGGAACACATGATTCAACAGCCACAGCAGGCCGTAACCCAGTGCCGCGCCAATCACGGCCAAAGGCAAGCTGCTAAAGGTGTGATCCAGGTTGACCAGCAAACCCAGCCACAGCAATGGCAAAGTAAGACGATCCGGCAGATAGCCGGTTTCTGCATCAATCCAGGCCAGCAGAGCCGTACCGGCGATGAACACGCAAGCTGCCACCGCCGCAGGCGTCAGCTGCCAGCGCCAACCGGCCCAGAGCATCAGAGCCAGGGCCAGCCCCTGACAGACCCAGCCCCATTGACGATGGGCACGGGGTGAACGCCCGTCCAGCTCAGGCTCGAGCTCTATGGGCAGGTTCCAGGACAAGTGTCGGGCTGGCCAGAAAAAACAGGCTGCCAAGACCAGAGCAATTCCCATTCCCGCCCAGGCATTGCCCCACAACGTCCACATCATATTGATCCTTCACCGGGTTAATAAACGCGCGCCCCACAGGCCACACTGCCCAAATCCTAGCAGAGCCGTGCGTGCTTTTGATGACGTAAGCATTTTTTGCTCCAGGAGGAGAAAGTCGGACGGTGGCATTTTTTTGTTACCCGAATGACAGACAGAGCCCCACAAGGCTAGGCATAATGCGCTTCACCCCTTTGTTTCGCTTACGGATGAATAAGGAAGCGCTATGAACCACTTTGTGCCCCACGCTGCGCGTACTCCTCGCCTGCGCTCTTTGACCGGCGCCCTGCTCCTGGTCTGGATGGGCTCGGCAGCCAGCACCGTCTGGGCCCAGCAGATCGAGTCCATTACCTTATCCAGTGCCGGTATGGCCGAGATCGAGCGACAAATCCCCATTTCCGACACAGGCACCGCCCAGTTGCGTGTGCCTCTGACCCAGGTCGATGACATTCTGAAAACCCTGATGGCCGTCGATGGCAAGAACCGCATCGACTCCCTGACCCTGTCGGGTCTGGCCCCGCTGAAGGAAAGCTTTGACAGCCTGCCCTTCTCGGCCAAAGACCTGCGCTCGCCCGCCACCCTGGCACAAGCCCTGCGCGGTCAGCAAGTCAGTGCCAGCTCGCAAGGTCGTCTGGTGCGTGGTGCCGTCCTGGGGGTGCAAGCGACTGCGGCCACCAACGAGCGTCCCGCCCAGGCCATCTTGAGCGTGCTGACAGAGCAAGGCCAGATCCAGACGCTGGAACTGGGCCCGGATACCAGCCTGGAAGTGCTGGACAAGACTTTGCAGCAGCAATTGCAGCAGGCCACCGAAGTGCTGGCGGGTCAGAGCAATCAGCAATCGCGTGATATTCAGCTGGTCCTGAACAAGACCGACGCCAAGACAGCCCGCCTGTCGTACCTGATTCCTGCGCCGGTCTGGAAAAGCTCCTATCGCCTGATGATGCAGGACGGCAAAGCCCGCCTGCAAGCCTGGGCTATTTTTGAGAACACCAGCGGTGAAGACTGGAAAGATGTGAAAGTCACACTCAGTTCGGGTTCGCCCGTGATGCTGCGCCAGCGTCTGCTGGAGCGTTACTGGAACGAGCGCCCGGAACTGCCGGTTGCGGTGGGTAGCTCGATTGCCCCGCAAGCCGACACCCAAGCCACCTTGAGCGCCAATCAGGCCCGCAAGGCAACTGGCGAAGCCATGCGTGCGCGTATGGCCCCCGTCGCCCCCGCTCCCATGATGGAAGCGTCCTATATGGCAGACAGCGCCGTGTCCAAACAATGGGCGTCTGGCGGTGCCGGTGCCAGCACCCAGGCACAGGAAGGCCAGACCCAAGTGCGCTTCAGCCTGCCGCAAACGCTGAGCGTGCCTACTGGCCAAACAGTCTCGGTGCCCTTTATCGACACATCCTTGCAAGCAGAAGCCCTGTCGGTTTACCGCAGTGGCCAAGCTGGCAACCACCCCACCGCCGCTATCTGGGTGAACAACGAACAGGCCAACAGCCTGCCGCCCGGCATCATCACCGTCTTTAATCAGGCGGATGGTCATGTCGGTGATGCCGAGCTGGCCGGTTTGCCTGCTGGCGAGCAGCGCTTGATCTACTTTGCCCAGGACAGCAAAGTACAGATCCGCGAAGAGCAGACGGATGAATACCGCCTGAGCAAAACCCGTGTGACCGACGGCGTGGCCCGTTCGGAATGGACGCGCTTCCAGAACTTCCGTTACGAGATCAAGGCTCCGGCCGATGAAGATCGTACCGTGCTGATCCAACTGCCCCGTCAGGACGGCTGGACCTTCAAGTCCGACGCGCACGATAGCGATACCGCCCAGGAACACCGCCTGAAAGTGAAGGTTGCCAAAGGCAAGACAGTCACTGTCACCGCCCAGCTGAGCCTGCAAGATCAGGTGGAACTGCGTCTGGAAGAAATCGACGAGAACATGCTGCTGCAATGGCGTGGGAACGGCGAGGACAGCGCGCAACAAGCCAAGATGGACAAGCTGATTGAGCTGCGTCGCCAGCTGAGCCAGGCCCAGCAAGCGCAAAATCAGGCCGTCGAGAGCCTGAACGACACCGTGGCCGAACAGGAACGCATCCGCGCCAACCTGGCTGCCGTCAGCGCACAAAGCACCCTGGGTCAGCGCTTTAGCGAGCAACTGGCTCAGCAGGAAGACCAGATTGCCAGCCAGCGCAAAGCCGTTCAGGAACAGCGCGACGCCGTGCAAAAAGCCCGTCAGGCTTTTGAAAAGGGTCTGGCCGAACTGGCTTGATCCCGGTCCTTATGCCGGTGCAGGCAACTCGGCCTGCACCTGCTCCAGAAACGCGCGTATGGCATGGCCCTGCGCGCGTTCTTTCAGGCAGTACACAAACTCGCTCAAATGCGCCGAGACATCACTCAGCGGCAAGCTGATAATGTCCGGATGCGCAGGCACCTCGCGCAAGGGCAGCAGACTGGCCCCCATGCCGCACACCACCCCCCACCCTATCGCCTCCCGGCTACCGATTTCCAGAAGCTGCGTCGGCTCCTGCCCCGCCTGCCGGAACACCTGATGGCACAACTCCCGTGTCATGGACCCCGGTTCACGCATCAGAATGGGATGACGACACAGATCCACAATGCGCACACGCTGCCGATTCGCCAAAGGATGGTCCACTCGCAGCACGGCGACCAGGGGATCGGACGCCAGCAGCAGGCGCACCAAACGCGGATCATCCACCAGCGCCGAGGATGCAATCACATCCAGCTGATAATCATGCAAGGCACCCAAGACGCGTTGCGAGTTATCAATGCTCAAGCGCATCTTCACGCCGGGGTAGGCCTGATGGAAATTCCGTAATACAGCCATGATGTAATACGGCCCGGTCGCACCCACCCGCAACATGCCGCTTTTCAGATCGCGCAGATCGCGCAAACTGAAATCGATCTGCGCGGCCTGCTGCATCAACTGCTCGACCTGGGGCAGGAGCCGTTCCCCTTGCTGGCTCAAGTACACCCCCTTGCCCTGCCTATAGAACAGCTCCACGCCATAGCGGGTTTCCAGTTGTCGCAGATGCGAAGTCACGGTGGGCTGGCTGATCCCCAATTGCTGGGCAGCCTTGGTAATAGAGCCACAATGGGCCGTGGCGTGAAAGGACTTCAGTTCCAGAGCCAGCATGCTGCCGCTCTCCTTGCTAAGACTCAAAGCCCAAATTATCCGATTCTCGTATTACAGAAATTAGTTGTACTGTCATAGGGCCGCCATATACGCCTCCCATACTGACGTTCATGACATTCATGACAAGTCGGAACCCAGGATGAGCGCCAAGCCAGCATTTTTAACCATACAAGGACTGCACAAGCAGTTCGGCTCCTTTACTGCCCTGGACCAGGTCAGCCTGGATATACAAGCCGGTGAACTGGTGTGTTTGCTGGGCCCCTCGGGCTGCGGCAAAACCACCTTGCTGCGATGCATTGCCGGGCTGCAACAAGCCGATCAAGGCATCATCGTGATGGCAGGCCGGGACATTACCCACCTGCCTCCTCAACAGCGCGACTACGGCATTCTGTTTCAGTCCTACGCCCTGTTTCCCAACCTGACCGTGGCCCAGAACATTGCCTACGGTCTGTCACCCCGCAAGAACCTGGCCACCCAAGTGCGTCAGCGCGTCTCGGAGATGCTGGATCTGGTCGGCCTGTCCGGTTCGGAAAACAAATACCCGGCGCAACTGTCGGGCGGTCAGCAGCAACGTGTGGCCTTGGCCCGCGCGCTGGCTCCCTCGCCCTCCCTGCTCTTGCTGGACGAACCCATGTCGGCCCTGGATGCCCAGGTGCGCGAGCGCCTGCGTATCGAGCTGCGTGCCCTGCAAAAACAACTATCCATCACCACCCTGATGGTGACGCACGACCAGGAAGAAGCCATGGTCATGGCGGACCGTATCGCCGTGATGGAAAAGGGCCGTTTGGTCCAGTTTGATCGTCCCCAGGCTTTGTACCGTGCCCCCTCCGATCCTTTTGTGGCAGGTTTTATCGGTGAAGCCAACTGGCTGCCCTTTACGCCCCTGCACGATTGTTCGGTTCTGGTCGAGCGCGTTCGTCTGGATCTGGGCCAGGAGGCCCCTACCGCTGCCGGACGTCTTTTCATTCGTCCTGAGAACATTCGAGTACTGGATAACAGCAGCCCGGCCACCACGACCAATACTTTCCTGGCCGACATCGTGGACGGTGTGTTCTTGGGCCGTCACTACAAGCTGATTCTGCGCCCCGAAGGCATGGATGGGCTGACTGTCCAGGCCATCGTCAACCCCGAACAAGGCGACCGCTTGCTTGACCCTTTGGCCGCACGTCGCTGCCGCATTCAGCTTCCCAGCGAGGCGCTGCATGCCCACCACTGATTCCACGCCACAGCCTGACGCTGCGTCCCTGAGTTCTACCAGCCTGTATGGCCTGCCTGTTGCTGAAACTAGTGTGAAGAACCATCCCCTGACCCGTCCCGTTTTGCCTGTCTGGATAGGCTCGGCAGCGCGACGCGCTTTATTGATTGCCCTGTTTGCCCTGCTGGTCCTGTTCCTGGCCCTGCCCATGCTGTTTATCCTGCTGCGCGCCATTCAGGACGGCGACGGGCAACTGGTGGGTCTGGGTCAGTTCTGGTCGGTGATCAGCGCCCCCGGTTTCATGTCCATGGTGGGCCGCAGCATTCTGGTGGGTGTGACCACCTTGCTGATCGTAATCCCCGCCGCCTACGCATTCGCCTTTGCGCTGCAACGCTGCTGCATACGCGGTGCCGGACTGTTTCGTGCTCTGGGTCTTCTGCCCTTGCTGGCCCCTTCCCTGATGCCGGGCCTGTCCCTGATCTATTTGTTTGGCAATCAGGGTTTGCTGCGCCACTGGTTGGGCGGTGAAACGATTTATGGTTTCTGGGGCATTGTGCTGGGCGAAGCCTTCTACACCTTCCCCCACGCCCTGATGATTCTGAGCACCGGCCTGGCCCTGGCCGATGCCCGTCTGTATGACGCTGCCCGCGCCATGGGTGCGAGTTCCTGGCGTCGCTTCCTGACAGTCACCCTGCCCGCCAGCCGCTATGCCGTCTTTTCCGCCGCCTGCCTGGTCTTTACGCTGACAGTCACCGACTTTGGTGTGCCCAAGGTTGTGGGTGGCTCCTATAACGTGCTGGCCATGGAAGCGTATAAAGCTGTGGTCGGTCAGTTGCAGTTCTCCAAAGGCGCAGCCATTGGCGTGCTGCTGCTGATTCCCGCTGTGCTGACCTTCTTTCTGGACCGCCACCTGCGTGCTCGTGCCAGCGGTCAGGCTCAAGGCTCGCTCAGCGCGTACTCGCCCCTGCCCCACCGTCAGCGCGACCGTTACTTCACTATCGTTCTGCTGCTGGTATCCCTGGCGATTCTGACGATTGTGGGCATGGCCGTCTGGGCCTCCCTGATCAAGTTCTGGCCATACAACCTGAGCCTGTCCATGAAGTCCTACGACTTCAACAATATGGACGGTGGTGGCTGGCTGGCCTGGCGCAACAGCCTGACCATGGCCTTGTTTACCGCGATTCTGGGTTCGGCCCTGATCTTTATGGGTGCCTGGGTACTGGAAAAGCTGCCTGCCCGTGGTCAGTCCGAAAAAGGCTTGTACGGCGTGCTGCAAATGCTGGCGCTGGCTCCCATGGCCATTCCCGGTCTGGTGCTGGGCCTGGGCTACATCTTCTTTTTCAACCACCCCAACAACCCGCTGGCAGGCTTGTACGGCTCCATGACCTTGTTGGTGCTGTGTACCGTTATCCACCTGTACACCAGCGCTCACCTGAACTTTGTGACCGCCCTGAAAGCCATTCCCGCCGAACTGGAAGCCGCTGCCGCCTCCTTAAAGGCCCCACGTCTGGCGACCTTGATGGGCGTGACCGTCCCGCTGTGCCTGCCCGCCCTGCTGTCGGTGGCGCGCTACCTGTTTGTATCGGCCATGACCACCGTGTCTGCCGTGGTGTTTCTGTACAGCCCGCAGACCGTGCTGGCCTCGGTGGCGGTCATGAATATGGATGACGCCGGCTTTATTGGTCCGGCCGCCGCCATGTGCACCGTCATCATGCTCAGCTCCGGTTTTGTCTGCCTGCTGGTTCATCTTCTGAGCCGGGCTGCCTTGCGTCGCAGCCAAGCCTGGCGCTCCTCTACTTCCCTTTCTCCAACCCGATAGGACCGCAATGCCATCCCCAACTTGCGCGAATACGTCGCTTGATACGCCCTCCTCCCAGGCTCCTCGCCTTGAAGCCCTGATTTTTGACTGGGCCGGCACCCTGGTGGACTTTGGATCCTTTGCCCCCACCCAGATTCTGGTTGAAGCCTTCAAGTGCTTTGACCTGAACCTGAATCTGGACCAGGCCCGCAGCGCGATGGGCATCGGCAAATGGGATCACATCAAGGCCATGCTGGAACTGCCCGAAGTGCATGCCCAGTTCATGGCCCTGCACAACCGTGAGCCCGATGACAGCGATGTAGACCGTATCTACAACACCTTCCTGCCCATGCAAAACGAGCGCGTGGGCGAGTTCTCCGCTGCCATTCCCGGCGCCCGCGAAACCCTGTCCTGGGCACGCCGTCAGGGCCTGAAAATCGGCTCCTGCTCGGGCTACCCACGCTTGGTGCTGGACAACCTGCTGCAACACGCCCACCGCCAGCAAGTGTTTGTGGACTACCACGTTGCGTTTGACGAAGTCCCGCAAGCGCGCCCTTGGCCTGCCATGGCCCTGGAAAACGTCATTCGTCTGGAAATCAAGAATGTCGGTGCCTGCGTGAAGATTGACGACACCCCGGTCGGCATTGAAGAAGGCCGCAATGCCGGTATGTGGACGGTCGGTTTGCTGCTGTCGGGCAATGCCGCCGGTCTGACCGAACTGGAGTTTCTGGCTCTGGACGAAGAAAGCCGCCAAACCCTGCGCGATCGCGCCGCGGCCACCTTTGACCATGCCCTGCCGCATTACCTGATCGACACCGTTGCCCAACTGCCTGCCGTGATTGAACAAATCACCGAGCGGATGGCCCAGGGCGAATGCCCTAGCGATTCCCTCTAACCCCCCACCCCCCTTTTGCTGTCACAAGGACACTTCTCCATGAAAACCATTGTTCTGAGCTCCTTGGCTGCCGCTTTGATGGGCGCCGCTTCCCTGGCACAAGCCGCTACGACCCTGACCGTCTACACGGCGCTGGAAGCCGATCAGCTCAAAGCTTACCAGGCTGCTTTCGAGAAAAAAAATCCCGATATCAAGATCCAGTGGGTGCGTGACTCCACCGGCATCATTACCGCCAAGCTGCTGGCTGAAAAGAACAACCCCAAGGCTGACGCTGTCTGGGGTCTGGCCGGTTCCTCGCTGGGCCTGATGGCCAGCCAGAACATGCTGCAACCCTACGCCCCCCAGGGCCTGGACAAGATCGATGCCAAGATGCGCGATCAAAACAACCCACCTAGCTGGGTTGGCATGGACGGTTTTGCCGCTGCCCTGTGCGTGAACACCGTTGAGCTGGAAAAGAACAAGCTGCCCATGCCCACTTCCTGGGAAGATCTGACCAAGCCCGAGTACGCTGGCAAGATCGTCATGCCCAACCCCGCTTCTTCGGGTACCGGCTTTCTGGACGTGAGCGCTTGGCTGCAACTGTTTGGTGAAGACAAGGGCTGGGCCTTCATGGACGGTCTGCACAAGAACATTGGTGCCTACACCCACTCCGGTTCCAAGCCTTGCAATATGGCTGCTGCTGGCGAATACACGATTGGCGTGTCCTTTGACTACCGTGGCGCTCGCCTGAAAGAAGAAGGTGCTCCGCTGGAACTGGTGTTCCCCAAAGAAGGCCTGGGCTGGGAAATTGAAGCCGCTGCCATCATGAAGGGCACCAAGAACCTGGAAGCTGCACAGAAACTGGCTGACTTCTCCGCCAGCGAAGAAGCCAACCACCTGTACAAGACCAACTTTGCCGTGCTGGCCATTCCTTCCATCGCCACGGCCAACCCACACCTGCCCGCAGACCTGAACCAGCGTCTGATCGACAACAACTTCGTGTGGGCCGCTGAAAACCGCGAGCGCATCATCGAAGAGTGGACCAAGCGTTACGACGGCAAATCGGAAGCCAAGAAGTAATGAGCACACAACACTACGATGTCATCGTGGTGGGGGGCGGCATCCTGGGCATGGCACATGCCTGGGCGGCTGCCCGCCGCAAGCTCAGCGTGGCTGTGCTGGAACGCAGCCACCAGGCCCAAGGCGCCACCATACGTAATTTTGGTCAGGTACTGGTGACCGGTCAGGCGCCGGGCATCATGATGGATCTGGCTCGCCAAAGCCGTGACCTGTGGTTGGATCTGGCCGCCCAGGCGGGCTTTCATGTGCGCAGCAATGGTTCGCTGGTGCTGGCACGCAATTATCTGGAACTGGAGCTGCTGGAAGACTTTGCGCAAGGTCGTGCCAAGGATGAAGGCGTAGCCTGCCAGATGTTGAGCGGCAAGGAACTGGCGACGCTGTTTGAAGGCCGTTTGGGACATCACCACGGCGCGCTGCAAGGTCTGGATGATTTGCAGATTTACTCGCGCGACGCCCTGCCCGCCATTACCAGCAGCCTGCAAGCCATGGGCGTGGATGTGTACACCCAAGCGCATGTGCACTATGCACAGGAAGGCCAGGTACAAAGCAGCGTGGGCAATTTCACGGCCAACAGCATTTTTGTGTGCCCCGGTCATGACTACAGCAGCCTGCATCGCGAACTGCTGGATACCGTCAAACCGTCGGTGACACGTCTGCAAATGCTGAAAGTACGTGCGCAGGACTCGGGCTGGGCCTTGGATCGACCTTTGCTGACGGGCTTGTCCTGCCTGCACTACGGTGCCTTCAGCGATCTGCCTCTGGCAGACACGCTGCGCGAGCAAGTACAGCAACGTCACGGAGCCCTGCTGGATCAAGGCATTCATTTGCTGATCAGCCCTACCCCGGACGGCGATCTGATTATTGGGGACTCGCACGACTACGGTCAGCAAGCCAGCCCTTTCAATCAGGAAGAAACAGACCAGTACTTGCTGGCTCTGGCAGAAACGGTGCTGGGTTGCCCAGTGGACGTTCTGCAACGCTGGCAAGGGGTATACGGTGCGAAAGGACCGGCTCCATTTTCTGTCTTGCAGGCAGATGGCAGTACGCAAGTGATAGTCATGCACACCGGCCTGGGGATGACTACTGGTCTGGCCATTGGTGAACGCAATATCGCCGCTCGCTACGACTGATTGCTGGGCCCTGATGGCCAGGCAAACGGATCCGTTTTTGCCAAGGCAGTAAGGACGAAAAAACGCGCAGCCCGTGCTGCGCGTTTTTCTATTCCTGGGGCTTGCGTCTGGACGTCAGAATCACCACGGCAATCCCGCCCAGAACCAGCAAGGCCGCCAGCGCACTTTTCAAACTGATCTGCTCATCCAGAATCAGCAGGCCAAGAACGGCACTCAAGACTGGCACGGACAGTTGCACCGACGCAGCCGTAATTGCTGACATGCGCAGCCGCACCCAATACCAGATGGCATAGCCTATGCCCGAAGCCAGACTACCCGACAAAGCGGCGTACAGCACACCCAAGGGATCCACTTGCAGCTCCCCTTGATGCAGCCAAAGCGTCAGCAAAGACAGGGGCACCGCCAGCAAGAAGCTGCTGGCCGTTCCAGCTACCGGGGATTCACTGGCTTTGCCCAATAAGGAAAACCCGCCCCAGGCCAAACCGGAAATCGCCATCAACAAGGCAGCGCCCCAAGGCGGGGCCGAGGCCCCCGGAGCCAGAAAGAAAACCAGCCCGCCCAAGGCCATCAGCAAGCCCAGCACACTGGTTCGCTCGCCACGAAACAGGCCATAGGAAATCATCAATAGTTGTGCAGCGGCAAACAGGATCAAGGCGCCTGTGCCGGTACTGATGCTGCGATAGGCAAAGGAAAATGCCAGGGCATAGATAAACAGCAAAATGGCGGACACACCACCCAAAGCTGAAAACCGCAGTTTTTGAGATTGCAGCAGACTGATCAGAAACAGCGCGATCGCCCCGGTGGATATTCGGATCGCGGTAAAAGAGGCCGCATCAATCTGCGTTGTCTGGAACGCCATGCGCGTCAGCAAGGAGTTCGCCGCAAAGGCCAGCAAGGTCAGGCTGGTCAGCAGAAACAGCGCTACATAAGAGACCTGATCCGTTTGATGTGCAGCTTGGTGTTTTGCAGCTTGTTCTATTTTTTGGGTGTCTG
The DNA here is from genome assembly GCF_009497775.1 of Alcaligenes faecalis. Lineage (NCBI taxonomy): Bacteria > Pseudomonadati > Pseudomonadota > Betaproteobacteria > Burkholderiales > Alcaligenaceae > Alcaligenes > Alcaligenes faecalis. The sequence continues at coordinate 2,487,684 of NZ_CP031012.1, forward strand.
GCATGTTTGTCTCTTCCGGCCCTGCGTTTTTCTATGGGCGTATACCGGCAATCCTCAGCAAGACAGCCACATCCACCTGCCTGCTCTTGTCCAAAGTCCAGTTCACAAAACCCGCCCCTTCCATCTGACAAAGCAGATGGTGAGCCGTAGCTTCGGTATCCAGATCGGCCAGGACCTCCCCTGCCTGCACACCATCGTCCAGAACCTGCTTTAACCAGCGGCGCTGCAACTCAAGAAAATGCTGCGCCAGCAGTTGCAAGCTGGCCGGCAAAGAAGCCAGTTCGGCGGCCAATGCACCACACAAAGGCAAGAACCCCTCCTCCTGGCCCTGGCTGAACAGGACAACAAAAGCCTGCAGCCGCTGAGCCGTGCTGCCCGATATCTGGCTGATCTCTTGCAGGCTGGCCTGCACCTGCGCCATATACGCTTCCACCACCGCCAAACCCAAATCCTCTTTGGTCGCGAAATGATGGTGAATACTGGCCTTGCGTATACCCACCACCCGCTCCAGATCGGCATAGCTGAACGCCGCATAGCCTTTGGAGCGCAGCAAGGACTGCGCCGCTTGCAGCAAGGTTTCACGGGTGGGCAATGAAGACATTTCTTGTTCCTCGGCTAGCAAGAGGGCCATTGGTTTTACGAAATCTCTTTTTACCCTACCTAGTAGTAGGTAGATAATTAAGAAAAACCCAAAGACAAAGGGAAATGCCGCCTTTTTATTACTGGAAATTTTCCACAAAAAATCCAATATAGTGGAATAAAATACGCCACAAGATAGACCAGAGCTGCCACCCATGAGCACCGACGATATCAATACCCGCATTGCCAAACGCGTACGCGAGCTGCGTCAGCTACGCCCGGAAACCATTGATTCCCTGGCCAGCAAAAGTGGCGTCAGCCGCTCCATGATTTCCTTGATTGAACGCGCCGAGGCCAACCCCACGGCCGTTATTCTGGAAAAGCTGGCGGCCGGTTTGGGTGTATCAATGGCCGCCCTGTTCGAGTCCGAAGAAACGGCAGACAAGCAAAACCCGCTGATACGTCGTGCCGATCAGGCCCTGTGGAGAGACCCGGAATCCGGCTATATCCGGCGCACCCTGTCCCCTCCCAATTGGCCCAGCAGTCTGCATCTGGCCGAAATCCATTTTCCAGCGGGCAGCAGCGTCACCTATGAAGCCAATGGCCGCAAACATCCGCTGGAGCAGCAGATCTGGGTTCTGCAAGGGCAAATAGAAATCACCCACGGCTCGCAGCAATACTCGCTGAAAAGCGGGGATTGTCTGGCCCTGCGTTTTTATCTGCCCATGAGCTTTAGCAATCCACACAGCCAGGCCGCCAAATACCTCGTCGCGATTGGCGATGAGACCCTGGCCTACCCCATGACAGGAAGGGATCAATGAAAGACAGTGACAGCGGGTTGCGTTTTATAGACTGCAATGAAGAACAACATGCAGCCGCTATTTTGGCGATCCTGAACGACGCCATCGTGAATTCCACCGCGCTTTACGACTATGTGCCACGCCCGCCCGAAGCCATGGTGAGCTGGTTTGCCACCAAACGCGCCAACGGCTTTCCGGTGGTCGGCGTCATTGATGACTCAGGCACACTGATGGGTTTTGCCAGTTGGGGCAGCTTCCGCGCCTTTCCCGCCTACAAATACACCGTAGAGCACAGCGTGTATGTGCACCCGGAACATCGCGGCAAAGGGTTGGGCAAGATTCTGATGCAGGAGCTGATCACCCGCGCCCGTCTGGCCAATGTGCATACCCTGGTGGGCTGTATTGATGCCAGCAATGCAGGCAGTATCCACTTGCATAAAAGCCTGGGCTTTACGCATTCGGGCACTTTCAAGGAAGTAGGCTTCAAATTTGGCCGCTGGCTGGATGCAGCCTTTTACCTGCTGACGCTGGATACGCCTGCCGAGCCGGTAGACGGCTGAAACCCATAAAAAAACCATCGCGGCCTGCGATGGTTTTTGTCCAGGCGTTTGCCCCGGATTCAGGCGCTGGCTTTCTGCTTTTCGTAGCACACGGCAAAGGCAATCAAGCCCAGCACAATACTGAAAATACCCACACCCACTGCCACAGCCGCCACCAGCCCCAGGCCTACCGCAATGAACACGCCAGGAAAGGCGTAGCTTCGCAACCAAGAGGGTCGCTTGGGAACAAGAAACAGCCCTAAAAACAAGAACCAGGGCATCACAATCGTCCAGAACAGACTGTCCATTAGCACGTCACGCATCATTATTCCATTGAAGTAGGAGGGGCTTGGGCAAGTGGTCAAGATACTCGCCATTCTGGGTGGATTGTAAACGTCCCGAGGCTGGCCTCCCAGCATTGGCGACTGTTATAAGAGAGAATTATTGTTTTGCAGCTAAAGGACCCGCCATGAGCACGATGAGCTTGACCAGCGCAGACCAGCACCATTTCGAGGCCTATGCCGCAGGCGATGAACAGGCCGAACGCGGCTTGATCGTGTTGCAGGAAATTTTTGGTGTGAATCAACATATACGCAACACCTGCGAGCGCTTTGCCGAGCAAGGCTACCGAGTGCTGTCCCCCGCCCTGTTCGACCGCCAAGAGAGAAATGTCCAGCTGGGCTACACCGCCGAGGACGTGCAAGCGGGTCTGGCGCTGCGCAATGGCATTGCGCTCGACAAGACCCTGCTGGACATTCAAGCCTGCGTGGATGCCCTGGGTTCGCGCAAGATTGGCATTGTGGGCTATTGCTGGGGTGGCTCCTTGAGCTGGCTGGCCGCCTGCCGTTTGCAGGGCCTGAAAGCCGCCAGCTGCTGGTATGGTTCGCAGATTGCCCAGAACGCCCAGGAACAGCCCAGGATTCCGGTGCAGATGCACTTTGGTGCCCAGGACCACTCTATCCCCGCCAGCGCCATTCAGACCATTAAAGACGCACAGAAGGACGTAGCCATTTACGTGTACGAACCTGCCGGTCATGGTTTCGGCTGCGATCATCGCCCCGATTTTCACGAAGCGTCCTACAAGCTGGCTCAGGAACGTACACTAGCGTTCTTTGCCGACCATCTACGTTAAGCCCCCATGCTTGAATCCAGCGACGACCTGCTTGCCCTGTTGAACACCACCATGCCTTACGGGAAGTACAAAGGTCGCTTGCTGGCCGACCTGCCAGGGCATTATCTGAACTGGTTTGCCCGCGAAGGCTTTCCTTCCGGGCGGCTGGGGCAGCTACTGGCCCTGATGCACGAGCTGGATCACAACGGCCTGAAATCCTTGCTGGACCCCTTGCGCCCGCGCGGTCGCTAACCGGAACAAATACCTTACTGGGGAGCGGGCTGCGACAGTATGTCACCGTACGGCTTGCTACTATCAAGACTTCCTCTACACCCCATTGTGAAGGACGTCATGACAATCGATCTCTCCGCATTCCCCATCACCAGCAAATGGCCGGCTCAACACCCCGAGCGCCTGCAACTGTATTCCTTGCCCACCCCCAACGGCGTCAAGGTTTCCATCATGCTGGAAGAAATTGGCCTGCCTTACGAGCCGCACCTGGTCAGCTTTGAGCGCAACGACCAGCTCAGCCCGGAATTTATTTCGCTCAGCAGCAATAACAAGATCCCGGCGATTCTGGACCCCAATGGCCCTGGCAACAAGCCACTGGCCCTGTTCGAGTCCGGTGCCATCCTGATCTATCTGGCAGAAAAAACCGGCCAACTGCTCTCCGCGGATCCAGCTCAACGCTACGAAACCCTGCAATGGCTGATGTTCCAGATGGGTGGCGTAGGCCCCATGTTTGGTCAGTTGGGTTTCTTCCATAAATTTGCTGGCAAGGACTTTGAAGACAAGCGGCCTCGCGACCGCTATGTCAACGAATCCAAGCGCCTGCTGGGTGTGATCGACAAACATCTGGACGGCAAGGACTGGATGGTCGGCAACAGCTACTCCATCGCTGATATTGCCCTGTTCCCCTGGATTGCCAACCTGATCGGTTTTTACGGCGCAGGCGAGCTGGTGGAGTACGAGCAATTCAAGAGCGTGGCCCGTGTTCTGGCCCAATTCCAGGCCCGCCCGGCGGTACAACGCGGCCTGAACATTCCTGCCCGTGATTGATAGATAAGCAGCGCCAATCAATGCTTATAAGCCAATTTGCAATAGCCCTGCTATCAAACTGGTCTTGTTTGTTTCGCTAGGCGCCAGTCCGTACAATTGGCCTCCTAAACATCCTGCGCAAGCGGTATTATTCCGTTTGCCTGGCTTGCTCATCAATCAAAAAACCAGTCTGCTCATAGAGCGGATACAGGCAAATCCACCAGCCTGATGAGCAAGCCTTCAAAGCCCTGGATTCTTTCCAGGGCTTTTTTTTGTGTGTACGATTTGGCGCCCCTGCTGCTACTCTTTTGGCTTCTTGCCACTTTCCAGGTGCAAGGCCAAACACCTCTACAGTCGTAGGCAGGAATTACACCGCAGGCAAAGGGATGAACTGATCATCATCCAGCGGTGGCAAGCTGATACGACCGTTGACCCAATCATCCTTGGCCTGTTCGATGCGGTCCTTGCGCGAGGACACGAAATTCCACCAGATATGACGTGGTCCCAAAGGCTCGCCACCCAGCAGCATCAAGTGGCTGTTTTGTTCGGCAAGGATACGGGGGCTGTCGCCTTTCGCGAAGACCAGCATCTGACCGGCTGGATAGCGTTGACCGCCTACTTCCAGCCCGCCCGTACAGACATAAATGGCGCGTTCTTCATGGCCGGTTGGCAAGGGGACAGACTGACCCGCTTGCACGCGCAGTTCCATATAAAACAAGGGGGAATCCACGCTGACGGGACTGCATAAACCCAGCGCCGAGCCGGCAATCAGGCGACCTTCCAGGCCCGTGTCCTGAATCAAGGGCAGTTGCTCGGCCTCGTAATGCACAAAGTCCGGGTTCTGCTCTTCCTTGTGTTCCGGCAAGGCCACCCAGGCCTGAATGCCATCCATGCGGCCACCTTGGGTACGCATAGGCTCAAAGCGCTCGGAGTGGCTGATCCCTGAACCGGCAGTCATCCAGTTCAGCGCGCCAGGCGTAATCTCCTGCTCTACGCCCAGGCTGTCGCGGTGCGTCATGGCGCCTTCAAACAAATAGGTCACGGTAGACAGGCCGATATGCGGGTGTGGCAGCACATCGTTCTCTGTCCCTACGGGTGCCGTCAGCTCTTGCGGCCCCATGCGATCAAAGAAGATAAAAGGCCCCACCATACGCCGTTGGCGAAAGGGCAAAACGCGCCCTACTTCAAATGCACCAATGCTGTGCTGACGTTGTGGAATAAGCAGCTCGACCATAGACACCTCTTCTGGAAAGTCGCAAAAATACAATCCCGATTACTATACTCTGGTCCCTGATTTGTTCGCCCTACCGCGCATGTCCACGCTCTCCCTCTTTGATCCCGTTCCCGGCCATGTCCTGACTCTGGATACCGGCCTGATTGCCCTGCCGGGTCTGGCCCTGCCTTACGCCGCTGCCTTGGCACAGGCGGTCCAGGAACTGGTGCACAGCGCACCTTGGCGACATATGCAGGTTCCCTCAGGACATCGCATGTCGGCCGCACAAAGCAGTTGTGGCGACCTGGGGTGGATATCGGACGAGCAAGGCTACCGTTACAGCCCCACAGACCCGCAAAGCGGTTTGGCCTGGCCGGCCATACCTGCTGTATTCAAGGACTTGCTGACGCACATTGCCCAGGAGTCAGGCCAAGGCCCTTTTCAGCCCGATACCTGCCTGATCAATTACTACGACGAGCAGGCGCATATGTCCTTGCATCAGGACAGAAACGAGCGCGACTTGCAGCACCCGATTGTCTCGGTATCTCTGGGACGTGAGGCCCTGTTTCTATGGGGTGGCGCAAAGCGCAATGACCCGGTGCGTACCCTGCGACTGCGCGATGGCGATGTGCTGGTCTGGTGGGGCACCTCCAGACTGAACTTCCATGGGGTGCGCAGACTGGAGGGCCCGGCCCATCCGCGATGGGGCACAGGCCGGGTCAATCTGACCTTCAGAAAAGCAGGCTAAAGCCCCTGTGATCAGCCCAGTTCGGGCGGCGCAAAGCGGCGGTTTTCCAGTACGGGCAGAATGCGGCGGGCATAGGCCAAACGCTCCCGATCCAGATCGACCAAAAGCAAAGTGGGTGTCTCTGCCGCCTGCGCCACAATCACGCCCAAGGGATCGACCACCAGACTTTGGCCGATATTGCGTTCGCCACATTCACCAACAGCCACCATATAAGCCGTGTTTTCCAAAGCGCGAGCCGTCGTCAGCACACGCCAATGGTGCTCTTTCAAGGGGCCTTTCAGCCAGGCCGAAGGTGCCAGCAGGACTTGAGCCCCATCCACGCACAAGCGTCGAGCCAGCTCCGGGAAGCGCAGATCGTAGCAAGTCATCAAGCCCACTTTGAAACCGGCCACATCGATCAAGGCCGGGATTTCTGTACCCGGCTGAACATAGCGGGATTCTTGTACCGAGAAGGCATCGTACAAATGGAGTTTGTTGTAATGCGCCAGAACCTGGCCATCACGCAGCACCACCAAGGTATTCCAGACCTTGCCTTCCCCTGCCGGGGTATGAATGCAGAACACCACGGTTAAATCGGTATCGCGGGTGGCAGCGCTCAGGCGGCTGACAAACTCCCCGTCCAGGGCTTGCGCGGACTTCAGGACCACTTCCGGGTCGGCCACGTTTCTGGCCAGCACACCTTCAGGCAAAACCAGTAACTGCGCGCCGGAGCGTAGGGCTTGTTCGATCAAACCCAGGCAAGCGCTCAGGTTTTCCTGCGAATCTTTGGATACGGCCATCTGGCCCAGTGCAACTTTCATGACCACCTCCTTTGCGATGCTGCCTAAGCGATTCTAACGCAGCCGCCTGCCGTGGCCAGCCAGGAAATAGAGCAGAAAACTGATCGCCAGGCGGTCAGATGTAAAACCGCCGTCGTCGTGTAGCCCCAACAGATGAGCTTCTGATTTCCCCGCTTCCCATCATGTAAAAATTCGGACACAAACTGCAATTAAAAAATAAATTTTAATCAGGTCAATACCTTGAATGCGTTTAACCACACTAAACATCTGAATCAAATCAAAGGATATTTCCACCCCAACAGACCGGCAATTAAGCGATCAATCTTTGAAACAAAGCGCCATCTGCATAGCGGCAAACCCAAGCATCAACACAATCAATTTGAGCTGTCTATTTTGTCTGGGCAGTTCAATTCTATTTATCCCCATTAGCTCGAAACTCAATTGAATTCGGGTTTTAAGATCAGCCTTAATCAGCAGATATATGATAATGAGATATAAATAACTTTTATATTTGCAATATCACAAACAATATACAAATCGGCAAAAATGATTCTTTTATTAAGCCGGACAAAATTACATGAAACTTGCAAAGCAACTTCCTTACCCTGCCAAACTGCTCTGCACTGAGCCAGTATTTATAAGGGTAGAATTCCACCTTAAATATGACCGGACATAATTGAATAATCAGAATCAGGATTAAATAAAAAGCGAATCAAAACAGGATAAAAGCGAGCCAAAAATAATGGGCCAGGTGCTAAGCAGCACTGACCCATTCAAGAATTACTTCTGCAACTGCACGTCGCCCGACAGGGCCGCCCATCAAGCTGGCAAGCCGCTTTGGCATTGGACTTTCAATGCACTAATGATTGAAATCCAAAATAATCAGAATAAAAAAAACCCCCGATTTCTTGCAAAATCAGGGGAAAGCTACCACAGGAAAATGATTGGATACAAAACACCCAACACCGTGATTCTATATAAAAAACTAAAAAAAATCTGCATACGTTGTTTAGGGCTGACGCTATAGATGAATAAATTAATTTGTGCTAGGACGTAATAAGAAATAAAAACTTAAAAAAGATCTTCAATTCCCTACAGTTACATGACCTTATTCCGTCCTTAGAAATCTTGAGCCTTGCCCCATGACTGCGCGACAATAAGGCCTCTTACGGGTTGGACACACCGCCCTTCTTGTTTCTCAGGCTTTTATCTTGGCTTCCTCACACTCTTCCTTATCCCCCCGCCAGGTTTTGCTGGCCATTCTGGCCTTGGCTGTGGGTGGTTTTTCCATCGGCACCGGCGAATTTGTCATCATGGGTTTGCTGCCCGATGTCGCCCAGGATCTGGGTATCGACATTCCCACTGCAGGCCACTTGATCAGTGCCTACGCTTTAGGCGTGGTGATCGGCGCTCCGGTACTGGCCGTGCTGGGTGCACGCTGGCCCTGGCGCCGCCTGTTGATTGCCTTGATGGGCGCATATGCCGTGGGCAATTTCCTGACTGTCATCGCCCCCAGCTATGAAACGGTATTGATCACCCGCTTTCTGGCCGGTTTCCCTCATGGCACCTACTTTGGTGTGGCCGCCCTGGTAGCCGCCCGTCTGGTACCGCCGCATCGTCGCGCACAGGCCGTGGCCTACGTCATGCTGGGTCTGACCGTCGCCACCTTGCTGGGTGTACCGATCGCCACCACCTTGGGGCAATGGCTGAACTGGCAAGCCGCCTTTACCTTCGTCAGCCTGATCGCCTTGTTGACCATGGGGCTGGTACTGCGCTTTGTGCCTTTCATTCCCGCCAATACCCTGGCCAGCCCTTTGCGCGAACTGAGCGCCCTGAAACGCAAGCAAGTCTGGTTGACGCTGGGCATAGGCGCGATTGGTTTTGGTGGCATGTTCTCGGTGTTCAGCTATGTGAAATCCACCTTGATGGAACTGGCTGGCCTGTCGGTCAGCGCCATCCCTGTGGTGCTGGCCTTGTTTGGCGTCGGTATGGTGCTGGGCAATTTGCTGGGCGCCCGGTATGCCGACCGCTATCTGGATCGCAGCATCCGTCTGGTCCTGATCTGGGCTACGGGCGTGCTCTTGCTGTTCATGATCACGGCTCATCACCCCATTCTTGGTCCCTTGAACATCATGCTGATCGGCACCTTGGTAGCCTTGGGCCCCGCTTTGCAGATTCGCCTGATGGACGTGGCCGGTGATGCCCAGACGCTGGCTGCGGCGCTGAATCACTCGGCTTTCAATATGGCCAATGCGCTAGGTGCATGGCTGGGTGGTTTGACGATTGCCGCTGGCTGGGGCTGGACCTCGACCGCCTGGGTGGGGGCCTTGCTGGCTCTGGGTGGCTTGGCCTTGCACACCATTTCGCTGCGCATCAAAGAGTAAACAGCTCTCAAGGCGGGTGACTCAGAAACGGCAATTTCACGATGGGCGACAAAACCCGAATACAGGAATCGCCTTTGCCACACTGAAACCTGCCAGTCGCCCCAAAAACAAAGCGGCCTGTGATTGGATACCCCTAAAGGTATTTCAATCACAGGCCGCTTTTTTTGCCCTCTCCCGGAGGTCCGACTAGCTGGCTTTCACCAGTTCAGCTGAAGCTTTACTTGCCACTGCAGGACAAGCGGCCAACCAACCGGCGTAGCCCATTCCAAAGCTGACCAGGATGCACAAGCCCAAGGCCCAGCCCCAGCTATTGAACAGGTCATGCAAACCACCCATAGCGGGAGGCCCAAAAGCGGCCAACAAATAGCCCATACACTGCGCCATACCCGACAGGGATGCGGCCTGCGAGGTGGACGTAGAACGCACGCCAATCAAGGCCAAGGCAATCAGGAAAACGCTACCGCTCCCAAAACCAAACAGCACCGCCCACAACAAGGACCAGGACGGCAGGACCAGGAAGCCCACAAAGGTCAGGGTCTGCAACAAGGCACCGGCCAAAGCCACGGCACGTTGGTCATGCACACGGCTCAGCACAGGCATCAGCAGCAAGGCCGGTACGGCGGTGGCCAACTGCATCAAACCGTGAATCTGACCTGCATGATCCGGTTCAAAACCATAGTTCACCAACATCACGGGCAACCAGCTGGCAATCATGTAGTACGCCACCGAGTTCAGGCCCATGTACAGGGTGATATACCAGGCCAGGGGCAAACGCCACACCGAGGAGCTGTTTGCCGCCCCAGCGGGTGTATTTTGCGCCGCACGTCGATCTGCACCCAGCTGTGTCGCCCACACCACTACACTGGCCAATGCCATCACACCCACCACAATCAGGGACGACCAGCGCCAGCTTTGACCTGTCCACTCCGCCATAGGAACCGCCAGCGCCGAGTTGAACGCCGCGACCAGGCCCATGAACAAGACATACAGCGATGTCACAAAGCTGATGCGCATGGGGAAATGGCGTTTCACCAAGGACGGCAAGAGCACATTACCCAGCGCAATCCCGATGGCCAGCAAACCGATACCGGCAAACAGCTCCGTCGTGCCGCCCAGGATACGTACCACCACCCCCACCGCGATCAGCACGGAAGCAATAAACAAGGAACGGGACAGCCCCACCACCCGCGCCATTGAGGAAGCCAGCAAGGAGATCACCGCAAAAATGAACAAGGGCATGGCAGTCAGCAAACCAGCCTGTGTAGACGACAGAGACAGGTCTGCCTGGATCAATTCCAGCAAGGGAGCGATACCCGTGATCGGGGCTCGCAGATTGCCAGCGATCAGCAAGACGCCAATCAACACCAGCAAGGGGTGGGAGAGCCAGGAGAGTCGAGAGAGGGACATGAAATGTAGCCAGTAGGTGAAAACCCTACTCTATCCTGTTTCGACCCCGACGCAAACAGGATATTATGACAACTTATACCTCAAACCAGACAAAGCATGAGTTTTAGCTCCAATCCCCAAGGCGGGCCTATTTTCAGCATCAAGATGGCGATGGGCAGCAATACCGAAAATCCATTGCACACCCATCCCAATGGACAGCTGATCATGACGCAATATGGCTCCGTCACTCTGCAAACCGACCAGGGCTACTGGATGGTGCCGCCGCTGTGCGCCGTCTGGGTGCCGGTGGGTATCCGCCACCGTGCCCGCGCTGACGATCAGGCCCTGATTCATTTCCTGTACATACAGCCCGGTCTTGATGAACTGCCCGATCATTGCAGCACCCTGGACCTGAGCCCCATGGTGCGCGAGATGATCATTCATTTAAGCGATCTGAACCCCCATTACGAGCCGAACAGCCAAACTCACCGCCTGGCCCTGGTGCTGCTGGAAACCCTGAATCAGATGCCCACACGCCAGCTACATGTGCCCGTGCCCGAGGACAAAGTTTTGCAAACGATTGCGCAACATATGCTGCAGCAACCCGACTCGCGTCCCACTATGGCCGACTGGGCAAAAGAACTGGCCATGAGTGAGCGCACCCTGGCCCGACATATGCTAAAACACACAGGGATGAGCTTCGGGCGCTGGCGGCAACAATTCATGATTATGCTGGCCCTGCAAAAACTGGGTTCGGGAATGTCCGTAAAGAGCACGGCCAGGGAATTGGGTTACACCTCTATCAGTGCCTTTATTACCGTTTTCAAATCTATTTTGGGCGAAACCCCTAGCCGTTACTTAAGCCAGACCCATTCTTCTTAAGTTTCCACTACCCTCACCACACGCATCCATGTCTTCCACACACCTGTCCCGCCCCGGATATCTGCAGCGCTTATTGAGTTGGTTCCAGATTTCTCACATGTCGGCGGGGCTTATTGCCGTGCTGGTGGGCTATACCAGTTCTGCTGCCATTGTTTTTCAAGCCGCTCAAGCAGCCGGTGCCAACACCGCCGAGCTGGGCTCCTGGATGTGGTCTTTGGGTATTGGTCTGGGTCTGCTGTCCGCAGGCCTGTCGCTGCGCTACAAGATTCCGATTCTGACCGCCTGGTCCACACCCGGCGCGGCGCTGCTGGCCACGGGTCTGGTGGGCCTGCCCATGTCCCAGGCCGTGGGCATTTTCCTGTTTTCATCCCTGCTGACCACTATCTGTGGCCTTAGCGGCAGCTTTCAGAAGCTGATGCAGTACATGCCGCGCAGCATTGCCGGTGCCATGCTGGGCGGCATCTTGCTGCGCTTTGGCCTGGACCTGTTTGGTGCCATGCAGACCCAATGGCTGCTATGCCTGAGCATGTTCATTGTGTTCCTGGTGGTGCGTCAATGGTCGCCCCGCTACGCCGTGCCTCTGGCGCTGGTCGCCGGTGTCACGATTGCCGCCACGCAAGGCTTGCTGAAAATGGAAATTCTGAGCTGGACGCCCGCCACGCCGGTGCTGGTCTGGCCCGAGTTCTCCTGGACAGCGCTGATTGGTGTGGGCATTCCCTTTTTCATCGTCACCATGAGCTCGCAGAACATTCCGGGCGTGGCAGTGTTGAAGGCGCATAACTACGATGCGCCCAACTCCACCGTCATCAGCTGGACCGGGATTGTCGGCCTGATCTTTGGCCCCTTCGGTGGCTATGCCTACAATCTGGCCGCCATTAGCGCCGCCCTGTGCATGACCCCGGAAGTGGACGCAGACCCACGTCAGCGTTACCGCGCCAGTGTCTGGGCCGGAATTTTCTACTTTGCCGCCGGTATTTTTGGTGCCACCGTGGTCAGCCTGTTCGCGGCCTTCCCCACCGAGCTGATCGCCGCCATTGCCGGTCTGGCCTTGCTGGGCACCATAGGCAACAGCATTCACATGGCGCTGGAAGCGCCTGATACCCGTGACGCCGCTCTGGTCACCTTCCTGACCACCGCTTCGGGCATGAGCCTGCTCAATATCGGCAGCGCTTTCTGGGGTCTGGTTTTCGGTATGGCTATGTATCTGATTCAGAAACGAAAAGTGTCCTGATCCCGCCATTCCCCCGACGTCTGTTCAAGACGGCAAACAAGCCTCACATTTGCTTGCTTTGCCGTCTTTTTCATTTGGCACACTAAAGGCGTGACCACTTTTCTTTCACGGAGGTGCTTCATGCCTGCTTTATCTCAAGCCCAACAAAAAGCTGCCGGAGCGGCACTGGCAGCGAAACGGGGCGAAACGCCCCCATCCAGCCTGAAAGGGGCGTCCATAGAAATGTATAAAACCCTGAGTGAAGGGGAACTGGAAGAGCTGGCCAGTACCGACAGGCCGCGCCGCAACCTGCCTGAACGCAAGACCTGATCAGACAGCCAGCACGCGCACGCCGCTTTGCTCAAAGGCTTGATGCAAACGCTGCGCAAATTCGGCCGCGCCCGCCTGATCCCCATGCAGGCACAAGGTATCAGCCGACAAAGGCACCGTTTTACCCGACAGACTGGTAACGGTGCCCTGCTCTATCATCTGCATTACTTGCTTCACGGACTGATCGGCATCAGTAATCATGGCCCCGGCCTGCTGACGCGGAGTCAGACTGCCATCGTCCTGATAGCTGCGGTCGGCAAACACCTCTTGGGCCACCGTCAGACCTGCATCACGACCGGCCTGCACCTGAACACTGCCTGCCAGCGCATACAGAATCAGACTGCGATCAATATCGGCCACCGCCTGGGCAATGGCTTTTGCCAGTGTCGCATCGCGGGCGGCCATATTGTAGAGAGCACCATGTGCCTTGACGTGATGCAGGGCGGCACCCTGCGTGCGGGCAACGGCAGCCAAGGCCCCCACCTGCACCACCACCATGTCATAGACCTGCTCGGGGGTCACCGCCATCACCCGACGGCCAAAACCAGCCAGATCGGGCAAACCGGGGTGGGCACCCAGCTTCACGCCATGTTTCAGTGCCAAAGCCACCGTCTGGCGCATGGTGCCCGGATCTCCGGCATGAAAACCACAGGCGATATTCACCGACGTCACCCACGGAATCACCTGCTCGTCATGGCCCATGACCCAGGGGCCAAAACTCTCGCCCATGTCGCAGTTCAAATCAATACTCAAGCTCATGGAGTTCCCTCTGATAATCCATCCAACCTGCCAGCGGCCTGGGCAATACAACGCCGGAACCACAGCAGCTCTGCCGCATTATGCGTGCGCGGATGCCACAGCTGGTAAAAACGCATCAGTGGAAAATGAACCGGGCAAGGCAGAACCGTAATCGGCAGAATGCGGGCATAGTACTCGGCAAACTGGCGGTTAGTGGTAAACACCATGTCCGTGCGACTCAAAATACCCGGCACCAGGCCGAAATACGGCACCACCATCTGTACCTGACGGCTGATGCCCTGCTCGGCCAGACAACCGTCAATAAAGCCGCGTTTGTCCGTCACGTGGGCTGAAGGGGCCAGATGCGGCATTTCCAGATAATGCTGCAAGGACAGCCCGCGCTGTGCCAGCGGATGATGACGGCCCAGCATACAGACCACCTCGTCATCAAACAGGCGCGCCAGATGCAGCTTTTCCGGGGGCTCCAGCCAGTTGCCGATCACCACGTCCAGTTCGCCCTCTTCCAGGGCCTGCACATAGTCCAGGTCCGGGTTGATGGTATGGACCACCAGCCGGGCCTGCGGCGCCTGACGACGCACCCGCTCCGCAATATCCGGGATGAAGGCTCCATCCAGATAATCCGGTGCGCCCAGATTGAAAACCCGGGTAGACTGACTGGGATCCATGGGCTCTGCCGCGGCAGAAATTCGCTCGATAGCTTGCAGGGCTTCCGTGGCATGTGCCAGCAAAAAAGGGCCACGCTCGGTAGGCACCATTCCCTTTTTACCGCGCAACAAAATCGGATCGCCCGTGATTTCGCGCAAGCGCCGCAAGGCATTGCTGACGGCTGGCTGGGACATGCCCAAGCGGATAGCCGTACGCGAGACGCTGTGCTCCTTGAGCAGCGACTGCAACACCCGCAGCAAATGTAGGTCTAGTTGTTCTCGTAATTTTGGCATGGTCTAAATAATACAAGCGCTGGCCCGCGCCGTTGATCCGTGTAGACACTCATACGCCTATATAGTGAACATCATTCCAAGCGAATGTTCGCGTCCTAAGCAAATGCTATCTTCGATCCGTAAAAAACCAGTCGAGTGAGATCATGGAGACAAGACCAATTCGTTTTATTTATCGCGGCGAAGTACAGGAAGTGGCTCAGGCCCCCACCACGCGAACCGTTTTACAGTATATACGTGAGGATCTGCACTGCACCGGCACCAAAGAAGGCTGTGCCGAGGGTGACTGCGGCGCCTGCACGGTCATGATTGGCGAACTGGACCAGAACAATCAACTGCAATTGCGTGCCGTGAACGCCTGTATCCAGCTGCTGCCTACGCTGGACGGCAAGGTGCTCTACACCATTGAGGATCTGCGTCAGGACGATGGCACCCTGCACCCCGTGCAACAGGCCATGGTGGACTGGCACGGTGCCCAATGTGGCTTTTGTACGCCCGGCTTCATCATGTCGCTGTGGGGCCTGTACATGAAGCATTCGCCCGAAGACGGCCCGGTTTCCCGAGAACAGATCGACGATGTGCTCTCGGGCAATCTGTGCCGCTGTACCGGCTACCGCCCCATTATTGATGCCGCCAAGGCCATGCACAGCTATCCGGCTGTCAGCATGGATCGCCAATCCATTGAAGACAAGCTGCGTGCCATTCGTCAGGACGGCATGCTGGCCTACGAATACCAGGGCCAGACCTTTCACGCCCCCCGCACACTGGACCAATTGGCCCAGTTGCGCGAGCAATATCCGCAAGCCCGCATTCTGGCTGGCAGCACCGATATTGGCCTGTGGGTGACCAAGCAATTCCGCGATTTGCCGCATCTGATTTATATCGGTCAGGTGGCCGAGCTGCGCGAGCTGAAAACCACCGAGGACGATCTTTACATCGGCGCAGGCGTACTGCTGAACGACGCGTTCGATGCCCTGATCAAAGACCACCCCGAATTGACGGAACTGCGCCAGCGCTTTGCCTCCTTCCCTATCCGCAACGCCGGGACCTTGGGTGGCAACGTGGCCAACGGCTCACCTATTGGCGACTCCATGCCCGGCCTGATTGCCATGCGTACCCGTGTGGTGCTGCGCAAAGGCGCCGTCGAGCGCGTCATGCCGTTGGAAGACCTGTATCTGGCCTATCAGAAGACCGCCATGGAACCAGGCGAATTCGTGCAAGGCCTGCTGGTCCCGCGCAACAAGGGCCAATGGCAATTCCGCACTTACAAGCTGTCCAAGCGTTTTGACCAGGACATTTCTGCCTTGTGCGCCGCCTTTGCGGTGGAACTGGATGGCAAAATCGTCAAACAGGCCCGCATCGCCTTTGGCGGCATGGCTGCCACCCCAAAACGGGCCAGCCACGCCGAGCAAGTGCTGCAAGGCCAGGAATGGAACGAGGAAAACGTACAAGCGGCCATGCAGGCGCTGCAACAGGACTACCAGGCCCTGAGCGACATGCGTGCCAGTAGCGAATACCGCAATCAGAGTGCGGCCAATTTGCTGTACCGCTTCTTCCTGGAAACCAACCCTGAACACGCTTTGAGTCCCGCCCAGTTGAATGTCTTTCACCGAGCTCAAGCCAGCCTGGAGACTTTGTGATGAAAATTGACAATATCGACCACCTGAACACCGCTACGGCTCAACGAGTCGGCGTGTCCTTTCTGCACGAGTCCGCAGACCTGCACGTTAGCGGCACCGCCACGTATACCGATGATTTGCCCGAATTGCAGGGCACAGCCCATATTGCGCTGGGCATGTCGGAAAAAGCCCATGCCCGTTTGCTGGAAGTAGATCTGGAAGCCGTCCGTCAGGCACCCGGCGTCATTGCGGTCCTGACCGTTGCCGACATTCCCGCCGCGAATAATTGCGGCCCAATTCTGCATGACGACCCGATTCTGGCCGATGGCGTGGTGCATTACTTTGGTCAGCCCATTTTTGCGGTGATCGCCAAATCCCACGACCAGGCACGCCGTGCCGCGCGTCTGGGCAAGATCACCTATGAAGAGTTGCCTGCCATCCTGACTCCGCAAGAGGCCAAGGCGGCCAACGCCGGTGTTCTGCCCTTGATGAGCCTGAAACAAGGTGACGCCAAGAAAGCACTGGAATCCGCTCCCCACCGCCTGCAAGGCACTTTCCAGTGCAATGGCCAGGAACAGTTTTACCTGGAAGGCCAGATTTCCTACGCCGTGCCCAAGGAATATGGTGCCGTGCATATCTGGTGCTCCACGCAGCACCCTTCGGAAATGCAGCAGCTGGTTGCCCACTGTCTGGGCGTTGGCGCGCACAAGGTACACGTAGAGTGCCGTCGCATGGGCGGCGGTTTCGGTGGCAAGGAGTCCCAATCGGCTCTGTACGCCTGCGTGGCCAGTGTGGCTGCCGTCAAGCTGCAACGCCCGATCAAGCTGCGCCTGGACCGCGACGACGACTTCATGATTACCGGCAAGCGTCACGGTTTCTACTACGAATACGATATTGGCTATGACGACGAAGGCCGCCTGCTGGGTGCCCGTCTGGACATGACAGCCAACTCGGGTTTTTCCGCCGATTTGTCCGGCCCCGTGGCAACCCGCGCCATCTGTCACTTTGACAATGCCTACTACCTGTCTGATGTAGACATGAGCGCGCTGTGCGGCCGTACCAATACCCAATCCAACACTGCCTTCCGAGGCTTTGGTGGCCCGCAAGGGGCCTTGGTGATGGAAGTGGCGCTGGACACGATTGCCCGCCGTCTGGGCAAAGATCCGCTGGATGTACGCCGCATCAACTTCTACGGTAAAGAAGACCGCAATGTGACGCCTTACGACCAGACCGTGGTCGATAACGTCATTCACGAACTGGTGGCCGAGCTGGAAGAAACCAGCGAATACCGTCAGCGTCGTGAGCAGATCCGTAAATTCAATGCCAGCAGCCCGGTTCTGAAAAAGGGCCTGGCGCTGACTCCGGTGAAATTCGGTATTTCCTTTAACGTGCCCGCCTTTAACCAGGCCGGTGCGCTGGTCCATGTGTATCGCGACGGTACCGTCCTGGTGAACCACGGTGGCACAGAAATGGGCCAGGGTCTGAACACCAAGGTTGCCCAGGTGGTTGCTCATGAACTGGGCCTGAATCTGGAGCACATCCGGGTCACGGCAACCGATACCACCAAAGTGGCCAACACCTCGGCCACAGCAGCGTCCACAGGTACGGACTTGAACGGTAAAGCCGCCCAGGATGCGGCCTACCAGATTCGCCAGCGCCTGACGACGGTGGCGGCCCAGTTATTCTCGGTTGAAGAATCCAGCGTGAAGTTCGAGCGTGGCCAGGTCGAGATCGGTGACCAGACCATGCCCTTCTTCCAACTGGTGGAACACGCCTACCAGGCCCGCGTCCAGCTGTGGTCCGATGGCTTTTACGCTACCCCCGGCCTGCACTGGGACTCCAAAGTCATGAAGGGCAACCCCTTCTACTACTTCTCCTACGGGGCTGCCGTGGCTGAAGTGCTGATCGACACGCTGACCGGGGAATCCCGCCTTCTGCGTGCCGACGTGCTGCACGATGTGGGCAAATCCATCAATCCGGCCCTGGATATTGGTCAGGTTGAGGGTGCCTTTATTCAAGGCATGGGCTGGCTGACGACCGAAGAGCTGGTGTGGAATGCCCAAGGCAAGCTCACCACGCATGCGCCGTCAACCTACAAGATCCCGGCCATCAGCGACTGCCCCATGGACTTCCGCGTCAATCTGTTCGATGGCCGCAACGCCATGGATTCGATTCATCGCTCCAAGGCGGTGGGCGAGCCTCCCTTGCTGCTGCCGTTCTGCGTCTTTAACGCGATACGTGATGCAGTGGCCAGTGTCGGCAACTATCAGATCGAACCCGTGCTGAACGCGCCTGCCACCGCAGAAGCCGTCATGCGGGCTGTTGCCACTATTCGCAAAGCGAAATGAGCAGCTGGCCCTCTCTTGCCCTCGCCCGCATAAAAGCGGGCGAGCGGCTGGTTTTGTGCTCGGTGGCCTTGGCCAAAGGCTCCACTCCGCGCACCGCGGGCACGGCCATGCTGTTCAGTCAAACTGAGCAGTGGCTGACCATTGGTGGCGGGCACCTGGAGTGGGTGGCAGCGGAACAGGCACGTGTCATGCTCAGCCAGTCCTCCGGCCCCGGCTGGAGCATGAGCCGTCTGCCGCTGGGCCCCAGTCTGGGCCAGTGTTGCGGCGGGGTCGTTACCTTGCTGTACGAAACCCTGGGTGAGGAAGATCTGAGCTGGCTGGAAGAACTGGACAGCGCTGTGCGGGCCGGCCAGGCAACCAGCCGCCGTTCGCAACTGCTGTCGGACGGCAGCAAGCAGGTGGACATCCAAAGCCCTTCGATTGTGGACGAATCCCGGCTGGACTACGACGGTTCACAAGGCATCTGGATGGAAGACCTGCCGCCTCCACCGCTAACCATTCTGCTGTTTGGGGCTGGTCACGTGGGCGAGGCACTGGTGCAGATTCTGGGCACCCTGCCATGCCGGGTTCTGTGGATTGACGAGCGCCCCGAGCTGTTTCCCGCTCAGGTGCCCAGCAATGTCAGCCTGGAAATTACCGACATCCCCGATGCCCTGATTGAACAAGCTCCAACCAATAGCTATTTTCTGGTGATGACGCATAATCACGGCCTCGATCTGGCGCTGTGCCAAAAGATCTTGCGCCGCCCCGATACGGCCTATGTGGGCCTGATCGGTTCCATGACCAAACGCCGTCAATTCGAGCGCCGTCTGCAACAACGCGGCATGCCCGAATCCCGCATTCAGGAACTGGTCTGCCCCATTGGCGTGCCAGGTATCAAGGGCAAGGCCCCTTCGATTATTGCCGTGGCTGTCGCCGCCGAATTGCTGGCCCACGCCTATGAAATGGGCCAGCTCAGTCGCTGATGCGACCTCGACTTCAAGGACACTATGACTACCTCTTTACACTCCGCCTGCGCCTACCGTGCCCAACTGCTGTACTTTGTGGCGGACCCAGCCACGCTGGAAGATCCTTCCGAAGCCGTGCGCTATCACAGTGACGGTCTGTTGCTGGTGAACGAACAGGGCCAGATTCAGGCCTGTGGCGACTGGTCCGAACTGTCGTGCAAGCTGCCTGCCGGCACAAAGACCGTGGATCTGAGCGGGAAAATCATCATGCCGGGCATGATCGACACCCACCTGCACTTTCCACAAACCGACATTATTGCCTCCCCCTCCAGCGGCCTGCTGCCCTGGCTGGAAACCTATACCTTCCCGACTGAAGGCCGTTTTGGCGATAGCGAACATGCCCGCGAAGTGGCTGGCGTGTTTCTGGACGAACTGCTGCGCAACGGCACCACCACCGCCCTGGTCTACGGCAGTGTGCACCGTCAATCCGTGGATGCCTTCTTTGAAGAAAGCCACGAGCGCAATCTGCGCATGATTGCGGGCAAGGTGATGATGGATCGCAACTGTCCGGACTATCTGCAAGATACCGCCGAGTCGGGTGCTCGTGATTCAGAAGACCTGATCAAGCGCTGGCACGGCAAGGGTCGCCAACTGTACGCACTGACACCCCGTTTTGCACCCACCTCCACCCCGGAGCAATTGGCCGCCTGTGGTGAACTGGCCCGCGCCTACCCCGATGTGTTTCTGCAAACCCACGTGGCAGAAAACAAGGACGAGATCAAATGGGTAAGCGAACTGTTCCCCAAGAACCGCAGCTATCTGGACGTATACGACAGCTTTGGTCTGCTGCGCCCCCGCGCCATCTACGGCCACAGTATCTGGCTGGATGAGCAGGACCGCGCCCGCATGCACGAGACCGGCAGTATCGCGGCCCACTGCCCTACCTCCAACCTGTTCCTGGCCTCCGGCCTGTTCGACTTCCAGTCCATCCGCCAAAGCAAGGTGCTTCATACCCTGGCCACCGATGTGGGCGGCGGTACATCTTTCTCCATGCTGCGCACCATGAACGAAGCGCACAAGGTTGCCCGTCTGAACAACTACCATCTGACCGCCGCCTCCATGTTCTACATGGCTACCGAAGGGGCGGCCCGTGCACTGGACATGCAAGGTCAAATCGGCACGCTGGCCCCCGGTGCCGAGGCAGACTTTATCGTGATGGACCCCAAGGCCACCCCTTTGATGGCCCGCCGCAGCACCATGCTGAACTCGCTGGAAGAGCAATTGTTCATGCTGGCCCTGCTGGGTGACGATCGCTGCATTCAAGCCAGCTACAGCGCAGGCCGCTGCGTGCATCAGCGCGATCACTAAGCACAACTAATGCCGGTTCCTGGCGGTAATTTCAATCATTAAAACCACCGCCAGGGACTCTTTTCTGCCTGCCCCAAAAAGCATCTGCACGCGTTTTTCGATTTCACGCGGATTTTACGGTGCCAGCGATACATTGATCCCGTCAGTAGGGAGCCAGCCCCGGCCCCCTCCTCTTCTTGGCGAGATTTGATTATGTCCGGCACATCAACACTGGTGCAACGCAACTCCCTGTTCTACCTGCTGACGCAGGTGGTGGGCGTGACTTTTTTGTTTCTCTGGCTGGCCAGCCTGACTCAAGACTGGTCCCCGCTCAATCCCTTGTTGGCATCCAGCCAGCAACCTGGCCATATGGCCCATGAAATGAAAGAGGCTCAAGGTCTGCTGACCGGCCTGATTGCCGCCGCTGGTTTATTCCTGGCTGCCTGGAAACTGCGTCAGCTGCGTGGACAGGAGGCCTTGCCTGGCAAACGCATTCTGCTGCTGGGCACCAGCCTGTTCCTGGCCGTGCCTTTGCTGCTGCTGCTGTTGCAACACTCCATTGCCTCCCCTGGCCTGGAATCGCTGTATCGCCAGATGCCCGAGATCAAACCCTTGCTGGAAGTAGGTGCCGTCGTCGCCGTAGGCGCTGGTTTGCTGCATCTGTACTTTGCCGGTTGGGCCCTGAATCAGGCCCGTCTGCGCTGGGGCGGCCTGCTGGCCGGTTTGCTCTGCGCCTTTTTGCTGGGCCTGCTGGAAGCGGATCAGGAGCGTATCAATCTGACTCAGGTGTTTGCCTCACTGGCAATTGTCTGGCTCTTGGGCAGCATCGCCTTCTACCCCTTGATCGTGAACCCCAAACGCTGGTCGGCCTCGCATAGCGAACGCGCCACCGTTGCCGAGGCCTGGGAACATCTGGCCAGCATCCAGGTACAACGTCGCCGTACCCTAGGTGTGTTTGGTGGCCTGATGGTCGTGATTCTGCCTTTCTTCGCCTCCACCTGGGCTGCCGACTCGCTGGTCTTTCAATTCACCCGCATGGCCGGTCTGGGTCTGGTCCTGATTGCCGTCCTGGGCCGCTGCTGGTGCATGTTGTACCTGGGCGGTCATAAAGGCTCCAGCCTGATCAGCCAAGGCCCCTACTCCATCAGTCGCAACCCGCTGTACCTGTTTTCCCTCTGTGCTGTCACCGGCATGGGCGCACTGTCCGGCAGCCTGCTGCTTGGCCCCGTACTGGCCCTGTTTGTCTACGCCGTCTTCAATAATGTGATCGACGAAGAGCAGGTTCTGCTGCAAAAAGTCTTTGGCCAGGACTATCAGGACTACTGTCAGCGCGTACCCCGTCTGGCCCCACGCCTGAGCCTGTGGAACAGCCCGAACGAGCTGCAAGTGTCCCTGACTGGATTGGCCCGCACCTTGCGCGATGCCTTGCCCTATTTCCTGATCTGGCCCGTCTTTGCCCTGGCACAGTGGTTGCAGATTAATGGCTGGGTACCCGTACTTCTGCGTCTACCCTGATTGCCCCCAAGTGCAGTAAGCTGAACAAGAACTGTCCCAACCCTGTGGAACAAGCTGTCATGCGTGTCCTGATTGTTGAAAACGATACAACCATTGCCGAAAACCTTTATACCTATCTGGAGCTGAAAGGCTTTGCGGTCGATGCCGCCTACGACGGCAATGGTGCGCTGACACTGCTGCAAGAACAGGATTTTGATGCGCTGGTGCTGGATCTGGGCCTGCCCGGTCTGGATGGCTTTGGTGTCCTCCAGGCCCTGCGCCAGTCCAATCAGACGCCCATCCCCACGTTGGTGCTGACGGCCCGCAGCCAGCTGGAAAGCAAGCTCACCGCCTTTGACCTGGGGGCGGACGACTATCTGATCAAACCCTTTGCCCTGGCCGAAGTCGAGGCCCGGCTACGCGCCCTGATGCGTCGTGGCCCGCCGCAAGTGCAACACGGTTCGCTGCATTGGGGCAGCCTGGAATACAACCTGGATACGGCGCTGGTCAGCGTAAGCGGTCAGGAGCTGCACCTGAGCTTCAAAGCCCGTCAGTTGCTGGAAGCCCTGTTACGCGACCCGCAAGCCATTCTGACGCGCCGCTCACTGGAAAAAACACTGTGGCCTCAAGGTGCACCGTCGCCAGAAGCCTTGCGCAGTCAAATCCATATCTTGCGCCGCGCCTTGTCCGAGGCCGGTGCGGGCACCATTGAAACCCTGCCCGGCATGGGCTGGCGTTTGCAACAGGAGAGCTAAGGGATGGCCAAAGCCCTGCGCCGCAGCCGCTTCATGAGTACCCTCACCCAGCGTGTATCCTGGGCCCTGACCCTGATTGCCGCCTTGCTGGTCATCATTATGGGCGGGCTGGCCTACGTAGCCTTTGCGCGCATGGAAGACGAGATGGTCAATGCCATGCTGGTCTCCTACGCCCGCAATCCCACTCTTTTGCCCGACAGCGCCTACGACCGCAGCGAAGCCCTGGGTGCAGAACTGGACAGCTATTGGTTCCTGCCAGGCCAAGCCCTGGACAACCTACCTGAATTTGCCCGTGTTCCCAAACCGGGCATTTACGAATTCCATATAGGCAGTGACACCTGGCACGTGCTGCGGCAGGACAAGGAGCAAGGCCAGCTGTATCTGGTGTATCGCGCTACCCCTCACGAAGACCGGGTACGCGAGTTTGGCCTGATTCTGCTCCTGATCGGTTCTGCCACAATTTTGCTGGTGTTTTTGCTCGGACGCCGGGTCGCTCGCCACGCCGTGGCCCCCATGCTGACCCTGTCCCGTCACCTGGAAAACTGGGCACCGGGCCGCTCCGGCCTGCCAGAACATCAAGACGATGAAGCAGGACGCCTGATCCGGGCTTTTAATCGCATGCAGGAGCAAGTGGAAGAACTGCTGACCCATGAACGCGAGTTCGCCGCTAATCTAGGCCATGAACTACGTACAGGGCTGACCGCCATACGCAGCGATTGCGAGCTTTTACTGCTGCAACTGCCCGAGGGCCCACAACAACAGCGCCTGCAACGCATGATGGTCCACGCCGATGCCGTCACCGCCAGTCTGGATGCCGCAGAAAGTCTGGCCTATACCGCAGAGCGCCATGTGCGCGAGGTGGAAGTTCACGAGCTGGCCCAACAAACCTGGCAGGCCGTCGCCCTGCTGGATGCAGATAGCCACAAAGTCCGCTGGAGCAACCAGGTGCCCGACACCTTGCTCTACCCCCTGGACCCCTATGCCCTGTCCATGTTGCTGCGCATCCTGATGCGCAACGCCATCGACCACGCCGCACCCTGCAAGCTGCAACTAAGCTGGATTGCCCCCTCGGTCCTGGCTTTGCAAGACGACGGCCCCGGCATCGCCAAGCAAGATCAAATCCTGATTTTTGAGCGTCACTTCAGCCAGGGCAAACAACTGGCAACGGGGCTGCGTGAAGAAGGCCATAGAGGTATAGGTCTGGCACTGGCACGCCAACTGGCGCTGGCTCAAGGCTGGAGTTTGAGCGTGCAAAGTGGGCCGAATGGCAAAGGCTGTGTGTTCAAGCTGGATCTGGATCCGTCCTGATATCCCCATCCTGATCTCCTGAAGCAGCAAGGTCATCTGCACTAACAGCAGCGCCCAGAGTCACAAAAACTCAGACAGGCAAGCCCAAAGAACCAGTCAGCTTTTATCGACAGAAGCGTCCAAGCTCTGAAAAAACATTTCAAAAGGCTGGGCAATGGGTACAAAAAAACCCGGTCTTTTCAGACCGGGTTTTTTATCTTGCCCAAGCAGACCAGCTAAAGACTTACTGGCTTTCCAGGAAGCTCTTCAGTTTGTCGGCACGGCTAGGATGACGCAGTTTGCGCAAAGCCTTGGCTTCTATTTGACGAATACGCTCACGCGTTACGTCAAACTGCTTGCCCACCTCTTCCAGAGTCTGGTCGGTGCTCATCTCGATACCGAAACGCATGCGCAGCACTTTGGCTTCGCGTGGCGTCAGGGAATCCAGGACATCCTTGACCACGTCGCGCATGGAACCGTGCAAAGCGGAATCCGATGGCGAAACAGTGTTGTTGTCCTCGATGAAATCGCCCAAGTGGGAATCGTCATCGTCACCGATAGGCGTTTCCATGGAGATAGGCTCTTTGGCGATCTTCAGGATCTTGCGAACCTTGTCCTCGGGCATGTCCATCTTCTGGGCCAGGGTTGCGGGATCGGGCTCGACGCCGGTTTCCTGCAGGATCTGACGATTGATACGGTTCATCTTGTTGATCGTCTCGATCATGTGAACCGGAATACGAATCGTGCGGGCCTGGTCAGCGATCGAACGCGTAATAGCCTGACGAATCCACCACGTTGCGTACGTGGAGAATTTGTAGCCGCGACGGTATTCGAACTTGTCCACTGCCTTCATCAAGCCGATATTGCCTTCCTGAATCAGATCCAGGAACTGCAAGCCACGGTTGGTGTACTTCTTGGCAATGGAGATCACCAGACGCAAGTTGGCCTCGGTCATTTCGCGCTTGGCTTTACGTGCCTTGGCTTCGCCCGTGGTCATGCGTTTGTTGACTTCCTTCAGGTCCTTCAAAGGCAGCACAACGCTGGTTTGCAGGTCGATCAGTTTCTGCTGAACTTCCTGAATTGCCGGAATATGACGTTCCAGAATGGAGCTGTAAGCGTGGCCAGCAGCCACTTCCTGCACCACCCACTCCAGATTGGTTTCGTTGCCTGGGAAAGCCTTGATGAAGTGTGCACGTGGCATATCAGCACGATCCACACAGATGGTCAGGATTTCGCGCTCGTGCTGACGCACGATGGCAACCTGCTCACGCATGGTGTCGGCCAGCTTTTCCACCATCTTGGCGGTAAAGCGAATGCCCATGAATTCGTTCAGGATGGTTTCCTGAGCTTGGACATAGCCTGCGCTCTTGTAGCCTTCGGACTCGAAGGACACGCGCATCTTGTCAAACCACTCGCCAATAATGTCGAATTTCTTGAGCGACTTGTTGCGCAGGTATTCAATCTGCTTGCTGCTCATGCCGCCGGCTGGACCTTCGTCCTCGTCGTCAGCGGTGACACCGGAACCGGCGTACTCTTCGCCATCATCGTCGACCAGACCGTCAACCACTTCGTCGATCTGCATGACGCCTTCGCGTACACGCTGAACGTAGGCCAGGATCTCGTTAACGGTGGTTGGGCACGCGGCAATCGCCATCACCATGTGCTTCAGACCGTCTTCGATACGCTTGGCGATTTCAATTTCGCCTTCGCGGGTCAGCAGTTCCACCGAACCCATTTCGCGCATGTACATACGCACAGGGTCAGTCGTGCGACCGAAGTCGGAATCCACGGTAGTCAGAGCGGCTTCAGCTTCGTCCTCGACGTCGTCGTCGCTGGATGCCATGGGCGCGTTATCGCTCATGAGCAAGGTATCAGCGTCGGGAGCCTGGTCGTAAACCGAAATACCCATGTCACTGAAGGTGCCGATAATGCCATCAATGGCTTCGACATCCACCAGATCATCAGGCAGGTGGTCGTTGATTTCACTGTAGGTCAGGTAACCGCGATCCTTGCCCAGCTTGATCAGCGCCTTGAGGCGATTGCGGCGGGCTTCCTGCTCTTCGGGGCTCAGTTGACCACGTACACCGAATACGTCTTTTTCGGCTTTGGCGCGCTTGGCACCACGCTTGGCCACCGGCTTGAGATCAGGAATGACCTCTTCTTCGCCCATTTCGTCGTCATCGACAAAGTCAATACCGTCGTTATTGGCATTTTTTGCGGGACGTCCACGGCGACCGCCGGTAGCGGCTTTAGCGGCCGTTTTCTTGGCAGCCGCTTTTTTGGCTACCGTTTTTTTCGCAGCAGCCTTTTTAGCGGCTTTCTTGGCAGGCGCTGCGCCTGGCTCTCCACTTTCGTGAAGTTCATCGAGCTCTACCGAGCTTGATGCCCCTGATTTTGCTGTCGCGGCCAAGGTTTTCTTAGCAGACCGAGAGACCGTCGTCGAGGTTTTACCAGTCGTTTGAGTCATATTTTCTTCCATAGACGCCATTTACCCCTGTGGCACTAAATATGTAGCCACCGAGTCGTACAGGCAAGAGCCTGATGATGAGCGTGTCCATAACCGGCTTGCTCCTGGGCGTGTTGCGCGAGCGAACCCTAAGTCATTTAATCCCTGGCTCATGGGCTCAAGGCATAAGGTGGTTCACAATCCGCTAACCCGCCGCATTTGCTCGCGTACCAGTTTTAACCCCCTGGCCGGCCACAAACACAACACATAACCCAATATTTTACTTCACTTGCCGAGTATAAGCAGCATTCAACAAAGCAATACGGCGTGTCAATTCTTGATAACGCTGTCGTTGTTCGGGCTCTTGCAAGCCCGTGGCCACCAATGCCGACTGCTCTGCCTTGATCGCATCCAGCTCGATGCGATGCAGCGCATCCCGCCATTCGCCTTGGGGATCGGGCAATTCTTCTTCGCCTAGGAGCTCCGTGGCCAGCGCTTCAAGCACGGGGGCCAGGTCGGACTCGGGGTCCACGGCCTCCAGCAAAGCGCCTGCGTGACGCGCCGAGCTGATATTGCTTAAGGCAATCAGCTCTTGCACTAAACGTAAGTGGGGACTTTGCGCCAAAATTTCAAGTTGTTGATCGCCCAGCCCGCCCACCAAGGTGGGATGCCCAATGAGCAAGCGCAGCAAACGCTTGGCCATCGGGGTCACGGCACGGCTGCCACCTACAACAGCGCGCTCGGTCCGTTGGCGATTATTCTTGCCTTTGCCACGAGCGGCGGCAGGCCGCTCCTGGTATTGTTCGGGCTGCGAATGCCAGTCCGGTTCGTCCTGCCAGCCTTCCATCGGCAGACTGTCGGCAAACGAGCCGTCAAAGCCGTCCTCAAACGGCTCCATGCCCTCCGAAGATGGCGCAGGCTGCACCGGCACGGGTGGCCGGGCAACCAAACCATCCTGGGCCGGAGGCGTGTCGACAACGGGCCGACGCGCGGGCTCGACCGTGCTTAGACGTTGTGCCAGCTCGTCCGGCGTCAGCAGCACCATGCGGGCAAATTCATGCTGAATCTGCACTTTCAAGGTGCTGTCGGCCAGTTCCAGCAGCAAAGGCAAAGCCTCGTGCACGCAGGCCGCGCGGCCTTCGGCCTCGTCCATGCGATGGCGGGCCGCCAGTTCGTCCAGGAAGAAGCGCGATAAAGCAGCGGCTTCCTGAGCCTGCTCGCGAAACGCGGCAGCACCGTGTTCACGAACAAAAGAATCGGGGTCGTGGTTATCCGCCAGGAACATGAAGCGGATGGATACATCGTCACGAACCAGAGGCAAGCAAGTATTCAAGGCACGCCAGGCGGCCTTGCGCCCTGCCCCGTCACCATCAAAGCAGAACACCAGCCTGTCGCTGGCGCGCATCAATTTGGTGATGTGGTATTCGGTTGTCGCGGTGCCCAAAGTCGCCACGGCATTGTGCAAGCCATGTTGCGACAGCGCCACCACGTCCATATAACCTTCAACAATCAGGACAAAGCCTTCTTTGCGTATGCCCTGACGTCCTTCCCACAAGCCGTACAGCTCGTGTCCCTTGGAAAACAGCGTGGTTTCCGGCGAGTTCAGGTACTTGGGTTCGCCTTTTTCGATCAGACGGCCACCAAAGCCAATAATATGGCCCTTAGTACTGCGGATCGGAAACATGACGCGCGAACGGAAACGGTCGTAGCGACGACCATCTTCGGACTCAATCACCAGGCCGGACTCAACCAGTTGCTTGTCTTCGTACTGCGGAAATACAGCCGATAGCCCACGTCGCTCCGTGCCTGTCCAGCCTAGGCCGAAACGGGCAGCCGTCTCCCCATCCAGGCCACGACGTTTTAAATAGTCGATAGCAATGGGAGATTGTTTTAGCTGACGTAAGTAATGCCCCTGTGCCGTCTCAAGAATATGATGCTGGCGCGACAGTTCGTCTTTACGACGGGCATCGGCAGCACGTTGGCGTGGGGTGCGATCTGCTTCGGGCACAGTCATTCCGACGGAACCAGCTAAGCTGCGTACCGCCTCGGGGAATGAAGCCCCTGTGTGTTCCATCAGGAACGAGATAGCCGATCCGTGAGCGCCACAACCGAAGCAATGGTAAAACTGCTTGGTGGGACTGACTGTAAATGAAGGGGATTTTTCGTTGTGAAAAGGGCACAGGCCAAGCAAGTTGGCCCCGCCTTTACGCAACTGCACATATCGCCCGACGACATCTACGACGTCGACACGGGCGAGCAGTTCCTGAACAAAAGATTCAGGGATCAATACAAGCGTGGAGGCAGTTGCTGGCTGCGGATGCGTTTGTAGTGACGCTTCACGGCGGCAGCGTGCTTGCGCTTGCGCTCAGCCGTTGGCTTTTCGTAGAATTCGCGCGAACGCAGCTCGGTCAACAGACCGGTTTTTTCAATAGTGCGTTTGAAGCGGCGCAGAGCAACTTCAAAGGGTTCGTTTTCTTTCAGGCGAACAATGGACATGTAATCCCTGACCTTTGTAAAAAGAGTTAGCGTAACAGATAGCCCAATATGGTAGCACGATTGCAGGCATACACCAAGCAAGGCGCAATTAGGCTATCCACCAATTATCTGAATGCCAGCGATCAAGCCTGGCCAGTACCCTTACGGATCCAGGCGTCCAGCTGATGAGGGCGAATGCTATCGTAGTCCTCAAAAGGCTGATGAATCCAGGGATTTGTGGGCAACTTGGACACGTAGTAGTCTGGGTCGACCTGGGCGTGGCCTTTCCACCACAAAACGGCGGTTTTCAGCTCGGTGATCGCGGGAAACTGCGCACGCAAGTGATCGCGTACACGCATAAAAGTCTTGCCCGTATCGACCATATCATCGACCAGCAGCACATTGCCATCCAGGGTGCCACGGGTAATGGTGATGTATTGCGCAATATCCAGATCGCCCTGTTCGGTACCGGCGGCTTCGCGATAGCTGCTGGTGGCCAAAATACCCAGGGGTACATCATAGATGCGCGAAATAACGTCTCCCACTCTCATGCCGCCTCGGGCCAGGCAAACAATTTTGTCGAATTTCCAGCCTGATTCGTGAATGCTCAGGGCCAATTGCTCAATCAGGCGATTGTATTGTTCCCAGGAAACCCATTCATCAGTATCGCTATTTGGGGGCAGACTCATATGTATTCCAGATATAAATGCACTAGCTGCGCTTTGGTACCTGCAAAACAAGAGTCTGGTAGGCCAACGCAGCGTCCAGAACGACAAAGCGGCCCTTCAGGCCGCTCTGTACGCACCGTACAACGGTGCAAGGCATTATACCGCGATAAATCGCTTATTTGGTAAACGGATCGCGCAATACGATGGTTTCGTTGCGATCTGGCCCTGTGGAAACCATGTCGATAGGCACATCGCACAGTTCAGCAATGCGTTCCAGGTAACGACGAGCGTTGATTGGCAGCTTGTCGTAGTCGGTCACGCCTACGGTGGACTCGGTCCAGCCGGGCATCTCTTCCAGAACAGGCTCGGCTTCGGCAACCGCGTGTGCGCCGTAGGGAAGCACGTCCAGGAACTCGCCCTTGTAGCGGTAACCCACACCAATCTTGATCTGCTCAACGCCGTCCAGCACGTCCAGCTTGGTGATGCACAGACCGGAAATACCGTTGATCATGACCGAGCGCTTCATGGCAGCCGCATCAAACCAGCCACAACGACGGGGACGGCCAGTTACGGAACCGAATTCCTTGCCCACGGTAGCCAGACGCATGCCGGTATCATCCAGCAATTCGGTCGGGAATGGACCCGAACCCACGCGAGTGGTGTAGGACTTGGCGATACCCAGCACGTAGCTCAGTTCCTGAGGACCAACACCCGAACCTGCGGAAGCAGCACCGGACAAGCAGTTGCTGCTGGTGACGAAGGGGTATGTACCGTGGTCAATATCCAACAGTGCGCCTTGGGCGCCTTCAAACAGGAGCTTTTGCCCTGCTTTCTTGGCCTGGTACAGGTTGTTGGACACGTCAGCCACCATAGGAGCCAGCTGTTCAGCGTGCTTCATGGCCAGATCACGAACCTGCTCGGCGGAGACGGCTTCGGCGCCCAGGTACTGGGTCAGCACGAAGTTGTGGTAATCCAGTGCTTCGGACAGTTTTTCGTCGAAGATTTCGGGATCGTACAGGTCCTGAACACGCAGGGCACGGCGTGCCACTTTGTCTTCGTAGGCTGGGCCAATACCGCGGCCGGTCGTACCAATCTTGCCGTCGCCTTTACGCTTTTCACGAGCCTGGTCCACAGCAATGTGGTAAGGCAGGATCAGCGGGCAAGCAGGCGAGATCTGCAGGCGCGAACGCACGTCCAGACCAGCGGCTTCCAGCTCTGCAATTTCAGTCAACAGGGCTTCAGGCGACAGCACCACGCCATTGCCAATGTAGCAAGTGACGTGCTCGTGCATGATGCCCGACGGAATCAGACGCAGAATTGTCTTCTTGCCATTAATCCACAATGTATGGCCAGCGTTATGCCCACCCTGGAAACGAACCACGCCATGCGCGGACTCGGCCAGCCAGTCGACGATCTTGCCTTTGCCTTCGTCACCCCACTGGGTGCCAATCACCACAAGGTTTTTGCTCATGTCTAGTATCAGAATAAAGGAGGCCGGCACGGTGCCGGACCGATAACAATCACCAACGCTACAAGCCGTCTGGCTTACAGCGCCCTAACTTGCCACTGACCGTCCGACGAGACCAACTCGCGGTCGATCACGAATTCATCCAGATTCAGCTCCTGACCGGGCAGCATCTGAATCACAATTTCACCGTTTTGACGCAGCCGCTTGACCGCTGCAATCAGGGCCGCATCGCTGCCCCAGGGAGCACGTACGGCACGGGCTGCCTGGGCCGGAGCCAAGCCAGCCGAGAGTTTGCGCAAATCCAGGCTGAAGCCGGTTGCAGGCCGGGCACGGCCATACATGCGGCCAATGCCATCAAAGCGTCCGCCCTTGACCAGGGCATCGTGCCAGCCTTCGGCGTAGACCGAAAAGATCAGGCCCGAATGGTAGGCATAACCGCTACCGATGTCGGCCAGGTCCACCGTAATCTCGTGGCCGGGCAAGGCATCAATAAAGCTGCGCAGGCTGCCCAGGGCTTCGCGCACTTCGGGCTCGTCCGGCAGAACACTGCGGGCACGCTCCAGCACGCTGCCATCGCCGTACAGCGAGGTCAAAGCCAGCAGATAACGGGTGGTTTCAGGCAAACAGCCCGATTCACGCCCCAGGGCGCGCAGGCCCGACACATCCTTGGCGTTCAGAAGCTCACACACTTCTGCTACGCGGGTTTTCAAAATAGGATCGCGCTCGATCAGGAAGCGCCCCAGATCGGGGTAGTTCAAGTCCAGGCGAGGATGATGCACCCCTGCCCGACCCACGCTTTCCAGCGCCAGTTGCACGACTTCCAGATCGGATTCGATACCGGCATGGCCGAAAATTTCCGCGCCGATCTGCAGCAATTCACGATCCGACAGCAAACCAGCCGGACGGGCATGCAGGACCGAACCACAGTAGCAAAGCCGAGTCACGCCTTCGCGGTTAAGCAAGTGAGCATCAATACGTGCTACCTGGGGGGTCATGTCGGCGCGTACGCCCATGGTACGACCCGAGATTTGATCGACGACTTTGCTGGTACGCAGATTCAGATCTGTGCCAGAAACCGCTTGCAGGGATTCCAGATACTCCACCAGGGGCGGAGCTACCAGTTCGAACCCGTAAGTACGATACAAGTCTAGCAAATCGCGGCGCAGCTCTTCGATGCGGCGCGCCTCTGCAGGCAAGATATCAGCCAGGCTCTCTGGCAACAACCAATTGGACATACTCGTGCCTCGGACTACTTATAAACGAAAGTTCCAGCCAAACAAAAAGCGACTTGGGGCCTGTAAGCCGCCTAAGTCGCATGCGAAGTGGTGTTAGTAACTTACACGCTAGTATAAACGATCAGGGCCGCGGGTGGAACACCCAACGGCCCTAAGTTCTCTAGCGGGGATCAGTTCGCAGGTGCTGCGGGTGATCCTTGCTTGCCCCAATACTTGAAGAAATCAGAGTCAGGGCTGATGACCAGTGTATCGGTCTGTTTGCTGAAAGCACTGCGGTAGGCTTCCAGGCTGCGGTAGAAACGGTAGAACTCGGGGTTCTTGCCATAGCTATCGGAGTAAATGGCGGCGGCTTCACCATCACCCTGACCACGAATGGCCTGGGCCTGAGCGTAAGCGTCGGCCAGCAACTCTTCACGCTGACGTTCGGCTTCGGCACGGATACGCTCACTTTCAGCAGCACCGGTTGCACGCAAACGGTTGGCTTCTTGTGTACGTTCGGCTTCCATACGACGGTAAACCGATTCCGAAATCTCGGGAGCGAAGTCGATACGACGCAAACGCACGTCAATCACTTCCACACCCAAAGGACGGGCACGCGCTTCAACAGCGGTCAGCACTTCGCGCATGATGGCATCACGCTCGGTAGAAACCACTTCTTTCACCGTGCGTACGTTCACCGAGGCGTTCAGGGCGTCACGAATCTGGGCCTGCAATCGTTCCACAGCACCACGGTCCGTTGCGCCAAACGTCACGTAAAACAGGCGCGGATCGGAAATACGCCATTTGACGTAGGAGTCGATCAGCAGGTTTTTCTTTTCAGCCGTCTGAATACGCTCGGGATCCTTGGTTTCAATCGTCTGCAGACGCTTGTCCAGGAACACCACATTTTCAAAGGGTGGCGGCAGTTTGAAGTACAGGCCGGGGGTAGTAATGGTACCGCGCACTTCACCCAGGGCAAAAACCAGAGCCGCATCGCGCTCACGCACGATAAATACGGAAGACAGCAGCAAACCGACAATTACCGCCAGGGCCACCAGAGCAGGAAATAAACGTTGCATCAAGCTCTCCTAGCGTGCGTATGGGGAATAAGGACTGACCAAAGAGCCCAGCGAGGTATCCAGACCGGCTGGATTGGCTGGCGCAGGCGCTTTAGGTGCCGCAGCCGGAGCTGGACGGCTGATCTGTCCTTGCGAAGCGGCCGAGGCGACAGGAGCGGATGGCTCCATATCGGTACGGCTGCCCACCTGACGCACGATCTTGTCCAAAGGCAGATAGATCATGTTGTTATCGCTACGGGTATCAACCAGTACCTTGCTGGTGCTCTCCAGGATTTCCTGAATCGTGGACAGGTACAGACGATCCCGCGTTACACCCGGAGCCTTCACGTACTCGGCCTCGACGCTGCCGAAACGTGCAGTGTCACCCTTGGCATCACCGATCACACGAGCCTTGTAACCTTCGGACTCCTGCATCATGCGTGCCACTTGACCAGCGGCTTCGGGCAATACCTTGTTGGCATAAGCCTGACCTTCGTTGATCTGACGTTCACGGTCCTGGCCGGCCTTGACGGCATCGTCAAAAGCCGCTTGAACCTGCTCGGGCGGCTGCACGTTCTGGATCGCCACGGTACTGATCTGAATACCAGTACGGTAACGATCCAGAATGGACTGAGCCAGTTGCTGCACGTCCGAGGCAATCTGTGTACGGCCGGAATACAGTACGGAGTCCATAGGCTGTTTGCCCACAACTTCACGCATGGCGGTTTCTGCCGCCTGACGTACGGATTCGTCCGGATTATTGGTGTTGAACAGGTAGTCCGGCGCACCAGTAGGCAACAAGCGATACTGAACCACGTACTGCATATCAACGATGTTTTCGTCGGTTGTCAGCATCAGGGACTCAGGCAGGACTTTATTGCGCGCACTTCCGCGGTAGCCCACCTCGAAGGTACGCAACTGGGAAATATTGACGGTTTGGTGATCTTCGATGGGAGCGGGCCAACGCCATTGCAGACCGGGATTCAGGGTTTTAGTGTACTCGCCAAAACGAGTCACCACGGCAACCTGACCTTCCTGCACGATGGTAAAGCCACTGGCCATCCACAGGCCGACTGCCACCACGCCACCGATAATCAGCAGCTTGGGCGAGCCCTTAGGGATGGAGGGCCCATTACCGCTACCTGGAGGCATGCCACCAGGAGGGGAACGACGTCCCTTTTTGCCAAATAAAGATCCCAAGCGACTGTTGAAGTCACGCCATACCTCGTCGAGGTCAGGCGGGCCATCTTGTTTCTCGGGGCGGCGAGGTGGCTCGGAACCGTTTTTGCCACTGTCTCGTCCCCAACCGGGATCATTGAGATTGAATATTTTATTGTTCAGACGCATTGTTTTCCGCGAAATGACCTGATTCGACGATTGCTGTACGCAAGCCATCCAATCCGATGCGCTCTAAAGCGCTAACAAAGACTCGGGCAATAGTACCATGTTCGTCCCGCTCTACCCGTGGCTCGTAGCCAGCTTGGTCAATTTTGTTATAGACCAAAATGCGAGGTATTTCATGGGCCCCGATGTCCTCCAGAACCTTATGAACTTCAGCGATTTGTTCATCGCGTTGAGGGTTGGCCGCATCGACCACATGCAGCAATAAATCTGCATGGACGGTCTCTTCCAAAGTGGCCCGGAAAGCAGCAATCAAGGTCGGTGGCAATTCACGAATGAAACCCACCGTATCCGAAATCACGACCTGCCCTGCCCCTTCAATCCAGATACGACGCGTGGTGGTATCCAAGGTAGCAAATAACTGGTCAGCTGCGTAGGCATCCGCACGGGTCAAGGCGTTGAACAAGGTGGATTTACCCGTGTTGGTATAGCCCACCAGTGACACCGACAAGGTACCGCTACGAGAACGGGCACGACGCTGGGTGCTGCGCTGACGCTGCACCTTGGCCAGGCGCTCACGCAAGGTACGGACCTTGTCGCCAATCATCCGGCGGTCCATTTCCAGCTGTGATTCACCTGGACCACGCATGCCGATACCACCCTTCTGGCGCTCCAGGTGAGTCCACATACGGGTCAATCGGGAAGTCAGGTGCTGCAACTGAGCCAGCTCGACCTGCAATTTACCTTCGTGACTTTGCGCACGCAGGGCAAAAATATCCAGAATCAGGGCAACCCGGTCAACCACGCGCAGTTCCAGCTTGCGCTCCAGGTTACGCTGCTGAGCCGGGCTCAAGGCATGGTCAAACAGCACCACTTCAGCGCCGGTTGCCTTGGCCAGGGCGACGGCCTCTTCCAGCTTGCCTGTACCGATGTAGTAGGCAGAATCCGGGCGGGAACGACGCACGACCATCAGTTCCATAATCTGGGCGCCTGCCCCTTCGGCCAGCATGACGAACTCTTCGGCATGGGCCTTGTAGTCCAGCTCGCCCATATCCACACTAATTACCAGTGCCTTCAACGCTTGCTCCAGAAACAAAGACCCGCCCGCGGGCACCGCGAGACGGGTCTTTCAGAGTACAAAGAACTGGGTGAGGATTTATTCAGCCTGCTCATCCGCAGCCAAAGTAACGGGGCGTGCAGGAACGACGGTAGAGATCGCGTGCTTATACACCATTTGAGTGACTGTATTGCGCAGCAGTACGACATACTGATCGAAGGACTCGATCTGACCTTGCAGCTTGATGCCGTTGACCAGGTAGATCGACACAGGGATATGCTCCTTGCGCAGCGCGTTCAAAAACGGGTCTTGTAGAATTTGCCCTTTATTGCTCATTGGTGAGGCTCCGGTTATGTTGTTTTTCCAGAAATGGAAGCGAATCCCACTACTTTACCGGGTTTTCCCTGAATCCGCACGTTCCAAACTGGAGATTTTTATCTAATAGGTGTATATCAGGCGCCTTGCCCTAAAATCTGCCGCAAACTGTTGCACAGTCGGGCACATTGCTCGGGCGATCCTACCGTAATACGTAAGTACTGCTCAATGCGTGGCTGGCGGAAGTGGCGAACCAGAATCCCCTGTTCACGCAAGGCTTGCTGAATACCAGCTGCCGAATGTTTAGGGTGAGTTGCCATCAAAAAGTTCGCTTTCGAGGGCAAAATCTCGAAACCCAGCTGTTCCAGATCGGCACGCAATTGCTCGCGCGCATCAATCACCGCCTGGCATTGACGATCAAAATACTCCGTATCCTTCAAGGAAGCCACGGCACCCACCTGGGCGATGGTGTCCATGGGATAGGAGTTGAAGCTGTCTTTCACGCGCTCCAGGGCCTGAATGATATCGGCGCTGGCCAAGGCATAACCCACACGCAAACCGGCCAGAGCACGCGACTTGGACATGGTTTGGATGACCACCAGGTTGTCGTACTTTTCCAGCAGGCTGACCGAGGACGTGCCGCCGAAATCGACGTAAGCCTCGTCCACCACCACAGTGGTGTCAGGGTTGGCGGCCAGGATGGTTTCAATGTCAGCCAAGGACAAGGGAATCCCGGTAGGCGCATTGGGGTTGGCGAAAATAATGCCGGCAGGTGGCAGGCTGCGCTTGCGCACATAGTCCTGCACATTCAGCGTGAAGTCTTCGCGCAGCGGCACGATATCAGCGGGCACACCGAAGTACGAACAGTAGGTGGTGTAGAAGCTGTAGGTGATATCGGGCAGCAGGACCGGACGCACGCCACGCAGGAACAAGGCGCTGAACACATGGGCCAGCACTTCGTCCGAGCCATTGCCCAAAAAGACATTATTGGCTTTCACGCCGTGGTTGTGCGCCACCGCGTCACGCAGTTCCTGCGCGCTGTAGGAAGGGTAAAGACGCAAATCATCGGTCGCCGCCTGGCGGATCGCTTCCAGCGCTTTGGGCGACGGACCGAAAGGATGTTCGTTTGTGTTCAGCTTCAAGAGGTTATCCAGCTTGACCTGCTCACCCGGTACATAGGGTGAAAGCCCCGCTACATGATCACTCCACAAACGGCTC
The DNA here is from genome assembly GCF_009497775.1 of Alcaligenes faecalis. NCBI lineage: Bacteria > Pseudomonadati > Pseudomonadota > Betaproteobacteria > Burkholderiales > Alcaligenaceae > Alcaligenes > Alcaligenes faecalis. The sequence goes on from NZ_CP031012.1 coordinate 2,525,434, forward strand.
ATTACGCGTCCTTCAGATAAGGGTTTTTAGATGATTTGAATTCGATGCGCAAAGGCGTGCCTTCCAGCTTGAAGGCCTCGCGAAAACGCGTCTCCAGATAACGGCGATAACTGTCCGAAATGGCATCCAGGGCATTGCCGTGAATCACCACGATCGGCGGGTTCATGCCACCTTGGTGAGCATACCGCAACTTGGGACGGAAAATGCCCTTGCGCGGCGGCTGTTGCTGTTCCACCGCTTCTTGCATGACGCGAGTGAGCTTGGGGGTAGACAGCTTGGAGAAGGCAGCGGCATGCGCGGCATTGACCGACTTGAGCAAAGGATTGATCCCCTGCCCTTTCAGCGCCGACAAGGTATGCATCTTGGCGAAGTTAAGGAAGCGCAATTTGCGATCGAACTCGCGCTTGATCCACTCGCGCTGGTACTCGTCCAGACCATCCCACTTGTTGATGCCCACCACCAGCGCACGGCCGGTTTCAACCACGAAGCCCGCAATGCTGGCGTCCTGGTCAGAAATCTCCGTGTGCGCGTCAATCATCAGCAAGACCACGTTACACGCTTCAATCGCCTGCAGGGTCTTGATAACGGAGAATTTTTCAACCGCTTCAAACACCTTGCCGCGCTTGCGCAAACCGGCGGTGTCGATCAGGGTGTATTCCACCCCATTGCGTTCGAACTCGATTTCAATGGCATCACGCGTCGTACCGGGCTGGTCAAACGCAATCACGCGATCTTCACCCACCAGGGTATTGATCAGGGTGGATTTGCCCACGTTGGGGCGGCCCACAATCGCCAGCTTGATGCGGTGCTGAAATTCATCATCGTCCTGGCCTTCATCTTCAGGCTCAGGGTTTGGCACTTGCTCCAGCGCCAGATTGATCAGCTCTTCCACGCCGTCGCCGTGGGAAGCGGAGATCAGGTAAGGCTGGCCCAGGCCCAGTTCGTGGAATTCCACGCCACCGGCCTCGTAACGCATGCCTTCGGCCTTGTTGACGGCCAGCAGCACTTTCTGACCCAGCTTGCGCAGCAGCTGCGCAATTTCCAGATCCAGTGCATTGACGCCTTCACGGGCATCGACCAGAAACACGACCACATCGGCTTCGGCAATCGCTTGCTGGGTCTGGCGAGCCATCTCCAGCAACATGCCGGTTTTGGCCACGGGCTCGAAACCGCCCGTATCGACCACGATATAGGGACGGCTGCCAACCCGGCCTTCGCCGTAATGACGGTCGCGGGTCAGACCAGGGAAGTTCGCCACCAGAGCCGCGCGCGAGCGCGTCAGGCGGTTGAACAAAGTGGACTTGCCAACGTTGGCCCGACCGACCAAAGCCACTACGGGCTTAAAAGAAACGCTTTTCAATTGATTCCAACCAAGACCAAATTACCATTGCCGGTCTGGACCAGGACCCCGCGCGGGGTTCCGATCAAAGGCGACACAATGGCACCACCGCCGACACTGACCCGGCCCAACAAGGTGCCGTCCAGTCGCGATAGAAAGTGAACATAGCCTTCCATGTCACCGGCGGCAAGCGCCTGGGGCATGACGGCCAAAGGAGCCAGACCACGGTTACGCAAAGCATTCTGCGTCCAGATGGTTTGCCCGTCTGTCATGGCAAACGCTTCAATCTGGTCGCGGCTATTGGCGGCATACAACATATGGTTGTCCGCTGCGATACCGGTACCGGCCGAAAATTCCCTATCCCACACCAGACGCCCACCTTGGGAGACGTCAAAGCAGGCAACGCGACCTTGGTAGGTTGCACCGCACAGCAGGGGATCGACGACCTGGGGAGCACCCACGACGTCATTAATGCGCTCCAGGTCGGTCGCGCCGCGGGAGACAGAAATACTGCCTTCCCACACCAGATGACCTTGAGCCGCATCAATCGCCATCAAACGGCCATTGGGCATGCCTGCCAGCAACAAGCCGTCGATGATGCGCATTTGCATGCTGGTTTTCAGCGACAAGGCTGGACCGGGGCGCTGCAGGCTCCAGCGCAGATCGCCTGTGCTGGCGTCGAAAGCTTGCAGGCGGTAGTCGCTGGTACGCGCCACAACCACACCGGCACCGACAGCAGGAGGCACGTTCACGGCGCTGCTGCTACGGCTGCGCCACAATTCCTTGCCCGAGTCGTCAAACGCAATCACGTTGCCGTCCACCGACGCCACGGCAGTGACTACGCCGTCCGAACCTGCACCAGCCGTCAACTTCGTGCCGGCGTTGGTCGACCACTGCACGCGGCCGGTATCCAGATCCACCTTGCTGACCTGACCCGAGACCGATGCGGCGTAAACCGAAGAGCCGCTGACTTGCGGTGCAAAGCCCGAATCTGCACCGCTACCAATAGAGGTGCTCCAGCTGATCTTGGCGGCCACACCGGGGGTGTATTCCGTCAAGGGCGTGGGTTCAAAACGCGGATCCTTGCTGGAAAACATGGAGCAACCGGCCAAAGCAGTCAGGCTCAGAGCCAGAGCGCTCAAGCGCAGGACACGCATGGCAGAGGATGGGGATTTGCGAATAGTAGGAAGAGACATGAATTAAGCTCCTGCCAGGGCATCAAGTTTGATCTGTACCAACTGCGAAATGGGGTCTTGCTTGAGCAGCTCCACGGCCTGTTTCCAGGCATCGCGCGCTGCATCGTTCTGTCCTTGAGCGGCTAGAATATCGCCTTTGCGATCTGCAAACAGACCGGCAAAGCTGGCAGGAGGGTTAGTCAGCTGAGCCAAGGCATCATCGTAATTCTTTTGTTCCAGCAAGATACCGGCCAGACGCAGACGTGCCAGCGGAGTCAGGGCTGGGTCGTGGTTGGTTTTGACCATCCACTCCAGTTGCTCACGAGCAGGCGTCAGATTGCCGCGTTGCTGCAAAGCCTGGGCAGCCAGCAGGACACCACGAGAGGTGTAGCCGGATTTGGGGAAATCGTTACGCAAGGTTGTGCTGGCTGCCAGCACGCGGGCATCGGCCTCTTCGCCGGTCTGGGCAGCCGCGCTTTCCAGCGCCTCAAAGTAACCCATGGCCTGACCTGCCTGATGGCCCTGGTACCACTGCCAACCGCGCCAGCCTGCTACCGCCGCCAAAGCGGCAAACGCCAGCACGATGCACAAGGTGCCCCAGCGGTCCCACCATGCCCGCATGGCATCTAGTTTTTCCTGTTCTTCAAGATCGTAGGCCATGCTCAAATCCTTGCTGACAAAACACTGGCGAGTTCAGAAAAATCAACAGACTGTTGCTGCTCGGCGCCATCCGCAGCACGCAACCATTTCACACTGGCCTGTTCTTTTTGGAGTTCGTCGTCACCCAAAATAACGGCGGCCTGCGCGCCACTGGCATCAGCCCGTTTGAACTGGGACTTGAAGCCGCTGGAGCCTGCATGGACAATCACCTGCAAACCGGCATCACGCAATTGCTCGGCCAACAGCGACGCCTTGCGCTGGGCTGCCTCGCCCTGGTGAACCATATAAACCTGGCATTCGGGGATGGCCGCCTGCTCGCCATCTTGAGAGCACAGGTCCAGCAAGCGCTCCATACCAATGGCAAAGCCCACGGCGGGTGAAGGCTTGCCACCCATCAATTCGATCAGGCCGTCGTAACGGCCACCGCCGCACACCGTACCTTGCGCACCCAGGCGATCCGTTACCCACTCGAACACGGTCAAGTTGTAGTAATCCAGACCACGCACCAGACGCGGGTTCAATGTGTAGGCAATACCGGCATCATCCAGACGATCGCACACGCCCTGGAAGTGAGCACGAGACTCTTCACCCAGGAAGTCGAACAGGCGTGGAGCGGCATTGGCCATTTCCTGCATGGCCGGATTCTTGGTATCCAGCACGCGCAAGGGGTTGGTGTACATGCGACGCTGGGCTTCTTCGTCCAGCACGTCCTTGTGAGCTTCCAGGTGTTCGATCAAGGCCGCACGGTGAGCGGCACGTTCTTCAGCCTGACCCAGGGAGTTCAGTTCCAGACGGATGTCCGTCAGGCCCAGCTTCTTCCACAAACGGGCCAGCATGACGATCAGCTCGGCATCCACGTCCGGGCCAGGCAGACCCAGCGCTTCCACGTCGATCTGGTGGAACTGACGGTAGCGGCCACGCTGCGGGCGCTCGTGACGGAACACCGGACCCAAGGCGTAAACGCGATGAGGACGATCGTACAAAAGATTATGTTCGATAGTGGCGCGCACCATGCCCGCCGTAAATTCGGGGCGCATGGTGAGCTTGTCGCCGTTCAGCGAATCGGTAAAGGAATACATTTCCTTTTCGACAATGTCGGTGACTTCGCCAATACCACGGGCAAACAGCTGGGTATGTTCCAGCACGGGTGTACGCATATTGCGATAGCCATAACTGGCCAACCATTCCCGCACCAGAGCCTCCAGGGCTTCCCACTGTGCGCTTTCACCCGGTAAGGTGTCTTTCATGCCCGTCAGGGCGCGGAGCTTTTGAAACTGCTGCGTCATAATTCTAATGGTTTGCTCGCCATAGACTGACAAGCGTGTTGATCAAACCGTTGATGTTTTGCCGTAGCGGCGCTCAACGTAATTCTGGACAATGGTCTGAAATTCCTGAGCGATAGTATCACCCTTCAGGGTCACCACCCGCTCGCCATCCACATAGACGGGTGCCGAAGGGATTTCCCCGGTTCCCGGCAAACTGATGCCGATATCGGCGTGGCGGCTTTCCCCCGGACCATTGACCACACAGCCCATCACCGCGACGTTCATGGTTTCCACGCCGGGATACAGATCTTTCCAGACAGGCATCTGGTCACGCAAATAGCTTTGAATATCGTTGGCCAGTTCCTGGAATACCGTACTGCTGGTGCGACCACAACCCGGACACGCCACCACCATAGGGGTGAAAGCGCGCAAACCCATGGTCTGCAGGATTTCCTGAGCCACGACCACCTCACGGGCGCGATCGCCACCGGGTTCGGGCGTCAGGGAAATACGAATGGTGTCACCAATGCCTTGCTGTAACAAGACGGACAAGGCGGCTGTGGAGGCCACAATACCCTTGCTGCCCATCCCCGCTTCGGTCAAACCCAGATGCAGGGCGTAATCGCAGCGCGAGGACAAATCCTGATAAACCGTAATCAAATCCTGCACATGGCTGACTTTACAGGACAGCACAATACGTTTGCCGTCCAGACCCAGCTCTTCGGCCCGCTGGGCATTGCTGATGGCTGAAAACACCAGGGCATCGCGCATGACAGCCTGAGCCGTCCAGGGGTGTGCCCGTTGATTGTTCTCGTCCATCATGCGGGCCATCAGCTCGTGATCCAGACTGCCCCAATTCACACCGATACGCACGGCCTTGTCGTAACGGCAGGCGATTTCAATCATCTTGGCAAAGTTGTCGTCCCGACGCTTGCCCCCGCCCATATTGCCCGGATTGATCCGGTACTTGGACAAGGCTTGCGCACATTCCGGGAAGTCTGCCAGCAGCTTGTGGCCGTTGTAATGAAAGTCCCCTACCAAGGGAACATTCACGCCCATGCGGTCCAGCTGTTCACGGATAGCCGGGACTTCACGCGCGGCTTCCGGGGTGTTGACGGTAATACGTACCAGTTCGGAACCGGCACGCGCCAACTCCTTGACCTGAATAGCCGTTGCGATGGCATCGACCGTATCCGTATTGGTCATGGACTGCACCACGACCGGCGCCGAGCCCCCCAGTTTCACAACATGATCGCCCCAGCGCACATCAACCGTGCGCGTTACCCGCTTGGGTTGAGCGCCCACCGGCAAGGGTTGGCAAGCAGAGGGAGTTTCGGGACCCTGCGTCATTTCTTCAAGTCCTTGAGCCAATCGAACACCAGCCACTCTTCGGGAACCCAGCCCCGATCAATGGCGTAAAAACCGGCTACCAACAGCAAAACAATAATGATAAGAATCCAGATCCAGCCAAAACCGCCACGCGATTCGGAATACAGGCTCAGGTCCGCACTGGACAAGCCTGCACCGGAATGATTGCGTGGCACGGGCTTGGGCGCTGCCGTATCACTGACCTGAGCTTCCAGCATGACCAGCACAGCCGATACGTCGGCCTCCAGAAAGCGCGCGTAATTGCGCACCATGCCACGCAAAGGCTGCCCACCAGGCAACTGGTCCCACTCCTGGGCCTCCAGGGCCTCTAGCTGGCGAACTGAAAACTTCAGGCGGGTGGAGACTTCGTTCAGCGTACAGGATCGCGCCAGACGCAGCTCACGCAATGTCGGGCCTACACCTGAGCCCGTTTCTGGAGCCGATTGGTTGGAGGGGACCAGAGTCTCGCTCATGCACGTTCCTGTTTGATTTGAATAACAGCACGATCAGGCAAACGCTGTTCGATACGGGTGCGATCACGAATATCGCCCGCCAACTGTCCGCAAGCGGCAGCAATATCATCGCCGCGCGTCTTGCGCACTGTGGTTACCACCCCACCATCCATCAGCCGTTGGGCAAACTGCTTGACCCGTACAGCTGAGGAGCGTTTCAGACCGGACTGCGGAAAAGGATTGAAAGGAATCAAATTAAATTTACAGCGCACAATGCGTGCGATGTCCAACAGTTCCTGCGCATGCTGGTCGGTATCGTTGATGCCGTCCAGCATGATGTATTCAAACGTGATGAAGTCACGCGGGGCGTGCTCCAGATAGCGATTACAGGCATCCAGAAGCTCGGCCAGCGGATACTTCTTGTTCAGCGGCACCAGACGGTCGCGCAGCGCATCATTGGGCGCGTGCAGCGATACAGCCAGAGCCACCGGGCAATCTTTGGCCAGACGATCCATCATGGGCACCACCCCGGAGGTGGAGACCGTCACGCGGCGGCGCGACAGACCGTAGGCATTGTCATCGAGCATCAGGCGCAAGGCACCGAGCACCTGGTCATAATTGAGCAGGGGCTCGCCCATGCCCATCATGACCACATTGCTGATGACACGTGTGCTGGTTTGCTCGGCATCGCCAATACGGGCAGTTTCCGGCGCATTCAACAAGGCTCGGCGGGCAAACCACAGCTGGCCAATGATTTCAGAGGTCGTGAGGTTGCGGTTGAAACCCTGGTAGCCCGTGGAGCAGAATGGACAGGCCACGGTACAACCCGCCTGGCTGGAAATACACAGGGTGCCCCGATCGTCCTCGGGAATGAAAACCGCTTCGACGGCGTTATTGCTGCCTACATCAAACAGCCATTTACGGGTGCCGTCGGTAGAAATATGTTCGTGCGACATGCTGGGCGCAGTGACAACGCAATTGGCTGTCAGTTGTTCGCGGAACTCGCGCGCCAGGTCCGTCATCTGCCCAAAATCGTCCTGTTGACGCTGGTGTATCCAGCGCTGCAATTGGCGCGCGCGGAAAGGCTTGCCACCCCATTGGGCGACCAGTTCAACAAGTTGCTCCGGGCCCAGGCCCAGAAGATTGGTAGGTTCGAGCGATGACATAAAAAAATAATACCTTCACGCGGTCTGGCTATTACTTTCTTGCGTAAATGCAAAAAAGCCCCTTTTTGCGGATTTGCCCGGCACACCGATTCCAGTGAGCCGGGCAAGTCTTGCTCAGAGTGCCGCCAGTACTGCGCGGTTTAACGAATTAACGGCTGTAAACGTTGCACTCTGGGAAGAAGAAAGCGATTTCGACAGCAGCGGTTTCAGGAGCGTCGGAACCGTGAACGGCGTTAGCGTCGATGCTTTCAGCGAAGTCAGCACGGATGGTGCCGGCGTCAGCTTTCTTGGGGTCGGTAGCGCCCATCAGTTCGCGGTTCTTGGCAATGGCGCCTTCGCCTTCCAGAACTTGAACGAATACAGGACCGGAAACCATGAAGTCGACCAGATCCTTGAAGAAAGGACGCTCGGCGTGCACACCGTAGAAGCGCTCGGCTTCGCCACGGGACAGGTGAACCAGGCGACCAGCGATCACTTTCAGGCCAGCGCCTTCAAAGCGGGAAATAATCTGACCGATCACGTTTTTAGCAACAGCGTCGGGCTTGATAATGGACAGAGTGCGTTCAATAGCCATGTGAAAATCCAAATAAGAACAATATAGTGTAGTCTTTGCTGCGTAAAGCAAAATGCAGATCCGACGGTTCGCGCTAAATTTTTTAATGAAAACAAGCACTTTCATCAGATTTACGGCAACCCGGCATTTTACCACGCCAAAGACGCACGGCCACATCTTAAAATAGTGCATCTTACATTCGTTTTTTACCCAGGATTAGTCCCGCCCTATTTGGCACCGAACGTGCAATAAGGGGCAGGCAGACCGCATCACCATGACCAACTCATCCGCAACGACCTCCGACGAGCAATTATCCAAGAGCTTTGAACCCCAGGAAATCGAAACGCGCTGGTACGCGCGCTGGGAGCAAGCCGACCTTTTCAAGGGTGGCCAACATGTCCAGCCCTTGGGTGATCACCAGTCCGAACCCTTTGTGATCCAGTCCCCGCCTCCTAACGTCACCGGGACTTTGCACATGGGCCACGCCTTTAATCAGACCATCATGGATGGCCTGACGCGCTACCACCGCATGAAAGGCGACGATACGGTCTACATTCCCGGCACCGACCACGCCGGGATTGCCACCCAGATCATTGTGGAACGCCAGCTTGATGCCCAGAACATCAGCCGCCACGACCTGGGTCGCGAAAAATTCCTGGAAAAAGTCTGGGAGTGGAAAGAGAAGTCGGGCAATACCATTACCGGCCAGTTCCGCCGCCTGGGCGCGTCCTGTGACTGGAGCCGCGAATACTTCACCATGGACGACAATCTGTCCCGTGGCGTGCTGGAAACCTTTGTCCGCCTGTACGAGCAAGGCCTGATTTACCGTGGCAAGCGCCTGGTGAACTGGGACCCCGTGCTGGGCACCGCCGTGTCTGACCTGGAAGTGGTCAGCGAGGAAGAGGACGGCCATCTGTGGGAAATCAGCTACCCGCTGACCACACCCCAGGGCGGCCTGACCCACCTGACGGTGGCCACCACCCGTCCGGAAACCATGCTGGGCGACGTTGCCCTGATGGTGCACCCGGAGGACGAACGCTATATCAGCCTGATCGGCCAGACCGTGACCCTGCCCCTGGTTGGCCGCTCCATCCCGATCATTGCAGACGACTACGTAGACCCGGCCTTTGGCACGGGCGTGGTGAAGGTTACTCCTGCCCACGACTTCAATGACTACGCTGTTGGCCAGCGCCACGGCCTGGAAATGATCAGCATCCTGACACTGGATGCCCATATTGCCGACACCGCTCCCGAAGCCTACCAAGGCCTGGAGCGCTTTGCCGCACGCAAGCAAATCGTGGCCGACCTGGAAGCCCAGGGCCTGCTGAAAGCGGTCAAACCTCACAAGCTGATGGTGCCACGTGGCGACCGTACCAATACGGTCATCGAGCCCATGCTGACCGACCAGTGGTTTGTGGCCATGAGCAAGCCCGCTCCGGAAAATTCGCTGCACCCCGGCAAGAGCATCACCCAGGTTGCCCTGGACGTGGTGGCCGATGGCCGTGTGCGCTTCTACCCCGACAACTGGTCCAACACCTACAACCAGTGGCTGAACAATATCCAGGATTGGTGCATTTCCCGCCAACTGTGGTGGGGCCACCAGATTCCTGCCTGGTACGCCGAAGACGGCAGCCTGTTTGTCGCCCGTTCCGAAGAAGATGCTCTGGAGCAAGCCCGTGCCGCTGGCGTGACCGGCCCACTACGCCGCGACGAAGACGTGCTGGACACCTGGTTCTCCTCCGCCCTGGTGCCCTTTACCGATCTGGGCTGGCCTGAAGAAACCCCGGATCTGGCCCGTTACCTGCCCTCCAGCGTGCTGGTCACAGGCTTCGACATTATTTTCTTCTGGGTGGCCCGCATGGTCATGATGAGCATGCACCTGACCGGCCGCGTTCCATTCAACACCGTCTATGTTCACGGACTGGTGTGCGATATGGAAGGCAAGAAGATGAGCAAGTCCAAGGGCAATACCATTGACCCGGTGGATTTGATCGACGGTATCGACCTGGAAAGCCTGGTACACAAGCGCACCTTTGGCCTGATGAACCCCAAACAGGCTCAAAGCATCACCAAACGCACCAAGAAAGACTACCCCGATGGCATCCCTGCCTTCGGTACGGACGCGCTGCGCTTTACCATGGCCGCCTACGCCACGCTGGGCCGCAACATCAACTTCGACATGAAGCGTTGCGAGGGCTACCGCAACTTCTGCAACAAGCTGTGGAACGCCACCCGCTTTGTGCTGATGAACACCGAAGGCCATGAGCTGCACACCGACGCCCCTGCCGAACTGAGCTTTGCAGACCGCTGGATCATCAGCCTGCTGCAAGGTCTGGAACAGGATGCCGAGCGCGGTTTTGCCGACTACCGTTTCGACAACGTTGCCAACGCCATCTACCACTTTGTGTGGGATGAGTACTGCGACTGGTATCTGGAACTAGCCAAGACCCAGATTCAGAGCGGCACGCCCGAGCAGCAGCTGGGCACACGCCGTACCCTGATCCGTGTGCTGGAAGTGGTGCTGCGCGTGGCGCACCCCATCATCCCGTTCATCACGGAAGAGCTGTGGCAGAAAGTCTCGGTGGTGGCTGGCAAACGTGCCGCCAATGAAAGCACCAGCATTTCGGTCCAGCCCTACCCAATTGCGAACCCTGCCGCGATTGACGAGCAGGCCGTAGCCCAGGTTGCCGAGCTGAAAGCCCAGGTAGACGCAATTCGCGCCCTACGTGGCGAAATGAACCTGTCGCCCGCCCAGCGCGTGCCACTGGTTGCCCAAGGTGACGCCGCCATCCTGAGCGCCAACAGCCCTTACCTGGCCAGCTTGTGCAAGCTGGAAAGCGTGGACATCGTGGAGCAACTGCCTACCGATGCCGGCGCTCCCGTGCAAGTGGTCGACAAAACCCAGCTGATGCTGCACGTAGAGATTGACGTGGAAGCAGAGCGTATCCGTCTGTCCAAGGAAATCGAACGTCTGCAAGGCGAAATCAGCAAGGCCGAAGGCAAATTGGGCAACGCCAGCTTTGTGGAGCGCGCTCCTGCCGCCGTGGTCGAACAGGAGCGCCTGCGCGTGGCTCAGTTCGGTGAAACGCTGGCCAAGGTGAAACAGCAGTTTAATCGTCTGGGCTAATCGCTTGAACTAAGCCCCGAAGACAAGAAAAGGCCCTGCACTAGTGCAGGGCCTTTTTGCATCTATTTACCTTCAATGCCACCGAACTACTCTGATCACGCGTGACGCCTCCTCCTTGCCCATACAGCACAAAAGGACAAAGAAGCACCACACAAACCAGTCACACCCAAAAAAACAGAATGCCCTTGCACTGACACTTACACTGGCACTGGCACTGGCACTGGCACAGCATCAAGAAGCACAACTGCCCTTGCCACCTCACTTCTTGCGGTGCATTTTCCGGGCAATCTGCAAGAAAGCCTGCGCAGCCGGAGAAAGCCGCTCGAAGTTCAGGGCGGCCAGCGCTATTTCACGTGGCCTACACGGCTCCAGGCTGCGATAAATCACCCCTTCTGGTGGCTCCGGCAAGGCCAGCCTGCCCGCGATGGTTACCGCCACTCCTTGCGCGACAAAGCCCAGCATGGAGGACAACTGCTCGAAACGGAACAAGGTCCTGGGAACCGCTCCTGCTGTCGCCAGAAACTGATCCACATGCGGACCAGAACCTGCCGCCGTCCGGATAAAAGGCAGATCATGGAAGTCACTGGCGGAAACGCGGGCACACACAGCCAAACGATGCTCGGCAGGCAACACCGCCACCAGCTCATCCTCAGCCAGGGGCAAGGAATCAAAACGATCATCCGGCAAGATCACAAAGCCCAGCTCCACACGCCGTTCCAGCAGCCACTGCGCCACTTCACTATCCACGCCCTCATCAATCTGCACCTCCACTTCGGGATGCGTCTGCCTGTAGCAAGCCAATAAATGCGGTAGCAAATGCAAGGACGAGGAGGCCCCAAAAGAAGCAATCCGCAAGGTGCCACGGGCAATACCCTGCTCGTAGCAAGCCTCCTGATGCAAGGCCTCTTTCTGCTGCAGGATATCGTTGGCACGCAGCAGCAATCTGGCCCCTACTTCCGTCAGCTCCACGGCCGCCGGGCCACGAGCAAACAGGCAGACACCCAGATCAGCTTCCAATTGCTTGAGCGCATGGCTGACCGCACTTTGCGTAACTCCCAAAGCACTGGCTGCCCGAGAAAAGCTGCCGATTCTGGCCAGCACGGAAAAGATTTCAAGTTGGGTGAAGGTCATGAGTGTTTACTCATTCGACTATGAAGCAATAAAAGTAAATAGTACCTCTGCTGAAATCTTCCCCATAGTGGATTTAATGAAATCTCCCAACTACTCCGTACACCTAAGCATGATTGGCATGTCCGCCCTGTGGGGCGCTTCCTGGCCCTGGGGCCGAGTTGTAGCTCAGGCCATGCCACCTCTGGCAGCAGCCAGCCTACGCTTTCTGATAGCCAGCGTGGTGCTACTACTTTGGATGGGCTGGAGCGGTCGCCTGAAAACCCTGCGCACGCTTGACTCCAGAGAGTGGCTGGGCCTGCTCAATGCCTCTGCCTTTGGGGTGTTTGGCTATTCGATCTTCTTTCTTCTGGCGCTGAAACTGGTGCCCGCAGGCAAGGCAGCCATGGTTGTTGCACTGAATCCAGTCCTGATCCTGATTCTGGCCTCTTTGCTGTTTCGCGAGTCGGTCAATAAAAAGATGGGACTGGGTGTGGTGATGGCCGTCTCGGGCGCTTTATACGCACTAAGCGCAGGCTCCATCAGCAGTTTGATGCCCGACCAGAACGGAATAGGCGAATGGCTGCTGCTGGGCTGTACCCTCTGTTGGGTCAGCTATACCTTGATAGGCCGTACTGTACTGACCACCATGGACTCCCTGACCGCTACCAGCATGACAACCCTGATAGGTGCAGTTTTATTGTCCATCAGCAGCCTGAGCATTGAAGGGATCTCTGCCTGGAGTGGCCTGACTCAGGTTCCCGCCCAAGCCTGGTACAGCATATTTGCCCTGGCACTAGGCTCCACAGCCCTGGCCTTTGCCTGGTATATGCACGGCGTGAAGATCCTGGGCGCAACATCCGCAGGCGCTTATCTGGCGCTGGTGCCTTTGTTTGGTGTTCTGTTTTCCAACCTGTGGCTTAAAGAAGCCCTGAGCCCATCCTTGATAGGCGGCGGTTTGCTGGCGATTAGCGGGATGGCCCTGATGAGCCGGGGACGGCAAACACTAAATGCCAAAGACGACACCCCCGCGAAGCATTCGAGGCTACAACTGGGCCAGTGCGACTAAGCAAAGCCGCCTGGATACAAAACGGCCCGCTTGAAAACGGGCCGTTAAGGTTTAGTGAATTATTCAAGCAAGGCTATTCGCCCAAGGCCGCCAGAGACGCCAAAAAGCGCTCGTCTGCCTTGCTAAGCTCACCACGCTGACGGGCCTGCTCGATCAGCTCGGGCCGACGCAAGGCAGTCAAGCGCAGGGATTGCTCACGCCGCCATGCCTGGATACGACCATGATGGCCGGACATCAAAACCTCAGGCACAGCCTGATCTCGGTATACCTCGGGGCGCGTGTAATGAGGACTATCCAGCAAGCCGCTATTGTCAGCATGGAAAGAATCCTGGCGAGCCGAGTCGGCGTCATTCAACACGCCGGGCAAAAGCCGAATCACGCTATCAATAATCGCCAGTGATGCAATTTCACCGCCAGACAGCACAAAGTCACCCAAAGAGAGCTCCTGGGTAATGCGCGCATCAATAAAGCGTTGATCGATACCCTCATAGCGACCACAAACCAGAACCGCGCCGGGACCTTGAGCCAGTTCCTGAGCCACAGTCTGATCAAAGCGTCGCCCTGTAGGACTCAGCAAGATCACTTCCGGGCTATCACCACGATCAGCCAGAGCCTGATCCAGGGCGTCATTCAAGGGATCAGCCAGCATGACCATACCCGGACCGCCGCCATAGGGGCGATCGTCCACAGTACGGTGCACATCGGTGGTGTAGTCGCGCGGATTCCAGGTCCGCATTTGCCAAATGCCCTGTTTGTGCGCACGGCCGGTAACACCAGCCTCGCTGACCACATCAAACATGTCCGGGAACAGGGTCAGGGCATCAAATCGCATGAGGACTCGGCAAGAGAAAAAGGCAGATACGCTTCACAAGACCTGACCAATCAGGCCAGAGCCCTGCAAGTGCGCAGGATTGAAACGATCAAATCGCCCAGTGGCTGTGCAGTTCGCGGGTGGACATATCCACCGTATGCACAATGGCTTGCACAAAGGGAACCAGCTCTTCCAGCGGCTTGCCCTGTTCGTCCTTTGCAGGTGTAAAGACACCCTCGGCATCCCAGGAGCCACGATGCACGACCAAAATGGAGTGCGCGCCGTTATCCAGCACTTCCACCACTTCGCCCAGGCTTTCAGCCTGGCCGTCCTGCTCGCCAAAGAAACGGCAGCCGATCAGATCGACCCAATAAAATTCGTCTTCGTCCGCTTTGGGGAAAGCGGCACGGGATACCCAAACGGTATGCCCCTTGAGAGCTTGAGCCAGCTCTCGATTATCCAGACCCTCAAACTGCGCCACGATGGTTGCACCATGCTGCTTTGCGGTTTGTATTTGTCTGGGTGACGCAGACGCAAAAACGCCCGCCTGAGATTCAGGCCGGGGCGTTTTTAACCACCACGTTTTTGCATTCAGTAGCGCCTTGGTCTGCATAGAGTGCGGCTGGATCTTGACCCAACCACGCACACCATAAGCGGAAACAATACGACCGAGCTCAACAAGGTCAGCAGGAATCGCAGATTGCTTCACACTAAACGCTACTAAAAAACAGGTGAATCAACTTAGGCAGCCGAAGCAACCTTAGCCGAGTATTCTTTCAACAGGCGAGCCACAGCAGGCGAAACCTGAGCACCGTTGTCGGTGAAGTGCTTAACGCGGTCCATTTGCAGACGCAGGTTTTCATGACCTTCGCCAGCTACGGGGTTGTAGAAACCCAGACGTTCGATGAAGCGACCATCACGGCGTTGGCTCGCCTCGGCGGCTACTACGTTGTAAAAAGGACGCTTTTTGGAGCCACCACGGGCCAAGCGAATTACCACCATTGATAATCCCTTTATTGTGTAAGGTAAACAAAAAATTCTAGCACTATTCTGGCAAGCATGCCAAAAGTAACACGCTAAGATAGCAGATTCAGTGCTAGATACGCAACAGACAAAGCAGTATTCTACCGCCGTCGGCTTAACGACGGCGTAAAAAATGCAGAGTTTTTTCGGCTTGCTGGTCTTGAGCCAACAGTTCGTTGCCAGTTTGGCGACAAAAAGCCTGAAAATCTTGAATGGCGTGCTGATCGGTCGTGATGACCTGCAACACTTGCCCGGATTCCAGCTGTGCCAAGGCTTTCTTGGCACGCAAGATGGGCAAGGGGCATTTCAGCCCGCTTGCATCCACCTGCAGATCGCTGTTGGGCAAAGCGCCGGTCTCGGATATCGTCATTACGCACCCAACTTGCTTTCGACCCAGGCCTGCACCGAGGCATTGGCCTGTGGCAAGACGCTGGCATCGGTACCGCCGCCCATGGCCATGTCAGGACGACCACCGCCCTTCCCGCCCATTTGCGAGGCCACAAAGCCCACCAGATCGCCCGCCTTGACCTTGGAGGTCAGGTCTGGCGTCACGCCTGCCACCAGGCTGACTTTGCCGTCGGCCACAATGGACAGCAGAATCACGGCAGACTGCAGCTTGTTCTTCAACTGATCAGCCATTTCGCGCAAGGCTTTGGCTTCCACACCTTGCAGCGTGGCCACCAACAGACGGCTGCTGTCATTCAAGGGTACGGCTTGAGCCAGCAGATCCTGGCCTGCCGAAGCAGCCAGCTTGGATTGCATTTGTTCGCGCTCACGCTCCAGATCCTTGATCTGACCTTGCAAGGCGCTGATACGAGCAACCAGACCTTCTGGCTGGGTACGCAGGCTGGCGGAAGCGTCGTTCAACAAACGCTCCTGCGCTTGCACCCAGTGCAGGCTGTTGGTGCCGGTAATGGCTTCAACACGGCGCACGCCAGCGGCTACACCGCCTTCCGAGACAATCTTGAACAAGCCGATATCGCCCGTGCGCTGAACGTGAGTACCACCGCACAGCTCGCGCGAGAAACCAATATCCAGTACGCGCACTTCGTCGCCGTACTTTTCACCAAACAAAGCCATGGCACCGCCACTGACGGCGTCGTCAAACGACATCAGTTGGGCTTGCACGGCCTGGTTAGCCAGAACCTGATCGTTCACAATGGCTTCGACCTGAGCGATTTGCTCGGCTGTCATGGCGGCATCGTGCGCAAAGTCAAAACGGGTTTTTTCAGCGTCTACCAGGGAACCACGTTGTTGCACGTGACCGCCCAGTACCTGACGCAAGGCCTTGTGCATCAAGTGCGTGGCCGAGTGGTTACGGATCACACGCGCACGACGCTCGGTATCTACCTGGGCGTTAACAGTCTGACCCACAGTCAGCGTGCCAGCGTTCAGCACACCTTGGTGACCGAAAACCTGATTGGAAATCTTTTGGGTATCCTGCACTTCAAAGGACAGGCCCTTGGCATCGCTCAGGATACCGGCATCACCCACCTGACCACCGGATTCGGCGTAGAAAGGGGTGGCATCCAAAACCACTACCGCTTGCTGGCCTTGGGCCACGGACTGCACAGAGGTGCCATCCACATACAAGGCGGTAACCGTGCCGCTGCCTTCCAGGGTGGTGTAACCATCAAAGCGGGTTTGCACGCCGGAGTAGCTCAGGCCTTCGGATGTTTTGAACTTGCCCGAAGCGCGTGCCATCTGACGCTGGTTTTCCATGGCAACTTCAAAACCGTCCAGATCGACCTCAATGCCACGCTCGCGGCAGATGTCGGCGGTCAAGTCCACGGGGAAACCGTAGGTGTCGTACAAGGTGAACAGCGTCTGGCCGTCCAGCTTGGCATTCTCTGGCAGGTTGGCCAAAGCGCCTTCCAGAATGCGCATGCCGTTTTCCAGCGTTTCGCTGAAACGCTCTTCTTCCTGACGCAGTACTTGTTCAATACGTTCGCGTTGAGCAATCAGCTCAGGGTAGGCTTCGCCCATGG
Source organism: Alcaligenes faecalis (assembly GCF_009497775.1). Lineage (NCBI taxonomy): Bacteria > Pseudomonadati > Pseudomonadota > Betaproteobacteria > Burkholderiales > Alcaligenaceae > Alcaligenes > Alcaligenes faecalis. The sequence continues at coordinate 2,542,537 of NZ_CP031012.1, forward strand.
CCAGGCCCAGGTCCTGTACCAAGCGGTAGAAGAACAAACCCTTCTGACCCAGCTTGTGACCATGACGCAAGGCACGACGAATAATGCGGCGCAGCACATAGCCACGGCCTTCATTGCTGGGGATGACCCCGTCAATGATCAGGAAGCTGCAAGCACGGATGTGGTCAGCAATCACCTTGAGCGAGTTATTGCTCAGGTCGCTGGTCTTGGTTTCGCGTGCGGCGGCCTGAATCAGGGATTGGAACAGGTCGATTTCGTAGTTGGAGTGCACGTGCTGCAGCACAGCCGAAATACGCTCCAGTCCCATACCAGTGTCCACACAAGGCTTGGGCAGCGGTGTCATGGAGCCGTCGGCGGAACGCTCGAACTGCATGAACACCAGGTTCCATACTTCGATGTAGCGGTCGCCGTCTTCTTCAGGCGATCCGGGAGGGCCACCCCAGACATCAGCACCGTGGTCGTAGAAGATTTCCGAGCAAGGGCCACAGGGACCGGTATCGGCCATCTGCCAGAAGTTGTCCGAGTTGTAGCGTACGCCGCCCTTGTCACCGATACGAATGATGCGCTCTTTGGGCACCCCAATTTCCGAGGCCCAGATATCGTAGGCTTCATCATCTTCCTGGTAGACGGTGACCCAGAGTTTTTCTGCAGGCAGCTTGTAAACCGTCGTCAGCAGTTCCCAGGCATAGCGAATGGCGTCTTGCTTGAAGTAGTCGCCAAAGCTGAAGTTGCCCAGCATTTCAAAAAAGGTGTGGTGACGGGCGGTGTAGCCCACGTTTTCCAGGTCATTGTGTTTGCCACCGGCACGAACACAGCGCTGAGAGCTGGTCGCACGGTTGTAGGGGCGGGTTTCCTTGCCCGTGAACACATCTTTGAACTGCACCATCCCTGCGTTCGTGAACAGCAAGGTAGGGTCATTGCCTGGCACCAGCGAAGCCGAGGAAACGATGTGATGTCCCTTGGATTCAAAAAAAGAAAGAAACTTCTGACGAATTTCTGAGGTTTTCATTACTTGCAACGCGATGGAAAATTTAACTGCCTATTATAAGACGATCAGCCTTGCAGCCCATGCGCGCGCTGCGCTGGCACAACACCTGCCGCCCCGGCAAAGCAGTGAGAAGCCAGGACGCCACACTCCCTGTACGAGCGGCTGCGTAAGCGTCAAATAGTACTGTTTTCAGCGAGCAGAAACAACAATTCCGACCCCGGAGAGTCGGAACGTAAGACTACCCTGCCCGTAATCTGGAGGCCGTCATGACAGGCCAGAGAGCGCTAACCCTGGCCTGGGGCCGATCAGGCCTTGGGCTGGTAGGGATGATGCTCGGCCCAGTGGCGAGCAATATCCACACGACGACATACCCAGACGCGCTCATGCGATTGCACGTAATCCAGGAAGCGTTGCAAGGCACGGAAGCGGCCAGGACGGCCGATCAGGCGGCAATGCAAACCGATGGACAGCATCTTGGGCGCTTCTTCACCTTCCTCGTACAACACGTCAAACGCGTCTTTCAGGTAAGAGAAGAAATGATCGCCTGTGTTGAAGCCCTGAGGAGCGGCAAAGCGCATGTCGTTACTGTCCAGGGTGTAGGGCACGATCAACTGAGGTTTGACGCTGTTGTCGCTCATCGGGACTTCGGCCCAGAAAGGCAGGTCGTCACCGTAGTAGTCGGAGCTGTACAGGAACTGGCCTTCTTCAGCCACCAGACGCAAGGTGTTCGGGCTGTCACGGCCGGTGTACCAGCCTTCGGGGTGGTGGCCCAGCAAGTCCGTCAGCACTTTCACGCACTGGCGCATGTGTTCGCGCTCAACTTCTTCGGACACGTTCTGGTAGTGAATCCAGCGGTAACCGTGGCAGGCAATCTCGTGACCCAAACGCACAAATTCTTGTGCCAGCTCGGGGTGACGCTCCAGCGCCATGCCCACACCAAACACGGTCATGGGCAGGCCGCGCTTTTCAAACTCTTTCAGAATCCGCCAGACACCGGCACGCGAACCGTATTCGTAAATGGATTCCATGGACAGGTGACGGTCCGGGTAAGCCGCTGCACCAATGATTTCGGACAGGAACTGTTCAGAGCCCGGATCACCGTGCAGAACGCAGTTCTCGCCGCCTTCTTCATAGTTCAAGACAAACTGCACCGCAATGCGCGCCCGATCAGGCCATTGTGCATGGGGCACGTTTTTACCGTAACCGATCAGGTCACGAGGGTACTTACTCAAGGACATACCGTCTCCGTTTAGCGTTTTACGCTGAGGGCCAGCCAAGGATCAGCAGCACTGCCATCACCCGCTTCGCTCATGCGATGTTCACAATCACTTAAGTGATGATGCATAGCCAGATGCGCGCCGTCGGCGTCGCCCTGACTAAGCTTGTCCAAAATCTCTTTGTGCTCGTAAAACGAGCAAGCCTGTTCGCCCGGTGTGTCGTGATACGCAATGATGAGCGTGGTGCGGGCGCACAAGGTGTGCATCAGCTCGGTCAGTTCATCATTGCCAGCGCAGCGCGCCAGCATCACGTGAAACGCATTGGACAGGCGCAACCAGCTGATGCGGTCACCATGCTCAAAGGCGTGCTGTTCACGCTCCACCATTTCATACAGGCCAGCCAGACGCTCCGGCAGATCCGGGTAGCTGATCAGTTTTTGCAGAATCAAGGCTTCCAGATCACGCCGCAGTTCAAACACGTCCCGTGTCTGCTTGGCCGTCGGCTTCCAGATAAAAGCACCCCGATTGGGTTCAATGACCACAATCTTGTCGTGTTCGAGGGCAGCCAGCGCCGCACGAACGGTCGCACGCGAGCACTCGAAAATCGTGCATAACGTGGCTTCCGTCAGTTTGGTTCCAGGCAAAAGACGGCGGTCAACGACCGCATCAAAGATCTGGCTATAAACACGCCCGACCTCGCTATCTGCCATGCCTCCCTCTAGCAGCGAGGAGGCGCTTGGCGCTTGGGATTCACTGCTCATCCCCTCTTGCCGCCGTATCTGAAGCATAGAATTTCTCGTTATTGACTATTGACAATTATTCGGTACCCCGACAAAATCGTCAACATAAATTGTCGACAATCTGATTCCTCAAACAGAGCGACAGTTTCGGGGCCTCAACCCAGCGCACTGATCCTTGCACCGTTGGCCCCCGGCCGGTTCTCAAAACTGGGCTCGCTGGACCTTTTTTGATCACCATAAACCGGAGACATTTATGGGAAAGCTATCAACCCATGTCCTTGACACGACTCAAGGACGCCCAGCCAGCGGCGTGCGCGTCGATCTTTATTCCATCGAAAACGATCAACGTACTCTGATCAAAACCACTCACACCAATAGCGACGGTCGCTGTGATGAGCCCCTGCTGCAAGGCGAGGCCATGCACACGGGCGTTTTTGAACTGGTTTTCCACGCAGGCGCTTACTTTGCCGCCAGCGGTGTGGCTGTACCCGAGCCACGTTTTGTGGATCAAGTAGGCATTCGTTTCGGTATCGCCGATGCCAACGCCAACTACCACGTCCCCCTGGTCGTGACCCCCTGGTCCTGGTCCACCTATCGCGGCAGCTGATCGCGTATCCAAGTCGACTTTTCGCTTCTATACGAAACCACTCTGATACGAGATCTTTATGTACGCTTACCTACTTGAGTACGGCAACCTGCTGTTGCGCTGGTTGCACGTGATTGCGGCCGTCGCCTGGATCGGCGAGTCCATCTACTTTGTGATGCTGGACAACGGCCTGAAACCGCCTAAAGGCGAAGAAAGCAAGAAACGCGGTGTGTTTGGCGAGATGTGGGCTGTCCACGGCGGCGGCTTCTATCACAACCAGAAATACCTGACCAACCCGGCCGAACTGCCTGATGACCTGCACTGGTCGTTCTGGAAGTCCTACACCACCTGGTTGTCCGGTTTCTTCCTGTTCGCCCTGCTCTACCTGACCAAGCCCGAGTTCTATCTGGTCAACCCCAACAGTCCCTGGGAGTGGGCGGCTCAAATGACCGGCACGCAAGCCAACATCATGGCCATTGCCTTCCTGGTGCTGGGCTGGGTGGTCTATAACGGCCTGTGCCGCCTGATCAGCCCCAACATGAACCGCGACGGTCTGCTGAGCGTGGCTGTAGCCATCATGATGGTGGCAGTGGCTTACCTGAGCGCCCACATCTTCTCGGGTCGTGCTGCTTTCTTGCTGACTGGCGCTGTGATGGCCACCAGCATGTCGGCCAACGTGTTCTTCTGGATCATTCCCGGCCAGCGCCGCATGGTCAAGGCACTGAAAGCCGGTCAAGCGCCCAACCCTCTGGATGGCAAACGCGGCAAACAGCGTTCGGTACACAATACCTACTTCACGCTGCCTGTTCTGCTGCTGATGCTGAGCAACCACTACTCGTTCACGTATAACAATCCCAATGCGTGGATCATCATGGTGCTGTTCATCTTTGCCGGCGCCCTGATCCGTCAATACTTCGTGCTGATGCACGCTGGCATCAAAAAGCCTGCCTACCCGGCCGCCGGTGTTGTCCTGCTGCTGATCGTGGGTTACCTGGCAGCTCCTGCCAGCCTGAAAGGTGAAGTAGCCAGCGCGCCAGAAGCCGCAAACGGTGCTGAAACCGTCAGCGTTGCCCGTATCCAGGAAATCATGGATGCACGATGTGTTCAGTGTCACGCGGTCAAGCCTAATGCCGACTTCGGCTTTACAGCGGCCCCTGCTGGCATGTTGCTCGACACCATCGACAACACCGTGCTGCACGCCGACCAGGTAAAAACCGTGGTGCACTCCAAGTACATGCCTCTGGGCAATATGACGCAAATGACCGACGAAGAGCGCGCAGCCATTGCCGCCTGGAGCGGTACCCGCGACTAATGCAGAACAAGGCTAAAGCCTGACGAGCGACAAGCTCCGTAGTAACTTCCAACCCCGATATGATGAAAGTCATGTCGGGGGTTTTTCTTGCTCCCGGCCTGCAGGCTTCCTGCCTGCATAGGCGTGCCCCTCCCCCTATAAAGGCAAACAGAGTTTGATCGCTTGGGCCTGTTGAGGCGACGAGTCCATTTCAAGCTCAACACAGCGACTATTCAGTGACAACAAACGGATGTTTTGATCCCGCTCTCGTCCAATAGGCCATCGTTGCCCTTGCTGAAAGACAAGCAGACGCTGTTCATGCTGAACTTCGGCTAGCAACTGCGTATCTCGTCCATAGATAGCTTTCAACTTCAAGGCAGGGCTGGGGGTGCTGGATTTGATCCTGGCCACATCAGGCTGCCCCGCCCCCTCCTGCCCCTCTTGGGACCGCAAGCAGGACGACATATTCTGACGAGCCTGCTCGGCTTCCAGCAGCAACATCTCCCTGACTATCGTCGCCATTCCCTCCGTCGCCAGAGCCGGTGCGCTAAACGTCAGCGTCAGACCAAACAGAATGTTCAAAGGTCTGCATATAATCCGCCAAATCCTGATCGCCCAAAACCCGCTCCGCTGATTCATAAACATAGCCTTCCAGCTCCACGATAAAAGTGCTGCCCAGCAGCGAGGGATAGGACTGCGGATTCAAGGACAAGCCCAAGCGCTCCCATTGCAGATCAGGGAGCTGTGCCGCCAGCAAGTACACCGAACGCAAGGGGGATTGACTGAGCCAGGAACGGCGCCACACACCTGCCCCTGTTTGCTCACTGTCATCAGCAGATTCGACCCACTGGGCAGGAGACAATGACAAACGCATAAAAGCAGGCCTCAGGGCTGCCAGCCCGGCATGCAAACGTGAGGATGCCGCAGTTGGCATTTGCTCCTGATCCTGTGTTTCCAGGGAATGAGGAATCAAAGCCTGATACCCCCGCCGGATATGCAAATCACCCTGCCCCAGTCCGGTGAGCTCCAGCACATTCGGGTCGCGATTCTGGCTATGCATGGCCGCACTAAAACTATGCACATCCTCAAACCCATAATGCGCCTGACACTCCCATAAAACAGCCTGACGGCGACAATCCACCTGCTGCAACTGCCAGTCCGGTCCCTGAGCAGGGAGCTCCTCAATCAAGCCCAACACAGACTGGATACTGGTCAAACCAGACTCTTCCTGGGCTGCACCTTGCTCCCAATCAGACGCGTTAGCGGCCAAGCGTCCCGGCAGCAAATCAACGGACTGCACGCCCCCAAGCGTAGCCATCACCAGCACAGCCAAAATCACCGGACGCAGCGGGATCTTTTCATGCCACCCAACACGCCTGACAGGCTGACGCTGCATACGGCACTGCGGTCTTTTACCCTGCTCCAGGCAGACCCATAAATCATCAGGTTGTCGTAGTTCGCGTATGGAGGGATAGCGCGCCTGCATAGCCTGCCGCAAGGTCTGCACCTGTCCAACCTGAGCCAGTAGGCAGTCACTCCCCTCCATCACCAGGCCATGCTCAAGCACCAGAAACCACAAACGGCCGGGGGCCACCGTCCATAAAAGAAAAACCGCCTCTTGAGGGTGATGGGCAGCCATACAAGCAGCCGCAGAATAGGCGTGGGCTCGCGTCAGTCTTGCCCTTGAAGGCCCTTTCTGAGCCAAACGCAGGACTGATCGAGTCCGCCGGGTAGTGAGCCAAGTGCTTGGCACCCAACCCATTGTCTGCCCTGCTTTTTGCCCTGCTCTTTGCCCTACGGTTTGTTCTGCTGCTTGTCCTACTGCTCGTCCTGCTATTCGTTCTGCTGTTTGTCTTGCGACCTCCCCCTCAGCCTCTCCCCGCACTGGTTCTTCTGCCTGCCTCTCCATTCGCGTTTCTATTAGCCTTGCTGTTTGCCTTTCTGTTTGCCTTTCGGTTGGCTTGCCTGCCTGCTCTTGCAGATCCCCGCCCGCTCCCATCAAGCAAGCCCAATACGATTGCCTCATCCGAGGGGTTTGAGCCTGCCGCATCGCTCCCCCGGCATTGACCCACTGCAATCCGAACCAGTACTCCTGTTGAACCAAGGCAGAGCTCATTTCACACCCCGATCGCTTAAACTCCCTGCCCCCACTCCGTCCACAGGCTGTAGTCCAGACTTTTGCTCCAAAGCCAGGCGATGTGTTTCATTGCGGTACAGCTCAATACGGCCCGCCTGATAACGCCACCCCAGGCTATATACCGCTGCAATCTGATCAAACAGCTCTGGCAAACGCAGTTGTTCAAAAACCAGGCCTCGTTGCTGAGACGATTCCAACCCCTTCCCCACACTTGTTCCTGGCGGGGAGTAAGTCGAAGGCAAGCGAGCCTCCGGGCTGATGAACACGGTCAGATCCGACAGCAAGGACAAACGACGTGCCAGCTCATCCAGATCGGGCAAAGGCGTTTCCAAAGAAAAGCTGAAGGTTTGTCTGGAGCGTAATGCCGCTGGCAAGACAGTCTGCTTTCGTAAAGGTACGGCCGCTCCCAGCAACCAGGGTTTGTCGACAGACTGGGCATGGAGCACGGAAGATGGGCTGTTGCCATTCTGTACTACGGCATCATCCAGCCACGGCTGATCGACATGCTGTCCTGCTGTTTGCAAGGTACAAGCCGCCATCAAAAGCAAAGGCAAGAGACAGAGGTAATTCATGACTGCCCCTCGGGTGGCACGCTAGGATCACAGGCTTGCGGCCAAGCCAGAACCCTAAGCACCTGGTTCGAGTAAAAACAGGCCTGCAAAGGATGTGCATTCAGTTGGGCAGCCGCGAACAATTGAGCCACGGCAGACTCGAAACTGCCCTCAAAGCGAGCTGCTGCCTTGATAGGGAAATCGACCTCCAAGGTCCAATGCTCTGGCGCAAAAACCCATTTCGCCTGTTTAGCCCATCGGACCAAGGCCTGCCTTAAAGTTCTATCCTTTATTCGCAGCTCAAAAACAGGCTGCTCAGTGGACTCTGTCCCCACAACAGGGACGGATACCGACAACACCTCTGAACGAGCTTGAAAAGCCTGTGTCTGCAATGGTTTTGCTGGGGCAGGCTCGCCCTCCTTCAGATGGGCCGACACCAGACCTGGCACACGCTGTGCAGGAAGCAAATGACTTTCCTCGGGAGAACGGGGCTCGGAAGAACGAGTCTCGGAACCACTTAATGGAAAGTAGCTTGGCGGAGAGCCACCAAGCGGAGGGCGACTCGCTTGGGCTTGCTGCGGATTGCTCTGCTGGCTGCGATCCTGTGAAAAAGCATCCGATACCTCCATGCCAAGCAATGCAGAACCTTCGCTATGGACACGCTTGCGCCCTAAACTGGCCTGCGCCTGTGCTCGCCCGGCTCGAAATATCAGCTCCGTCCACAAGCCTTCAATCACTTGAAACTGCCCCAAGGGCTTCAAAGGCAGCAGTACTTCCTGCCCATTCCTGTGTCCCAACACTGCGGGCAGTATCTGCTCCGGCGCAAAATGCAGCCAGATACGCGCCCCGTTATCAAAGACCTGCATAGGGCCCACTTGCGGGTCGCCAGACAAGCGCCAATCAAAATTAAAGACGCGGGTTCCCGGATCGGCCAGCAGACCATCCGGCCCCTGGCTGGTCTGACAGGCAGACAGCCCCAGGCCACACATCACCAACACGCAGAAACGGGCAAGAAAACGCATCACGAGCACCCAAAGAAAAAACCCCATGTCCCGTCAAGGGCATGGGGTTTATCTTCAAGGATGCTTGCCCAAGCCGCTAGATCGGCTTGTACGCACAGATAAATCAGCGTCCTTTCTGAGCCACCAAACGGTTGGCTTCCGTAGCGGCCGTACGCAATGCCGTCATGGCAGGTTGCTGACCGTCCAGCGCGCTTTCCAGGCTCTGGTTGAACACGGCGCGAATCTGACGGTAGTTACGGAAATTGCCCTTGGCTGTACCCGAAGCACCGCTGCTGTACGCACCAACCAGGTGCATCCAGTCGCCCTTGTCCTTGTAGTAGTCGCTACCCGTCGCATTGAAGGCTTCGCGGCTGACAGGCAAGAAGCCTGTTTTCTGATACCAGCGCGATGCGTTCTCTGGCTGAGCCAACCAGCTGATGAAGCGGGCCGAAGCCTGATTCTGTTCAGCGTTATGACCCTTCACCGCCCACAGTGCCGAACCCGTCACAAAGGGTTTGCCGGGGGTCTGGGTGACTTCAGGATAGTAAGGCAGACCGGTCACAGCGTATTTCAGGCCGCGCGTGTCACTGTATTCACCAATATGGCCGGAGTTGGAGAACATGACGGCACATTCGCCCTTGGCAAAACGCTGGGGCGACTCAGGCAAGGTGCCAGGCTTGACCAGCAGCTCGGATTTCACCCAGCTGATCATCATGGACAGGTGACGGATGTACATCACGTCAAAGTCAAAGCCCACTTTGCCTTTGACCTTGGCGCCAGGTGCCAGACCGTAAATCTGGTTATTGACCGCGGCCAGGTTCTCCAGGTTGATGGAGACAGACTGATCCGAGGTCAACGGACAACGGCGCGAGCCTTTATTGGCCAGATCGACCAGTTGGGCCTGCAGATCCAGCCAGACACGGCTGGGCACCGCAGGTTCGATCTTGGCTTTATCAAAGGCGTCCAGGTTGTAATACATGACCGGAATTTCGGCCATGTAAGGAAAGCCCTGCAATTGGCCACGGCCATTGCGCACAAAGGAGTTCGAGGCCAGGAACCAGGACACATTGTCCATTTTTTCCCGAGCCAGCAAGGTGTACATAGGCAAGATATAGGAGCGATCAGCGACCTCGTCCAGACCGGACATCTCGCCTAACTGCACCAGATTGGGCAAGTCTTTGCCCGCTTGCATGGCCTGATCCAAAGAGGCTTCCGTATCATGCGCCTTGACCGTCACTTTGACGTCTTTCTGGCTACGATTGAAATCCCGAACCAAGCTTTCAAACTCGTCCTGATTGTGCGAGTTCAAAGCGGTCCAGACCTGAATATCAACGGCTGCCAGGGCGGTGGACCCGAACAGCAAAGCGGCTGAGCCACCCGCTGCCATCGCCAAAGCCATAACACCACGTTTCAACAGTAATCCGCGTAGATTTTTCATACATCCTTCAAGATAAAAAAGGAAATTCAGGTTCGGGTTGTCGTCCCATGACCAGGTCCGCCAAGGCTCGGCCAGAGCCTATACCCATGGTCCACCCCAGGGTGCCATGTCCGGTATTCAGGTACAGGTTAGGAATGGAAGATCGGCCTATCAGTGGGACATTAGATGCTGTGGCAGGACGCAGTCCTGACCAGAAATGAACATTATCAAAATCCAATGCGCTTGGGAACAGATCTGCGACCTGGGTTAACAAAGCCTGACAGCGGGCGGGATTCAAACTGCGGGAATAGCCCGACAATTCAGCGGTTCCAGCCACCCGCAGGCTATCGCCCAGACGGGAAAAAACAAGCTTTTTATCTTTATCGGTCAGACTGACAGTGGGCGCCCCCTCGGGCACCAGTACAGGGAAGGTGGCCGAATAGCCTTTGGCCGGGTAAACGGGGCAAGAAATCCCCAGCGGCTGTAAGACCGTGGGGCTGAAACTGCCCATGGCGACAACAAAAGCATCCGCCTGGATAGACTCGTACGCGCCATCAGCACCAATCACCTCGACTCCCACGACTCGGCCCTTGGTCGTTAGCAAACGGGTGATCTGTGTGGAAAAGCGAAACTCCACCCCGGCGCGCTTGGCCATCGCGGCCAAACCACAAGTGAACTGATTGGCATCACCGGACTCATCGTCCTTGGTGTAATCACCACCCACAATCTGATCGCGGGCTGACGCCAGAGCAGGCTCAAGCTGCACCAGTTCGTCCACGCTCATGATGCGCCGGTCCACCCCCATATCGCGCATGACATCCGCCATTTGCTGTGAATCATCCAGACTTTGCGCATCACGGTAAAAGGTGATGATGCCCTTTTCCTGATGTCGGTAATCAAAGTCCAGGCTAGGCCGCAATTGCTTGAGCGTGCTGCGGCTGTATTCAGCCATCGCCACCAGGGCACGCACATTAGGCGCAACCCGGCCGGGCAGGCACTCTCGCAGAAAAGACAGGCACCAGCGCCACTGACGCAGATCCAGACGCGGACGGAACAGCAAAGGAGCATCGTCCTGCAGCAACCATTTCAGCAGTTTGAGCGGCATTTTCGGGTTGGCCCAGGGCTCGGCATACGACACCGAGATTTGCCCGCCATTGGCACGTGAGGTTTCCTGCGCAGGACCGGTTCCCCGATCCACGACCACCACCTCACAACCTTGCTGGCTGAGCCACCAGGCAGTTGATACCCCAATAATGCCGCTGCCCAGAACTGCTACTTTCATGTGTACTGTCCGCTTGTTGAGCTATTGATCAAGACGCTTACTTTACGTCTGCCAGGGACGTAAAGGCATCTGCAAAATAATTGTCCGGATTCAGCTGAGCTTGCTCCACAAAATCCTTGCGGGCCGCTTCAACCATACCCGGTGCGCCACAGGCGTACACCTGCCAGGCCGACAGATCCGGCAAATCAGCCAATACCGCCTGATGCACAAAGCCCGTGCGGCCTGTCCAGCCATCTTCAGGCTGAGCATCGGAAATCACCGGAATGAAACGCAAGTTGGGCAGTTCGCTGGCCCACTTCTCGGCCAGTTCCGACTGGTACAGATCCTTGGGTCGACGGCCACCCCAGTACAAGGCCACTTCGCGCTGGCTGCCGGTTTGAATCAGACGCTCGATCAAGGCCTTGATCGGCGCAAAGCCCGTGCCGCTGGCCAGGAACACCATAGGAGCAGCGCTGTCTTCACGCAGAAAGAAAGAACCCAAAGGCGCTTCCACACGCAGAATTTCGCGCTCTTTCATGGCGGTAGCACCGGCACCAAACACGTGATCGGTAAACACGCCGCCGGGCATGTGACGAATATGCAATTCCACCTGATTGTCTTCCCGTGGCGGTGTAGCCATGGAGTAGCTGCGACGGCTGCCATCTTTCAGGATGAATTCCAGATACTGACCGGGGTAGTAACGGAAAGGCTCGGACGATGGCATTTGCAGACGCACCACCATCACATCATCACGTACCTTTTCCAGACCCACCACGCGCGACGGCATCTTGCGAATCTGAATATCGGTCGCCATGCGAATTTCGTGGGACTCGATCAGCATGTCGCTGCTGGGCTTGGCCTGACAGAACAGAGTGTAGCCTGCAGCGCGATCCTCTTCACTCAGCAATTGCTCGGGCGCACGGCCTGCATCGTATTCACCTTCAATGACCTTGCCACGGCAAGACGAACAGGTGCCATTGCGGCAGCTATAGGGCAAGACGATGCCTGCATTCAGCGCGCCATCCAGCACAGACTGTCCTGGCTGTACGTCAAAACTGTGCCCGCTGGGCTGAACCGTGACTTTGAAACTCATATCCAACACTCAAAAAAGAAATCTATCAGGCGGAGGGCCAGCCTCCGGCGGCTATACAAATTCAGGACTCTTCAGGCCGATGCAGCACAGGGTCGTTCAATTTGAGCGACAGGGCCTTGCCCTTGCCTGCCCGCTTGCCCAGATAATTGGCCAGCATGTCCAGATCCATGACGATGGTGGACGGACGCTTGCGATTCACTCCGCTGACGGCCAGACCGGCTTCGCCAAAGGCCACCCATTGACTGAGGTTGTCGCCGTCGTTCAACTTGATCAGCACCGTGCCACGGCCGCCTTTGGACAGCACCTTCAGTTCCTTGATGTCCACCACCAGGAAACGCCCCTGCTCGCTGAGCAGGCCCACATACTGGTCGTCCGGACGCAAGGCCAAAGGCTTGAGCAGCTTTTTGCCATCCTCGATGGTGACAAACTGCTTGCCTGCTTTCTGACGGGTGTTCATGTCGCCCTGAGAGGCCACAAAACCGTAGCCGTCGCAGGCAGCCAGCAAGTAGTTCTGGTCCAAAGGCGCACCCAGAATGTGCTCGATAGGCGCACTGGGGCTGACTTCAATCATGGAGGTAATGGGCTGTCCGTCACCACGTGCCGAAGGCAAACTGGAGACCGGCACAGTATAGACCCGGCCATCGGTGCCGATGGCGACCAGGTCCGTGGTACTGCGGCACTCCAGCGCATCGCGCAAGCCATCGCCCGTCTTGAAGCTGAATTGCGAAGCGTCGTGACCGTGGCCCTGACGCGAACGCAGCCAGCCCTTGCGCGACACAATCACGGTAACGGGTTCATCGACCACCTTGGTTTCCAGCACGGCGCGCTCGGCCGCTTCAATCAAGGTACGACGGTCATCACCATAGGTTTTAACGTCTGCTTCGATCTCACGAATCATCAGACGTTTCAAGGCCTTGGGATCGTCCAGCAGCTTTTGCAGAGACTCCTGCTCGTCCAGACGTTCTTTCAGCTCTTTCTCGATCTTGAAGCCTTCCAGACGCGCCAACTGACGCAAGCGCATTTCCAGAATATCGTCGGCCTGACGCTCGCTAAGATCAAAGCGCTCCATCAAGGCGGCACGCGGCTCGTCGGATTCACGAATGGTTTGAATGACTTCATCCACATTCAGGTACACCACCATGCGCCCTTGCAGCACATGAATACGGTCGGTGACCTTGTCCAGACGGTAGCGAGTACGACGCTCCATTGTGTGACGACGGAATTCCAGCCAGTTCAGCAAGACCTGACGCAGGGAACGCTGACCAGGACGGCCATCCGTATCAATACACACCAGGTTGATGGAAACGTTGCGCTCCAGGCTGGTCTGCGCCAGCAAGGTGGTCACGAACTCGTCCCGATCAATGGCACGTGATTTGGGCTCAAACACCAAGCGCACCGCCGCCTGCTTGCCGGACTCGTCGCGCACGGCGTCGAGCATGTTCAGCATCAAGGCTTTGGTTTGCTGTTGCTCGGTGCTCAGGGATTTCTTGCCGGCCTTCACCTTGGGATTGGTGCGCTCTTCAATCTCTTCCAGAATCTGCTGGGAGGAGCTGCCGGGCGGCAATTCAGTCACGACCAGTTGCCATTGGCCACGCGCCATTTCCTCGAAGACCCAACGGGCACGGGCCTTGATGGAGCCTCGTCCCTGGGCGTACACCGCGGCGATATCGTCAGCGGCGGAAATGATCTGACCACCACCGGCAAAGTCCGGGCCGGGAACGATCTCGTGTATTTCCTGATCGCTCAAATTCGGGTTGCGCAGCAGGCTGACGCAAGCCTGGGCAACTTCGCGCAGATTGTGCGAGGGAATCTCGGTCGCCATCCCGACGGCAATCCCCGATGCGCCGTTAAGCAGCATGATGGGCAGGCGGGCAGGCAAAGTCACCGGCTCTTTCTGGCTGCCATCGTAGTTGGGAATGAAATCCACCGTGCCTTCGTCCAGCTCGTCCAGCAGCAGACGGGAAAACGGCGTCAAGCGTGCTTCCGTGTAACGCATGGCGGCGGCATTATCGCCGTCGCGTGAGCCAAAGTTACCCTGCCCGTCCACCAGCGGATAACGCAGCACAAAATCCTGCGCCATACGCACCATGGCGTCATAGGCGGCCTGGTCACCGTGGGGGTGATACTTACCCAGCACATCCCCCACCACACGAGCCGATTTCACGGGCTTGGCCGTTGGGCCCAGGCCCATGGCATCCATCGCGTACAAAATGCGGCGTTGTACCGGCTTCTGGCCATCGGTCAGGTCGGGCAAGGCACGTCCGCGTACCACTGAAACGGCGTAATCCAGATAAGCCTGTTCCGCGTAAGTCGCCAGCGTGATGCTGTCGTCCGATCCCGCCGGTTCAAAATCCAATTGATTGCTGTCCATAAATAACTCTTAAGTCGCGCTCAGACGTCCAGATCGGCCAAATTGCCTTTTTCTTCCAACCAGGCACGGCGGGCAGAGGCCTCGCCCTTGCCCATCAGCATGGTGAACATGGCTTGCGTGCCGCTCAACCCATCCTCGCCCCAATGCACGGGCAATAAGCGACGGGTATCGGGGTTCATGGTGGTGTCCCACAACTGTTCCGCACTCATTTCACCCAGACCTTTAAAGCGGCTGATGCTCCAGGACTCGTTGCGTATGCCTTCGTTGCGCAGTTTTTCCAGAATCGCATCCAGCTCACCCTGATCCAGACAATAAATCTTGCGAGCCGGGCGTTTGCCGACGGCAGGTACGTCTACGCGGAACAAGGGAGGACGCGCCACATACACGTGGCCAGCCTCGATCAGCTTGGGGAAATGGCGGAAGAACAAGGTCAGCAAGAGCACCTGAATGTGCGAGCCGTCCACGTCCGCATCAGACAGGATACAGATGCGGCCATAGCGCAAACCGGATAAATCCGGCTCGGACTGGGCATCGTGCGGGTCCACGCCAATAGCTACGGAAATATCGTGAATTTCCTGGTTGGCGAACAGACGATCGCGGTCCACTTCCCAGGCATTGAGCACCTTGCCGCGCAGAGGCAGAATGGCTTGAAACTCCTTGTCGCGGCCCATCTTTGCGGAACCACCGGCCGAGTCACCCTCGACCAGGAACAGTTCAGAGCTTTCCAAATCGTGCGATTCGCAGTCCGTAAGCTTGCCCGGCAACACGGCCACACCCGAGCTTTTACGTTTTTCCACTTTCTGCGCTGAACGGGTGCGGGCCTGGGCCTGACGCACCGCCACTTCAGCCAATTTTCGGCCCTGATCCACATTCGCGTGCAGATGCAGTTCCAGCGCATTGCGCACATAACCACTGACCAGACGCACGGCATCGCGGCTATTGAGCTTTTCCTTGATTTGCCCCTGGAATTGCGGGTCCAGCACTTTGGCGGACAGCACAAAGCTGGCACGGGCAAACACGTCTTCGGCCTGCAGTTTGACGCCCTTGGGGATCAGGCTGTGCAGCTCGGCAAAGCTGCGCACGGCCTGATACAAGCCATCGCGCAAGCCCGATTCGTGCGTACCACCGGCACTGGTGGGAATCAGGTTGACGTAGGACTCGCGCACAATCTGCGAATCCAGCGTCCAGGCCACCACCCAGTGTGCCCCTTCGCCGGGGGAGAAATTATCGTCATCTTGCGGGGCGTACTGGCGGCCTTCAAACAGGGGCACCAGCAGCTCCACGCCGTCCATCTCTTCCTGCAGATAGCCGCGCAAACCGTCTTCATAGCACCATTGCTGGCGCTGGCCGGTTTTCTGCTGCACCAGCTCAACCGTCACGCCTTCCAGCAAGACGGCCTTGCTATGCAGGATATGAGTCAGTTGAGCCAGAGGAATCTGGGCAGAGTCGAAATATTTGGGATCGGGCCAGACCCGTACGCGGGTTCCCGTCTTGCGCTTGCCCACTGTGCCCGTCTGGGTCAGGGGCTGTTCCAGCTCGCCATCGGCAAACACAATTTCATTGGCTTGCCCATCACGCCAGACCAGCACTTCCAGGCGCCGCGACAAGGCGTTGGTCACCGAGACACCCACCCCGTGCAAACCGCCGGAGAAGGCATAGGCACCGCCATTGAGCTTGTCGAACTTGCCCCCGGCATGCAGTCGGGTGAACACCAGTTCCACCACCGGCGCATTTTCTTCAGGGTGCAAGCCAACGGGAATACCGCGCCCATCGTCTTCAACCTGTATGCCGCCGTCCTCCAGCAAGGTGACAGTCAGGGTGCGGGCAAAACCAGCCAGGGCTTCGTCGGCCGCGTTATCGATGACCTCCTGCACAATG
Organism: Alcaligenes faecalis; assembly: GCF_009497775.1. Taxonomy (NCBI): domain Bacteria; kingdom Pseudomonadati; phylum Pseudomonadota; class Betaproteobacteria; order Burkholderiales; family Alcaligenaceae; genus Alcaligenes; species Alcaligenes faecalis. The sequence goes on from NZ_CP031012.1 coordinate 2,559,068, forward strand.
TGCAGGGGATTATCCGTGCGGGTATACATGGCCGGGCGCTGACGGACCGGTTCCAGCCCTTTGAGCACCCGTATAGAAGATTCGTCGTAACGTGTAGTAGACAACTTGATTCCCGGTAGATCGTACAGAAAAACGCTATTTTACGAGTGGTTAGGCGCCAGTGGGGAAACGCTTTATTGGCGCGCGTTGCGCAGTGAATGCACATTATCAACCAGACGCAATGGTATCCTGTCAAAAATTGGCAACAAGACCGTCGCAATTGGCCGTAGAATACATTGTGCTCAGGTCACGCCACACGTATAGTTTTTCGTTATCTTTTATTTTTTTTGCATCTTGCCATGAGCGACTCCATCATTCACGTTACAGACGCCTCCTTCGAGAGCGACGTCCTCAAAGCCGAACTTCCTGTTCTGGTTGATTACTGGGCTGCCTGGTGCGGTCCCTGTAAAATGATTGCACCTTTGCTTGATGAGGCAGCCGAACTGTACAAAGGTCGTGTTATCATCGCTAAGCTCAACGTCGATGAAAATCCCGACACTCCTGCTCAATTCGGTGTTCGCGGTATTCCAACGCTCATGCTGTTTAAAGACGGCAAAGTGGCCCAGACTAAAGTCGGCGCACTTTCCAAGTCCCAACTTAGCGCGTTTCTCGACAGCTCCCTGTAATCTCTGATTAACCGCACGCAGGCCCTTTGCTGGCCTGCGGTCTGCTGCTGAAAGCCCTTCCCCACACCCATGCACCTGAACGAATTAAAAGCTCTGCACGTCTCGCAGCTGCTAGAAATGGCTGCCACTCTGGAAATCGACAACGCGAACCGCTTGCGCAAGCAAGAGCTTATGTTCGCCATCATGAAAAAGCACGCCAAGAAAGGCGAGCAGATTTTCGGTGATGGGGTGCTTGAAGTCCTGCCTGATGGTTTTGGTTTCCTGCGTTCGCCCGAAACCTCATACCTGGCCAGCACAGACGATATTTACATCTCCCCCTCGCAGATTCGTCGTTTCAATCTGCACACGGGTGACTCCATTGAAGGCGAAGTGCGCACCCCTAAAGACGGCGAGCGCTACTTTGCCCTGGTCAAGGTGGACAAGGTCAACGGCATGCAGCCCGAAGCCATCAAACATCGCATCATGTTTGAAAACCTGACCCCGCTGCACCCCGATCAGCCCATGCGCCTGGAGCGCGACATCAAAAGCGAAGAGAACATCACAGGTCGTATCCTGGATATCTTCTCGCCTATCGGTAAAGGCCAGCGCGCCCTGATCGTGGCCAGCCCCAAATCCGGTAAAACCGTGATGATGCAGCACATGGCTCACGCCATCACGACCAATTACCCCGAGGCCATCATGATCGTCCTGCTAGTAGACGAGCGCCCCGAGGAAGTGACTGAAATGCAGCGCACCGTGCGCGGCGAAGTGGTGGCCTCCACCTTTGATGAACCCGCTACGCGTCACGTGCAAGTGGCCGAAATGGTCATTGAAAAGGCCAAACGCCTGGTTGAATTGAAAAAAGACGTGGTGATCCTGCTGGACTCCATTACCCGTCTGGCTCGCGCCTACAACACCGTGGTCCCTGCTTCGGGCAAGGTTTTGACCGGTGGTGTGGACGCCAACGCCCTGCAGCGCCCCAAACGCTTTTTTGGCGCTGCCCGTAATCTGGAAGAAGGTGGCTCCCTGACCATCATCGGTACTGCCCTGATTGAAACCGGCAGCCGCATGGACGAAGTCATCTATGAAGAATTTAAAGGTACCGGCAACTCCGAAATCCACCTGGAGCGCCGTCTGGCCGAGAAACGCATTTACCCTGCCATCAACCTGAACAAATCAGGTACACGTCGTGAAGAGTTGCTGATCAAGCCCGACCTTCTACAAAAGGTCTGGGTTCTGCGCAAGTTCATCCATGGGATGGATGAAATTGAAGCTATGGAGTTTATCCTGGACAAAATCCGGGCTACCAAGACCAACTCCGAATTCTTCGACATGATGAAGAAGTAAATCGAACATCCCGCGCAAGCCTCTCTATACGAGAGGCTTGCTTGCGATGGGCGTATGATCGGGTGCATTCCCGTGCATCCATTCTTTCAATCTGCTGAGTTCTACTCGAAATCTCAGTATTGCAAACAGAGTTCGCTTGCAATGAAATCTATCTCTCTAGAACAGTTCCTAGCCAGAGTGCAGTCCCGCGACCCTAATCAGCCTGAATTCATGCAGGCCGTACGGGAAGTCATGACCAGCTTGTGGCCCTTCATCGAGAAAAACCCCCAGTACGCCGATCATGGTCTGCTCGAGCGTCTGGTCGAACCCGAACGTGCTATCCAGTTTCGTATTTCCTGGGTAGATGATCGCGGTCAGGTTCAGGTCAATCGCGGTTTCCGTATTCAGCACAGCAATGCCATTGGTCCTTTCAAGGGCGGCATGCGCTTTCACCCTTCGGTGAATCTGTCCATTCTGAAATTCCTGGCCTTTGAACAAACGTTCAAAAACGCCCTGACTACCCTGCCTATGGGCGGCGGCAAAGGCGGCTCGGACTTTGATCCCAAGGGCAAATCGGATGGCGAAGTGATGCGCTTTTGCCAGGCCCTGATGATTGAGCTGTACCGTCACCTGGGTCCAGATACCGACGTTCCTGCTGGTGATATCGGCGTGGGCGCACGTGAAGTGGGCTTTATGGCCGGCATGATGAAAAAACTCTCCAACAGCGCAGCCAGTGTGTTCACCGGCAAGGATTTGTGCTTTGGCGGCAGCTTGATTCGTCCTGAGGCCACGGGGTATGGCACCGTATATTTCGCACAAGAAATGTTGGCTCGCAAAGGCCTGTCCTTTGACGGCATGACAGTCTCGGTTTCCGGTTCGGGCAATGTGGCTCAATACGCCATTGAAAAATGTCTGGATCTGGGCGCGAAAGTAGTTACCGTTTCCGACTCGCAAGGTTGCGTGGTGGACATGGACGGCTTTACCCGCGAAAAACTGGCTGCCCTGATGCACGTTAAAAATGTGCAACGTGGTCGTCTGGTGGATTACGCCAAAGAACACAACTTGCTGTTTGAAGAAGGCAAACGTCCTTGGCACGTCCCTGTGGACATCGCTCTGCCTTGCGCAACCCAGAATGAACTGGATGGCAAAGACGCCGAAATCCTGATCAAGAACGGTGTGCGTTGCGTTGCCGAAGGCGCCAATATGCCCAGCACGCTGGACGCAGTCGATGCCTTTATCCATGCCAAGATTCTGTATGCCCCAGGCAAAGCCAGCAATGCAGGTGGTGTTGCCGTATCCGGTCTGGAAATGAGCCAAAACGCCCAGCGCCTGAGCTGGACACGCGAACAAGTTGACGCAAAGCTGCACTCCATCATGCGTGACATCCACGAAAATTGTGTGAACTATGGTCAAGAAAGCGACTTCATCCACTACGTTAACGGCGCCAATATTGCCGGCTTTGTCAAAGTCGCCAATGCCATGCGTCATCAAGGTGTTTATTAAGTTTTGCGCCTTGCTCAGTAGTCAAAAAAACCGCCCACAAGGCGGTTTTTTTGTTTCTGTCCAAGCTGGAAGTGTCTGTCGCAGGTTTGACCCTATCCGCTCTTGAAAGCCATGGTCTGGCCACCCACTTGAAGCAACAAAACATGGTCCTGATAAAGCTCTGCCTATCTACAAACAGAGCCAAGGAGAAGCCCCTGAACCAAGCCAGGACATCAAGGCAGAAAAATATCCCCACGCTGTGCATAATACGGCCCAGCCCACCGAGCCAAAGGCCGATACACCTCCAGATCTACTTTCCCCTTCTCGTCCATCAAGGACGAATCAACATGAAAAGCCAGCACTTCCAGAATATGCAGCTGGTTCACGCCATGCCCCAAATCCACTACCTGATCCAGCTTGCATTCCATCTGCACCGCTGCCCCACCCAGGCGAGGCACGCGCACATACTGGCTGGGCACGAGATTCATGCCCAACTCCTTTACCTCGCTCTGACCAGGTGGCAAGGCAGCCGCACTGGCGTGAACCGCCGCCAGATCAGACTGGCGGCATAACTGCACCACACATTCTTTGTTGGCCTGCAAATTACGGGCCGTATCCTTCAAGCTACCGTCATCATTACGGTTGATATTGATCGCCAGCATGGGCGGGCTGTGTGCCACGTAATTGAAGGAGCTGAAGGGTGCCAGATTCACACTGCCCGACTCCTCCAAGGTACATACCCAGGCAATGGGACGTGGCACGATCAGGGACGTCAGCAGGCGGTAGGCCATGCTGTCGTCCATGCCCTCGCAAGACAGACTGCGATAGCTGGATGATGTGTCAGTCGTGTGCATAGGCGGCCTAAATGAAGAGCTGAATGGTGGGTAAATAACCATCCACACTCAACAGGTCCACCCGCTTCTCCACGATCTCCCAAGCCTGATCGACGGCGCGCAAACGGTAGGAGGCAGTAGCGGGCAGAACCTCGGTTTTTTGCTTCTGATACTCTGAATAAATCAGATTGGTGCGCACGGTATAGCAGCCGTCCTCGTCAGGGTGTTCGGACTGAACGCGCGGGTTTTGAATCACACGCAGACCGCGCACGCCGGGTTGCAAGGAAAAGGCACGATGGTGCGACAAGCGGTCAATACGCAAGCGCATCAACATGCGGTTTTCCAAGGCAATGCACATGCGCCCTTCCGGGCTTTCCTGGCCGGATTCACCGGGAATCCAGTACAGGCCATCCTGCGCGAATAGCTCGTACCATTCGTCAAAACGACCCTCGTCCAGCAAGGCGTTCTCTTGCCATACAAAGCTCTGCAGGCTTTGTTGCAGGCTCGTCGTTTGCTCCAGATGCTGGCCTTGTTCCTGGCTTTGCTGCGAATTCAATTGTTGCTGCCCCTCTTGCAACTCATGCTGTACTTGACCATTCCGCTGGCCCTGTTCTTGCTCCATCCCCATCATTCCTGCTCCTGCTGCTTCATGCCTTGCTTCCAGGCACGGTATTGGTTGCGTATGACCCATTCATTATTCGCGTCATCAAAGGTGCCCTTGCCCTGCTCACCTTCCTGCGCATCGTATTGACGCAGCAGATTCACCCACGGATTACCCTGGGCTTTCAGGCTGGCTTGCTGGCTCTCGAACAAATGCACATCGTCATGGGCAACAACGCTCATGGGCGAATAAACCAGACGGCTATAAGTCAGCCCGCGATCCAGCATTTCACGCGGTGCCCCTTTGGGTTGAAACACCCACACTTCCAGCAAGGTTCGGTCTACAGCCAAAGGTCGCAACACACGAATAATCTGCGGCGAACCCTTGGCCGCCATGCTGGGGTAAAACACCACGTTTTGTGGATTGAAACCCAGCACCCGAGCCGCTTTCTCCTCGCCCCAGGCTTCGTTCATCATGGCTTCGTAGCCCGGAATCCCGGAGTAATCGGTATGAATGCTGAACTTGGTGCCCAGAATGCTGTGCCCGTTCGGGTAGGTTTCCACGCCCATACGTGAATAGAAGTCGTAGCCCGAACCGAAGGGCAGCAATTGCTCCAGCGCGGTGGGGTCCTCTTCCTTGAACACTTCACCCACTTTGGCTGCCGAGCTGGAGGCCGATTCATGCGTGGAGATGGGATGCACGGTGTCGTTGATGTTCTCCATGTACATCTTCCAGTTGCAGTTGATGACGGTACGAATCGAACCGCCTGCCACCTGCAACTCCCCTTCCGGAGAGCGATCCGCCATATTGTCCAAGGCCTGCAGCACATCACCGAAATACTCTTGCAGGCTGAACCCTTCCTTGCTGAGGCGGGCAAACACAAAGCCGCGATAGCTTTCTACCGCCCCCGGTGTAGACAGGCCGCCCGCAGCCGGGCATTGCGAAAACTCCGTGTTTTCGTAGGCGTTTTTCAGCGGCACCGCCAGCAGCGAGCCATCCAGCTTGTAGGTCCAGGCGTGGTACGGACAACGCAGCATCTTGCCCACATTGCCGCTGGGTTCGCTGACCAGCCTGGCCCCCTTGTGGGCGCAACGGTTCATCACCACCCGCACCGAGCCATCGCTATGGCGCAGCATGATGACGGGGCTTTGCGCCAAGGTCACCGATACATAATCGCCCGTCTTGGGCACCTGACTTTCATGGCCCACGTAGAGCCAGGCACGGCTGAACAGCCGTTCCATTTCCAGTTGAAAGACGTCCTCGTCCAGATAGGCATCCCGATGGACCTGATGGTCCTGGGTCAGGCCCGACAAGGCGGCCTCGTTATTGGCATAACTCATAGTGCTTCCTGTAAATACGAGTAAAACGGGATTCAGACCGCCATAGCGGGTACTAAAGCGGGTGCAGCCTCACCCACGGTTTGGGATGGACAATCCAGAGGCGCAGGCCAGATCTGGCTGGAATCATCCGGCGGCACACTGCCCAGCAAAAGACGGGTATAGGGATGCTGCGGGTCGGCAAACACCTCGGCAGTATTTCCTTGCTCTACAACTTCACCGTTTTTCATCACCAGTACTCGTGTGCACAAATAGCGAATCACGGACAAGTCGTGCGAGATGAACACCACTGCGACGCCCAATTCCTTATTCAGTCGCAGCAAGAGATTCAAAATCAGCGCCTGCACCGATACATCCAGACCGGACACAATCTCGTCCGCCACCAGCAGACGCGGCTGCACACACAAGGCGCGAGCAATGTTCACGCGTTGCTTTTGCCCGCCAGACAGTTCCGAGGGGAAACGCAAACCCGCATCCTGGGCAATGCCCACCTGCGCCATCAACTCGTCGGCTTTCTGACGACGCTGCTCAGGTGTCATCCCCGGCTGCAACTCCAGTACCTGCGTTACCAACTGCTGTACGCTGCGGCGTGGATTCAAGGCCGAATCCGGGTCCTGAAACACCATCTGAATCGTCTGCGACAAGGACTCGCCCTGCCCTTTGGCAAACTGCTCGCGGGACTGGCCTTGCACCAGCACTTGCCCACCGCTGGGCTGCAACAGGCCCACCATCAAACGGGCGACGGTGCTTTTGCCACTACCGCTTTCCCCCACTACGCCGACCATCTCGCCAGGGCGCACGCTCAAGGACAGGGGCCGCAAGGCATACATCAGGCTGCGACGGCCATTACGTGTCACTCGGTAGCTGCGCTCCACATTCTGAAATTCCACCAGCGGGGCGGACTCTTCAGAAGGCCCTTGCGGCAGGACATGCAGCTGGGCTTGCGCCGCCACATCACGCGTCATGCAGGGACCGGCGCAGCTTACCCAATGACCGGGCTTCACCGCCTCCAACTCTGGCGCACGCTGCTCACAGGCTGCATTACGCGTAGGACAACGGCGAGCAAACCGGCAGCCCGGCAGATCCCGCATGTCTTTCAGGCCCGGCATGATGTCGGCCAGTGACGGCAAGGCATACAAAGGGCCATTCAATGCTGGCGTCGCATTCTTCAAGGCCCAGGAATAAGGATGCAAAGGAGTATCCAAGACATCCGCGGCGGGACCTTGTTCGACCACATCCCCGGCATACAGCACGGCAACCTCATCACAGACGTGGGCAGCCATACGCAGATCGTGGGTGATCAGAATCACGGCGGTTTGATGGCGCTGCTGCACATCACGCAAAATGCGGATAATTTGCGCTTGGGTAATCACATCCAAAGCCGTTGTAGGCTCGTCAGCCACGATCAGTTCCGGGTCGCCGGAAAAGGCCATGGCAATCAGGATACGCTGGCACTGCCCGCCCGAAAGCTCATGGGCATAGCGCCCCAGCATGGACGGCGGATCAGGCAGACCCACTTCATGCAGACGCTCCAGGCAATATTGCTCGCGCGATGCACGAGGAATACCCAGTCGAGCCAAGTGCTCGAACATCTGCTGGCGTATGGTCAGCACCGGATTCAACGAGGACAAGGGCTCCTGCGGCACAAAGGCCACTTTGCGACCCAGCAGACGGCGCATTTGTGCACCCGTGACCACTGAGCCCTGAAAACAGACCTGGCCCGAGGACAAGCGCAGATTGCTGGGCAACATGCCCGAGATCACCCGCCCTATCATGCTCTTGCCTGCGCCGGACTCCCCGACCAGCCCCAAGGTGCGGCCTGCTTGCACCGCAAACGAGACCTTGCGCAGCAGCTCTACCGATTGCCCTTGTACCGGCACCGAGACACTGACTTGCTTGAATTCAATAATCGGCACGCTCATCAGTGCGCTCCTCGTTGCTTGAGCCGAGGATCCAGCGTGGTGCGCAAACCATCACTCAGCAAATTGAAACCCAGCACTGCAAACACAATGCCAATGACCGGCGCCATCAGGCCCCAGCCTGCCTGGTAAATCTGGTCACGACCGTCGGCCAGCATCACGCCCCAGGCCACCACATCCGAAGGAACGGAAAGCCCCACGAAACTGAGGATGGCTTCAACCACAATGGCCACCCCCATTTGCAGACTGAACAAGGTGACGATCAGTGGCGCCACGCTAGGCAGCACTTCACGCAACATGATGCGCAGGTGGGAAAAGCCCAGCAAATGCGCGGCATAAACATAATCACGCTGGCGCGCCACCAGAACTTCGGCCCGAACCACGCGATAAAAACGGGTCCAGTCCACCAGCACCACGGCCAGAATCACGTTGAACAGCCCCGTGCCCAAGCCCACCATCAACATCATGGAAAACACCACGGGCGGGAATGCCATCCACAGCACCACTAGAGAGCTGACTCCCCGGTCGAACCAGCCACCGATATAACCAGCCAAGATAGCCAGCACCGTGCCCAGCACCATGGTCCCTGCGGCAGCGGTCACAGCCACCTGAAAGGCCACACGGCTGCCATAAATCAGGCGCGACAAAATACATCGCCCCAGGCCATCCGTTCCCAAGGGATACTGCGCCAGACCACCCTCCTGCCACGCGGGTGGCAAGAGCGTGGCCAGCAAGTCCTGAGCATTAGGATCGTTGGGAGCCAGCAAAGGGGCAAACAAGGCCACCAAAGCAAAGATCAAGACCAGAGTGCCGCCAACCAGCACTTTGGGATGGGCCAGCACAGGCCGCAGCCGCGCTTGCCAGAAAGAATGTGGATGCGCGCTCATGTGGACCTCAGACGTGGATTCATAACGCTGTACAAGCCATCGACACAGAAGTTGACGGCCAGCACCATCAAACAGAACACCAGAGCCACGCCCTGAATCAGGGGAAGGTCATGGTTCTTGATGGCTTGCACCATCAGATTGCCGATACCGGGGAAGGAGAAAATGACTTCGATCAGCAAGGTGCCGCCAAACAAGAAGCCAAATTGCACGCCGATCAGGGTCAAGGTAGGCAGGGCCGCGTTTTTCAGCATATGCACCAGCAGCACTCGCCATTCCGGCACACCGCGCAGACGGGCTACGTTCACGTACTGGCTATTGGCTGTCTCAATCAGGCTGGAGCGCAGCACGCGAATCACGATGGGACTGAAAGCCAGAGCCAAGGCCAGAGCGGGCAGGAGCAAATGCGAGAAGGCATCCCACCAGGCTTGCCATTGACCGCGTACCAAGAGGTCAAACAGCAGAAAGCCCGTGCCGCCATCTACGGCTGGTGTGCCTTCCATTCGTCCCATAAAGGGCAGGACCGGAAACAGCACACCGAACACCACGATCAAAATAATGCCCCACAGAAAGGACGGCACCGACAGAAGCAGCACCAGCACGAAGTCGGCCACAAATTCGATCTTTTTCTTGTCCAGCAAATACAGAACAATGCCGCCAGGAATAGAGATCAGCAAAGCCATCAGCAAGCTGATACAGGCCAGCTCCAGCGTGGGTGGTAAAGCCTGGGCCAGCAAACCCGTCACCGGCTGATGAAAGAAGATGGAGTTGCCCAGATTGCCGCGAAACACACCGCTCAACCAAACCTGGTACTGATGCAAGGCCGAGCCATCCATGCCCAGCTCAACACGCAGCGCCTGCGCATCGGCTTCGGTGGCCGAAGGAGGCAGCATCATGCCCAGAGAGTCAGCGGGAATGACGCGCAGCATGAAGAACACGATCATGGACAGCAAGAACGCCGTCACCAGCACGAAGACGAGCTTGCGCGCCATCAGGAAGCAAACGTTTTTCATGAAGAGAACCGCAGGAGAAAATACGCCGGGTCAAACCCGGTAGACCACCCCGCAGCGCGATGCTGCGGGGCGCATGAAAGGCTTACTGCCAGGAATATTCCTGCGGCAGGATGTAGCCCGTCTGATAGGTATTGAGCTTCAGGCCCTTTTTGTAGGCAATGGTGGAGATGGACTGCAACACCGGCAGACTCCAGGCCTGTTCCGCGGCTTCACGATTCAGCGCCTGATAACCGGCTACTCGCTTGTCCTCGTCCATCTGACGGTTCAGCTCATCCAGCGTGCCCGCCAGACGCTCTTCTTTCCAGGTGGAAAAACGCAGGCGCGGATCCAGAATGCGGCCCGTGAAAATCTCCGGATCGCCCGTTGCATTGGCCCAGCTGTACAGCATCACACCCGTCAATTTGGACGAATGGCTCAGCTCCAGATACTTGGCCACGGTAATTTCCTCAACCGTGGTTTGCACACCAATCTGGCTCCACATTTGAGCCACCGCACGGGCCACGTCGTAGTCCGATGGGAAGGTGTTATTGGTGGAGTACAAGGTAATGGTCAGCGGCTTTTCCGTGCTGTAACCCGCTTTGGCCAATTCCTCTACGGCGGCTTTCTTGTCGAAAGGAATATTCAGATCAGGCACATCGCCGGGTGAGCCTTTGGTAGCCAGAACCGACAAGGGCTGGGCGACATTTTTGTAAAAGGCGCGGGACAGACCGGCCTTGTCGATGGCCATGTTCATGGCACGACGCACGTGCACATCCTTGAAGCTGTCCACATAGCTGGGCATTTGCAGAATGTAGATCTCGCTATACGGGTAGACCTTGGCTTCCAGCTTGGGATTCTTTTCCAGACGGGTAATTTCGCGCACCGGAATCTGCACAGAGACATCGGCCCGACCGGACTCAACCGCAGCAACGCGTGCCGAGGAATCCGGCACGATTTCAAACACGACCTGCTTCAGGTCTGGCGCACCTTGCCAGTAGTCCTCAAAAGCTTCCAGGGTGATGCGGGAACCACGTTGATAATCGCTCAGCTTGTAAGGGCCTGCGCCAATCGGACGCTTCAGGAATTCCTCTTCCCCTACCTTCTCGAAATAAGCTTTGGGCAGGATATAGGCCGACAAGAAGGCCAGGCCTTTGGGAGCCGTTGGCGTGGGCGAACTGAAATGAATAATGGCTTCCAGCGGGCCGGTCACTTCCACTGACTTCAGGGTGGGCAACATGCCGTTCAGAGCCAGAGTTTTCTTGTTGATTGCACGATCGAAGGTGAACTTCAAATCCTCGGCCGTCATGTCGCTGCCGTCATGGAATTTCACCTTGTCGCGCAGCTTCACCTTCAGGGCCTGGCCTTGTTCGTCCGCCCATTCCCAGGACTCGATCAGGCGTGGTGCCACCTTCAGATCGTCACCCACGAACAGGGGTGAATCAAACACGGCCTTGTAAATCGACTGACCCGCCGGAAAGGTGACCGAGGTCGGGTCCCAGGACGGAATATCAACCGGGAAAGCAATTTTCAATTCGCTCCCGGCTGCCTGGCTGGCCGTCCCCCAGCCCATCATCAAGGCAGCCCCCAAGGCCAGCCCCATTACGCTTTTTCGCAACGCTTTCACCATTTGTCCCCTTTTGTTATGCACTTCATTCCAGCGCTAGTCCGCCTTGCGAAAAAGTATATAGTTTATTCTTAAATTAAATAGATAATGGTTTTCCCTATAATTTATTTGCTTTAATATCAATCTATTATCTAAAAACAAAACAATATACTTTTCCTTAAAAATGACTGAATTCAGAGACAGATTAAGCTGGGATACGGCACAGGGCCAGATTTTGGACGCCGATCGGCGCTACTTGATGATGCGTACCGACGTGTTGATGGGGCTGTTTCGCCGGCTGGATGAACCCGCCCGAACGCAGGCGCTGGATGCATTGGGGCAGGCCGTGATGGAGCAAGGTGGCTTGTCCGCCAAGGCGTATTGGGAAGCCATCAATCACGACCCGCAGGCCTTGCTGGACAGCATTGCCGATATCTCGGCACAGCTGGGTTGGGGGAACTGGGACATTCAAACAGAGGCCACAGGAGCTTTGCAGGTTCGCGTGCAAAACAGCCCCTTTGCCTGGGGATTTGGCCCCCATGATCAGCCCCTGTGCCGGCCTATCGTTGGTATGCTTACAGCCGTCGGACAATTGATCTACGATCAGCCCGTCCAGGTGCAGGAAACACACTGCTGCGCACAGGGACGCCATGCCGACTGCCTGTTCACCGTCTTGCCCAAAACCAATGAATAAAAACCAGCCTGCCGCCCCCAAACTGAACATACGCCAGCAGGTCTACAAGCACCTGCGCAGCCGCATGCGCAGTGGCGACATCAGCTATGACAACCGTCTGGTTGACCATGAAATTGCTGCTGAACTGCAAGTCTCGCGCATGCCTGTGCGCGAAGCCTTGCTGCAACTGACCAACGAAGGATTGCTGGAGGGCACATCACGCGGCTTCATGCTGCGGCGCTTCACCCCGGCCGATATTGCACAGATTTTTGAAATACGAATGCTGCTGGAGCCTGAAGCGGCTGCCGCCGCTTGCCTGCAAGCCAGTCTGGAGGGGCTGGCCTTGATGAACAAGGCCGCCAATGCAGCCGAAAAGGCCCACGCCGCCGCAGACCCCATGCAATACATGATTGCCAACGATGCGTTTCGGGAAAGCTGGATCACGCTCTGCCCCAACCCGCACTTGAGCACCATGATTCTGCGTCTAAGCGATCACGTGGAAGCCGTGCGTCTGGCCACTTTGCGCGATACGCGCTATCGGGAGCTGTCCATGCAGGCCACCCGTGGCATTCTGCAATCCTTTCTGGACAAAGACCCGGAACAGGCGCGCGAGCATGTACGCACGAACCTGCGCCATGCGTCCATGAGCTATTACGCGACACTGGATGAAATGCTGGAGCGTCAGACCGGCTAGGCATCCTGCCGCCGCCGGTGTCTGCCCGGTGATCAGGGCTGTGTTTTCTGATCCACCGCCGCTGCAATGGCCTTGCCAATCGTGGCGATGGCCGCGTTGCGCTCTTCCATAGAAGCCTTGGTTTCCGTGATGTAGACGGCGGCCACCAGCGGCGCACGTTCAGGGGGCCACATCACCGCCACGACCCCGCGTGTGCCATAAGCGGCTGCCCCGGTTCGGTCTGCCACCGCCCAGCTTTCCGGAACACCAGCCCGCAGCAAAGGCCCACCCACTTCGTTATGGCGCAACCAGTCAATCAAACGATCACGATCTGGTGCTTTAAGCGCATCGCCCAGAACCAGATTCTGCAAGGTGCGCACCATGGCTTGCGGGGTTGTTGTATCCCGCGGATCACCAGGTGTAGCTTCATTCAGGCTGGGCTCGTTGCGATCCAGACGCGTCACCGTGTCACCCACGCTGCGTAGAAAGGACGTGATCGCCTCGGGCCCGCCCAGCATCTCCAGAACCCCATTGGCGGCGGTATTGTCGCTGTTGCGCATCGTGATCGCACACAAGTGCGACGCTGGCACGTACTGCCCTATCAGGTCTTCTGCCGTGGGTGCATACGACTGAATGGCCTCTTCCCTGACCAGCCAAGCCGTCTTCATGGCGCCCGGTCCTCGGGCCAATAATGCCGAACAGATCAAGGCCTTGCTGGTACTGGCCATGGGGAAACGCTCATCGGCACGGTATTGCCACCACTGCCCGTCTGCCGTGTCCAGTACAGCCAGACCAACACGGGCCTGCAAGGACTGCTCAAGCTCTTGTGCAGCCTGAGCCACAGGATGGGTTTCCGCCCCAATAGCATGGAAAGACAGACCCGCCACGATCAAGGTCGCTGCCAGTCGTTTCAGTCTATGTGCGCTCATCGGCCCATCCTTTGCATAAGGGTTAAAACACGGAAAAATCTTGCTGAGAACCTGACGCAGCCCCACGCAAAACCGCTTTGGATCAGGCGCCTAGGATCAAGGCTCAATCCGCGGTGGCTTCTCTTTTTTCGCGGTGCTGACCGCAGGGGCATCCAGATCTTTCAACTGCGGATCATCAATCTTGCCCGTCACCGCATAGGTGACAGACAAATGGCTGCTCATCGGAATCTGCATCAGCCACTGCGTCAGCAAGGCCCCGACTCCCACCATCGGATTGACGGTGAAGTAGGCGGCAATGGCCGCGCCGCTCATATCCAGATTCGGGTCCACCACCGCAATCAAATCCAGCGTCTCGTCCCAGATATCAATCCAGCCCTTCAGGCTGATCGCCCCCGCCGGGCCCTTGATCTGATAGTTATCCAGCTCCAGCTTGCCCTGCGACAGGTTCATGCGTCCGGTCAGGCTATCGAAGGCAAAGCCTTCCTTCACCGCGCCAAACAAGTCCAGATCCAGGCGGCTCAAGCGCGAGATAGACTGCAAACTCAACAACTCCAGCAGTTTGGCCGAGCGCGATTTCAGGCTGATAAAGCGCCCTTTGCGCAAATCCACATTGAACTGACCGCGGATATTGCGCTTGTCAGAAGACCAGGGGAAGTCACTCCAGAACAAGGCCGCCTGCACCGTGCCGTCACCATCCTTGATGGACTCGGTCAGCAAGCCGCTGACATCCACAAACTGCCCCAAATTGCTTACCTGGCTATTGGCCACCAGCTCCAGCCCACGCTGTGGCCCACTCAAGGCCAAAGAGCCGTAACCATGCAGCTGCATACCCTGGGCATTCAAGGAAAAGTTTTCCAGCGTCCACTTTTTCCCTGTTGCGGCCGGCTTGCCCTTGGCTTCCAGCTTGCCAAAGCGCACGCCATGAATCTGCAAATCATCCACCTTGAAGGAGATCGCAGGCAAATGCAGCTCATCATTCATGGGCAAATCGGCGTCGGCCCAAGCCCAGTCGGGCCTGCCACCGTCAATGTACAAGCGGGAGAAATTGGCATTGAACATGCCGGTGTAACGACCACCTTGATGCTGCGCTTGCAAGCGCCCTTCAGCCTGCTTGGCCTTCATGCTCAGAAACAGTCTGCCAGCAGCATCTTCCGTGCTTTCCATTTCCAGACGGTCCAACAGTTGCCCTCTGAAAAATGCCTGATCCGCATTCAGACGCACCCGCTCCAGCAAAGGCAGCAAGGGACGAGCCGAGGGAGTCAAAGGACTGCCATCCAGATTCTGGCCGAACTCCTCTACCACCCTCTCCCAGGCATCCAGATCCATACGGTCATAGCGGCTATGCAGTTGCAGGCCGCGTTGAGGCCAATTCACCAATCCCGGCGTTCCCATGCTGCCACTTTGAAAGTAACTACCCTGACGGGAACCTTGAGCATGCAGCAGGTTCAGCAAAAAGGTCTGTCTATCTTCCAAGCTGATCTGCAAACGATCCATCTTGGCGGCGGAGTCACTACTCCAGTCCGCCTTCAATTTGGCTGCGCGCTCGGCAGGCTTGTGGAAAGGTTCAGGCAAGTTCAGTGCCAAACCCGTCAGATCGGACTCGGCACCCAAAGAAAAAGAACCCTTGGCGTCCAGCTTCATCAACACGCTATAGGGAGTCTGACCCTGCAAACGCTGCAGGCCCTTCAACTCCAGATACTGTTCCAGACCTTTGGCTGTCAGCACACCACTCAGGCGCAAACCGGGCTTGCCGGGCTCCAGCACACCGCTGATCTGGGTGTCGCCGCCCAGCATCTTGCCCGTCAAGCTTTGGGCACTGACGCCTTTTTCATTAAAAGCCAGCTCGCCCTTCAACGCCGTAAACGAAGGAGCTTCAGGCATGTACTGAAACTCGCCATTGTTCATCTGGATTTGGCCCTGTACCTGGGCATCGTCGGCATTATCCAAAGGAATCTGCAATTTGACGGGTACGGTCCAATCCCCTTTGACGCGGCTGTCGGCCAGCAAGCCATCGAGCAAAGCATTCAGGGGAGACTGATGCACCAGGGCCAGGTAACTGGTCGCCGGTGCCTGGGACACGCCTTCCAGCTTCAGAAAGCTGTTTTGCTCCAGGGACGTGATATGGGTCTGAATATCGCGCAGCACAATATCCTGCTGCTTGGCGATAGGCATACGTGCCTGCTGGGCCACAATATCCAGATTGTCGTTATGCATGCGTATGCTGCCCTGCACGCCTTCCAGACGCGGCCAGGCCAAACGCTTGGGGCGGGCGGGCTGATAATCCACAATCCCCTGATCCAAAGCCCCGGCCACTTCAAAGCTGCCATCCTCCGGGCTCAAGCCATATGGGAAAGTATCCAGGCCACCTTGCAGCCGGATTGTCCCGTCTCGTACCGCCCCCTGCACCAGTCCAGCCTGCATCCATTCACGCGCCAGAGGGTTGACCGTCAAAGGCAGGTAATTCACCAAGGCCGCCAGATTCAGGTGCTTGAATTGCCCCTGCCAGTCCGCTACACCGGCCTCGAACTTGGCATCCTCGCGCCAGCTGCCCGTTAATTGCGCATCCAGATCAGGATTACGCAAAGCCAGATTCATTTTGCTGACGCTGAGTCTGGCCTGCTCGTCACGATGGGCTGTCCCTTGGGCATTGAGCTGATCCACCGCCAGATATTGGGCAAACAAATCCGGCACACGCAGACCAAAACCCTTCATCGACAGCGCCCACTGCACATCACCGCTTTGCTTGCCTTGAGCCAGCGCCTGCAAGTCATTCAGCCCCCCCTCCAGTTCCAGACTGGCTTGCTGCAGTTGCAAACGGTCTTCGCTTTCAGTAAGCACGGCCACATCGCGCAATTGGGCGGCCAGCTGCATCTGTATGGTCTGGGCCGCCTTGGGCTGACTGGCTTGGGCACGCACATCGACCCAGCCCTTATCCAGCGCCACAGGCACATCCAGCCAGGGGCGCAGCCCGGGAGTATCCACCCCTTTAGCCTGCACGGTCATTTCCCAGGGCAGGTCCATCACATCCACATTTTCTGGCAGACGACGTTTGCCCTGCACACGCAAGGCCAAAGCCAGGGACTCGCCCAGATCAGCGGGCAAGGCCGTGGCCAGATTCACCTCGTGCCAGCCCTGTCTGTAGCCAATCTGCAATTCAATCGAAGGCAGATTCAAGGCAGGCGCGCCACGCAGATCATCCTGCCATTGCAAGGACGTCCCCTGAATACGAATGCCACGCTGCTCCAGCAGCCAGCGAACCGGCCCTTGCCAGGCTTCGGGTTCTGACGGGGCACTGTCATCATTCAGATCCAGTACTTGGCCCATCACCAGAATCTGGCCCTGGGGGTCACGCCGCACAGGAATCGTCAAACCTTGTACATCCAGCTGACGCAATTGCAGCGAACCGCTGAACAAGGACTTCCAGCTGATATCGGCTTGCAGCTTGGGCAACTGCAACATGGGCTCCTGCCCTGGCTCTGCCAGCGACAGGTTCGTCACGGAAAGATGGGGATTCCAACCCTGCCAGTCGCCTTTTAATTCTTGAATCTGGACTTGCAGGCCGGTTTGTTCACTGATTTTCTGCACCAGATAGGGACGCAGATTATCCAATTGGGGCACGAGCAAATAACGTAGCCCGACAAGGCTTAGCATCAGCGCAAAATAGAGCACCAGCGCCAGTCGCACAAGCCCTCGAACTACCATGCAATCAATTCCCGAGTATAGTTAGATGCGGTCATTTCCGGCCTAGTCAGACAAGTCATTTCACTTGTCGTTCCCCCCCGTATCCGAAAAGCCTCTTATCGTATGAGCCAGTCCATTATATTGAAGCCCGTGATGCAATGGTCCGGCCCCTTGCGTCGAAAAGTAAACGCTCAGCCACAATTTGGAACGTGGTTGGAAGAGCAAGCCCAGCACCCTGTCACCCCCGCACTGATTACGCAATGGTATAGGACTTTGCTGCCCGAACCCGAGAATGATCGTCTGGCACAAGTGCGCCAGGCCTTGCGCCAACTGCGTGAGCGGGTCTTTCTGGTGCTGATGATCCGCGACATCAATGGCCTGGCGCCGCTGGACGAAGTCATGCAGGCCATGAGCAGCCTGGCTGATCTGGCCGTGGCACAAGCCTATGAAACCGTGGCGCAGCAACTGGCGGAAATCCACGGTATTCCTAAAAACTCGGAAACTGGCCTGCCCCAGGAGATGATTATTTTGGGTATGGGCAAGCTGGGCGGGGGGGAATTAAACGTTTCTTCCGACATTGACCTGATCATGCTCTACGACGAGGACGGCGAAACCGATGGTCGCCGCCCCCTGAGCTATCACGAGTTTTACGGCAAAGTTACCCAGCGCATGATGCCCGTGCTGTCCGATACGGACGCCTTCGGCCAGGTGTTTCGCACCGACTTGCGCCTGCGCCCGGACGGCGATTCCGGGCCACTGGCCTGGAGCATGCAGGCTCTGGAAAACTATCTGGTCAACCAAGGCCGGGAATGGGAGCGCTATGCCTGGATCAAGGCTCGTCCCATCAAGGCCCAGGCCTTTGAAGGCAGCCGCAGCGCTGGAGATGTGCATCACTTCGAAGCGCTGCGTACCCCTTTTGTGTACCGCAAGTATTTTGACTTTGATGCCCTGTCTGCCCTGCGCGGCCTGCGCGAACGCATCCGTCAGGACTGGACACGTCGTGCCCTGAACCGCAATGGCGTGGAGACCTGGCACAACATCAAGCTGGGGGACGGCGGAATTCGAGAAATTGAGTTTGTGGTTCAGCTCAACCAGCTGATTCGCGGTGGACGACAGCCTTCCCTGCAAACACCCAGCCTGCACAAGGCCCTGCGCGGTCAATGCGCAGCCGGTCTGCTGGACCAGGAGGTCTGCGACAAGCTGCTGGCCGCCTATACCTTCTTGCGGCGTGTCGAACACCGCCTGCAGTACCGTGAGGACGAGCAAACCCATTTGCTGCCCCAGGACGAAGAACTGCGCACCGAGCTGGCGGCCACGTTGGGCCTGAGCCTGGCCGATTTCGACGACCAGCTAGGCCAGCACAGAAAGTTTGTGTCGCACACCTTCCGCAACGCCTTCCGTCTGGCCGGTATGGGCGAAGAAGCCAGTGCCGAGCCTCCTGCAGCGGCAGCCCCCGCCCCCGAAGTCAACAGCGCCGAGCAAGATCAGGCTTTGCAGGAGCGCATCGAACAATTGCGTCAGGCCCTGCTGAACAGCCATCGCCTGCGCAGCCTGCCCAATGCCAGCCTGGATCGCGTCCAGCGCTTGATCCCCTTGGCCGAGGACTACGCCTATCGTTCCGAAAACCCGGAAATGACGGCGACCCGGCTCTTCAACCTGATCGAGCTGATTGCCCAGCGCAGTGCCTATCTGGCTTTGCTGGCTGAATACCCCGATACCCTGGCCCGTGTTGCCCGTATTGTCTCGGCCAGCCCTTGGGCCGCGCAGTATCTGGCTCAATACCCGCTCCTGCTGGACAGCCTGATCGAATGGCATTCGCTGATGGAGATTCCGGACTTTGCCGCCCTGTCCGAGCAAATGTGCCGCGATCTGGACGCGTGCCGCCTGCCCGATGGCCAGGCCGATGTCGAACAGCAAATGAACATGATGCGCGACTGGCAGCACCAGATCACCTTCCAATTGCTGGCTCAGGATCTGGAAGGCGTGTTGACGGTAGAGGCTCTGGCCGACCAGCTCTCGGCCCTGGCCGACATGATGCTGGCCGAAACGCTGGAGCGCACCTGGCCTCTGACGCGCCCCCGCAGTCTGGGCCCCGAACACGACACTCCGCCCCGCTTTGCCGTCATTGCCTACGGCAAGCTGGGCGGCAAGGAAATTGGCTACGCTTCGGACCTGGATCTGGTATTTCTGTACGACGATCCCAGCCAGGACAATGTGGAGCGCTACATCAAACTGGCTCGCCGCATGACCAGTTGGTTATCAGCCATGACCTCCTCTGGCCGCCTCTACGATATTGACCTGCGTTTGCGCCCGGATGGTGATGCGGGTTTGCTGGCTGTCAGCGTGGATGCTTTCGAGCAGTATCAAACCCGCAGCGCCTGGTCCTGGGAGCATCAAGCCATTACCCGCGCCCGTTTTGTGACCGGGGATGCCCAGATCAAGGAACGTTTCGATGAAATCCGCCGCTCCATCCTGTTGATGGAGCGTGACCGTCGCAAACTGCGCGCTGACATTCTGGACATGCGTGACAAGATCAGCGCCGGACACCCCAACCGCAGCGAACTGTTTGACTTGAAACACGACCGTGGCGGCATGGTGGACGTGGAGTTCATCACCCAGTATCTGGTGCTGTGCCATAGTCGTGAGCATCCCAAACTGCTGGAAAACCTGGGCAATATCGCCTTGCTGGGCATTGCCGCACAGGCGGGCCTGATTGCGGTAGACCATGCCCAGGAAGTGGCCGACGCCTACCGTGCCCTGCGCCGTCGTCAGCACGCTTTGCGTCTGGAAGGGGCAGAAAAAGCCCGTGTGCCGCAAACCGAGCTGACTCAGGAACGGCAGGCCGTTACGCGTCTATGGGACGAGGTCCTGGGGTACTAAGGCAACAGATTGATTTCACTAAACTTTGCCAAGAATCTACAATAGTCGCATTGATTTATTGTGCGACCGACTCGGGACGCCTTTTTTCTCGGATTCAGATTCATGTCCACTCAGCTCAATCGTCCAGTTTTAACCATGCCGGAGAAGCGCGAGAAATTGCTGCTGCACTCCTGCTGCGCCCCCTGTTCGGGCGAGGTGATGGAGGCCTTGCACGCCTCGGGGATTGAATACACCGTTTTCTTCTACAACCCCAATATCCACCCGGCCCGCGAGTACGAACTGCGCAAGCAGGAAAACATTCGCTTTGCCGAAGAACACGGCATCGAGTTCATTGACGCCGATTACGACGTGGATAACTGGTTTGAACGTGTACGCGGCCTGGAACATGCCCCCGAGCGTGGCGAGCGCTGCACCGTCTGCTTTGATATGCGCTTTGAGCGCACGGCCCTCTACGCCCATGAAAATGGCTACGACATCATCTCGAGCGTGCTGGGTATTTCGCGCTGGAAAGACATGAACCAGATCAACGACTGTGGCGAACGCGCTGCAGCCCGTTATCCGGAGATGAAGTACTGGACCTACAACTGGCGCAAAGGTGGCGGCTCGCAACGCATGCTGGAAATCAGCAAACGCGAGAACTTCTATCAGCAGGAATACTGCGGTTGCGTGTACTCGCTGCGCGACACCAACCGTCACCGCCGCTCGCAAGGCCGCCCTCGTGTCGAGATCGGTGTGAAGTTCTACGGCAAGGATGAACTGGACCTGACTCCGCCTCCGGCACCGGTTCAAGAGAATGCCTAAGCAAGACCTGT
Organism: Alcaligenes faecalis; assembly: GCF_009497775.1. Taxonomy (NCBI): domain Bacteria; kingdom Pseudomonadati; phylum Pseudomonadota; class Betaproteobacteria; order Burkholderiales; family Alcaligenaceae; genus Alcaligenes; species Alcaligenes faecalis. The sequence continues at coordinate 2,580,337 of NZ_CP031012.1, forward strand.
ACGGTCTTTACGGACTCAGTACACCTGGCCAAGACAGCCTCCGCCTGCCAGATGTCCCTTATACGAACATGACACCGATGAGCCACACCAAGATTCTGGATAGCTTTGTCTTTGCCAAAACCCAAGTGGGTGACACAGATCAGAGGTAAAGCAACCCAGGCTTGAAACACTCCGTAGAGCCAAAGAAAAAGCGCCCTGGTTTCCCAAGGCGCTTTTTTACTGCTGTTTCAACTACGATTTACTGCATGTGCTGGTCATCTCTACTGCTCAACGCTCACCAGCACAACAGTAATTAGCGTCTGCTGATTACTGGATACTGCGGCTGAACGTAAATTCGCCGTCCTTCCAGTCCACAGGCACCACATCTTTAGGACCAAAGCGGCCTTCCAGAATCAGGCGAGCCACCGGGTTTTCAATGTGCTGCTGGATGGCACGTTTCAAAGGACGTGCACCGAACACAGGGTCAAACCCGGCCTTGGCCAACTGCGCCAAAGCAGCCTCGCTGACTTCCAGATGCATGTCACGCTGAGCCAGACGCTGATCCAGACGTTCAAGCTGGATACGAGCAATGGACTCGATGTGTTCTGCTTCCAGACCGTGGAACACCACCACTTCATCAATACGGTTCAGGAACTCGGGGCGGAAATGCTGTTTCACCTCTTCCCACACCACTTCCTTGATCACATCGTAAGGCTCACCTGACAAACGCTGGATATGCTGCGAACCCAGGTTGGAGGTCATGATGATTACCGTATTACGGAAGTCCACTGTACGACCTTGACCGTCAGTCAAACGACCGTCGTCCAGCACCTGCAAGAGCACGTTAAAGACGTCGGGGTGCGCTTTCTCTACCTCGTCCAGCAGAATCACCGAATAAGGTTTGCGACGCACGGCCTCGGTCAGGTAACCGCCCTCTTCGTAGCCCACGTAGCCGGGAGGCGCCCCGATCAAACGAGCCACCGAGTGTTTCTCCATGAATTCGCTCATGTCGATACGAATCATGTGATCCTCGGAATCAAAGAGGAAGTTGGCCAATGCCTTGGTCAGCTCGGTCTTACCCACACCAGTTGGCCCCAGGAACAGGAAGGAACCATAAGGGCGGGACGGATCAGACAGACCCGCACGCGAGCGACGGATAGCATCCGACACCAGACGTACTGCCTCACCTTGGCCGACCACACGCTTGTGCAGGTAGTCTTCCATCTGCAAGAGCTTTTCACGCTCGCCCTGCATCATCTTGGACACAGGAATACCGGTTGCACGCGAAACCACTTCCGCGATTTCCTCGGCACCGACCTGCGTACGCAGCAAGCGAGGTTTGTCCTGATCCGCCTTGTCCATATTGGCTTCGGCCGCTTTCAGACGCTCTTCCAGCTCGGGCAGCTTGCCGTATTGCAGCTCGGCCAACTTGTCGAACTGACCCTTGCGTTGCAACTCGGCCATTTCGGCACGGACTTTCTCGATTTCCTCTTTAACGACTTGCGAGCCCTGGACGGCCGCTTTTTCGGCTTTCCAGATCTCTTCGTAGTCGTTGTACTCGCGCTGCAGCTTTTCCATCTCGTCATTGATGGCCTGCAAACGACGCTGAGAGGCCTCGTCCGTATCCTTGATGACGGCTTCACGCTCGATCTTCAACTGAATGATGCGGCGATCCAGCTTGTCCATGACCTCGGGCTTGGAGTCGATCTCCATACGGATACGGGCAGCGGCCTCGTCGATCAGGTCAATGGCCTTATCGGGCAGGAAGCGGTCCGTAATGTAACGCTGCGACAGCTCGGCCGCGGCCACAATGGCAGGGTCGGTAATCGCAACACCGTGGTGCAGCTCGTAGCGCTCCTGCAAACCGCGCAGAATCGCAATCGTGGACTCCATGTCAGGTTCGTTCACCAGCACCTTCTGGAAACGGCGCTCCAGAGCGGCATCCTTCTCGATGTATTGGCGGTACTCGTTCAGCGTAGTCGCACCAATACAGTGCAGCTCGCCACGCGACAAGGCGGGTTTGAGCATATTGCCGGCATCCATGGCACCTTCGGCCTTGCCAGCGCCCACCATGGTGTGCAGCTCGTCAATGAAGACAATGGTTTTGCCATCGTCCTTGGACAGCTCTTTCAAGACAGCTTTCAGACGTTCTTCAAATTCGCCACGGTACTTGGCACCGGCCAGCAGAGCGGCCAGATCCAGTACCAGAACGCGCTTGCCCTTCAGGGTTTCGGGCACTTCGTTGTTCACGATACGCTGCGCCAGACCCTCCACAATGGCGGTCTTACCCACCCCAGGCTCACCAATCAACACGGGGTTGTTCTTGGTACGACGCTGCAGAATCTGGATCGTGCGGCGAATTTCGTCGTCACGGCCAATCACCGGGTCCAGCTTGCCCAAACGGGCGCGCTCGGTCAGGTCTGTGGTGTATTTGTCCAGCGCCTCACGGTTGCTATCACCTTCAGCGTCATTCACATTGGCACCACCGCGTACGGCTTCAATGGCGGCTTCCAGCGCACGACGCTGCAAACCGGCATCACGCAGAGCACGACCAGTTTCACCCTTGTCATCGGCCAGGGCCAGCAGGAACAATTCGCTGGCGATATAGGTGTCACCGCGCTGAGCGGCTTCCTTGTCGGTTTTGGCCAAAGCCGCTTGCAGGGCCGAACTAAGCTGCTGCTGACCTTCCGCCCCTTGTACCTTGGGCAGATTGGAGATCAGGCGGTTAAGCTCGTTTTCCAGACGGGGAATGGCAACGCCCGCACGGGCCAGCAAGCTGCCGGTGCCAGAATCAGCATCAGCCAGCAAGGCGACCAGTACGTGGGCGGGTTCCAGATAGGGGTTGTCTTCGCGAACAGCCAGGCTTTGCGCATCCGCTAAAGCCTGTTGAAACTTCGTTGTCAATTTATCGATTCGCATAGAATTTTCACTTCAGAAAATATGCGATCAGCTAAAGCAAACAGTTACCAAATACTGCTCGCCCAGATCTCGCAACAAATAACAGGATGAATTGAAGATAAGGACAAAAACCAAGTATTCAAGTGTTTAGATCGCTTTTAAACAACAACATGGCAGGGGTAGTTACAGTGCGCTGTACCCGGCATGGGGAGCCACTTCCCGCGTGGCGCGGGCCTTAAGAACTAAACATATTAAGGATTAGCGGGAATACCAACCAATAAAAAGCTACAATTACACTTGATTTGACTCAAAGATTTAGCGTTTCGCCATCTGACATTATTCCTTATGCAAAAACGTATCTCGGTTACCGCTGACTCCATACGCTGCTCCAGCTGTATGCTCAATGAGGTGTGTCTACCTCTTGGGATGCCTAAGCATGAAATGGAGCGGTTGGACGAATTAGTCAAGGAGCGCATCCGCATCCCCAAGGGCGGCGTGCTGTTTCGACTGGCCGACTCAGTCGAGGGAATCTATGGTCTGCGCTCTGGTTCGATCAAGATGCAGCTGGAAGATTCCACCGGCCACATCCAGATTACGGGCTTTTTATTACCAGGAGAAATCCTGGGCATGGATAGCCTGGTTGAAAATCGCCATGTCTCCCATGCCATCGCCCTGGAAGACAGCGAAGTCTGTGTGATCCGCCTCGATGATCTGGACCGCCTGTCGGCCCAGTTGCCTATCTTGCAGCAACAGTTCCGTCGCCTGATGAGCAAGGAAATCAACCGTGCGCATCAACTGATGATGACCCTGGCCGGACTGCGTTCCGAACAGCGCCTGGCTGCCTTCTTGCTGAACCTGTCCCAGCGCCTGTCGCTGCTTGGCTACTCCCCTTACGAATTCATTCTACGCATGAGCCGCGAAGAAATCGGCAACTTCCTGGGCCTGACGCTGGAAACCGTCAGCCGCCTGTTCTCGCGTTTTGCGCGCGAAGGTCTGCTGAAAATCTCCCAGCGCGAAGTCCACTTGCTGGACCTGGCCGCCCTGCGCACGCTGGCAGGCACGGAGTGCGACTAAATCACCTGGCTGTTGCCTAGGGCTCAGGCAGGCCGCCGAACGTCTCTACGGCCTGCTGTATCGCTCCCCAGCGCCAGACGCGCACAAAAAAAAGCACATGCAATTTGCATGTGCTTTTTTATCTCCTGGCGCTTGTCCGAATCAGTCCAGACTGTCTGCCGGTTCAGCCAGTACCGCTGGCGAACCAGAGGACATATACAGGCTAAGCGTACAAGCCACCGAAGCGGCCACCCAGAACAGAAAAAACGCCACCGTATAAAAGGTCAGTCGATCTACTTGCATATGTCCAAGTACAACGATGTCCAACGGGTCCACCAACGCAAACACAATTGCACTCAGTACCCCAGCGACCAGGAATGAAGGCCACAGTATCCACATCAACGATCGGATGGTCATTCGTACCCCCTTCTTGAACGGAAACATACTTCTCTCAACCCTAGCGTAACGGTGAATCAACTGCTCTTAGCGCTGCTCGCGGGCAGGCTCTGTCTTGGTGACAACCAGACCTTGCTTGACGCCGCCGTCCGAAACTCCCTGGTTACTGAAGTTCTGAAAGGCCAACACAATAGTAATGACGCAGCCCACGATAGCCAGAGCCGGTCCGGCCATCAGCAACCAGGGCCACGGTTCACGCCACCAGGGTCCACTGTCCTTTGATTCGTCCATGTTTTGCTCTTTATAAAGTTACTGAGGAATATAAAAACTACTGCGTTCGTTCACGTAGGTCTTGCGGCCCCCTTCATGCTCGCCTACTGCCTGGATGGAAATACCATACAGGCCTGGCTTGGCACTACTAATTGGGACTTGCACCACGACCGGCAACAATCTATTGCCAGCAGGTGCCACATGAATGTGATCCTGGCCGTTCTCGGTCAAATGAATGCGTGCGCCTTCCAGACCAGTGACGGACAACTGCAGCTCCATCGCCTCTTCCGAGGTATTGATGACTTGCAGGCGGAACACGTTTTCAATCATGCCGCCGGGCACTTCACGGCCCAACGCGCCACGGTCGCGGATCACGTCCACACGCATCGGTGTCCGGGTTGCCAAGGTATAGACGAAGGCACCACAAATGACAGCCAGAATCAGGATATAAGACAGCACGCGCGGGCGCAGCATGCGACGTCGCACCTGCGGCTGCGTCATGCGCTCTTTAATGGCACGTTCCGAGGTGTAGCGGATCAGGCCCTTTTCGTAGCCCATCTTGTCCATGACCTGATCACAGACGTCCACACAGGCACCACAGCCAATACACATGTATTGCAGGCCATCACGAATATCAATGCCGGTCGGACAGACTTGAACACAGAGGCTGCAGTCCACACAATCGCCCATGCCGGCTTCTTTATGGTCAATCTTGCGAGATCGACCGCCTCGGGTTTCACCACGCACGAAGTCGTAGGTAACCACAAAGGTATCGCTGTCCACCATGGCACTTTGGAAACGCGCGTAGGGGCACATGTACTTACAGACGGCTTCGCGCATGAAACCTGCGTTACCCCAGGTGGCAAAGGCGTAGAACAAGAGCCAGAACCACTGCCAGGGGCCCAGGGACAAGGCGATCAGTTCACCACCCAGTTCACGGATAGGCGCGAAGTAGCCGATAAAGGTAAAGCCGGTCCACAAGGCAATCACAATCCACAGGAAGTGCTTGGTTGCCTTGAGACGTAATTTGCGGGCGTTCCAGGCCTGTTCATCCAGGCGGATACGCGCCAGACGGTCACCTTCCACCTTGCGCTCGACCCACATGAAGATCTCGGTGTAGACCGTCTGCGGACAGGCATAACCACAGAACAAGCGGCCGGCCATGGCGGTGAAAAGGAATAAGGAGAAGGCAGATATAAGCAGCAGCACCGTCAGGTAGATAACGTCCTGGGGCCACAGAATCATGCCAAAGATGTAGAACTTGCGTTCCAGCAGGTCAAACAGCACTGCCTGACGGCCGTGCCATTCCAGCCATGGCAGACCATAGAAAATGATCTGCGTGAAATACACCATCCAGATCCGCCAGCGGGCGAATACGCCCTTGACGGATCGTGGATAGATTTTGCTGCGCACATCGACCAGCGCCTTCTCGACTTGCGGAGAGGTTCCACCCGCTCCCTTGGTGTTACGTGGAGGTTGCCACTTGGGCACAGTTCCCTGCGCGGTATCAGCGCTCGGTTGGGAAGAATCACTACTCATTGCAAGTCCTGAAGGCGTCAGATCAATTTAAAACACATTAGTTAGCCTGGGCAGGCTCGGCATTATTCGACAAGCCCCAGACCCAACCAGCCAGCAAACGAATCTGCTCAGGAGTCAGAGTGGCTTTCTGAGCCGGCATCTGGTTGGTACGACCCTGCAGGACGGTCTGAACGATGGTGGCTTCGGAGCTGCCATACAGCCAGTAATCGTCAGTCAGGTCAGGAGCGCCCAACAGCGTGTTGCCCTTGGCATCCGCACCGTGACAGGCAAAACATGCGCTGTCATAGACACGTTTACCAGCAACCAGACGCAGAGGATCTGCAGCCAGGCCGGACAAGGAACGCACATACTGAGCCACATCGGAGGCTTGAGCGGGGGTGAATTGCGCTTGTGGCGGCATCATCCCGGTACGGCCTTCGGTAATGGTGTGCAGAATCTGCTCGGGCTCGCCACCCCACAACCAGGCTTTGTTGGCCAGGTTAGGGAAGCTGGGAGCACCTTGTGCATCGGAGCCGTGACACTGGGCGCAGTTGTTCAGGAACAAACGCTGACCAATTTCGCGGGCTTCCTGATCGCGAGCGATCTCTTCGATAGGCATTTCGCGGTAACGGGCGTACACAGGCTCCAGGCGAGCATTGATCTCGGCCTGTTGCTGCTTGACCTGTTGGCCGGAGCTAAAGCCCAGCGTGCCCTTGAAGTTGCCCAGGCCGGGGTACAGCACCAGATAACCCAAGGCAAACACACACAAACCGATGTACATCACGGTCCACCAGCGTGGCACGGGTGTATTCAGTTCGGTCAGGTCACCGTCCCAAACGTGGCCGGTTTCTTCTACGTCGACGGTCTTGCCCAGAAATGCGCGCTGGGTAAAGAGCAGCCACAAGCAAAACACGATGCCCAGCAAGGCGATACCGGAGATCCAGAGGCTCCAGCCATTATTAAAAAAGTCACTCATTCGGAACCCCCAGGGTTTTTATCGTTACTTCCCTCGTCGGGCAAGGCGAAAGGCAGAAGCGCTGCTTCTTCGTTGGCCTGGCGGCGTCCTCGAGAGAACGCCCACCAGCAAATGCCAAGGAAGGTAGCCATCGCCAAAGCGGTCACAACAGCGTTGATGATGGCTAACATTTAGTGGCTCCCCTGCTCCACAGCCTTGGCGGCTGCGTCGCGACTGGCTACGCCCAGACCTTGCAGATAAGCAACCACCGCGTCTTCTTCGGTCTTGCCTACCAGCTCCTGAGGAGCAGCATCAATTTGTTCCTGCGTGTAAGGCACACCCAAGGTACGCAGGACATTCATGCGGTCCTGAATGTTTTCGCCTTCCACCGAGTTTTTCTGCAGCCATGGGTAGGCAGGCATATTGGACTCTTTGACCACGTTACGTGGGTTGCGCAAGTGAATGCGGTGCCATTCGTCGCTGTAGCGCTGACCCACACGAGCCAGGTCAGGACCGGTACGCTTGGAACCCCACAGGAAGGGGTGGTCGTACACGGACTCACCCGCCAGCGAGTAAGGACCGTAGCGCTGCACTTCGGACTGCAGCATACGAATTTGCTGCGAGTGACAGCCCACACACCCTTCACGGATGTAGATATCGCGACCCATCAGCCTTAACGGCTCGTAAGGCTGAATGCCTTCGGTAGGCTGGGTGGTCGAGTGTTGAAAGAACAAAGGTACGATCTGCACCAGGCCAGCGAAGGAAATCACCAAGATACTCAGGATGATCAGCAGCCCGGTGTTTTTCTCGATCGTGGCGTGCGAAAAGCGCTTGTTAGTGTCATTAGCCATGATTTACTCCTTAGGCCAGCAAAGTGGTTGGACCAACCAGCGCTGGGTCGCGGGCATCCGGGTTTTTCAGGGGCACAACAGGGTTGATACCTTTCTGACCTGCACGAACGGTCAGGAACACGTTCCAGGACATCAGCAAGATACCGGCCACAAAGAAGGCGCCGCCCAAAGCACGGATTGCGTAGAAGGGGTAAGTAGCCTTCACGACTTCCACAAAGCTGTACGTCAAGGTGCCATCAACACCGGTAGCACGCCACATCAGACCTTGCATCACACCGGCAATCCACATTGCGGCGATATACAGCACCACGCCCAGGGTAGCCAGCCAGAAGTGCAGGTCGATCAGACGAGGACGAGCCATTTCAGTACGGCCGTACAGACGGGGGATCAGGTAGTACAGGGAACCGAAGGTAATCATGGCAACCCAGCCCAGCGCACCGGAGTGCACGTGACCAATGGTCCAGTCGGTGTAGTGCGACAGCGCGTTCACCGTACGGATAGCCATCATGGAGCCTTCAAAGGTGGACATACCGTAGAAGGACAGAGCCACAACCATGAACTTCAGGATCGCGTCAGTACGCAGCTTGTGCCAGGCACCCGACAAGGTCATGATGCCGTTGATCATGCCGCCCCAGGAGGGAGCCAGCAAAATCAGGGAGAAAGTCATGCCCAGAGACTGGGTCCAGTCTGGCAAGGAGGTGTACAGCAAGTGGTGAGGACCTGCCCACATGTACGTAAAGCCCAGGGCCCAGAAGTGGACGATGGACAAGCGGTAGGAGTAGATGGGACGGTTGGCCTGTTTGGGGATGAAGTAGTACATCATGCCCAGGAAGGACGTGGTCAGGAAAAAGCCCACGGCGTTATGGCCGTACCACCACTGCACCATGGCGTCCTGCACACCGGCGTAGGCCGAGTAGGACTTCATGAAGCTGACTGGCAGTTCCAGGTTGTTGAAAATGTGCAGTACAGCGATGGTGACGATGTAGGAGCCAAAGAACCAGTTGGCCACATAAATGTGACGTACACGGCGCTTGACGATCGTGCCAAAGAACACAATGGCGTAAGCCACCCAGACCAGCGTGATCAGGATGTCAATGGGCCATTCCAGTTCGGCGTACTCTTTGGAGCTGGTGTAACCCATAGGCAGGGTAATGACCGCAGCCACCAGCACAGCTTGCCAGCCCCAGAAAGTGAAGGCTGCCAGCTTGTCGCAGAACAAACGGGCCTGACAGGTACGCTGCACGACATAGTAGGATGTCGCGAACAAGCCGGTGCCACCAAAGGCAAAAATCACAGCGTTCGTATGCAGTGGACGCAGACGTCCAAAACTAAGCCACGGTGTGTCGAAATTGAGTTCTGGCCAAATCAACTGCAAGGCAATAAAAAGGCCTATTGCCATGCCGATGACGCCCCAAAATACGGTCATGATGGCGAACTGCCTCACAATCCCGTAATTGAAGACTTCGGCGTTATTTCCGACTGCATCGGAAGTGCCCATTTGCTTCCCCTAAACAAACATTGTTAATACAAGCGACAACAAGCTACATCATCCAGCAAGTCGGTAATCCGCTACTTGATGCTTATCAAAAAACTTCGGAAAGCACGCGCTCGCGCGTGTTTCCGCCCCGCAGACTGTGTGTCGCCGACCATTTGCAGGGCTAAAAAACAAAATTGGCAGGTATCAGGAATCGGGTGGACGCTCTGCTCCCGACAGACCCGCGGTGGAGTCGTCGTCCAGCAAGATGGAATCAGCCGCATTGCCCGTATCTTCAAACTGACCGGCAAAAATTGCCCACCAGAAAGAGATACCGATGACAATGACCAGAAAAATGGAGATGGGGATCAGGACCAGCAAAGAGCCAAACATATCAGCCCTGCCTTGCTGCTGGACCGGTCCACTGGGCCGGCACCTCACGGGTGCGGCTGCGATAGATGCGCCAGGAGTTGGCCGCTACGGCCAAAGAGGACACCAGCATGCTGACGGCTGCCAGCCAGGGGGCCACAATGCCCAAGGCTGCCAGGGGAGTCATGAGCAAATGCCAGACAATCGAACCGTACAGGTTCTGACGGGCGATGCGGCCGGTTTGCTGGGTCAGTTGTACAACTTCAAATTCATTCTTGGCAGGTCGGGCCAGCAAGCCGGCATGCGCTGAAGCGACGGCTGAAGGAACCGACATGGACATGGCACAGGGACAGCTCATGACCAGCATGGCGACCACAACGGGCACGACATGCGAAGGGTCCATCCAGTACCAGACCAGACCAAAGGCAGCGGCCAGTACCAGCTGAATGCTGACAAACCAGAATGCCAGGGTATTGGCATGACCCGTCACGGACTGGCGAAAACGTTCGATCAGGTCATGGGATGCAGACTGCGTTACCGACTGGCGTGCACAGAGCTCCAGATAACGGGCGGTCAGCAAAAAGGCCACGAACATCGTGACCGAGTCGTAGTACACCTCGCCCTGCTGGGTCCAGGTGTTATAGACGCTGGGCAGGAAGGCGCCAACAATGCCCAGGGCCACCGGCACATCCATGCCGACACGGCCTTCGGACAAGCTTTTGACCGCGCCTTTCAAGATGGGCCAGGCACAGTACAGCACGACTGGCATGGTCAGGCACAGGCCCGCCCAGTTCATGAGCACAATGACTTGCGAGAGGGATTCAATATCTTCAGCGCGGGTGCTGAAGGAGCGCATATAGCCGGGGAAAGCAAACATCATCACCTGCATGGCAGCCAGCCAGGACAGGCCCAAACGGGCTAGTGTGTGTCGTCGACGCGACCGCTGCTCATCGGTGAGGGGCTTTGGAAGAGAAAAAATCGAATATGCGCGCATGGAAGGACTATAAGCCACTGATATTTCTTCATTCTTGATTTAAATCAATACGACTTTGCTTCGATCCTATATCGTTGTCCTTATGCATCTTGTTCAGGCCGTTACCCCCCCAACGCGGCGCTAACTGTTCAATGCTTTCAAGGCTGCTTATTGGCAGCCTTTTTTTTATTCCCATCCGCAAGGCAGGACAACGATTTTGCACTGGCTATTCGTCCCTTGCGCGGCCAAAGTCTACCACGCCTTTTCCCTATGAGAATGCCTTGATTATCAAGACTTTTCATGACGAAATAAGGTCGCTCTGTGAATGCAAATCAATTCACGAAAACTTGAACCCTGAATTTAAAAACAGGCGTGTCTTGCTACCCGCTTTGCAAGCCTTTTCGGGCCTGTTTTCCGCCTTTCTTTTCTGTGCTTACCAAGCCTGTTCAAAACCGTTTTCATCAAATATCAAGTCTTTAAATTTGATATTTGAAATATGTAGCTTTTAAGCAAAAACCAGCGCCCAAATAAAAAGCAGCCCACCGACTGGAGCGTACGGTGGGCTGCCTGCAACCAGAGAAGGGGCTATCTACCCTTCCCTGTCCTGCTTATGCCTCGGAGGGCGCGAACTGCTCGGCTTCGGTGGAGCCGGCCAGTGCGGTCGTCGAGGACTTACCGGCTTCAACTGTCTGCGTGACAGCGTCAAAGTAGCCTGTACCCACTTCGCGCTGGTGTTTCACAGCGGTAAAGCCCAGTGGTGCAGCGGCGAACTCTTTTTCCTGCAGTTGAACAAAGGCGCTCATCTGGTTGCGGGCGTAGCCGTGGGCCAGTTCGAACATGCCGTAGTTCAGTGCGTGGAAACCAGCCAGGGTGATGAACTGGAACTTGTAGCCCATGGCACCGAGCTCGCGCTGGAACTTGGCAATGGTGGCGTCGTCCAGGTTCTTCTTCCAGTTGAACGATGGCGAGCAGTTGTAGGACAGCAGCTTGCCAGGGAACTGACGGTGGATGGCTTCCGCAAAGCGGCGAGCGTATTCCAGATCCGGAGTGGAAGTTTCGCACCAGACCAGGTCGGCGTAAGGAGCATAGGCCAGACCACGGGCAATGGCTTGATCCAGACCGGCACGGGTACGGTAGAAACCTTCAACCGTACGCTCGTCCAGAATGAAGGGGCGATCGTACTCGTCCACATCGCTGGTGATCAGGTCTGCTGCGTCCGCATCGGTACGGGCAACCAGAATCGTGGGAACGTCCAGAACGTCGGCAGCCAGACGAGCAGCCACCAGCTTGGAGATGGCTTCACGAGTGGGTACCAGCACTTTGCCACCCAAGTGACCACATTTCTTGGCCGAAGCCAGCTGGTCCTCGAAGTGAACGCCTGCAGCGCCCGCCACAATCATGGCTTTCATCAGTTCAAATGCGTTCAGCACACCACCGAAACCGGCTTCTGCGTCGGCCACGATAGGAGCGAAGTAATCCACGTAGCCTTCGTCGCCCGGATTCACCCCTTCCATCCACTGGATCTGATCACAGCGGGCCAGGGAGTTGTTGATGCGACGCACCACGGATGGCACCGAGTTAACGGGGTACAGCGATTGGTCAGGGTACATTTCGCCAGCGCTGTTGGCGTCGCCAGCCACTTGCCAACCCGACAGGTAAATCGCTTTCAAACCGGCCTTGACCTGTTGCATGGCCTGGTTACCCGTCAAGGCACCCAGTGCATTCACAAAGGGTTCCTGATTGATGGACTGCCACAGACGCTCAGCGCCACGGCGAGCCAGAGTGTGCTCCTCGACCAGAGAACCACGCAAACGAATCACTTCCTCAGCGGTGTAACCACGCTTGATACCTTGCCAGCGTGGATCTTCTGCCCAGCGTTTTTGCAAATTGCGGATCTCAGTTTCTCGAGCATTCATGATGGACTCCTAAGATGGATTTAACAGTGAACAAGATGACTACAGTCTACCCAAATGCTGCACCGCAACCATGTTTTCTATCTTATATAAGAGTAATTATTTTTTTGTTTAAAATCATATAGATGAATAATTAATTTCGAGATATGAAACGACTTACCTGTTTGTGAAATGAAAAACTGTGCGGCGCGACAGCCGTTTTTTGCATACTGAGACAAGGATTTCACAATGTGGGATAATCGCCTTTATACCGCCCGGTGAGCGCCTGCTCGCTGCACCGGTTTCCTGTTTTATTTCTGCAGTACCCGCCAATGAGCAACACCTCCCCTCTTAAAGACTCGCCTCTTGGACATGATGTGGTTTATCCCACACAGTACGATCCCAGTGTCCTGTTTGGCATTGAACGCTCCCTGAACCGCCAGACGCTTCAGGTTCCCGAACAATGGCATGGCGCCGATATCTGGAACGGTTACGAGATCTCCTGGCTCAATCCCAAAGGCAAGCCCGTCGTCGCCCTGGCACGCTTTGTCATTCCCTGGAATAGCCCACGCATCATCGAGTCCAAGTCCTTCAAGCTGTATCTGAACTCGTTCAATGATGAAGTGATAGAAGACATGGCCAGCCTTGTACAGCGCATGGAGCAAGACTTGAGCGCTGTTGCCGGTGCCGCCGTTAATGTGACGCTAATTCCGCTTGGCGCCTTGAACGGTCAGCCGATCAGCCAGCTGGAAGGCCACTGCATTGATGAGCTGGACATCAGCATTCAGGACTACACGCCACAAAGCGGCTTGCTGCAATGCCTGCCAGACGCCCCCATCGTGACCGAGTCCCTGGTCTCTGATTTGCTCAAGTCCAATTGCCCCGTCACCGGCCAACCCGATTGGGGCAGCGTGCAAGTGCGTTATACCGGCCCGCAGATTGACCCGGCTTCCTTGCTGCGCTATATCGTTTCGCTGCGCCGTCACACCGAGTTCCATGAACATTGTGTGGAACGTCTCTACAGCGATATTCAGCAAAGTTGCCAACCAGAGCGTTTGCTGGTGTACGCGCGTTATACCCGCCGTGGCGGCCTGGATATCAACCCCTGGCGCAGCAGCCATGCGGATAGCGTAGAAGAACCTCGACTGGCTCGTCAGTGATCTCTATATAGCTATAGAGAGATGCTTGAACCGGAAAGGCGAATACGTCTTTCCGGATTCACAACTGGAAGAGCCCTGCTGTAAGGTCGAGCAAGACAAAACCCCAAAAACCTATCGTGTTTTTGGGGTTTTCTTTTATGGCCGTCTGAGAGGCCATGAATAGCATCGAGCAGATCAGGATTTGGTCGCGCGGCTTACGGTAGAGGCCACATATACCGCCAAGCCAGCCGCAGTCCAATACCCGATGGCTGCGCCGTACCATGGGGCCTGGGTCAAACCCACGTCCAGCAGCAAACCAAAGCCGACTGGCGCCAGAGAAGAGCCCACGTCCATACCCGAATACACCAGGCCGTATACCGCGCCGGTAGACCCTTTGGGGGTGACACGGCGTATCAGCATGTCCCGCGATGGCGAGGCGATGCCCGAGCAGAAGCCAGCCGCCCCCACCACGAACAAGGCCAGCGAAGGCATAACCCAGCCTGCGCCCAGTACCAGCAACAAAGCCCCCGATACGCACAGCGACACAAACACAATCAATTCAGAACGCGGTGTCGTGGAAGCAATGAAGCCCCCCACAAACATGCCTGCGGCCGAAGCCAGCATGAAGCCGGACAAGGCCGTACCCGCCGTCACCTTATCAATGCCATAGGTGTTGTGCAGCATGGGGATGGTGTAGTTCTGTACTACGGCCATCGCTGCGGTAGCAAAAGCAAAGAACAGGAAGGCGCCCCACAAGGAAGGACGCGACAGCAAGGTAGACAAAGTCGTCCAGACCGACTCCTTGGCCTGCGGACGTGCAGGCGCTGCTCCCGAGGCCGTGCGCCCTGCCAGGGCATCCCGGTTCATCAGAACCAGCACCAGAATAGCTGCAATCAAGGCTGCCGCCGACAATACGGCGACGCGCCAGTTGAAGTAGATGGTCAGTGTGGTGATAAAGACCGGCGTCAAGGCCCAGCCCAGATTTCCCGTCAAACCGTGCGCGCTAAAGGCGTGGCCCAAACGAGCCGGGCTGACACGATGATTCAGGATGGAATAATCCACCGGATGAAACACGGCATTGCCCACGCCACCAATCAAGGCTGCCGCCAGCAACATGCCATAGCCATTGGCCGTACCGATCAGCAAGGCCGCCACCACGAAACAGGACAGGCCCACCTTCAGGACCGGCAAGGCGCCGATGCGGTCAACCAGAAAACCGGAAGAAGCCTGCCCAAAACAGGACACCAGGTAGAAAGTGGTGACCAGGCCACCCAGGGTCAGGAAGTCGTAACCGAACTCCTGGCCCAGGGAGATATACAGTGTGGGCAGAATCAGCTGAAAGAAGTGCGAACTGGCGTGTGCGATACCGATAACGCCAATAACCCGCCAGTCCTGTGAGCCGTCGGGCCCCGCCCCATCCAGCGTCGTTGTTGATGAATTAGCCATTTGTCTCAGAGTTGCTTTTTCTTGATCTCCGGCCAGGCCTTCTGCAAGTAGTAGCACATGGACCAGACCGTCAGGACCGCGGCGACAATAATCAGGGCTTGCCCAATGATCCGTGTCGGCAAGCCCATGACGGGCGACCAGTACAGCAGACAAGGAATGGCAACCATTTGCGCGGCGGTTTTGAATTTACCCAAGCGATGAACTGCCACACTACCACTGGCACCAATCTTGGCCATCCATTCCCGCAATGCCGAAATGGTGATTTCGCGGCCAATAATAATCAGGGCGATAAAGGCATCCACGCGGCCCAGATCCAGCAAAACCAGCAAGGCGGCGCTGACCATGAGCTTGTCCGCAACCGGGTCCAGGAAGGCCCCGAATGAGGAAGTCTGGTTCCAGCGGCGAGCCAGCCAGCCGTCAAACCAATCCGTTGCGGCGGCCACGATAAACACCGAAGCGGCCCACAGATCGCGTGTTTCCATGCTCAGCCAATCCGCTGGCAGATAAAACAGGGCGACGATCAAGGGAATCAGAACGATGCGAAGCCACGTCAGGGCTATGGGCAGATTAAAAGGCATAGCTTGGATACCAACCTAATTTAAAACAGAGGCTCTCGCCTATCGTAAAGCATGATAAATGCGTTCGGCCAGTTCAGTGGATATTCCATCAACCGCACTAAGCTCATCAATACTTGCGTCCGCAACGCCGCTAAAACCACCAAAGCGAGCCAGCAGACGCTGACGCCGTTTGGCGCCAATCCCGTCAATATCTTCCAGGCGTGACACATTGCGCGTTTTGGCACGTTGGGCACGCATGCCCGTAATGGCAAAACGGTGCGCCTCATCACGCACCTGGGCGACCAGCATCAATGCCGCAGACTCCACACCCAAAGCCACCGGCGGGCGATCATCGGCAAACACCAGGGTTTCCAGACCTACTTTACGCTTTTCACCCTTGGCAACGCCGACCAGGACATGAATATCCAGGCCCAGCTCCACAAAAACCTGACGGGCAATTTCCACCTGGCCCTTGCCGCCGTCGATCAGAACGATATCGGGCAAAGGCGCCAAACCTTCGGCAACCCGCGAGAAACGTCGGTTCAGCACCTGACGCATGGCTGCGTAATCGTCGCCCGGCGTGATGCCGGCAATGTTGTAGCGGCGATAAAGCGAGTTCTGCATCTCGTGGTGTTTATAAACCACACAGGAGGCCTGGGTGGCCTCCCCTGCTGTATGGCTGATATCGAAACATTCGATGTGCAGGGTGTCGAGCTGAGCCTCATCCAGGTCCAGTTGCAGCGCTTCGGCCAGGGCTCGGGTTCGATCTGCACGGGCGGTGGATTCGCTCAGCACGCGGGCCAGTGCCAGACCGGCGTTCTTGGTGGCCTGCTCCAGCCAGATCTTGCGTACCCCTTGCGGGCGCACCACAACGCGCGCCTTCACGCCGGTTTGCTCGGCCAGCAGCGGCATCAGGTCCGCATCAGGCAAAGCGTGCGAACAGACCAGAACCGGCGGCATGCGGCGCTCCAGATAGTGCTGGGCGATAAACGCCGCCAACACATCACTGGGAGTGTCATCGTTGATTTGTGTGGGGAAGAAAGCGCGGTCGCCCAGGTGACGGCCACCGCGCACCATCGCCAGGTTCACACAGAACTTACCGCCCGCGTTCAGCACCACAATAATGTCTACATCTTCCTTGCCCACCTGCTCCATGCTTTGCTGCTGCAGCACGGCCGACAAGGCTTTCATCTGATCACGCAGGGCCGCCGCCTGCTCAAAGTCCAGGGCATCAGAGGCCTGCATCATGCGCTCTTGCAGCTCGCCCAGAATTTCCGCCGTATTACCATCCAGAAAACTGATGGCGCGCTGCACATCCAGCTGATACTGCTCGGTCGAAATCAGGTTCACACAGGGGGCCGAACAGCGTCCGATCTGATGCAGCAAACAGGGACGGCTGCGGTTGGCGTAGACGCTGTCCTCACAGGTCCGTAAACGGAACACCCGCTGCAGGATCTGAATGGTCTCACGCACCGCCCAGGAGTTGGGATACGGGCCGAAGAAATGCCCCTTCCCGCTGGTACTGCCCCGGTAATAGGCAATACGAGGCGCCTGGTGGGCGCTGATCATCAGGTAGGGGTAGGACTTGTCATCCCGGAAAAGAATGTTGTAGCGCGGCCGCAGACGCTTGATGAGGTTGTTTTCCAGCAGCAAGGCCTCGGCCTCGCTGCGGGTAACGGTTACCTCGATGCGCGCAACACGCGCCACCATATGGGCAATACGGGGACTGCTCAGCGTTTTCTGGAAGTACGAGCTGACACGGCGCTTGAGGTCACGCGCCTTGCCCACATACAGTACCTCGCCCTGATCGTCGATATGCCGGTACACGCCCGGCAGATTCGGCAGATCAGACAGATAGGATTTTAGATTGAAGTCCGCGGGCATATTGATAGTGTTCATCCGCTTGCAAAGCGTCCCAATCCAAGGCTGGCGTCGTAGGCATCAGGCGACGAATGCGGTTTTGCGATTCCTCGGAAATCGTGAAATCCAGGCGCGAGAGCAAATCGTCGGCCAGATCAGGGCGATTGCAGACCAGCACCATGTCGCAACCAGCACCCAGAGCGGCCTGAGCACGTGCCAGGATATCACCCACAACGGTGGCGCCTTCCATGGTCAGGTCGTCGGAGAAAATCACGCCGTCATAGGCCAGGGCCTTGCGCAGCACGCGCTGAATCCAGTACGGCGAAAAGCCGGCTGGCAGCGGGTCTACTTTGGAGTAGATCACGTGCGCAGGCATCACGGAAGGCAACTGCAAGGTGCCCAGCCAGCCGTAAGGGGCGGCGTCTTCGTCCAAAATCTCTTCCAGGGTACGGTCGTCAACGGGGATTTCGTGATGCGAATCCGCCTCTACACCGCCATGACCGGGAAAATGCTTGCCGCAAGCGGCCATACCAGCCTTGTTCAAGCCACGAATCAAGCCTGCAGCCAACATGGAGACGGCGCGGGGATTACGGTGGAAAGAGCGATCACCAATCACCTTGCTGACACCCCAGTCCAGATCCAGCACCGGCGTAAAGCTCATGTCCACGCCGCAAGCGCGCAGCTCGGCCGCCAGCACATAGCCCGTATCGGCGGCCACCGCAGCGGCCTTGACGGCATCGCGTGTCCACAACTGACCCAACTGGCTCATGGCGGGCAGCGTGGTAAAGCCGTCCTCGCGGAAACGCTGCACGCGGCCACCCTCGTGGTCCACGGCGATCAGCAAAGGCTCATCACGGGCTTCGTGAATGGACTGGCACAGGGCGGTCAACTGAGCACGATTTTCAAAGTTGCGGCTGAACAGGATCACGCCACCGACCAGCGGATGGCGCAGGCGCTCGCGCTCCTGATCCGTCAGGACCATGCCCTGCACGTCCACCATGACCGGGCCCGGAGGCAGTACTGCTTGCGAGGAAGAACTCATTTAGTGTCAGACTCAGCTAAGGATAAGGAAGGAATGGCAGGCGCTTTGGCTTCCAGCACCACAAAGGCCATGGCCATATCGGATTCATCAGTCAGGGAAATATGAACGGCCCCGAAACGGGCATCAAACCAGCTTTGCAGATCCGCTGACAGGCGCACCATCGGGCGGCCACCGGGCGCATTCAGGGTTTGCATGCGCGACCAGGCCATAGGCATGCGCATACCCAGCCCTACCGCTTTGGAAAAGGCTTCCTTGGCCGCGAAACGGGTGGCCAGATAGCGCAGGCCGCGCACCGGATCGCGTGCCTGACGGCGGGCGTAAACTTCCCGCTCCTGCTCGCCCAGGATGCGCTTTACAAAGCGATCACCATGACGAGCCAAGGCGCGCTCGATCCGCTCGATACGGATCAGGTCGGTGCCGATGCCGGCAATCAAACCGGACGGTATTGGGGGCATGATGTCATCAGAAAAAATACAGCGAAAACGGCCTGGGCCGCCTACCAGCTTGCAATGATACCGTGAGAGCGCAGAATACAAAAACGGCCCTGCCAGAGCAGAGCCGTTTTTTTCGACTTCAAGCAAGCCGACTTAGAACGCGCGCTTGTCGATCACACGTTTGGCCTTGCCGGTCACGGTACGCTCGACCATGCCGGAGGACTGCACACGGATACGTGCGCTGACGCCAATAAAGGTCTTGATGGAGTGAGTCAAACGACGAGCCAGTTGCTCGCGCTGGGCTTCGTTCAAATGATTGAACTCGGCACGCACTTCCACCAGAATTTCCAGCTCGTCCATATTGCCGTTACGGCTCAGAACCAGTTGGTATTGGGCAGCCAGCTCAGGCATCTTCAGAACCAGTTCTTCGACCTGGGTCGGGAACAGGTTCACACCACGCACAATCAGCATATCGTCGCTGCGGCCAGTGATCTTGCCGATGCGGCGCATGCTGCGCGAAGTGGGTGGCAACAGCTGTGTCAGGTCGCGAGTGCGGTAGCGGATGACGGGCATGGCTTCTTTGCTCAGCGAGGTAAAGACCAGTTCACCGCTTTCACCCTCGGCCACAGGCTCGCCGGTTTCAGGGTTGATGATTTCCGGGTAGAAATGGTCTTCCCACACTACTGGGCCGTCCTTGCTTTCCACGCACTCCATGGCCACGCCAGGGCCCATCACTTCGGACAGGCCGTAGATGTCCACGGCGTCGATGCCAGCGCGCTGCTCGATATCCAGACGCATCTGGCCGGTCCAGGGCTCAGCGCCAAAAATACCGATACGCAGGGAGGTATCGCGTGGGTCCATGCCCTGACGCTCGATCTCTTCCACGATATTGCAGAAGTACGAGGGGGTAACCAGAATCACGTCGGGACGGAAATCCTGAATCAGCTGAACTTGTTTTTCAGTCTGACCACCGGACATGGGGACCACGGTACAACCCAGGCGCTCGGCACCGTAGTGCGCACCCAGACCGCCGGTGAACAGGCCGTAGCCGTAAGCCACGTGGGCAATATCACCCGGACGGGCACCGGCCGCCCACATGGAACGGGCAAACAAGTCCGCCCAGGTGGAAATATCCTTGGCGGTGTAGCCAACCACGGTCGGTTTGCCCGTGGTGCCGCTGGAAGCATGAACGCGTGCTACCTGTTCGCGGGGAACCGCAAACATCTTGAAGGGGTAGTTGTCACGCAGGTCCTGCTTGGTCGTGAAGGGGAACTTGGAAATATCCGACAATTGCTTCAAATCGTCGGGGTGCACGCCCGCTTCATCAAATTTCTGCCGGTAATGCGGCACATTGTCGTAAGCATGCTTTAACGTCCATTTCAGACGTTCCAGTTGCAAGTTACGGATTTCGTCAACACTTGCATGCTCGATGGCATCGCGGCCAACCTGTTCTTTAATTGCTGTCATGGTGTACTCCTGCCCTGCCGCTGGTGTGGTACTACCGACCCCCCCGGGTCTACAGGGTATGTATCGTCAAAAGTTATTTTTTTTCAATCCCGCCCAATACCGTGCCATTCAGCCGGTACGAGCGCCCACGGAACAAGGCAATGCGCTTGTCGTTCTGGTTGACCACCTCGATGTCATAAACACCGGTGCGGCCTGCCAGGGAGGCCTCGACAGCGCGAGCCGTCAGGACATCCCCTTCAAAAGCAGGTGCCAGGTAATCGATGGTGCAACCGGACGCAACAGTCGGTGCATTGCGAGAATTGCAGGCAAACGCAAATGTGCTGTCAGCCAAGGCAAAAATGAAACCGCCGTGACAGGTCTTGTGGCCGTTGAGCATGTCGGCGCGCACCGTCATGCTCATATTGGCCTCACCCGGTGCCACGCTGTCCAGGCTCAGGCCCAGGCCCTGAGAGGCCTGGTCATTGCCATACATATGCTCGCTGACCTGTTGGGCCAGCGCTTGTGGGTCTTCAACAGCAAGTGCGTTGCTTTGCATTACTTTCCTTTGAATTGGGGGGCACGTTTGCCCAGGAATGCATTAACACCCTCGCGATAATCCTCGGATGCACCCAGTTCACGCATCAAGTCGCGTTCCAGATCCAACTGTTGATCAAGCGAATGGGCATCACTGGCATAAATCGCTTTCTTGGCATAGGCCAAACCTTTGGTCGGAGCCTGGGCAAAGTGGGCGGCCAGCTCGTTCAGGCGAGCCTGGAACGCGTCGTCATCCACACATTCCCAGATCAGGCCCCACTGAGCAGCCTGCTCGGCCGAGAGCTTATCGCCCAGCAAAGACAGGCCCATGGCGCGTGCTGTACCCACCAGACGCGGCAAGAAGAAAGTACCGCCGGTATCGGGCAAAAGGCCCAGACGGCAGAAAGGCTGGATGAAGCTGGCCGAGCGAGTGGCGATCACGATGTCGCCGGCCAGAGCCAGGTTGGCCCCGGCACCAGCGGCCACACCATTGACCCCCACCACCACAGGGGCCGCCAGCGCGCGCAGGCGACGCACCAGCGGTGCGTAGTATTTCTCGATGGTGCCACCCAGATCCACGGGTGCATCACCCGCGCTCATCTGGCGCTCGGACAAGTCCTGGCCAGCACAAAAGCCACGGCCATTACCCGTCAGAATCAGCACGCGCAGATCCGCGCACTGTTCCACTTTATCCAGGGCCTGAGCCAGCTCACCGTGCATGTCGGCCGTAAAGCTGTTGAGCTTGTCGGGACGATTCAAGGTGATGCGTGCTACGCCATTTTCCAGCTGAAATTGAATACTTTGGTCAGTCACCTGGCCACCCTCCTTTAGAAATGCCAGCGAGTCTGAACGACACGGAAACGGTTAGCGACATAGGCCGAATCCGACAGGGATGCGTTGGCGGCCGGGTTGGCGCCAGTGCCGTGGAAGTCACTGTAGGCTGCGGTCTGGTTGATGAACACAGCGCCGGTCAGGTTCAGGGACAGGGACACGCCGGAACGCTCGGCCATGCGCTGGATCTTGGCAGTCACAGCATCATCGGTGCTGTAAGCCGACAAGGTCAGTGCACCGTGCTCAATCACGTTGCGACCTGCCACTTCAATGCTTTGCTCGGTCGAATCGGTTTGCACCACAAACACGATGGGGCCGAACCATTCTTGCTGGATCTCGGGCTGGTCCACACGGGCCTGCAAGACCAGCGGTGTGCGTACGCGGGCACCGGGGAATGCGGGGTGTTCCAGCGTCTGGCTGTCAGCCAGGATAGGCATGCCCAGCTGGCGAGCCTGATCAATACGCCGTGCGCACGCTTCGTTTTGCACGGCGCCGGTGATCTCAACGGCACGGGCCGGATCGGACACCAGTTTTTGCACCGCCAGAGCCAGGCCTTGAGCCACTTCATCAAAGCTCATCACGCCGTCGGCCGTACGGATACCGTCGCGAGGCACGTAGATGTTCTGAGGAGCGGTACACATCTGACCGGAGTACAGCGCAAAGGAGAAAGCCAGGTTGCGGGCAACAGCCTTAAAGTCTTCAACCGAATCGATAATGACCTGGTTCACACCGGCTTTTTCGGTGTAGACCAAAGCGTGGCGGGCATTTTCTTCCAGCCAGTTACCGTTCTGGCTGCTGCCGGTAAAGTCGATCAGCTTGACGGCCTTGTTCATGGCCAGTTGCTGGGCGGTGTCTTCCGATGGCTCGTGGGCGGCCAGCAGAACCACATTAGGATTGAAACCGGCTTCGGCCAGCACTTCGCGGGCGATCGCAACGGTAATGGCCAAAGGCAGGATTGCGCCAGGGTGCGGCTTCACAATTACGGTATTGCCGGTTGCCAGGGAAGCAAACAGGCCGGGGTAACCGTTCCAGGTCGGGAAGGTGGAGCAACCAATCACCAGACCAATGCCACGGGGCACCACTTTGAACTGCTTCTTCATCTGGATGGGATCGTGCTTGCCCTGGGGCTTGATCCAGTCAACCAGACCGGGGATACGGGACATTTCCTGCCAGGCGTAGGCCACGGCTTCCAGCGCACGTTCCTGAGCGTGAGGGCCACCAGCCTGGAAGGCCATCATGAAGCCCTGACCCGTGGTGTGCTGCACAGCGTGAGCAATCTCGAAGCTGCGCTGGTTCAAGCGATGCAGGATTTCCAGGCAGATACCAACCCAGGCTTGTGGGCCAGCGTCACGCCAGCTGTCCAGCGCCAGTTGCGACTGGGCCAGCAGTTGATCCACAGGCACTTTGGGGTAGCGGATGCCCAGATCAAAACCAAAAGGCGATTGCTCATTGCCCACTTCACCTTGTGCGCCTTCCAGCGCCAAAGGAAAGGCTTTGCCGCGGTAGGCTTCAAAAGCAGCCTGACCATCCTGAGCCGCGGTTTCACCATAGGCGCGCGGGCTGGGATTTTCAGGGTAAGCGCTCCAGAAGTTGCGCTCCAGAATACTGCTCAAAGCTTGATCCAGCGTCGCCTGATGCGTCTTGAAAAAATCTGCTGCCATACAATGTGCTCCTGAAACTAGTAGGACGCCAAGCTGGGAAGCCGGCGTCCAGATTCTTGAAAAACCGCTTGTTTGCTGCGGTCTTAGGTTTCCTGATCGAAGTCGATGACCACCCGGTCGGTCACCGGGAAGCTTTGACAACTGAGCACGAAACCGCGGGCTACTTCGTAATCTTCCAGTGCAAAGTTGGCGTCCATGTCCACTTCGCCCTCTACCACTTTGCAACGGCAGGTGGAACAAACCCCACCTTTACAGGAGTAAGGCAATTCCAGCCCTTGCTCCAGCGCCGCATCCAAAATACTGCTGTTGCTCTTGCTGATGGTCAGGTTGCGGGTGATACCGTCCTGAATCACGGTCAGCTCGCACTCTTCCTTGCCCGGAGCCTTGCGCGACTCTTCGCCCGTGCGCAAGGCACGTGGGCCTTTGGGGGCACCGAACAGCTCGAACTTGATCTGGGATTTTGCCAGGCCGTTTTCCTGCAAGGCGGCAACCACCTGCTCGCTCATGTCCTGGGGACCGCAGACAAAGGCCACATCCACACTGGCGGGATCGAACCATTGCTGCATCAGCTGGCGTACTTTTTCACCGTCCAGACGACCGTTGAACAGGTCAATATCCTGCGTTTCCCGGCTCATGATATACACGATGGAGAAACGTTCCATATAGGTGTTTTTCAGGTCCTCGATCTCTTCGCGGAACATGATGGCCGAGGAGGCACGGTTACCGAAAAACAGCGTGAAGGTCGACTGGGGCTCGGTATCCAGCGCGGTTTTCACCAGCGACAGAATCGGGGTAATGCCGCTACCGACCGCAAAGGCGGCGTAACGGTGAGCCTGGCTGGGATCAAAGTCCACAGTGAAGTTGCCATCCGGTGGCATCACTTCCAGGGAAGCACCGGCTTCCAGGTGACTATTAGCCCAGGTAGAGAAGGCACCATCATTGACGCGCTTGATCGCCACGCGCAGCAAACGGTCGTGCGGAGCCGCACAGATCGAATAGGAGCGGCGCAGTTCCTGGCCGTCCAGATGGGTGCGTAAGGTCAGGTATTGACCGGGGCGGAACTGAAACACATCCTGCAAATCGTCGGGCACGGTAAAGGCCACCACCACGGCGTCGCGGGTGCTGCGGGAGACCGAGGCCACAGGAAGAGAATAAAACTGACTCATAGGACTAATGCGCCTTAAAGTAATCGAATGGTTCACCGCAGCTGATGCAGCGATACAGCGCCTTACAGGGTGTAGAGCCAAACTGGCTGATCACCCGTGTATGCGTGGAGCCGCATTGAGGACAGGCCACCACGGGCGCCTCGGGCTGACGCAGCAAACCAGAAATATCAACCGCACTTTGGGCCGGAGGAGCGATACCGTAGTCGCGCAAGGCCAACTTGCCCTGCTCGCTCATCCAATCGGTCGTCCAGGCCGGTGACAACTTCGTATCCACCCGAACCTGCTCGATACCGGCCTGTTGCAAGGCCTGTTCAATCGAGTGGCTCATCTCGTACATCGCCGGACAACCGGAGTAGGTCGGTGTGATGGTGACCACACACACGCCCTGCTCCCAACTCACGTCACGCACAATGCCCAGGTCCAGCAAGGAGATCACGGGGATCTCCGGGTCTGGAACCGTGGCCAGCACTTGCATGACCTGCTCGGTGCTCCAGGTCTGTGTCATGGCAATCACCAAGTGGCGTCAGGATACATACGTGGCAGATGCTGCATTTCTGCCAACAGAAACCCTAACGCTTCTGTGTGACGGCCTTGCGGGCCACCACGGTAGGCCTTGTGCTGAGCATCCTGTTCGGCCGGGCAACGCAGGGTCGCGCGCTCCAGCGCATTCTGGATGTACTCCAGGCAAGGTTGCCACAGGCTGGCCATCAAGGGCACGGCCTGACGCTGAGCCAGTTCCTCGGTGACCTCGTCATCCAGGAACAGTTCACCCAGGTAGAACCAGGCGTCATCAATCGCTTTTTGCATGCGCTGATGGCTCTCGGGCGTACCGTCACCCAGGCGCACGATCAGATCGGTCGAGCGACGCAGGTGATACAGCACTTCTTTGTGTGCCTTCTGGGCAATGGCACGAATCTGCTCGTCGCTGGACTCGACC
The DNA here is from genome assembly GCF_009497775.1 of Alcaligenes faecalis. Classification (NCBI taxonomy): domain Bacteria; kingdom Pseudomonadati; phylum Pseudomonadota; class Betaproteobacteria; order Burkholderiales; family Alcaligenaceae; genus Alcaligenes; species Alcaligenes faecalis. The sequence continues at coordinate 2,606,018 of NZ_CP031012.1, forward strand.
AATTGCTCTAGCAAGAAGCAATGCCAGGCATCAAACAGGAACTGGCGTGCCAGAGTGTCGCCGTAATGGCCATTCACACGCTCAACCAACAGGTAGTTGGCGTACTCGTGGACATCACGGTGATAAGCCAGACGATCTTCGTCACGGCCCTGACCTTCGGTCTCGCCTGCCAGTGTCAGCCACATACGGGCCTGACCCAACAGGTCCAGTGCGGTATTGGCACAGGCCAGCTCTTCTTCCAGAGCCGGGCCGTGACCAGTCCACTCACCCAGACGCTGTGCCAGCACCAGGTTGGAATCGCCCATGCGCAGGGCGTAGGAAAACAAGGCTTTGTCCATACCAGTTCCTACATATTGATGCCGTCAGGCATTGGGAAAAACGTAGGATGGCGGTAGACCTTGGTGTTGGAAGGCTCGAACAGCGGGCCTTTGTCACCAGGACTGGAGGCAGCGATATCTGCTGCACGCACGACCCAGATGCTCACGCCTTCGTTACGGCGGGTGTACACATCACGGGCATTGTTGATGGCCATTTCGGCGTCCGGAGCGTGCAAGCTGCCTACGTGTTTGTGGGCCAGACCGTGCTGGCTGCGAATGAAAATTTCCCACAGGGGCCAATCGTTCTTGCTCATAACTGAAAATTCCTTGCTGTGCAGCGGCGCTGTCAAAGCACCTGCTGCGAATCGGATCGAATCAGAAACCGTGCTGGTTTCCTAGCCTTATTGATCAGGCCACCTTGCGGACGGCTTCCTGCTTTTGGGCATGTGCATCCAGTGCATCACGGAACCAGGCGCCGTTCTCGTGGGCCTGGACTCGGGCTTCGAGTCGCTCACGATTACAGGGACCATTGCCCTTGATCACTGCCCAGAATTCTTCCCAGTCGATCTCGCCAAAGTCGTAGTGACCACGCTCTTCGTTCCAGCGCAGATCAGGATCAGGAATGGTCAGACCCAGGTACTCGGCCTGAGGCACAGTCTGGTCCACCATCTTCTGACGCAGTTCGTCGTTGGAGAACAGCTTGATCTTCCACTGCATGGATTGGGCGCTGTTGGTGGAGTCCGCATCCGAAGGACCGAACATCATCAAGGCAGGCCACCACCAGCGGTTGATGGAATCCTGAACCATGGCCTTTTGCTCGGGCGTGCCATTCAGGCACATCTGAAGCAGCAGGTCGTAACCCTGGCGCTGGTGGAAGGATTCTTCCTTGCACACACGCACCATGGCACGGGCGTAAGGACCGTAGGAGCAACGGCACAGCGGAATCTGGTTAATGATGGCCGAGCCGTCAACCAGCCAGCCGATCATGCCGATGTCGGCCCAGTTCAGTGTGGGGTAATTAAAAATACTGGAGTACTTGGCTTTGCCCGACAGCAGGTCGTCGACCAGCTTGTCACGGCCTACGCCCAGGGTTTCGGCAGCGCTGTACAGGTACAGACCGTGACCGGCCTCGTCCTGCACCTTGGCCATCAAGATGGCTTTGCGCTTGAGCGAAGGGGCGCGGGTAATCCAGTTGCCTTCAGGCAGCATCCCGACAACCTCGGAGTGCGCGTGCTGAGAAATCTGGCGCACCAAGGTTTTGCGATAGGCTTCGGGCATCCAGTCCCTGGCTTCGATGCGGACACCCTCATCGATGCGCTCTTGAAACCGACGCTCTTCGTCGGACATCTGCTCGATATCCTGGACCTGCTTGACGCCTGTCTCTACAAGTTGTGCATACATGACCATCCCCGGTAAGAGTGCTGAAAGCGCCCAAACAAATTTTGTTTCGACGCAAACCATATACACTTCATTATTTAATACGAAAAATGTGATGTCAATCGTAAATCCGTATCATATGACCCCAGAACAGATACTTTAAGGGTAAATACTTAGACGTAAAAAAACCGAGGAGCGACAAATCGCTATCCTCGGTTTTGATCCTGCCAATGCGCCCCCACGTAAAGCATGCAGCCCGATCACGGAGCTTGCCGGGGCCAGCGCAACACCCGCTTGGCCTGCCCTTCCCGTTTACAGACGGATAAAGTGCTCGCGGTAGTGCTTCAGCTCGTCAATGGACTCGTAAATATCGGCCAGGGCCTCGTGGCGGCTTTGCTTGACGAAACTTTTAACCACTTCAGGCTTCCAACGCAAAGCCAGCTCCTTGAGCGTGCTGACATCCAGATTGCGGTAGTGGAAGAAAGCTTCCAGGCGGGGCATGTAGCGGTACATGAAACGGCGGTCCTGGCTGATGGTGTTGCCACACAGGGGCGACTTGCCAGCCGGTACGTGCTCTTTCAGGAACTCCAGCAACTGGTCCTCGGCCTGCGCTTCAGTCAAGGTGGAAGCTTTGACCTTGTCGATCAGGCCGCTGCGGCCATGCGTCCCCTTGTTCCAGGCGTCCATGCCATCCAGCAGTTTATTGCTTTGATGAACCACCAAAACCGGGCCTTCAGCCACCAGGGTCAAGTCTGCTTCTGTTACCACGACCGCAACTTCGATGATGCGCTCTTTGTCCGGATCCAGTCCTGTCATCTCCATATCGAGCCAGACCAGACGCTGTGTATGAACCGCCATATAATCATTCCTCAAAACGCCCATTTTACATATAGCCGCCTACATGCTGACTTTGTTGTTCATTATCTTTCTGCTTGCAGACGTTTTGCTGCGCTTTTATTTAGGCTTGCGGCAGATCCGGCACGTTTACCGCCATCAGAACGAGGTGCCTGCCGAGTTTTCCGAACGCATTGGCCTGCATAGCCATCAACGTGCTGCACGCTACACCATCGCACGCACCCGGCTGGGTTTGAGCGAGCGTCTGGTGGAAGCTCTGGTGCTGCTGGGCTTTACGCTGCTGGGCGGTCTGCAATGGCTGGATGTCACGTTGGGCAACTGGATCAGCCATGAACTGCTGCGTCAGCTGACCCTGATTGGCGCGGTCCTGGCGATTATGGGGGTCGTCGGCCTGCCTTTTGCCTGGTATCGCAAATTTGTACTGGAAGCGCGCTTTGGCTTTAACCGCATGAAGCCTGCGCTGTTCTTTGCCGACACCGCCAAAACTCTGGTCATCGTCCTGATTCTGGGCACCCCCTTGTGTGCTGCCCTGCTCAGCCTGATGGATTGGGCCGGCCCCTCCTGGCCCTGGTACGGCTGGGGCCTGTGGCTGGTTTTCAATCTGCTGGTGCTGTGGCTGTACCCACGCGTTATCGCCCCCATTTTCAATACTTTCAAACCGCTGGAAGATGCCAGCCTGCGCGAGCGCATCAATGCCCTGGCACAGCGTTGCGGCTTTCAGACCAATGGCTTGTATGTGATGGATGGCTCGCGCCGCTCCGCCCATGGCAATGCGTACTTCACCGGCCTGGGTCGCCAAAAACGCATCGTGTTTTTTGATACCTTGCTGAACAAGCTGCAGCCCGAGGAAGTGGAAGCCGTGCTGGCGCATGAGCTGGGCCACTTCAAGCATCGCCATATACAGCGCCGTCTGTTGATCAGCGTGGTCACGTCCCTGATCTTTTTCCTGCTGGCAGGCTGGGCCTGGGGCAAGGTAGGCTTTTATACCGGACTGGGTGTGATTCCCCAGTTAGGTCGCCCCAACGACGCCCTGGCCCTGATCCTGTTCTTTATGGTGGTGCCCACCTTCACCTTCTGGATGGGCCCCTTGAGCGCCCTGCTCTCGCGCCGCGACGAATATCAGGCCGACAGCTTTGCTGCCCAGCACAGCCAGGCCCAGGACTTGATCAGCGCCTTGCTCAAGCTCTATAACGACAATGCCGCAACCCTGACACCCGACCCTATGCATTCTGCCTTTTACGATAGCCACCCCAACGCGATTGATCGCATTCGACACCTGAAAAGCCTGGCATGACATCTAAATACATTAGCGGTCTGGTGACCGCCGCCCACGGTCGCCACTACTTTGTCGAGCTGCCGAATGGCGAAACGATCAAGTGCTTTCCACGTGGAAAAAAAGCCGGGATTGCCGTTGGCGATCAAGTCGATGTGCTGATGCAGGCTAAAGGGGAAGGCTCTATTGAGGCGGTGCAGGAACGGCGCAATCTGCTGTATCGCTCTGACGATTTCCGCACCAAGCAGTTTGCCGCCAATATTGATCAGCTTCTGATTGTGGTGGCACCGGAACCCGTGTATTCCGAAGACCTGCTGGGACGCGCCCTGGTCGCAGCCTGGAGTGTGGATATTGAGCCTGTGATTATTCTGAACAAGGCCGATCTGGGCACTCACCTGGAACGTGCGCGCGCCAAGCTGGCCCCTATCGCGGCTCTGGGTGTGCCTATTCTGGAAATGGTGGCGCTGGAGCCAGAACAAACACGGGAAGCCCTGGCTCCCTGGCTGGCGAATAAACGCACCTTGCTGCTAGGGCAAAGCGGCATGGGCAAATCCACCCTGCTCAATGCTCTGGTCCCGGATGCAGGCGCACTGACCCAGGAATACTCGCAAGCCTTGGGCGCTGGCCGACACACAACCACCAGCACCCGCCTGTATCACCTGCCCAATAGTGGCGACCTGATCGACAGCCCCGGCTTCCAGGCCTTTGGCCTGTCGCACATGACACAGGAAGATATTGCGCACGGCTTCCCCGATTTTCGAAAGGCCGTGGAATCCTGCCGCTTTTACAACTGCACCCACCGACATGAGCCGGGCTGTGGGGTGCTGGCGGCCATCGAAGCAGGCAGCATTCACCCTGAGCGTCACGCGCTGTACCAGCGCTTGCTGGCCGAGCACGAAAACAAACCACGTTATTAAGGGAATCAGGGGCGAGGCAAGACGCCCCTTTTTCATGAAGGCGGGATACGCTGCCAGAGCGCCCGCCTGTCAGACCTGATTACAGGCCTTTGGCACGCGTATCCCCACCGGCAGACAACTGCACCCAGGCAGCCGACAAGTGGTGGTAAAGATTACGGATCAAAACCGCTGTGGCACCCCAGATAAAGTACGGGCCCCAAGGGATAGAAAAGTAGTAACGCCCTGCCCCGTCCGGCAAATCGGCGTGATGCAGCTGATGGCACTGCGGGTCCAGCAGGACCGACAAGGGCACTTCAAAGACCTCGGCCACTTCAGAGCTATCGGGCAGCACCTGAAAACCCTCTTGCAGCTCGCCAATAATGGGGCGCATCGCAAACTGGGTGCTGGTGACAAAAATAGGATGCTGGCCCAGATAGCGCACAAAGCGCGGCTCGATGCCGATCTCTTCCTGGGTTTCACGCAAGGCGGCCTCTACCGGCCCCAGATCCGAGGCTTCAATACGTCCACCGGGAAAACTGATCTGCCCCGCATGGTTGTGCAGGTGCATGGCCCGACGCGTGAAAATGACGGTAGGCCCCTCGGGGCGCTGCATCACGCCAATACAGACGGCGGAGCGCACATTCATGGAACCGGGCAAGAACTCTGGATAAAAGGAGCTGCGAAATAAAGGCTCGACCTGCCACTGTATGGGCTGGGCGAAGGCACTACGCAGAAAATCCAGTTGCTGGGCCTGGGCAGGCAATTCAGGCAAAGGGTCTAATGCAACCAGGGGCTGGCTGCGAGGGTCGAATCCAGGAACGATAACGGGCCTGATACGAGGCTTATCCATAAGAACTGGTATGTGATCCCACATAAAAACAAAGGCACCCGCCTGGGTGCCTTTGCATCGTTGTTCGCTTGGGAATTAGTTACCCGAACGACGAACGAGTTTTTCTTTGATGCGAGCGGCTTTACCCGAGCGATCACGCAGATAGTACAGTTTAGCACGACGTACAGCGCCACGACGCTTGACTTCGATGCTGGCAATCTGAGGGGAATACAGCTGGAATGTACGCTCAACGGCTTCGCCGGAAGAAATCTTGCGAACGATGAAAGAAGAGTTCAGACCACGATTGCGACGGCCGATAACCACGCCTTCGTAAGCCTGGACACGCTTACGCGTACCTTCAACCACGTTTACGTTCACAACAACAGTGTCACCAGGACCGAACTCGGGAGGCAGCTTGCCACCGGTCAGGCGCTGGATTTCTTCTTGCTCAAGAATAGCGATCAAATCCACGATTAACTCCAAAACCATCGTATCAGCCGCACACATTATAAAAATCGCGCTGACAGAGGATGAAAAAATGATTAGCCCATGATTCTATCAGCAAAAAGCCTGAATTACCAAGCTTTTTGACGGATGACGGCTTCGTTTCCGGACGTTTAACTACGCTAAAATACGACACTTTGGGCATGATGCCCTCGTATTAAACGCAGCAAAGGCGGGATTTTACTCGCTTCGCCCTCCCCTTGGCAAAAAGGGGCCGACCTTATCAAAGGACACAGTCTATGCATGCTGAATACAAAGTTCCTGGCGGCAAGCTGGTCGTGATCGATCTGGATGTCAAAGACCATATGATCGAACAAGCACGATTGAGCGGCGACTTTTTTCTGGAACCCCCCGAAGCACTGGCCCTGATCAATCAGGCCCTGCAGGGCCTGTCCATCAACAGCAGTGCCGAAGAAATTGCGGCTCACGTTAGCCGCGCCCTGCCCAAAGACATTGAAATGTTCGGTCTGGACCCGCAAGCCATTGGCGTGGTCGTGCGGAGGGCCCTGGCATGATGAGCTGGAACGAGTTGCCTTGGGAGCTGGTCCATATGGAGCCGCAGCCCGCTGCCCTGCATATGGCACTGGACGAAATCATTACCCAGCAAGTCAGTGAAGGCACCCGCGCCCCCACCCTGCGTATCTGGGAATGGCAAGAGGCTGCCGTCGTGATTGGACGTTTCCAGTCCCTGCGCAATGAAATTGAAGCCGAGGCCGCAACCCGTCATGGTATTCGTGTGGTGCGTCGTATCAGTGGCGGTGGCGCCATGTTCATTGAGCCCGGCAATACCATTACGTATTCGCTTAGCGTGCCCAAGCAGTTTGTAACCGGTATGACGTTTCAGGAGTCCTACGAATTTCTGGATTCCTGGGTGATTGAAGCCCTGCGCGAAATTGGTATTGATGCCTGGTACCAACCCTTGAACGACATTACCAGCGCCGGTGGAAAAATTGGCGGTGCCGCACAAGCGCGCCGTGGCAATGCCGTCTTGCACCATGTGACCATGGCCTACGACATTGATGCCGACAAGATGCTGGAAGTCCTGCGTATCGGCAAGGAAAAACTCTCGGACAAAGGCACCACCAGCGCCAAGAAACGCGTGGACCCTATCCGCAGCCAAACCGGCATGAGCCGTGAAGCGGTTATTGAAGCGATGCTGAACGTGTTCCGCAAAAAGACGGCACTGAAAACCAGCACACTGGATACATCGACACTGGAACAGGCCGAAAAACTGGCACGCGACCGATTCCTGTCAAACGACTGGACACAACTGGTGCCCTGATCGCCTATTGGAGCAGCACAAGGGCGTGGCCTTAAAACCCGCCCATGCTGCCCAACCACAGCAAGCCAGGAATACTGGCACCCCACACAGCAACCAAACACACATCCATGACCTTGGCCTTGAAGGACAGCGGTTTGGTGAACGGGCTGGACGAGGCCGCGGAACGGACTGGGCCACGGAACCGGGGAGTGGCTTGAGGACGGTAATGACGGCTTGGACTGGACATGGCTAACTCCGTTTACTGTTTTCTTATACAGTACTGTACTTAAAACCAGCACCTAGTGCAATCAGTACCTGCCATGATGTTGCGCCTGCCCCACTGACAGGCTGAAACCCAGCCCCGAAGCTAGTCACAGCCAATTCACTACCAGGCTGGCCCTATCCCTCCCAAGCGTTTTCGGTGCTGGCAAAGCACTTCCATACAGTGCTTTACACAGTAGTCCTGCACAGCAACGCTTCCTGTCATACCCCAAAAAAAGCCCTCGCGCCGCAATGGCACGAGGGCTTTTTGTCTGAACCTAACGGTAATGCTTACTTGTTAGGCTGAGGCGTCACACGCAGGTAAGGACGGATCTCGGTGTAGCCTTTGGGGAATTTCTGCTTCAGAACTTCAGGGTCCTTCAGGCTGGGAACGATGATCACGTCGTCACCGTCTTCCCAGTTCACTGGCGTAGCCACGCTGTGGCTGTCGGTCAGTTGCAGGGAGTCGATCACGCGCAGGATTTCGTTGAAGTTGCGGCCCGTGCTGGCTGGGTAAGTGATGATCAGACGCACTTTCTTGGCAGGGTCGATGATGAACACCGAACGCACTGTCACGGTGGTGCTGGCGTTGGGGTGGATCATATCGTACAGATCCGACACCTTGCGGTCAGCGTCAGCCAGGATGGGGAAGTTAACCGTGGTTTTTTGAGTTTCGTTGATGTCATCAATCCACTTGCCGTGGGAATCAACATCGTCAACGGAAACGGCAATCACTTTCACGCCGCGCTTGGCGAACTCGTCCGCCAGCTTGGCGGTGTAACCCAGTTCGGTGGTGCACACAGGCGTAAAGTCGGCTGGGTGGGAGAACAAGACGCCCCAGCTATTACCCAAGAACTCGTGAAACTTGATGGTGCCAGCGGAGGATTTTTGTTCAAAATCAGGGGCCAGGTCACCCAGACGAAGTGTAGCCATTACGTTCCTCTTTTCGAAATGCAGCCGCGATCAGGAGATCACCGACTTAAATAATCAGGACTAGTCAGATGATTTTGTCAGTATAAAGAGTGCGCTTCAAATAATTTAAAGCTATATCAATATACCCAAAAAAGGCCCGGCAGCCAAAGAGGCGGCGCGGGCCTTTATGCCTTGCGGCTTGACGACTTACAGCAGTTCAGTCGACAGGTAAGGAGTCAGCTCCACACCGTCCGCTACCGACAGGGCCAAGGCGCCGGCACGTGGCAGCAAGTGGCTGGCAAAGAACACGCTGGTGGACAGCTTGCGGCGCAGGAATGGATCCTGGCTACCTTCGCTCAGTGCTTTCTCGGCCGCCAAGGCGGCGCGGGCCATCTGCCAGCCGGTCAACACATAACCGGACAGCATCAGGAAAGGCACGCTGCCCAGGAACACGGCAGACAGGTCTTTCTGAGCGTTCATCAGGGTGAACATGGCAGCACGTTCCACGCTCTTCACACCGGCTTCCAGACGATCAGCGATCAGGCTCAAGGCAGCCTTGTGCTCACCGCCCTGAGCCGCACGTTCACGCAGCTTGGCCACGGTAGCACCCAGCTCGGGAGCCAGCCCCTGGATCACAGCGCCAGCATCACGCAGCACCTTGCGACCGATGAAGTCGTTGGCCTGAATGGCGGTGGTGCCTTCGTAGATAGGCAGAATGCGCGAGTCGCGGTAGTGCTGGGCTGCACCGGTTTCTTCGATAAAGCCCATACCACCATGCACCTGCACACCCAGGGAAGTCACTTCCAGGGACATTTCAGTGCTGAAACCCTTGACCACCGGCACCAGGAACTCGTACAGAGCCTGGTAACGCTTGCGGGCATTTTCGTCTGCACTGTGACGCGCCTTGTCGTTCACACCGGCTGCGAAGTAAGCCAGCGCACGGGAGCCTTCTGTCAGAGCACGCATTTGCACCAGCATGCGCTGCACGTCGGGGTGATGAGCGATGGAGACGGCTTTACCGCCCGTCAGGGGAGCACCCTGCACACGGTCGTTCGCGTATTCAACAGCTTGTTGCAAAGCACGTTCAGCCACGGCGATACCCTGCACGCCCACTGCGTAACGGGCCGCGTTCATCATGATGAACATGTACTTCAGGCCTTCGTTTTCCTTGCCGACCAGGTAGCCAACAGCGCCCTCGCCCACATCACCCTTGCCCGAGCCGTACAGCAGCACGGCGGTCGGGCTGCCGTGGATGCCCAGCTTGTGCTCCAGCGACGCACACCAGACGTCGTTGCGAGCACCCAGGGAACCATCATCGTTGACCATGAACTTGGGCACGATGAACAGCGAAATCCCTTTCACACCGGCAGGCGCATCAGGTGTACGGGCCAGCACCAGATGGACGATGTTCTCGGCCATATCGTGCTCACCATAGGTGATGAAAATCTTTTGACCGCTGATGCGGTAGCTGCCGTCATCCTGAGGAACAGCGCGACTGGCAACCTGGGCCAGATCCGAACCGGCCTGAGGCTCGGTCAGGTTCATGGTGCCGGTCCAGCGGCCTTCCAGCAAAGGAGGCAGGAAACGTTCTTTCTGCTCGTCCGAGCCGACCATGGACACGGCTTCGATCACGCCGTCAGTCAGCAAAGGACACAAGGAAAAAGCCAGGTTGGCGGCATTGATGTTTTCACATGCCACGGCACCGATCAGCTTGGGCAGGCCCTGGCCACCCAGCTCGACTTCGTGCTGCAAGCCTTGCCAGCCGGCTTTTGCAAATTCTTCAAAGGCTTTTTTAAAGCCGGGTGTGGTGGTGACCACACCGTCATTCCACTTGGCGCCATTCTGATCACCGGCGCGGTTCAAAGGTGCTACTTCCTGCTCAACGAAGCGGGCGTTCTCATCAATAATGGCATCGATCAACTCGGCCGAGAAATCCTCAAAGCCAGGCAACTCCAGCACACCAGGTAGATCAGCCAGCTCTGTAAGCGCAAAGCGGATGTCTTGGGTGGGTACACGATACGTCATGAACACTCCTACACAGAAACAAAAAGGACCGAAGCCACAATCAGGCCCCTAGGATATACGCACTGAAAAAAAGCCTGCTGGAGAAGTATCCAGCAGGCCGATGGGCGCTTAGAGCGCTTTTTCTAACTCAGGCACAGCCTCGAACAGATCCGCGACCAAACCGTAGTCGGCCACGCCAAAAATAGGCGCTTCAGGATCTTTATTGATCGCCACGATGACCTTGGAGTCTTTCATGCCAGCCAAGTGCTGGATGGCACCGGAAATACCCACGGCCACGTACAGCTGAGGAGCCACGATCTTGCCTGTCTGACCAACCTGCCAGTCGTTTGGTGCATAGCCGGCGTCCACTGCAGCGCGCGAGGCACCCAGTGCAGCACCCAGCTTGTCAGCCAGACCGTCCAGCAGTTTGAAGTTTTCGGCGCTGCCCATGCCGCGACCACCGGACACGACCACACCGGCACCAGCCAATTCAGGACGATCACTCTTGGCCACTTCACGGCTGACGAACGTCGAACGACCGGAATCAGCGACGGCGCTCAGCTCTTCAACAGCGGCACTACCACCTTCAGCGGCCACCGCGTCAAACGCGGTGGTACGCACGGTGATTACTTTAACGGCATCGCTGGACTGAACAGTGGCCACAGCGTTACCGGCATAAATAGGACGGGTGAAGGTGTCAGCCGACTCCACGGACAGGATGTCCGACAATTGGGCAACATCCAGCTTGGCCGCCACGCGAGGAGCAATATTCTTGCCCGAAGCGGTTGCCGGGAACAGGATGTGGCTGTAGTTGGAGGCAATGGCCAGCACCTGGGCAGCCACGTTCTCGGCCAGGCCTTCAGCCAATGCAGGGCCATCGGCCAACAGCACTTTGCTGACGCCCTGGGCTTTGGCAGCGGCTTGAGCCACGCCGGAAGCCTGGTTACCAGCGACCAGAACATGCACATCACCGCCGATCTTCTGAGCGGCAGCCAGGGCGTTGAGCGTTGCAGCCTTCAGCTGCTGATTGTCGTGCTCGGCAATAACAAGGATAGCCATTTAAATCACCTTCGCTTCGTTCTTCAGTTTCTCGACCAGTGTGGCAACGTCGGGCACCATGATGCCGGCAGCACGAGCTGGAGGCTCAGTCACTTTCAGCGTTTTGATACGAGGAGCCACATCAATGCCCAGCTCTTCGGGAGTCAGGGTTTCCAAAGGCTTTTTCTTGGCCTTCATGATGTTGGGCAGTGTCACGTAACGAGGCTCGTTCAAGCGCAGGTCGGTGGTGATCACGGCAGGCAGGCTCAGCTTCAGTGTTTCCAGACCGCCGTCCACTTCACGAGTGACCGACACGCTGTCGCCCGACACTTCAACCTTGCTGGCGAACGTGGCTTGTGGCCAGTCCAGCAAGGCAGCCAGCATCTGGCCGGTTTGGTTGGCGTCGTCGTCGATCGCCTGTTTGCCCAGGATCACGAGCTGAGGTTGCTCTTTGTCCACCACGGCCTTGATCAGCTTGGCCACGGCCAAAGGCTGCAATTCGGCGTCGGTTTGCACCAGAGTGGCCCGATCAGCACCAATGGCCAGAGCCGTGCGCAGTGTTTCCTGGCTTTGTGCAACGCCGCAAGAAAGAGCGATCACTTCAGTGGCTGCACCGCTTTCTTTGAGGCGAGTGGCCTCTTCGACAGCGATTTCGTCAAAGGGGTTCATGGACATTTTCACATTGGCAATGTCCACCCCGGTTTGGTCAGATTTCACGCGCACCTTGACGTTATAGTCAACTACGCGTTTCACGGGTACTAACACCTTCATGTAATGTTCTCCAGTGCAGTCTTAAATAAAAATTGTTCTGTTGAAATAAGGCTTTAGAAGAATTCCAAAGCCCGGAGCCACTCGCCTAAAGCCCGGCGAGGGCCTTGATGTGGGCCACCACGCTGCGTCCCAGGGACGAGGGATCGTACCCCCCTTCCAGCATACTGACCAGACGTTGTCCGGCACTAGGCGCACAGGCTTGGACCACCATGGCGGTCAATTCCGCATAATCGGCCTCAACCAAGCTGAGCTGTCCCATCTCATCTTCACGGTGGGCATCAAAGCCTGCCGAGAAAAAGACGATTTCAGGGGCAAACGCCTCTATGCGGGGCAAACAAACCTGTTTGAACAGATCGATAATCTGAGCAGACTTGGTGTAGGCCTCAACCGGTATATTTACCATGTTTTGCGCCGCCGGGTCCTGAAAGGAATCAGGAAAAAACGGGGACTGAAAGAAACTGCACATCAGAACCCGCTCGTCGCCGGCAAAAATCTGCTCGGTTCCATTGCCGTGGTGCACATCAAAATCCACGATCAGCACACGCTTGAGATCATATTTTTCCATCGCATAGGCCACGGCCACGGCGATATTGTTGAAAAAACAAAACCCCATCGCCCGCGCCCGTTCGGCATGATGTCCGGGGGGCCGCACTGCACAAAAAGCGCCCGTCGCCCCTTCGTTCATGACGCCATCGACCGCATCCAGGCCCGCCCCGGCAGCGGCATAGGCCGCTTCCAGGGTATGCGGATTCATCAGGGTGTCCGGATCGATATTGAAATATCCCTGCCGCGGCAATTGCTCTTTGAGCTTTTGCACGTAAGCAGCATCATGCACCCGCAGGATATCCTCATCCGTCGCCAGCCGAGCTTGCCGCTGGGCCAGATAGGATGCCAGACCGCTGGATAGCAGTTGATCGTTTATGGCATCCAGTCGCTGCGGACTTTCCGGATGCCATCGGCCCATCTCATGCAAATGGCATGATGGATGGATAAAATATAGTGTCTCCATGAGGATGGATTATGTTCAGACCCACTCGAATTTTGCAAGCAGTACTGATCGCGCTGAGCACTGCCGGCTGCGCCACGACCACTTCCCAAGCTCCTTCTACGGACACCAAACCCAGCAACGACGCGGCTTTCCAGGCCCCGGTAAAAAAAACCGGCGCCGTCACAATCAAGGCTTTGGTCGAGCCCGAGTCCATTCAGGCCGGTGAATCGCGCTCCGGCCGGACACAATTTTTTAAATTAAACGGTGAATTAAACGATGACATTGCGAGCTACGCCCAGGAAGTGGCGAAGGTGCGCAAGATTCCCCTGGATGTTGTCACCGATATTTTGCAGCAAGCTCAATATAACGAGACCGCCGCCAAATTAATGCGCCCCACCAAAGGGCGTATCAAGCGCAGCTGGGTAACGTACAAGCAGCGCAATGTGGATCCGGCCCGTATTCAAGGCGGTGTCCAGTTCTGGCAAAAGCATCGCCTGGCTCTGGACCAGATCTCCAAAGACTATGGCGTACCGCCTTCTATTATTGTGGCCATCCTGGGCGTGGAAACCGTCTATGGAAAAATCATGGGCGACTTCAAGGTGCTGGATGCCCTGTTTACCCTGGGCTTTGCCTATCCGGACGACAGCCGCCCCGAGCGCGGCCAACTGTTCCGCGACCAATTGGCTGACCTGATCGAATTGCATTACCAAGGCGAGCTGGACGCACGGATTGTTCAGGGCTCGTTCGCGGGCGCCATGGGCATGTCCCAATTCATGCCCGGCAGCCTGATACGCTATGCCGTCGATGGTGATGGAGATGGTCGTATTGATCTGCGCAATAATCCGGCCGATGCCATGGCTTCGATTGCCAACTTCCTGCGCGCACACGGCTGGGAACCTGGCCTGCCGGTTTTTGCTCCGGTCGAACTGAGCAATGCGAATAAAGGCATGGTGGACGGCGGCATTTACCCCAAGCTGACTTGGGCGCAATTGAATAATGCCGGTGCCACGGTGAAAGGCCAGAGCCAGAATGCAGGCCCTTGGCAGCAGGCACAACTAGGTGTGGTGAACCTGGTGGACGAGCCACGCAATACGACGGAGTATCGCCTGGGCACGCCCAACTTCTTTGCCATTACCCATTACAACCGCAGTTATTTTTATGCCAGCTCGGTCGCTGATCTGGCTTCCGAACTGGCTAAACAAATGGGCTATGGCAACCCTAATTAATTGAAGATGCCGGTAGACAGGTAACGGTCGCCACGGTCGCACACAATAAAAACGATCGTGGCTTTTTCTACGCTCTGAGCAACGCGCATGGCAGCCACCAAGGCACCGCCGGAGGAAATACCGGCACAGATCCCTTCTTCAGCGGCCATACGGCGCGTCATGATCTCGGCCTCTTGCTGGCCAATTTCCTCGAACATATCCACTTTGGATGGATCGTAAATCTTGGGCAGATACTCTTCTGGCCATTTACGAATACCGGCGATTTGCGCCCCTGGTGCAGGTTGAGCCCCCACCACCACAATGCCGCTGTTTTGACTACGCAAGTAATTACCCACACCCATGATGGTGCCAGTCGTACCCATGGCGCTGACAAAGTGAGTCACCTGGCCATCGGTTTGCTGCCAGATTTCCGGGCCGGTGCTATGCACGTGAGCCGCTGGATTGTCCTGGTTGGCAAATTGGTCCAGCACCTTGCCCTGCCCTTCGGCTTGCATCTTCAGCGCCAGATCACGGGCGTATTCCATGCCGCCTTGATCCGCAGGTGTCAGAATCAACTTCGCACCATACGCCGTCATGGAAGCACGACGCTCCAGCGACAGGTTGTCGGGCATGATCAAAATCATTTTGTAGCCACGCACGGCCGCAATCATGGCCAGCGCAATACCGGTATTGCCGCTGGTGGCCTCGATCAAGGTGTCTCCCGGCTTGATATCACCGCGGCGCTCGGCCTCTTGAATCATGGAACTGGCAGCACGGTCTTTCACCGAACCGGCGGGGTTATTGCCTTCCAGCTTGGCCAACAGGACATTACCGCGCGCCTGCCCAAACTCGCCTGGAATACGCTGCAAGCGCACCAAGGGGGTTTGGCCAACGGTATCTTCAATGGTGGGATAGTTTTTCATCGATCAATCTCTTACCTTGAGCAAGAAGGCAGCCAGCTCGCACTGACTGCCCATGCAGACTAAACAAACTACTAGCTTAAAGCGAGTCTACGCCCAGAGCTACGGCTTTCTTCTTATATCCGCATCGGCCGTATTGGAAACCGGCTTGCTGGCGACTTTGGCAGGCTCCACTTTCAGACCCGACTGCTCCATCGTAATGATCTTTTTCGCACCTATCCCTTTGACCCGGTCGGCCAAATCCTGCAAAGAGTCAAAAGGACCACCCCGCTTGCGCTCCTCCAGAATCAGCTCGGCCGTGCGGGGACCTATGCCTTTAATTTGTTGCAGTTGCTGGGCATCGGCCGTATTCAAGTCGACCGCCGCAACCAAGCTCCAAGGTCCCAATAAACATAAGGCAAGCAGAAAGCGTAAAACGGAAGCACGCCAGCCTTGCATGGAACGCAGCCAGCGATAGGAAACGGGGGACAAGATCAGGGAGGTAGACATGATAAAGGCTCCTTGGAAAGAAGCCTTTATGGTGCTGCCTGAGTGAATGCAAAAGCGGTCCGAAGACCGCGTTTAGCCATGCGTGGCAGCCCGCATGGACTTTATGATCCTAGTGCTTAGCGCAGAGCACCCGATTGCAGCAGACGACGCACGTACTCGGCCACGCCGGTCTGTACATCGTGGAAGGGCTTGTCATAACCCGCAGCACGCAGCTGAGTCAGGTCCGCCTGGGTGTGGCTTTGATAACGGCCTTTCAAATCATCCGGGAAAGGAATGTATTGCAGGAACTGCTGCGTCACCAACTCTTCCAATGCCAAGGCAGGCAGGCCATCGTGTTCACGCAAGGTGTTGACGACGGTCTGGGCTACATCATTGAAGGGCTGAGCACGGCCCGAACCGCAATTGAATACGCCCGACTGCTTGTCCTGACCCAGGAAATGCAGATTCACCGACACGACATCATCAATAAAGACGAAGTCGCGCTGCTGGCCGCCATCCACATAGCCATCCCAACCACCAAACAAGAGCACATGGCCGTCGCGGCGGTATTGCAGCATATTGTGATACGCCACCGAGGCCATACGACCCTTGTGCTGCTCTTGCGGACCATAGACGTTGAAGTAACGCAGACCCACCACAGGCGCACGCAGGCTATCCAGGTGACGACGCAGCACCTGGTCGAACAGGAACTTGGAATACCCGTAGACGTTCAAAGGCGCTTCGTTGCTGAGGTCCTCGGCATACAAGGGGCCCGCACCGTAAACAGCGGCCGACGACGCATACAAGAGAGGGATGCGCTTGGCCTGGCAGTACTCGAAGATTTCCAGTGTCACGCGGTAATTGTTATCCATCATGAACTGACCATTGCGCTCGGTGGTGTCCGAACAGGCACCCTGGTGCAACACAGCTTCAATATTGGAGAACTCGTCCCGCGCCAGACGGGCACGGAAATCATCCTTGTCCATATAGTCGGCAATTTGGCCATGCACCAGATTGACGAACTTGTCGCCATCGCTCAGGTCGTCCACCACCAGAATGTCCGTCACACCCTGCTGATTCAGGCCTTTCACCAAATTGCTGCCAATAAATCCAGCGCCACCGGTCACTACGATCATGCCAATTCCTTTGCCGTCACAATGGACGTACCCAATTTTCCGACCACGATACCACCCGCGCGATTCGCCCAGCGCATGGCCTGCAACCAATCCAGACCAGCCGCCCGCATGACCGCCAGCGTTGCCAATACCGTGTCCCCGGCACCCGAGACATCGAACACCTCTTGTGCCTGGGCATCCACATGCTCACGCCCCTGCTCGGTGAACAAGGTCATGCCTTGCTCGGAACGGGTAATCAGCAAGCATTCCAAATTCAACTTGCGACGCAAACCCTGGGCGCGTCGCATCAAATCATCTTCATCTTTCCAGGCACCCACGGCTTCCTGCATTTCCGAACGATTCGGCGTCAGGATCGTGGCACCTTGATAGCGCTCGTACGTTTTGCCTTTGGGATCGACCAGAACAGGAATGTTTCTGGAGCGTGCCAAGGCGATCAGGCTTTCAACCTGGGCCAAAGCACCTTTTGCGTAGTCCGACAAGACCAGCACCTGATGCTGATCCAGCAAGTCGCTCATGCTTTGCTGCAACTGGTCCAGAGCGCTGCTGGCCGGGCTTTCTTCAAAGTCCACACGCAGCAGTTGTTGCTGACGACCCAGCACGCGCAGCTTCAGCGACGTGGGCATGACCGGATCTTGCACCCAATGGGCCTGAACATGGTCTGCTTTCGCCAGTTCACGCACTGTCTTGCCCGCTTCGTCCTGCCCGATCACACCCAGAAGGCTGGCCTGCGCACCCAAAGCGGCAATGTTGCGCGCCACGTTGGCGGCACCACCCAGACGATCTTCCACGCGGCCCATCTTGACCACGGGAACCGGCGCCTCGGGGGAGATGCGATCCACATCGCCAAACCAGTAACGGTCCAGCATGACGTCGCCCACTACCAGCACACGGCTGGCGGCAACGGCTTCAGCAGGAAAGGTCATCATTTCAGCTCCTCAAGACGGCGAGGAGCATAGGTTTCCCAGGAGTTGCAACCGGGACATTGCCAATAGAAATGGCGAGCCTCAAAGCCGCAAGAACTGCAGGAATAACGGTCCAGACGTTGAGTGTGACGATGAATCAAGGAACGCAGCAGACTCAAATCCGCGCCTGCAATAATTTGATCGACACCGACAGCTTCAGCGCCTTCGGCACCTTCCTTGCCCTGCCCTTGATCCTGGAGTTCAACTTCCAGCATCTTGTCCAGACCCAATAAAGAAGGATGGGCGCGCAAGGCATCACGGGCAAAAGCCCAGGCCTGCAAATGGCCTTCCTGTTCGCGCAGAACACGGAACAGCACATTGAAAATATCCAGGCTGGGATGCTGCTGGTAATGACTGCGCAGCATGGCAACGCCCTCTTCGCCCCGACCCAGCTTGCGGTAACTGTCCAGCAGCTCGGTGGCGTACAGGCCCACATATTCAGGAGCACTGCTCAGAATGGAGACCAGATAAGCCCGCTCCTGCTCGCTTTGCCCTTGCATACGCGCCACACGGGCACGCAAACCGGCAACCCGAGCCTGAGAAGCATACATGCCCTGGCCCGTACCCAGCTTGCGAATGGCATTATCGGCCTCGTCCAGAGCTTTGGCTGCACGTTCAAAATCGGGCTGCTTACCTTGCAAAGCCCCTTCGGCCTGCTCGCACTGGTAATGCACCAGTTGCGGCACGGGTTCATCAACCAGAGCACGCAAGCGGCGCACCGCTTCAATGGCACGCGGCCAGTCGTGCTCGGACTCATAAATACGGATCAAGGCGCGCATGGCCGGGATTGCAAAACGCGTTTCACGCACTGCCTCGAAAGCGGCCTCGGCCCGGTCCAGCATGCCGGCTTTCAGGAAGTCCTGGGCAATCTGAAACTGGGCGTTTTCACGATCGGCCACTGGCAGATCGGCGCGCGACAGCAGACTTTGATGCACACGGATGGCACGCTCCATTTCGCCACGACGGCGAAACAGGCTGCCCAGTGCAAAGTGCAGCTCGGTGGTTTCGGGGTCCAGCTTGGCCACTTCCACAAAAGCGTCAATGGCACGATCCGGCTCTTCATTGAGCAGGAAGTTCAAACCCTTGAAATAGGAATCCGGCAAAGTGCGGGTTTCGGACATCATCTGCCGAAAATCCACCCGCGCGGCGACCCAGCCCAAGGCAAATAGAATTGGTACAAAAACCAACCACCAGGTTTCAAAATCCACTGTTTACTCCAACGGCTTACAAAGGCGCCAAGGGGGCGACGGTCTCGGGCGCAACAGCGGCCGTATTCACGGGCGATTGCTGCACTTGCTCCAGTCTGTCTTGCAGACGGTCCATTTCACGGCGCAAGCGGTTGACCTCGCGACGGCGACGCATGACTGCACCCACCATCAAAAGCAGCCCCAACACCAAACCTAAAATAAACGCGGCCAGCATCACGACGATCAGCGGAACGTCTTGAATAATATGCTCGGCGAAAAAGCTGACTTGCACCGGTTCCGTGTTTTTCAGTGCGAACAGAAGCACGATCACAAAAACGAGCAGACGCAGTACCCAGACTAGATAGCGCATTTTTAGGGCTCCAACAGTGTTTTTATAATGTCTGATTGTACGTGCAAGCGGAATTTAGCGCACACGCAAAACAGGCCCTGTAAAGGGCCTGTGTAATCAGTGTGCAAGTAGGTCTTAACCGTGACGGACTCTCGCATTGAGCTGCTCGAAGGCAGACGACTGGTCGTCCGCTTCGATTTGCTCTTGCTCAAGAAAGACAGAATCGACTCGCTCGCGCAACTCCTTACCCGCTTTGAAGTGAGGCACCTGTTTGCCAGGCACCATCACTTTTTCACCGGATTTGGGATTGCGCCCTACCCGCGGCGAGCGGGTAGAGAGCGAAAAACTGCCAAACCCTCGGATTTCGATCCGTTGACCGCTGGCCAGGGCCTGGGTCATAGAATCCAAAACCGTTTTCACGGCGAAATCCATATCGCGCAGAGCCAGCTGCGGATAGCGGCTGGCCAACAACGCGATCAGCTCAGACTTTGTCACGCTGATTAACCGTCGTCACGTTGCTGCTGGTCCAGCTTGGCACGCAGCAGAGCACCCAGATTGGTCGTACCGGACGAAGCGCTGGCTTCGGTCAGGCGGGCCATGGATTGAGCGGTTTCGGCGGTATCACGTGCCTTGATGGACAACTGAATCGAACGGGTCTTGCGATCCACGCTCAAGATCATGGTTTCGATTTCCTGACCTTCTTTCAGAGCCGTCGTGGCATCTTCAACACGACCCGAGGAGATCTCGGAGGCGCGCAGGTAGCCTTCAACGTCCAGCGACAGAGTTACAACAGCACCCTTGGCTTCTACCGACTTGACGACGCCGCTAACCACAGCACCCTTGTCGTAAGTAGCTACGAAGTTGTTGAACGGATCGCCTTCCAGCTGTTTGATACCCAGGGAAATGCGCTCTTTGTCGGTGTCGATGCCCAGAACCACGGCGTCAACTTCGTCGCCCTTCTTGAAGTTGCGAACGGCTTCTTCGCCAGTCTCGGACCAGGACAGGTCGGACAGGTGAACCAGACCGTCGATGCCGCCTGGCAGACCAACAAACACGCCGAAGTCGGTGATGGACTTGATGCCACCGCGAACCTTGTCGCCGCGCTTGAAGTTGATGGCGAAATCTTCCCATGGGTTGGCACGGCACTGCTTCATGCCCAAGGAGATACGACGACGATCTTCGTCGATTTCCAGAACCATGACTTCGACTTCTTCACCCAAGGTCACAACCTTGCGTGGGTCAACGTTCTTGTTGGTCCAATCCATTTCGGACACGTGAACCAGACCTTCGATACCGTCTTCCACTTCAACAAATGCACCGTAGTCGGTCAGGTTGGTAACCTTGCCGAACAGACGGGTATTTTGTGGGTAGCGACGTGCCAGACCGATCCATGGATCTTCGCCCAGCTGCTTGACGCCCAGGGAGACGCGGCTCTTTTCCTGATCGAACTTGAGGACCTTGGCTTCGATTTCCTGACCCACCTGCAGAACTTCGGATGGGTGACGAACACGGCGCCATGCCATGTCGGTGATGTGCAGCAGACCGTCGATGCCGCCCAGATCCACGAACGCACCGTAATCGGTGATGTTCTTGACGATACCTTTGACGATAGCGCCTTCGGACAGGGTTTCCAGCAGTTTCTGACGCTCTTCGCCCATGGAGGCTTCCAGCACAGCGCGACGCGACAACACGACGTTGTTACGCTTGCGATCGAGCTTGATAACCTTGAATTCCAGGGTCTTGCCTTCGTATGGCGTGGTGTCCTTGACAGGACGCAGATCAACCAGCGAACCGGGCAAGAATGCGCGGATGCCGTTGGTCATGACAGTCAGACCGCCCTTGACCTTACCAGTGATGGTACCGTTGACCAGTTCGCCGGACTCAAGCGCTTGCTCGAGGGACAACCAGGCCGACAGACGCTTGGCGCGGTCGCGGGACAGGATGGTGTCGCCGTAGCCGTTTTCAAAGGCGTCGATTGCCACGGAAACAAAGTCACCAGCTTGAACTTCCAGCTCGCCCTGATCGTTCAGGAACTCTTCCAGAGGGATCAGTGCTTCGGACTTCAGGCCAGCATTGACCAGCACGTAGTTGTGGTCAATACGCAGAACCTCGGCGGAGATAACTTCGCCGCTTTTCAGGTCTTGGTTTTTAATGCTTTCTGCAAACAAATCGGCAAAGCTTTCGCCGCCCGTTGCGTCTGTGTGAAGGTTAGTGGACATTAAATCAATCCGTCAGCCAAAATGGCCGTTAAAAAAACACACCAGGCAGAACCCGGTGGAGTGAACAAAGCCCGATCAGCACGGGATTAGGCTGTCGGGACCGCAATGCCCGACCAAAGGTCGAGCACCTTATTTACAACTTCCTGGATGCTGAGCTGGGAAGAATCCACAATGTGGGCACCCTGCGCAGGCACGAGCGGGGCATGGGTTCGAGAACGATCACGTTCGTCGCGCGCACGCAAGTCCGCCAAAAGACTCGTAAGATTAGCAGAAATACCCTTTTCGCTCAACTGTTTACAGCGTCTTTGGGCTCGCACTTCCGCATCTGCCAGCAAAAATATCTTTAAAGGCGCGTCCGGGAACACAACTGTGCCCATATCGCGGCCATCGCCCACCAAACCGGGCGCAACGCGAAAATCCCGCTGCCGTTGCAAAAGTGCCTCACGCACCAGAGGCAAGGCCGCCACCTGGGAAGCCAGATTTCCTACCTCTTCCTGACGAATGGCGTCGCTGACGTCCTCGCCATCCATGTAGATATGGGGGTGGTCAAAACGCACGTTCAGGTTCTGGGCAGCGTGCTGCACCTGCGCCTCGTCCTGTACATCCACACCGCGACGCAGGCAGGACAAGGCGGTCAGACGATACAAGGCGCCGCTATCCAGCGTGTGCCAGCCCAGCCGCTGCGCGACCAGAGAAGCAATTGTCCCCTTACCGGAAGCGGTAGGACCATCAATGGTAATGACGGGAATGGTCTGCTCTGTCATGCCTGCACCAATTGTTCAAAAACAGAAAAATACTCGGGGAAAGTCTTGCTGACGCAGGCGGGATCCAGAATGGTGACCGGCACCGGACCAAAGCTGGCCAGCGAGAAACACATGGCGATGCGGTGGTCATCATAGGTTTCGATGCTGGCCAAACGCCATTGATCGGCCGCAATAGGATGCACAGTCAGCCAGTCCGGCCCGGACTCCACCGTTGCGCCCAGCTTGCGCAGTTCAGCCTGCATGGCATCAATACGGTCGGTTTCCTTCACGCGCCAGCTGGCGATATTGCGCAAGGTGCAAGGGCCATCGGCAAACATGGCCATGGCAGCCGCCGTCATGGCGGCATCAGGAATGTGGTTGAAATCCAGATCAAAGGCTTTCAGCTTGTCGCCCTGCGCCACGCACAGGCCCGAAACGATCAGCTCATTGGCATGGCGCTCGATACGGGCACCCATGGCTTCGGCCACATCCGCAAACTGAATATCACCTTGCAGGCTTTCTGTGCCCACGCCTTGAATGCGCAGCGGACCACCACCAATGGTTCCCAATGCAATGAAATACGAGGCGGACGAGGCATCGCCCTCCACCACGTACAAACCGGGGCTGACATAAGCGGCATCAGCAGGGACAGTAAAGCTGCTCCAGCCGTCACGCTCTACCTGCACACCAAAGCGCGCCATCATGGCCAGCGTGATTTCAATATAAGGCTGGGAGATCAACTCCCCTTCCACCTCGATACGCAAAGGCTGGCCCGTACGAGCAGTCAATAAGGGAGCGGCCATCAACAAGGCTGTCAGAAACTGGCTGGATACCGAGCCTTTTACCGACACGCGACGCTGATCTGCTTGAGCCAACTCACCAATCGCCAAGGGAGGATAGCCCTCTGCGCCCAGATATTGCACATCAGCACCCAGGCTACGCAGTGCATCAACCAGATCCCCGATAGGACGCTCGTGCATGCGAGCAATACCGCTAAGATTGAAACGGCCACCCATCAAGCCCAAGGCAGCGGTCAAGGAGCGGAAGGCCGTACCGGCATTACCCAAGAACAGATCGGCATCGCGATGCGCAAAAGGAGCACCACCGTCGATTACGACCGTGCCCTGCCCCAGATCCTGCACAGCCACGCCCATTTGCTGCAAGGCAGCCATCATGACGCGCGTGTCATCCGAATGCAGCAAGCCTTCCAGGCGGGTTTGCCCTTGAGCCAAAGCGGCCAACAAAAGGGCCCGATTGGAAATGCTCTTGGACCCCGGCAATTGCAGTTGTCCGCTGGCGCGGCTGACGGGGTTCAAAACAAGACTGTCGCTCTGGCTCATTGCAAACCACTCCTACTTGCCCAAAAACGGCGTGCCAAGGCAGCACGCTCCAAAAATTCGTATAAAGCCTGGCCATCCTGGTCCTGCAAAGCCTGCTCAGCCTGATCCAGAGCCTGACGTACTTCCTGCAACTGGCCCAAGACAGCCTCGCGGTTGCTCAGGAAAATATCGCGCCACACCTCGGCTGATCCGGCTGCAATGCGGGTGAAATCCCGAAAGCCGGTCCCCGCCAAGGCAAAACGCTGATCCGAGTTGGCGCTGGAGGCCACCTGCCACATGAAGACCGAGGATAAAAAGTGCGGCACATGGCTGACCGAGGCCAGCACTTCATCGTGCGTAGCCGGGTCCATCAACATGACCCGCGCCCCGCAAGCCTCCCACACGGCGATCAAACGCTCGCGTGCACTGGCACTGTTTTCTTCCAGGGGGGTCAAAATGACGTTACGGCCGTCGTAAAGATCAGCCCGCGCCGCTTCGGGGCCTACGGTTTCCGCACCCGCAATCGGGTGGCCGGGCACAAACTGGCCAAGACGATCACCCAGCGCTTCGCGCGCCACGCTGACCACATCGACTTTGGTGCTGCCTGCGTCGCTGATCAGGGTGTCGTCACGCAGATGGGGACGCAAGGTTTTCAATACCGAGGCCATTGCACCGATAGGTGTGGCCAACACAATCAGGTCCGCTTGCTGGGCGGCTTGTTCAAGCGTGGCGACCTCGTCGATCAGGCCCAGCTCCTGGGCGCGCCGCAAACTTTTCAGCTGCCGACCTACGCCCAGCACTTTTCCTACCGCCCCGGAGCGCTTGAGCGCCAGGGCCAAAGAGCCGCCAATCAAACCGACTCCGACGACCGCCAGCACCGGAACCAAGGGCGGCGGCGCCATAGTTTCTGATGACGCTATCATGATTAATTCCGTTCCCTCTCAGGCCGTCCATGCTGCGCGCATTGCGTGAAATAGCACGAGCAAAACCGGGATATTGATGCAGACTTTGCCTGACTGTCGCGTGGAATCAGGCAAAAGGCCGTGAGGGGGAAATCTTCCCCACTCAGGCCTTTCTTGTTTCTGATGCTTAAAAGTCGTTTACGGGGTAAGAACCCAGAATCTTGAAAAAGGCGACTTGTTTCTTCAGCTCTGCCAAGGCAGCGGCCATGGCGGGCTCGTCACGATGGCCGATCAGGTCTACGTAGAAATAATATTCCCACTGCCCTGTCCGTGCAGGACGCGACTCCAGGCGAGTCATGGAAACACCATGCACAGCCAAAGGAGACAGCATGTCATAGACAGCGCCAGCCCGGTTGGGCACAGCCAGAATGATGCTGGTCTTGTCATTGCCGCTAGGCAAGGACTCGATATTGCCGATGGCCAGGAAACGTGTGCGGTTATGCGGATCGTCCTGAATACCGGCTTCGACCACGCCCAGATTCCAGGCGGTGATGGCCGTATTACCGGCAATCGCTGCCACGGTAGGATCGGAGGCGGCAAGACGCGCTGCTTCTGCATTGCTGGAAGCGGCTTCACGCAAAAGCTGGGGGTAATGCTTTTGCAGCCAGTTCTGACACTGTGCCAAGGCCTGAGGATGGGCCATCACACGGGTGACGCCTTCCATCGTGCCGCTTTGGGTCAGCAGATTGTGGTGTACACGAATCGAGCGCTCGCCCAGGACACGCAAGGGCGAGTTCAGCAGCAAATCCAGCGTGCGGTTCACGGCACCTTCAGTCGAGTTCTCGACCGGCACCATACCCACTTCAGCCTGACCCACTTCGACGCTGCGGAAAACCTCGTCAAAGGAATCGCATTGCAGGCCATCCAACGCATGGCCGAAATGCTCGTAAGCGGCCTGCTCGGAAAAAGAGCCTTGTGGGCCCAGGTAAGCCACGCGCAATACGCTTTCCAGACCGCGGCAGGCAGAAATAATCTGCCCCCAAACGGCTTCTACCGCTGCCGGAGTAAACGGGCCATCATTTTCAGACTGCAAGCGACGCACAATACGTGCCTCGCGTTCGGGCTTGAGGATGACTTCCTCTGTATTGAAGTCCTGCTTGATCTTGCCCACTTCCAAAGCCGCACGAGCACGCTCGTTAAGCAACTCCAGGATCTGGCGATCCAGCTCATCAATACGATTGCGCCAAGGGAGCAGGCGCTCAGTTAAGGTATTAGCCATTCCGTCGTTCAAAATCAGTCATGAAATCGATAAGTGCCTGCACACCCTCCAGCGGCATGGCGTTATAGATCGAAGCGCGCATACCGCCCACGCTCTTGTGCCCTTTCAGGGAGGTCAAACCCGCTGCCGTGGCCTGTTCCAGGAACAAGGCATCCAGCGACTGATCACGCAAGAGGAACGGTACGTTCATGCGCGAGCGGTAAGCCGGATGGATGGTATTGGTGTAGAACTCGGAGGCATCCAGAAAGCCATACAAGGCCTCGGACTTGGCCGCATTACGTGCCTGCATGGCAGCCACACCGCCCTGGCGTTCCAGCCATTTGAACATCAGGCCGGCCATGTAGATGGAGTACGTAGGCGGCGTGTTGAACATGGACTGCTGCTTTTCGATGTTGGCGTAATTGAACGCCGACGGGCACAGTTCCATGGCATGGCCCAGCAAGTCCTTGCGTATCATCATCAAGGCAATACCGGACATGCCTGCATTTTTCTGGGCACCTGCGTAAGCAACCGCCACGCGCGAGAAATCAATCGGGCAGGACAAGATGTTGGAGGACACATCGGCAACGACGGGTACATCCAGCTTGGGAATATCGTTGAACTCCACGCCACCAATGGTTTCATTGGTGCAGACGTGCAGGTAAGCCGCATCCGAGCGCACATCCCATTGGGAAGGCTCGGGGAACCAGGTCCAGGGCGCCCACTCCTTGCCCTGATCCTGCCAGGCCTGACCGCTGGTACCGGCAACACGAATGTCACCATAGCGCTGAGCTTCTTCGCAGGACTTGACCGACCAGCTGCCCGAAAGCACGTAGTCGGCCTTGCCGCTGCCATTGCGCTGGATCAGGTTCATGGGCAACAGGCCGTTCTGGCCCTGTGCCCCACCCTGAACGAACAGCACCGCGAAGTCATCGGGCACGGACAACAAGCTGCGCAAATCGGCTTCCGCCTCGTCACGCACACCCATATAGTCCTTGCTACGGTGGCTCATTTCCATGATGGACATGCCGGTGCCGTGCCAATCGGTCATCTCAGCGGCGGCTTGTTCCAGCACTTCCAACGGCAGCATCGACGGGCCTGCCGAAAAATTCCATACACGCATTATTCGTTTTCCTCGCCGGAAGGGTCCGCCTGGTCTTGGGCGGAATCAGTTTGATTGTTCTGCTCAAGACTTTCTGGCGCTTGACCGTCTTCGGCCAGCTCGGCATCGACCTCATCATCGGTCTCCACCACGCGGTACACACCAGAGAGTTCGCTGTCATCATCCACGCTGATCAAGGTCACGCCTTGCGTTGCACGGCCCATCTCGCGGATTTCAGCCACACGAGTACGGACCAGCACACCAGCGTTGGTAATCAGCATGATTTCGTCAGTTTCGCGGACCAGCACGGCGCCCACAACCTTGCCATTACGGGCCGAGGTCTGGATGGCAATCATGCCCTTGGTGCCACGACCGTGACGCGTGTATTCACCAATCGGGGTGCGCTTGCCAAAACCGTTCTCGGTGGCAGTCAGCACGGATTGGGTTTCGTCTTCGGCAACCAGCAAGGCGATCACGGACTGACCATCTTCCAGCGTCATGCCGCGCACACCACGGGCTGCACGGCCCATTGGACGTACATCACCTTCGTCAAAGCGCACAGCCTTGCCGGCATCAGAGAACAACATGACGTCGTGCACACCGTCGGTTAGTTGAGCGCCGATCAGGTAGTCGCCCTCGTCCAGGCCCACGGCAATAATGCCGGCCTTGCGGGGGTTGGAGAAGTCGGACAGCGGGGTCTTCTTGACCGTACCGCGCGAGGTCGCCATGAACACGAACTGATCTTCGCTGAATTCCTTGACGGACAGCACCACGTTGATCTTCTCGCCATCTTCCAGAGGGAACATATTGACGATAGGACGGCCGCGCGAGTTGCGCGAACCTTGTGGCACTTCCCAGACCTTCAGCCAGTACACACGGCCACGGTTGGAGAAGCACAGCAAGTAATCGTGCGTGTTGGCGATGAACAGCTTGTCGATCCAGTCGTCCTCTTTCATGGCGGTGGCTTGCTTGCCACGACCACCACGACGCTGGGCTCGGTACTCGGACAGCGGCTGGCTCTTGATATAGCCGGTATGCGAGAGCGTCACCACCATATCCATAGGGGTGATCAGGTCTTCGGTATCCAGCTCGGTGGCGTTGTGCTCGATTTGCGAGCGACGAACGTCCTTGCCGGTCGCCGAGAACTCGTCGCGTACGGCGATCAGTTCGTCACCAATAATGGCAGACACACGAGCCGGGCTGGACAGGATGTCCAGCAAGTCAGCAATCTTGTCCATGACCTCGCGGTATTCCTGAACAATTTTGTCCTGCTCCAGGCCGGTCAGGCGTTGCAAGCGCATGTTCAGGATTTCCTGAGCCTGCACTTCGCTGAGACGATACAGACCTTCCGAGCTCATGCCGAACTCGTCACCCAGATCATCAGGACGGTAAGCCTGACGGCCGCCCACAATGGCGCTGGTGTCGGCACGGGCCAACATCTCGCGCACCAGACCGGAATCCCAGGAACGAGCCATCAGCTCGACACGGGCAACCGGTGGCGTTGGAGCGGCTTTGATGATTTCGATGAACTCATCAATATTAGCCAGGGCCACAGCCAGACCTTCCAGCACATGGCCGCGCTCGCGCGCTTTACGCAGCTGGAATACGGTACGGCGTGTCACCACTTCACGGCGGTGGCTCAGGAAGTAATCCACCAGCTGTTTCAGGTTGAGCAGACGGGGCTGGCCATCGACCAGTGCCACCATGTTCATCCCGAAGGTTTCTTGCAGCTGCGTGTTCTTGTAGAGGTTGTTCAGTACAACTTCCGGTACTTCGCCGCGCTTCAGCTCAATGACCAGACGCATGCCGTCCTTGTCGGACTCGTCGCGAATATCGGAGATACCCTCGATGCGCTTTTCATTAACCAGCTCGGCAATACGTTCTTGCAGCGACTTCTTGTTGACCTGGTAAGGGATGGCGTCGACCACAATAGCCTGACGGTTGCCCTTTTCCATGTCTTCAAAGTGTGTGCTGGCGCGCATGATGACGCGACCACGGCCCGTGCGATAGCCTTCGCGCACACCGGACATGCCATAAATAATGGCGCCGGTCGGGAAATCGGGGGCCGGGATGTATTCGATCAGTTCATCAACCGTGCACTCGGGGTGGCTCAGGCAGTACAGACAGCCGTTGACCACTTCAGCCAGGTTATGCGGCGGAATATTGGTAGCCATACCCACGGCAATACCCGAGCTGCCGTTGACCAGCAGGTTGGGCAGACGCGAAGGCAACAAGGCCGGTTCTTTTTCGCTGCCATCATAGTTAGGCACGAAATCCACGGTTTCCTGGTCGATATCGGCCAGCAGTTCGTGGGCGATCTTGGCCAGACGGATTTCGGTGTAACGCATGGCCGCGGCGTTATCCCCGTCGATGGAACCAAAGTTACCTTGTCCGTCGACCAGGGTGTAGCGCATGGAAAAGTCCTGCGCCAGACGCACGATAGTGTCATAGACGGCAGAGTCACCATGAGGGTGGTACTTACCGATCACATCACCGACGATACGAGCCGACTTCTTATAGGCACGATTCCAGTCGTTATTGAGTTCATGCATGGCGAACAGAACACGGCGATGCACGGGCTTCAAACCATCTCGCACGTCGGGAAGAGCACGGCCCACAATCACGCTCATGGCGTAATCGAGGTAGCTGCGGCGCATCTCCTCTTCAAGCGAAACGGGAAGCGTCTCCTTGGCAAAGGAATCCATAGGTCAATTCTTTATAGATATGGGTTAAGCAGTAAGCCAGCCGTAAACGGACAAGAGGAAATTCTAGCACTTTCACATAGAGGGACGCAGCGTAGGGAGGCGACAAGGCGGGCGATATGTGATTGAAACGGTCGATTCGTCAAAAATCCATCGTCCACTAATCGTATCGATGATGGATTCAAGAAGCTGCCCCACCCTCTTCCTGTTGCCTAAAACCAACAATATCAGGAAAGAACAAGGCTAATTCCACGCATCTTCACGAATCGTTCCCTGTCCCCCTCACGCATGCGGCCGAAATGTCTTAAGATTCGACCTAACACGCATGAAACCCAGCGCAAGCAAGTCTTTGTTCCGTTCAAAGGATTGCTATACTGGTTCCGTTAATCAGCGGCAGGGGTTCGCTGCGGTCACTTAACAGCATCAGCTCAACGAGGAGAAATATGAACAAACCCTCCAAAATCGCACTTGTACTCGCCATTGCCGCCGCATCGGCCACTAGTGCAGTTTCCGCACAAGAGTCCGGCGAAGTTAACAACTGGCGCAATCCGTTCGGCGACGTTTGGAAAAACGGCACCAACGAACTGTGCTGGCGCAACAACTTCTGGACACCTGCTACAGGTATTCCAGGTTGTGACGGTGTGCCCGTTGCCCAAGCCCCCGAAGCTCCTGTCGTCGCTCCTACCGTCACTAAAGTGACTCTGAACGCTGACACTTTCTTCGACTTCGACAAATCCACCATCAAGCCAGAAGGCCGCCAGGTTCTGGATCAAGTGGCTGACACCGTTCAGTCCATCGATCTGGAAACTCTGATCGCTACCGGTCACACTGACTCGATCGGCGCTGAAGCTTACAACCAGAAGCTGTCCGAGCGTCGCGCCAATGCTGTTAAAGCATACTTGGTCAACAAAGGCGTACCTGCTGACCGTATCTACACCGAAGGCAAGGGCGAAGCTCAGCCCGTGGCGTCCAACAAGACCCGCGAAGGCCGTGCTCAAAACCGTCGCGTAGAAATCGAAATCGTGGGCAACCGCAAGTAATTCTTGCTGCATCACGTATTTCTGTAGCTAAGGCTACAATTAAGGCTCCGCTTTTGCGGGGCCTTAATTTTTTTGGATGAGCCATGACCGCTTCCACCGTCACTAACGTCAATGTCGATCCCGCAGAGATCGATAAATTCAGTGCACTGGCATCCCGCTGGTGGGACCCAGACAGCGAGTTCAAACCGCTGCACGCCATCAACCCTTTGCGTCTGGACTGGATTCTGTCCTACACCGGCTCCCTGGCGGGCAAGCAGGTATTGGACGTCGGTTGTGGTGGCGGCATTCTGTCTGAAAGCCTGGCTCAGTCCGGCGCCGACGTCACCGGCATTGATCTGGCCGAGCGCTCCTTGAAAATTGCCCGCTTGCACAGCCTGGAATCGGGCGTGCCGGTCAAATACGAAATGATCAGCGCCGAAGACATGGCCGATCAGCACCCTGGTCGTTTTGATGTGGTCACCTGCATGGAAATGCTGGAACACGTCCCCGATCCGGGCTCCATCATTGCGGCCTGCGCCAAGCTGGTCAAACCCGGTGGCTGGGTCTTTTTCTCGACCCTGAACCGCAATCCCAAATCTTTTTTGTTTGCCATTGTGGGCGCCGAGTATCTCTTGCGTCTGATCCCCAAGGGCACTCACAGCTATGAAGGTTTTATCAAACCCAGCGAGCTGATTTCCTCGGCCCGTCGCAGTGGTCTGGATGCCCTGGCCCTGAAGGGTCTGGAATACAACCCGATTACCGAGCACTATCGCCTGTCCGGCGACACCTCCGTCAACTACCTGCTGGCCAGCCGCCGCCAGAGCTAAGCCCTCATGAATAAACTGGTTCTATTCGATTTTGACGGCACCTTGGCCGACTCTGCTCCGGATCTGGCTGCTACGGCCAATCGCATGCGTCAGGCCCGTGGTCTGCCCGATCTGCCTTATGAAGCTCTGCGCCCCTACGCCTCTCATGGCGCGCGTGGCCTGATCAAGGTGGCTCTGGATATCAATACCGATCACCCTGAATACGCACAACTGCGGGCACACTTCCTGCAGGACTACAACGACCACATGACGGAACTGACCCATTTGTTTGAAGGCGTGGCTCCTATGCTCAAACAGCTGGAACAGGCGGGCTATACCTGGGGGATTGTTACCAACAAGCTGGAATATCTGGCTTTGCCCCTGATACGTCATCTGGGACTGGAAGCAGGCTGTGCCGTCACTGTCGGTGGCGATACCACACCGCACACCAAACCCCACCCTGCCCCCTTGCTGCATGCCGCCAAGCAAACCGGCTTTGCTCCCAAGGACTGCCTGTATGTAGGCGACGACCTGCGCGATATTCAGGCCGGTCAGGCTGCGGGTATGGCCACCATGATCGCGGCCTACGGCTATTGTGCCCAGGACGATAGCCTGAGCAACTGGCAGGCCGATCTGACGGTGCATCACGCTTCAGATATCTGGGAAGGCGTACAACGCTGGGCTAACGACCAGCTCCGCCCCTCTCCACTGGCCTGCTAAACAGGCCTAAGGCAGCAGCTCCGACAGGCGCTGCTGCATCCACACTGCCGCAGGCGGCAAAGTCTGCCCCTGCCGCCACAGCATCCGCACAGGCAAAGGCGGCAACACCATCTCCCGACAATGCAACTGCGCCAGCTTGTTGCGCAGGTTCTCATACTCCGCAATATTCAGCGGCAAGATCGCCCAGCCCAGACTATCGGCCACCATATCGGCAATCACATAAAAGCTGTCTGAACGCCACACACTGGGGCTGACAACCGTCTGCTCTGTCCCTTCGATATGAATCAGCAACTGCCGATGTGCCGTCAGTTCTTTACGGCTGACCTGATTCTGGCTGGCAAGCTGGTGCGTACGCGCCACACAAATCGCCTGGGGCACAGCGCCGATGTAACTTTGCGCAAAAGACGTGGCATCAGCGCCACGATCAAACTGAAAAGCCACATCCGAGCGGCCCTCCAGGATGTAATCCATCACCTCGGAAGCGGTCCCGTTCCAGATCGTCAATTCCACAGCAGGCCAACGCTCGGCCAACTCTTTGAGCAACAGACGTAAAGGCTCTTGAGGCAAAGCCTCATCCAGAGCAATTTCCAGCCGGGTCGGCTGCCCTTGGGAGAAATCCAGCGCCCGACGATTCAGCACGTCCACCTGGCGCAACAGTGCCTTGGCTTCCAGCAGCATGATCTCGCCCGGCACGGTCAGGCTCAAGGTTCGCCGCGAACGATCAAACAGCTCCAGATTTAGATCCGCTTCCAGCAGGGAAATCGAGGTGCTGACAGCCGACTGCACCTTGCCCAGCTCTTTTGCGGCCTGCGTCATGGAGCCGATTTCTGCCACGGCGACAAAGTGTCGAATACGTTCCAGTGTCCAATCCATTTATCTATCTTATAGATGCTAATTAACTTTGTCTGTTGATAATATTGATAGATCATAAGGGCTTTCCTACCCTTCTGGTTTTTTATGCTGCACAGCTCGATTACCCATCAAGCCCAAACTGCTCCCCTGTCTCCAAGCCGTCGCTGGTTGATCCTGGCGATTGTGTCGGCAGCCCTTCTACTGATCGTGGTGGACATGACGGTGCTCTACACCGCCCTGCCACGCTTGACGCATGATCTGCAGGCTTCGGCCTCGGACAAGCTGTGGATCATCAACAGCTACGCCCTGGTCGTCTCCGGACTGCTCCTGGGCATGGGCACCCTGGGCGATCGCCTGGGCCACAAGCGCCTGTTCCTGTCCGGCCTGGCCATGTTTGGTCTGGCCTCGATCGCAGCCGCCTACTCCCCGAACCCAACGGCCTTGATCGCCGCCCGCGCCTTTCTGGGTGTGGCCGCAGCCATGATGATGCCCGCCACCTTGTCGCTGATCCGCATCACCTTTCACGATGAGCGCGAACGTGCCGTAGCCTTCGGTGTCTGGTCTTCGATTGCTTCGGGCGGTGCCGCTTTTGGCCCTGTCCTGGGTGGCTTCTTGCTGGAGCATTTCTGGTGGGGATCGGTCTTTCTGATCAACGTGCCTATCGTGCTGATCGCACTGCCTATGGGCTGGATGCTGGTGCCCCGCTCCACGCCGGATGCCTCCCGTCCCTGGGATATCAAAGGCTCCTTGCTGATCATGGTGGGGCTGGTAGCCAGCACCCTGGCCATCAAGGAAATGGGCAAGCTGCACACGGACTGGACCCTGACCACTGCCGCCTTGCTGGTCGGCATCCTGTTTCTAGGCTGGTTTGTCCGTCAACAAAACCGCAGCCCTTTCCCTTTGCTGGACTTTGCCCTGTTCAAGGATGCCACCCTAAGCACCGCCGTGCTCGCGGCCTTGACCGCCTCGGCTGCCTTGATCGGTATGGAACTGGTGTTCAGCCAACGCCTGCAATTGGTACTGGGTTTCTCACCACTGGAAGCGGGTTTGGCCATTATTCCCTTGCCGCTGGCTGCTTTTATGGCGGGCCCGCTGGCCGGGCGTCTGCTGGTCGTGATCGGCAGCAAGCGACTGCTGATTGGTGCCTTGAGCCTGGCCGGCACGGGCATGGCCGCTTACCTGCTGTGGCATAACAGTGCACAGCCTTTGCAAGTGATCAGCCTGGTCATGCTGGGCCTGGGGATTGGTGCCGCCATGACAGCCGCTTCCAGCACCATCATGCAAAGCGTGCCACCTTCGCGCGCCGGTATGGTGGCCTCGGTCGAGGAAATGTCTTACGAGCTGGGTGGTGCGCTGGGCGTGACCATTATGGGTAGCCTGCTGTCCTTCGTGTACAGCGCCAGCCTGATCTTGCCGCAGGAATTAAGTGATCACGCCCTGGCCTACGACAGCCTGGATCAAGCCTTGTTGATGGCAGAAACCATGCCGCAGAATCTGGCCCTGACCCTAAGTGAGCTGGCCCGAGACTCTTTTGATAAAGGCTATGTGGCGGTACTGGCCAGTTGTACGGCCTTGCTGGTGATGGCGGCCTTGGCTGTCTGGTACTTCCAGCGCAATAACAGCCATCAGAAAGCCCATTAATCTTTCTTCAAGAGCGCCAACTTGTCGGTCTGAGTCGCCCAGTACTCATGATCCGGCAAGGGCGCTTTTTGTTGACTGATACGCTTCCAGGCCGGGTCCTCGCTCAGGGTCCGGTTCAGCTCCACATAGACCTGCTGCTCGGGCGTCACATCCTGATCACTGACAATCGCCCCCACCGGGCACTCGGCCACGCAGATCGAGCAATCAATGCACTCGTCAGGGTGAATGACCAGGAAATTCGGGCCTTCAAAAAAACAATCCATGGGACACACCGTCACACAATCGGTGTACTTGCACTGGATACAGGCTTCCGTCACTACGTAGGTCATGAAACAGCTACTTCAACAAATAAAGACGGGGCATAGCATAACAGCTGAACATGAATATCATGTGATCGCTGTCGGCTATGCCCCGAATAGCTCACCTGGAGTCAGGCTTGCCCCAGGTGGCTTACGCCGCCACGCTTAAATAGCAGGTGGCTTCACTGGCAAGAAGTGGAAAGGCTTGGAGGGTTTGAAGTGCTCCAGCACCTCGCCCATATAAACCGTGCTTTGCTCTGGCCCCAGTTCCAGTTTCATGACCTTGCCCGTTTCAGCCGAAAAATCGACCTTCTTCATATCCAGCCAGAAAGCGCCGGGCGACAGAACCGAATCAAAGTAGTACAGACTACGCTGATGGTCGAACACAGTACGCCAGCGGGTTGAGGAGTTGTTAGGCTGATCAGGCACTGTCATACCGTAAGGTGTAGACGCATTGCGAATCACGCTCAGCACACTGGCCACCGCCTTGTCATCACTAAGATTGCGCGGCACCGCATTGATGTAGAAAGAAGCACGTGCAAAACGGTCTGCCGCACGGCTCGTCCCTGGCAACATATTCAATCCACCCACATCCTGCCAGTAGTCCTTGATGGCCAACTGCTGATCGTAGGTAGGTGAGTTCGTCATCACCTGATATTTGCGGTTGTGGTGGATGTGCTGCTTGCCATCGATGTACTCAATAATGGCGCTGTCCCCGGACGCATCCGACATGGCCATATGCAGCGTTGCCAGACGCTCCTCGTCCGGCATCTTGTCTGTCAGCACGACAAAGGGGTTCTTTTCCAGTGCCTCTACCGCTTCAGCCACCGTTGCGAAATTGTCCAGTACATACTGTCCCCACAAGGACAGACTCAGGGTCTTGTCACCTTTTTTCGGAGTGGGAAACTGCGACTCGGGCAACCACAAAAGGTTGACGTTCAAACCCTTTTCATTCGCACCATCTGTCGAGGCAATGTCATAGCCCGAGGCAATGACGCTGCCATACTTCGAGGTCCATTCCATCGCGGTAGGGCCTGTTTCACCATTCCGTTTTTCGCCACGCGGAAAAATCCAGAGATTCGTTTCGACATCCCTTTTCCAATCCATGGAACGACCGGTAATCACCTGACCGTTATCA
Source organism: Alcaligenes faecalis (assembly GCF_009497775.1). Lineage (NCBI taxonomy): Bacteria > Pseudomonadati > Pseudomonadota > Betaproteobacteria > Burkholderiales > Alcaligenaceae > Alcaligenes > Alcaligenes faecalis. The sequence continues at coordinate 2,642,251 of NZ_CP031012.1, forward strand.
CCCAGAAAAACAGCTCGGGTACACGCCTGAGAGGCCGCAGGCACCAAAGCCAGCCCAACTGCACACGCCAGCAAAGTACGACGACATTTTTTTAGCAACATCTTTCTCTCCAGAGACGGCTAGCCGCCCAATCAATGAAACAAAAAAACCGACTGCTTTCACAGCCGATACATTGGACACGGGTGTAACAAAAACAGGATTAAGGCAGCGCGTCAAGCCAAGTGACATCTTGTGGTGCAAGACCTACAGATACATGAAAAAGAGCCCTCTTAATTTGAGAATCAGGCCGATTAGATAATAATAACTGTTCTCATTTTTGTTTCTTATTCTGATTTCTATGTCCCTCTTGTTTCCTCTTTCTCCGGCAGCCCGTGCCGTAGCTATTCTTGCTGGCTCCATCGTTCCCTTTTCCTGTACCTTGGCCCAACAAAGCGTTAACCAGCTCGACAATATCGTGGTTACCGCCTCCGGCTTTGAGCAAGCGGTTCAAGACGCCCCAGCCTCCATCAGCGTAGTACCACGTACCGAACTGGAAAAGAAAGCCTATCGTGACGTGACAGACGCCTTGCGCGACGTTCCTGGTGTTGTGATCACCGGGGGGGCCAGTGGCAGCGATATCAGTATCCGTGGCATGGCCTCGGCCTACACTCTGATCCTGGTTGACGGCAAACGACAAAACTCGCGCGAGACACGTCCCAATAGCGACGGTGCAGGTATCGAGCAAGGCTGGTTGCCGCCCATGCAGGCCATCGAACGTATTGAAGTGATCCGTGGCCCCATGTCGTCCTTGTATGGCTCGGAAGCCATGGGTGGTGTGATCAACATCATTACCCGCAAAGTTCACCAGGAATGGACCGGCTCGCTACGCACAGAGGGCACCGTCCAAGAGGACTCCAAGTCCGGCAATATTTATCAAGGCAACTTCTATCTGGCAGGCCCCATCAAAAAAGACATGTTGGGCCTGCAGATTTATGGCCAGGAATCCCGCCGCAACGAAGACGAAATTCTTAACGGTTTCAATAAGCAGAACACGTCCTCGGGCACCGTCAAGTTGACCTTGACGCCTTCGGCCAATCACGACTTCACCGCCGAGTTCTCCCGCACCTTGCAAGAGCGCACATCCACTCCGGGCAAGAGCATGGCAGCAGAGAGCTGCGGCAAGAACGGCAAATGCACTCCCAACGAGATCTCCACCAGCAAGTACTCTCGTAATGTGTTCTCCGTAGGTCACAACGGTCGCTGGGGTAAAGCCGTCTCCAACACCTACGTGCAGCGCGAGGAAATTGATAATCCCGGCCGCAGCATGTTCCTGAAAAACACCGAGTTCAATACGCAATGGAGCCTGCCCTTGGGCAACCATATGCTGACTTCGGGATTTCAATATCTGCACGAGCAACTGCGTGATACCAACAATCAATACAAACCTGAGGTCAGCCGTCTGAGTCGTGAGCAATGGTCTGTCTTTGCTGAAGACGAATGGAGCATGACCGACAACTTCGCCTTGACCGGCGGCGTGCGCATGACTCATGACGAGAACTATGGCAATCACTGGACTCCACGCCTGTACGGTGTGTGGCATGCTACCGAGCAGTTGACCCTGAAAGGCGGTGTGTCCTCCGGCTTCAAAGCCCCTTCCCTGCGCTCGGCCGTGGCTGACTGGGGTCAGATCACCGGTGGTGGCGGTGGCGTACCTGCCGTGATTGTTGGTAACCCGAATCTGAAGCCTGAAAAGAGCCTGAGCCAGGAACTGGGCATTGTTTGGGACAACCAGAACGGCATGGTCAACAGCCTGACCTTCTTCAATACCAATTTCAAAGACAAGATCTCTGAAACTCGCCGTTGTACAGATCCGGATGGCCTGCCTAACTGCCACGTTTTCCCAGGCGATCAAGGCTATAAATTCATCAGTGACCGCGTCAACGTAGACAAGGCCATCATGCGCGGCGTGGAAGCATCCACAACCTGGTCAATTACCGATGACCTGCGCCTGGCTGCCAACTACACCTACACCTACTCCAAGCAAAAGAGCGGGGACTTCTCCGGTCAGCCTTTGAACAAGATGCCCAAGCATATGTTTAATGCGACGCTGGACTGGGATGCCAACGAGCATCTGGGCTTGTGGACGCGTGTTAACTATCGCGGCAAGACCTCGGACTACCTGAGCCGTACCAGCATGGCGCAAGGCACCCCATCCTTCACATTCCTGGACGCCGGCCTGAACTACAAATTCAACAAAACCACCACGGTTGGCTTTGGTGTGTACAACATCTTTGACAAACGCGTCACAGATGAGACTTTTGATGCTGTGTATGATGGCCGCCGTTACTGGGCACAGTTGACTGTTGGTTTCTAAAAAAACCACCCTCTCATGCATGATTGAAAAACGGCCCTTAAGGGGCCGTTTTGCAAATCTGTCTAAAACTCCAGGCAGTCAAAAAATCCCGGCAGTCGCGCATAGCTGTCCATAAGCTGATCAATGACATAAGCGCTGTCACGGGTTTCCAGGGCCAGCAGGTTTTCCCGGTAATCTTCATCGGCCAAGCCAACGGCACTGCGGCCCGGATCAACACGGGCACCAGCCAGTAGCTCGGACAGCTTGGGGTCCTGCATCGCCTCCAGGGCTGCACGCAAGGCCAGTTCTTCATCCGTGAAACCAACTTGTCCGGTGCGATCAGCTTGTAACGCCGCTTGCACTAGGGGCAACAAATTATCAATATCTTGCTTGCTAAGGTAAAACATATGCATGACACGTTCTCCACGGGTTGGTGATCGGCTAGTCCAGCATACCGAAAGAAACAAGACTGGCGCTAGTACGCCGTCATTTACAGAATTAAAAAGGGGGTCCATGACAATGATGCATAAACTCACTCATTCCCGCTGGTTATTGTTGGGAGTCTTGCCACTGGCCAGTCTGGTTCATGCCCAAGTGAGTACTCAAAGTCCAGAAGCCCTGTCCGACAGCAGCAGCTCGCCACGCTATGCCGTGCAGATTACGCCTTACGCCTGGATTACCGGCTTGTCGGGCGAGTCCTCTCCCTTCAAGCGCGCGCCTTCTCTGGACATAGAAAAGTCCTTTTCAGATGTCCTGCACGATCTGCGTGCTGCCGCTTTTCTGAACACCTGGGTGCGTCGCGACCGCTATGTGTTCAACAATGATCTGCTCTACGTAAACACACGCGAAAGTGAAGTGGTGGGTGGTTTGCCTTTGGTGGGTGCTGCAGAGGGAACCGTGGACACTCGGCTGTTCATGGCCACCCTGCAAGGCGGCTACCGCATCTATGACTCCGAGCAAGCCAGCCTGGATGCGCTGGCCGGTTTTACGTTCTGGGATATTCGTACCCGCGCCCACCTGACAAGCGCTGGCCGCACCCGCCATCATCAGGAAAGCTTCAGCTGGGTTGACCCCACTATCGGGCTACGCGCCTTTTATCGCTTTACGCCTGAACTTTCTACCCAAGCCCAGGTCCATCTGGGGGGCTTTGATGCCGGTTCGCGCCTGAGCTATCAAGCGACCCTGACCCTGAACTACGAGCTATCGGACAATTTCTCTGTTGCCGCCGGGTACAAGATGCTGAATGTGGACTATCGCCGCTCCGGCCATGTTTTTGACACGCGCATGTCCGGGCCCGTCATTGGCCTGACCTGGCGTTATTGATGACGTTTTGCAGGCTCCCCTGAGCCTGGTATTTTTTGGATGATCTTGTGTTTCAAGTCGCTGCCCTCGTTTTTGCCCTGTATGTCGCCTGGCGACTGATCAAACCACTGAAGATCAAACCCTGGATCAAGTGGCTGCTAAGTACCCTGGCTGTTGCCGCCACCTTTCACCATTACACCGTGGCCCTGTTCTGGGGCTCGCGGGCTTCCCCGGAAATTCCTGCACAAGCCATCATGGTCCTGGGCTGGGCTTTTGGGGCCGTTTTGCTGGCAGCCTGCTTTACCCTGATTACCGATCTGGCAGGCTTGCTGATGCGCGTTCTGTACAAACCTGCAGGGCTGCTTCTGTTGCGCTCCCCGGCCTTGCGGGGCGTGCTGGGTATCGCAGCTATCAGCCTGTCCGCATTGGGTGTCTGGCAGGCAGTGCAAGTCCCCGAGGTGAAATCCATTGAAGTAAAGATCAAGGGCCTGTCTCCCAGCCTGGATGGTTTCAAGCTGGCGCAACTGACCGATCTGCACGCCAGTCGTCTGCTGCAAGGCCCCTGGATACAAGCCATTGTCGATAAAACACAGGCTTTGAAACCAGATCTGATCGCGATTACGGGTGACCTGGTCGATGGTACGGTGAAGGCTCGCCGTGATGATGTCGCCCCCTTGCAAGCTCTGTCTGCTCCCAAAGGCGTCTGGGTGATTGCAGGCAACCACGAGTACTACACCCAGTACCAGCCCTGGATTGAGCACTTCAACCGCCTTGGGCTACGCATGCTCCTGAACGAGCACAGCATTATTGAACAGGGCGATGCCGCTTTCGCCTTGGCTGGCATCACCGACAAATCGGCAGCAGGACATGGGCAGCCCATGCCTGATGTGGCGGCAGCAGTCGCCGGGATCCCTGCGGGTATGCCCATCATCATGCTGGCCCACCGCCCTGACACCGCCAAGGAAAGCGCAGCGGCCGGAGCGGCCTTGCAGTTGTCCGGCCATACACATGGCGGCCATATTGTGGGCATGCACAAGATCGTGCAGATGGCCAATGGCGGCTATGTGGGCGGGCTGTATCAGGTGGGTGATATGCAGTTGTACGTCAGCTACGGTGCCGGGCTGTGGGCAGGCTTCCCACTGCGTCTGGGACGCGCCTCGGAAATCACCCTGATTACCTTGCGCGCCTCCTGAGTCCAGGACTAGAACCGGAGCATCAAGACACGCTGCGCAGTGCCCGTCGACACAGGCGCTGCACAGCGGCATTGTCCGACGATTGCGCCTGCCATTGAGCACATAGATCACGCACCCACTGCGGCTGATCCTTGGCCGCATCATTCAGGAAATTGGCAACCGAGTCCTGCACATACACACTGCCATCACGGTGCAAGGCCTCCAGAATCGGCAACATGCGTTCCGGTTCTTTTTTCAGGATGGCGATATGTGCGCACCACACTCCCCGAGGGCGCAGCGCTTCACACGCAAAGCGCCGCAAATATTCCGAGTCCGAACGCACCCACTGCTGCAAGGACTGAATCGAAAGATCCAGCTCTGCCACCAGGTGAGGGCGTACCGCCATCCAGGCCCATTCACGCACACCAAAATGCGCATCATCAGCCAAAGGACGCAGTGTCTCCAGGCGCTGGGGCACGCTTAATGACTCACGGGCTCCCACCATAAAGCAGGCCCAGCCCCGCACCACATCCGCCGGATGCTCCAAACAACGTGCCCAGGCCATCTCGCCATAGGTGTCCAGCAAATACTCCCCTATGGCTTTCATGCGCTTGAGAATACCCAGTTCAGCCAGAGTGTCGATGTGCTGCGCGCCCTGCTCATCCAGTTCCGGAAACACGGTCGCCACCAGCACACGCTGATCAATGGCCAAGGACTCGGTCAGGGTAAGGCCCTGGATTTCCCCCTTGGACAGGGCCAGCAAAATATCAGCCGGGATGTCCGCGACCCTGGCATAACCCTTGCGGTTTTCGGTACTCATGATGCTTGTTCTCCACCGGCGGCTTTGTTCAACAAGGTGCTGAGCTGCGTGCATTCTGCCTCGGTCAAATGCTGGAACAGCTCGCCTATCCACTGGGCGTGGGTTCCTACCAGCGTCCTGGCCAGCTCCGCCCCCTGAGGGCTCAGTTTCACCATGACGGAACGCCGGTCAGCCTCGGCCGCAAAGCGCTGCACCAGGCCCGCTTTCAGCAAGCCATCCACCAGGGTTGTGACGGTTGCCCGCGTCACGCCTGCCCGTTCAGCCAGGATGTGGGAGGGCATGCCCTCAGGCGCGTCTTCCAGCAGGAACAAAAGCACAAAACGGGCCTCGCTCAAACCATGAGGGGCCAGCAAGGCGGCGCAGTCTCGATCAATACGGGCAGACAAGGACAGGAGCTGAAAACACAGGGACATGCCCTGAACGTTGACGCCCTTCTGCTGCTCTGCGTGCGAGAGCAAGGCCTGATATTTGGTTTCCAGTTTCATAATTCGATATCAAATGATTTGATATCGAATCTTAATATCGGACCCAGTCAAAAACAAGAAAAATAAAAGGAGTCTGCTGGTCCGAAATGAAGCTGGGTGATTTCACATCATGCCGATTCAATCCACAAAGCGGAATATGCCCGGCTAGTAAGGAGCCTATCTACAAAGACAGCCGATTTTTCGACAAAAGAGTGTCGCCAAAATTCGACAATGCCACATTTTAAGCTTGATGCTTACAAGAGAGGCTCACGCATGCGGTAAGGTATAAGGCTGGTCAGGTATCAGCCCTGCCACCGTTCATCAGCAGCACACATGGAATCCGATTACCAGCATCATGAATAGCATCAAGAAATCGAGCAAATTGGCGAATGTTTTGTACGATATTCGCGGCCCCATCATGGACCGGGCCAAGCAAATGGAAGACGAGGGACAGCAACTGATCAAGCTGAATATCGGCAACCTGGCGGTATTCGGTTTCGACGCCCCGGAAGAAATCCAGCTCGACATGATCCGCAACCTGCCCAACTCATCGGGCTACTCGGATAGCAAAGGTATTTTTGCCGCACGCAAAGCCGTCATGCACTACACCCAGGAACAAGGGATCAAGGGCGTGACGCTGGAAGATATTTATCTGGGCAATGGCGCCTCTGAACTGATTGCCATGGCCACCAATGCCCTGCTGGACGACGGCGACGAACTGCTCCTGCCCATGCCCGACTACCCGTTGTGGACGGCCGTAACCAGCCTGTCCGGCGGCACTCCCGTGCATTACCTGTGCGACGAATCCAAGGGCTGGATTCCGGATCTGGACGATATCCGTTCCAAGATCACTCCGCGCACCAAGGGCCTGGTTGTCATCAACCCGAACAACCCCACCGGCGTGCTCTACCCCGACTCCGTGCTGCAAGCCCTGGTCGATATTGCCCGCGAATTCAATCTGGTGTTGCTGGCCGACGAAGTCTACGACAAGGTCCTGTTCGACGACATGAAGCACACTGCCATGGCCAGCCTGTCCAACGACGTGCTGACCCTGACCTTCAACTCGCTGTCCAAGAGCTACCGCGCATGTGGTTACCGCGCAGGCTGGCTGGTGATTTCGGGCGACAAGAAAGCCGGTGCCGACTACATCGAAGGTCTGAGCATGCTGGCCAATATGAAGCTGTGCGCGAACGTGCCCGGCCAATGGGCCATTCAGACCGCCTTGGGTGGCTATCAAAGCATTAACGATCTGGTTTGCGAAGGCGGACGCCTGCGTCGTCAGCGCGATCTGGCTTACGAGCTGATCACCGCGATTCCAGGGGTCAGCTGCGTCATGCCCCACGCTGCCCTGTACATGTTCCCGCGTCTGGACCCCGAGGTTTACCCCATCAAGGACGACCGTCAGTTCTTCCTGCAACTGCTGGAAGCCACACGCGTAATGCTGGTGCAAGGCACGGGCTTTAACTGGCCCCATCCGGATCACTTCCGCATGGTGTTCCTGCCCCACGAGCCGGACCTGCGCGAGGCCATCAACCGCATCGCCAAGTTCCTGAAAGACTATCGCATCAAGCACGGCACGGAACGGCCCGAGTTCGCTCAGGCTACCCTTCCTGCTGAAGGCAGTGCAGAGGCCGTGTAAGCCATCAGGCATGCACACCTGGCTTGGGCAAGATGCAAGCCACGTCTGAATGAGAAACGCCCGATGCACTTGCATCGGGCGTTTTGCTTTTCAAGGCCCCTGCTCAGCGCCTAGGTTTTTGCTGCTTTCTTGTTGATCAGATTCTGGATCTCATCCAGGAACTTCAAAGCCGGGCCGGGCAAGCGGCCAAAACGACGGTAATAGGTGGAAAAACGTCGCTCCTGATTCATGCCTTCCACCATGATTTCCTGCACCATGCCAGCCTGCAATTCAGCCAGGTACATGGGACGCCCCAGCCAACTGACAAAGCCCGATTGCGTGACCAGGCTTTTCAGCAAGGGAATGGACAGGCTGGACACCGTCACTGTCGGTGCCGGCAGACCTTTATCCAAGAACAAGGCCATCAGGCGGTTGTGCGGCTCGGTATTCCTGGGCACAAAACACCAGCGCTCCTGCAAGAGGTCTTCCATCGTCACTTGTGGCTTGGCCAGCAAAGGATGCTGCGCCCCCACTACGACACGCATGGTTTCACTCCACTTTTCATCCCCGGCAACAGTGCGTTCGGTTTCAATCGTCTCGGGTGCGATCAGCAAGTCCAGGTGATAGTTCTCCAGTTTTTCGACCAGACCATTCCAGATGCCTTCCGTGACCTCGATCTCTATGCCCGGCCAACGGTCCAGATACGCCGCAATGGCAGTGGGCGCAAAAATCGCGGAGGTTCCCGCCGTCACCCCTATCCGCAGCACCCCAGTTGCCAGACCTCGCAAGCGATTCATTTCCTTGCGGGCAATCTGTTCTTCCTGACTCAGGGTTTGGGCATGCGGAGCCAAGGCCGTTCCAAAGGCTGTCAGGCGCATGCCACCGGAATGGCGCTCGAACAAGGGCTCGCCCACCGCCTGTTCCAGCCGCTTGATGATGCGGCTTAAAGCGGGCTGCGTCAGGTTCATTTTGTCGGCGGCTCGACCCAGCGATCCGGTCTCGACTACCGCCAAAAAAGCGCGCAATTCGTTCAAGTTGTAGACCATACCGAACTGTAATGACTTCACCCTTAAATAGCAATATTCAGGAATACCCCTCGCTCCTACACTATCGAAAAAAAGATTAATCCTTGGGGGACAAAACCATGCTTCAAACAGCGCCACGCTGGGCCTACGCCATCGCAAGCCAGGTATTCCTTTTTTAAACAATGGCCTGCCTTGCGCAAGCCATCTGCTTTCACTTTCCAAACCATGAACAAGCCCACTATGAAAATTTGTATTGGTGGTGGCGGAGCCATGGGCAGCCTGTTTGCCTGGCAGCTCTGGCGCTCCGGTGCTCAAGTCCATATTTACGACCCCTGGGTCGAGCATGTGCAGGCCATCCAAGCACAGGGCCTGCGGGTGGATTACGCCCAGGGTCAGGAAACCGCTATGCTCTTTGCCAGCAATAATGCGACCGACATTGGCCCCTGTGATGTCCTGATGATTTTTGGCAAATTCCACCAAACCGCAGCCCTGATTCAGGCTTGTCAGCCTGTGCTCCGGCCCGACACGCTGATCCTGACCTTGCAAAATGGCCTGGGCAATATCGAGATCCTGAAAAACGCCAACCCCAAGCATCGCCTGGCCTTTGGTTTGACGACCCTGACCAGCGAACTGCATGGACCGGGCCATATCGAATCCAGCTACAGCGGTACGGGCGAGACCTTTTTCTGGCCCATGGACGGGCAAGTCACTGACACAGAAATACGTCTTGGCCAATTGCTGAGCAGCCCGATCGGCACCATGACGCTGGACGCCCAGATCGAGCTGCGCATCTGGAAAAAACTGGTGATCAATTGCTGCCTGAATACCGTCTGCGCCCTGGCCAATAGCAATGTGGCCCAAGTCGCTTCTACGCAAGGGGTCTGGCAACTGTTCGAGAACATCATCAGCGAAATCGTGACACTGGCGGCCATGAAGCACATTCCGCTAACCCGCGATATGGCTCTGTCCTATCTAAGCCAGGTTTGCGAAGACGCGGCGGATCACTTCCCGTCCATGGTGATGGACATTCGACGCGGCAAACGCACCGAGATCGACTGCCTGAACGGTGCCATCGTGCAGCAGCTTAAAAAGCGTGGCTTCAGTGCCCCCTGCAATGAGACAGTGACCTCACTCATCAATGTTTTAGAGGCGCGAGCCTGAATACCCAAAAGCAAACATAACAAAGCACTATCTGGAGGAAATAATGGCTGGAACGACTTACTCGGGCGCTGCTTGGCCAGTGCCCACCCGCATCACCCTGAGAGTTGTATTTCTGTGTTTTTTAGCCATTCTGTTTGAGGGCTACGACGTAGGCGTCATGGGGGCGATTCTGCCTGCTCTGGCGGCTGACAAGGCTTGGGAACTGTCGCCCCTGGAGCTGGGAGCCCTGGGCAGCTACGCCTTGCTGGGCATGTTCTTCGGTGCCCTGGCCATAGGCACCCTGAGCGATATGGTGGGCCGCAAGAAAATGCTGATACTGTGTGTGGCGGGATTCTCCCTGTCCATGGCAGGCGCAGCCTGGGCTCCTACCCCGGCTGTCTTTGGTATCTTCCGCTTTTTCGGCGGGCTGGCGCTGGGCGGCGTCATTCCGGTTGCTGCGGCCTACACCATTGAGTTCTCGCCCCCGCAGCGTCGCAGCCTGAACTATGGGCTGATGTACTCGGGCTACTCTCTGGGGATTTTGTCCTCGGCCCTGATTGCCATGTGGCTTCTGCCGCAATTTGGCTGGCGCGAGGTGGTGGCCGTGGGTGCGCTGCCCATTATTTCCGTCCCCTTTCTGATCAAGTTCTTGCCAGAGTCGCTGGACTACTTGCAGACCAAGGGACGTCACACCGAAGCCCTGAGCTTGGCGAACAAGCTGGGCATGAACTCCCTGCCTGCTGCCAGCACTGCCGAGCCCGTACAAGCGAACTGGCGCAGTGTGCTGCGAGCCATCTTTGGTCCCGGCTATTTGCGTGCCACTGTCTGCTTCTGGCTGGCTCTGTTTTTCGGCATGATGCTGGTGTATGGCCTGAACACCTGGCTGCCGCAGATCATGCGCCAGAACGGATTCGATCTGGGCTCCAGCCTGATGTTCCTGGTGGTGTTCAGTCTGGCATCGGCGCTGGGTGGTGTGTTCCTGGGTAGCCTGGCCGACCGCAGCGGCCCCCGCCGCATCGTGTTCCTGTTTTACCTGTTGGGTGGTCTGGCGATTCTGGGCCTGATGCTGGGGAACTCGCTATTCACGAACTATGTGCTGGTCGCACTGGCCGGGATAGGCAGTATTTCTACGTCCTTGATTCTGACGGGCTATCTGACCAATTACTACAGCCCGCATGCACGTGGTACGGCAACCGGCTGGGCCATGAGCTTTGCCCGCCTGGGCGCGGTATGCGGCCCGCTGGTAGGCGGTTATATCGGGAATCTGGGTCTGGCCGTCAGCTGGAACTTCATTGTGTTCTCGGTGGCGGGACTGGGAGCAGCGTTGATGGTGGCCGCAATCCCGGCCCGTCCTTCGGGAGAGTAAAGCCAGGCGGTATTGAACTTGCTTTCAAATAGGCTTGTTCAAACAAGTAGAGGATGCAGGGGCGCGATAAATGCGCCCCTCATTTCAGATCAGCCAGCAGTTCTGTCACCCAATCAATAAAAACACGTAGCCGAACATTCGTATGCTTGCTGCGGTGAAAAGCCACATGCAAGGGCATGGGGTCCATCGTCCAGTCGGGGAATAGCGCCATCAAGCGCCCTGTTTGCACGGCTTCCCTGGCCAGATATTCCGGCAAGCAAACCAGCCCTAAACCCGCTTCGCCCGCTGCCAGATAGGCATTGCCATCATTCACGGCCAAACCATAACGGCCTGGCAAAGCAACCCGCTCTTTATGACGACGCAAGGCATAAGGAAACGGCTTGTTCTGATGCTCCCACAGATACCCCACCATTCGGTGGGCAGACCCTTCCAGTTCTTTGGGATGCGTAGCTACACCAAACTGCTCCAGATACGACGGCGCCGCATAGATGGCCAGATGCAATTCCCCTACGCGCTTGGCGATCAAGGACTGATCCTGAATCTGGCCACCGCGAACTACACAGTCCATGCTTTCATCCAGCAGATCTACCGTCTTGTCGCCCACTCCCATATCCAGCTGAATATCCGGGTAGCGTGCATAGAACGAAGGCAGAGCGGGCACCAGCACACGGCTGGCTAAAGGGCTGGGCACATCCACTCGCAAGCGTCCACTGGGCGAAGCCAGGGCCTGGGCCAGATCCCGCTCACTGTCCTCCAAGTCAGCCAGCAATTGCTCGACGCGCTCGAAGTAAAGTGCTCCAGCGCTGGTCACGCTGACCTTGCGTGTCGTGCGATTCAGCAAGCTCACCTGCAAGCGCGCCTCCAGTTGCTGCACCAGATGCGTGGCCCTGGTTCGACTGATATGCAAAGCCTGAGCCGCCCTGGTAAAGCTGCCCGTTTCCACCACCTTGGCAAAGGTACGCATCGCTTCAAAACGGTCCACGCATTATCTCCAATCGGTAGCAGGGATTGTTTGGATTATAGAAACAGTGTTGTCTGCCATCCAGCGTTTATCTGCTCACGCCCAGGGCCTACAGTGAATAGTTCAATGAACTTCGCCTGCGCCCAGCAGGCACAGGAAAGCATGATGACTCCCCTACGCCTTGCGGTATTCCCCACCGAACGCCAAGCCTTGTATGAGCGCGGGCATTACTCACCCGCGATTCGCTCCAACGGCTTTTTATTTGTTTCCGGCCAAGTGGGCAGCCGCGAGGACGGCTCGCCCGAGCCGGATCTGGAACAGCAAATACGCCTGGCTTTTGAGAACCTCAATACCGTACTGGCCGCCGCAGGCTGCAGCTTTGCGCATGTGCTGGATGTGACACTGTTTCTGGTGAACCCGGAGGCAAATCTGGAAACCCTGTGGAAGGTTCTGCCGGACTATTGGGGTGACGCCCCCTACCCGGCACTGACAGGCGTAGGGGTTCCGTGGTTGTCGGGTTTTCAATTCGAGATCAAGGTGGTGGCGCAGTTGCCCGAACAAAATCCCCAGCACTCATGTGATGCACCATAGGCTCATCGACTAAATAGTCTTGAAGCACCTGCATGAAAACCCGGTGATCTTCCCCCTTTTCAAAAACCATGACATGGTCCTCCAAAGAGGCCCAGCACACGATCAACGTGAACAGATGCGGTGCTTCCACTCCCTGAGCCAGCAGGTGCCCCTGATAACCCTGGGCACGCTGCAATAAAGGAGCGACCTGTTCAAATGCCTGTCTGAAAGCCGCCGCCTGTTCCAGCCGTACCGGCAATTGCGCCACTTCATAAATCATGCGTTTTCCTTGGCGCTATGCTCGGCAATCAGAGCCGGATCAATCGCAATGGCAATTTTTCCTTGCAAGCCATTATTCGGGCTTTCCAGACGTGCATGCGCCAGGCCTATATCAGCCAAGGCATACACCGCGCCTACATGCGGGCGCAGTTGACCACGTTCGACCAAGGCACTCAGCTCGTCCAGCTTGCCGCGGTTTTGACGGGTAAATACAAAGTGATAGCTGGCGTTCTTGCCCCAGGCCTGAATCAGATTTTGTGGCTGGGCAATATCCACAATCGAAACAATCCGGCCCAACTGTGCCAGGGCATCGGGACTGCGCGACAAGGTGTTGCCGCCGATGGTATCGAACACAACATCCACGCCCTGCCCGTCGGTTTCGCGCATGATAGCCTCGACGTAATCCTCCTTCTCATAATCAATGATCACATCCGCTCCCAGGCCACGAACAAACTCGGCATGCGTAGCGCGTGCCGTCGTGAATACCTGCGCCCCGATAGACTTGGCCAGTTGAATCGCTACGTGGCCCACGCCACCTGCTCCACCATGAATCAGAATACGCTCGCCCACTCGCAGCCCGGCACGCACAACCAAGGCCTCCCAAGCGGTGCCTCCCACCAGCGTCAGGCTGGCCGCTTCCAGATGGCTCAAGGTCGCAGGCTTCTTGCCCACAATGCTTTGGTCAGCCACGTGATACTCGGCATAGCTGCCTTGCCCTTCAAAAATCTGCGGGGTGTACCAGACCTCATCACCAGGAACAAAACTGCGCACACCTGGGCCTACCTGCTCCACCACGCCAGAGACATCGTGACCCGTAATAGCGGGCAGTGGCACCAGGTCCGCGTAATCGCCACGCCGCACCTGATAGTCCAGCGGGTTGATGGAACTGGCATGCACACGCACCAGCACTTGCCCGGCCCCAGGCACAGGCTTGGGCACCTCGGCCAGTTCAAAAGAATCAGGGCCACCAAATGATTTCAATCGCATTGCTTTCATGAACAATCCTTAGTTCGTTAAAAAGGGATATCGGGAATTATCGATGTATTGGGATAAAAAATTACAGGTCCGAGCCGATCAGTTCAGCCAGAGCCTGAATATTTGCCTCGTTGCGCTTGTAATAAGTCCATTGGCCAATCCGACGAACCTCGACCAGACCAGCTCGCTGCAAGGTCGCCAGGTAATCAGACACCGTGGACTGAGACAAACCCACACCTTCCTGAATACTACTGACGCAAACCCCGACCTCGTTCACATCCCCTTCGTCTTGCGCAGGGAAATGCTTGGCCGGATCTTTCAAACCTTTCAAGATTTCAAGACGCGTGCGGTTAGAGAGCGCTTTGAATATATCGAGCAATTCCATGGATGCATTATATCGAAAATTACCGATATGCCAATGTAGTAAATTTATTTTTAACAACAACAACAACAACAACAACAACAACAACAACAACAACAACAACAACAACAACAACAACAACAACAACAACAACAATGATCGCGGTTAGGTGCAGAGGTGGTCTTCCAAGACCTGCAGGCATCCCAAAAGAAACACCAGCCCCCTTGCGCTCATCATTAAAGCTACTTATCAAGCCACTTAGTCAGACTCACTACCGGGCAATGCGGCCAACACCGCGGCCTGCATCTCTTGCGTAAATGCAGTATCACCCATGGCCCGGCTGATCATCCCTGTCCCCAACATGGCGGCAAACAAGAGCATGATTTGCTCTTCGGTCTGCTCGGCACAGGCTTGCACGGCCACACTACGGAACTGCTCAAACAAGCGCTCTACCCCTTCGCTGTAAATCGCCGTGGTCTGCGCATCCGCAGGCAAGCCGCTGGCCAGGGAAGAAAAGGCCAGAATCGGGCAGCTTTGGGTTTGAGGCCGGTGCTTGAAATAACGCCGCATCAAGGCTTGAAAGCCTTGCACGGCATCTTCTTCATAGCGCTGATTGATACGCTCCCAGGACTCCGAGGACTGGGTGAAAGCAAAGCGGGAAGCCTCATCAATCAAGGCCTCTTTGGAGGCAAACTGCTTGTAGAAAGCGCCAGCCGTCTGGCCCGCATCTTTCATGATGTCCCCGATGGAAACCCCTTCCACCCCATGTTTGCGAAACAGCCGACAAGCCGTTTCCAGCACCCGCTCGCGGTTGCGTTCGGCCTGCTCACGCGAGACACGCCCCATTCAAACCTCCGGACGACGAAAAGCAATCAGCTTGGCCACCAGGCGCTGACACACTTCATTGTTTTGATTCATGGTGTGAGACTCCACCACCACCATTCCCCTGTCCGCTTTGGAGCGGGAGGGCTGAATATCGATGATTTTACTGAGCACATGCAAGACATTGCCAGGGCGCGTAGGCCGTGGCCAGTCGATCTGCCCGCCCGCTCCAATAATCCCCTGACTGAATACCAGACTGTCCACCAAAAGCTTCATGGTAATGGCGGCCGTATGCCAGCCGCTGGCCGCCAAACCGTGGAAGAACGTGTCCTTGGCCGCTTCTGCATCCAGGTGAAAAGGCTGCGGATCAAACTGGCGGGCAAAACTGACAATTTGCGCTTCATCCAGAGCATGCTCTGCGCTGCGAAACTCCATTCCCAGGGCCAGATCTTCAAGATAGACAGGTGCTGTAAGGCTCATCCGAATACTCTCCAGAAAGTGTGTGAGTGCGTGTCGCTGCCCGCATAAATAGATTATGAATAGCAGCTATCCTTGCATAGCTTTCTCTGAAAATCAACAATAGATTATGAACATACTCTATTTTAAAAATGGTGATAATTCTGCTTTTTCTTACTGAGTAACAACGCAGCCTGGAGTTTGAAAACACATACTCAAACACCGAAGATTGATCTGAAAATCGCTTGCTTGCGGCTAGCAAAAAGCATGGAAACCCGTAATGCACCTACCTGCCTCATCCCCATCTTGAGCTGAATAAATGCGCCTTTAATGCCACACATAGCCTCAAAATCCAGCATCTTGATTTTCTATAGCTCAACAAGCTGATTACAATCACAGCCTTGCGGTTTTGTCGGGACGGACGGCGTTTCACACCTGTCTTTCTTTCCCTGGCACAACCAGTCCTTACCCTGCCCTGAGGCCACAGGCTCGTTGACCCAAGGAGTCTCCTGCACCCGCTTCAGGCATGGCTAACCCATTGATTAAGAGGAGATCCTACACCTATGTGCAAATTCATTTATGCACTCTTCTTTGGTATAGAGAACGGCTCAAGTTTTCGATTTCGCAGCGCGATAATCTAGACTTGAGCGAAGCAATAACTCACTGAAGGACTTCACTCAGGCCTCAAGAATTATCGTCAGCTTCTATTGACGAGGATGCGTTGTACCCGCGCACCCAAGAAACTTGAGCATCTCATGAGTACATTACTGTCGGTCCACTCACTCTCTTACGAAACCCTTTCCGGTCCTTTATTCAAAGAAATTGCCTTCACTATCAAGGCCGGAGATCGAGTTGGACTTATAGGCCACAACGGTTGTGGCAAAAGCACTTTAATCAGCCTGCTTTGTGGCGAACTGACGCCCAAACAAGGCAGTATTTCACTAGCAAACCACTGCATTCTGGCGCGTGTTGAACAATACCTGCCAGCAGATCTGCACGCCTTGAGTTTGCTGAACGCCGTACTGGCTGCCCTACCCGCAGAGCAGCAAAACACGGATGCCTGGCGCGCAGAAACCCTGCTCGGCGAGATGGGCTTTCAGGAACAGGACTGGCATACCCAGGTCAGTGCTTTAAGTGGTGGGCAATACACTCGCCTGCTGCTGGCACGGGCCTTGATTACCCAGCCTGATCTGCTCTTGCTGGACGAGCCCAGCAACCACTTGGACTTGCCTTCCCTGCTGTGGCTGGAAAGCTTTCTAAGCAGCTGGCGCGGCACGTTTGTGCTGGTCTCTCACGACCAGCGCCTGCTGGATCGTGTCTGCAACAGCACCATTATTTTGCGCGATCGCACGCTGTCTTTTTTCTCTCTTCCTTGCTCTGCCGCGCGTGAAGCATTGCGCAATCGGGACGAGACGGATTTGCGTCGTCATCAAGGCGAACAAAGGGAAATTGATCGCATCGAACAAAGCGCAAAACGCCTGGCTATCTGGGGACAGGTCTACGACAACGAGACCTTTGCCCGCAAAGCCCAAAGCATGGAAAAACGGCTGTCCAAACTACGCGAAAACCAGACCGATCTGACGGATGGCACACCCTGGACCTTGCAACTGCATGGTCTGGACATGAAGGCAGATCGTCTGCTGGATATCGCGGATATGGCCGTCAGCCCGGCCGAGAACCTGCCTGCCCTCTTTCAGGCCCATGGCTTGCAAGTGCGCAGCGGGGATCGCATCGGATTGGTCGGTCGAAATGGTTGCGGTAAATCCTCTTTGCTGCGTCAGTTATGGCGATACTGGCAGGCCGAAGCGGACATGGACGGGCTGAAGTTTCACCCGCAATGCCGCATTGGTTACTACGACCAGGACCAGCAGCAACTGGATGGTTCCAAGACCTTGCTGCATGCCTTGCAGGACTTTTCGCCCTTGCCGGACGATGTCAGGAAAATGGCACTGATCAGTGCCGGCTTCCCTTACCTGCGGCATGCACAGAAAGTGGATAGCTTGAGTGGTGGCGAGCGTGCTCGGCTGATGTTCATTGCCCTGTCGCTGGCCAACTATCATCTGCTGTTTCTGGACGAACCTACCAACCACCTGGATCTGGAAGGCAAGGAAGAACTGGCAGAGGAACTGTGCGAATTCAAAGGCGGTTTTATCCTGGTCACCCACGACCGGGAGCTGCTGGAGAAAAGCTGCAATCGCTTCTGGCTGGTGGACGAAGGTTCCTTGACGGAAATGCTGGACCTGACGCAGTTATATGCCTCTCTGGTTCAGACAGATCAAGCAGAGAAATCCTCCCCAGCTTCCAGCCCAGGCACATTGGGCACGAAGACGGCTCAATCAGCCCCCTCCAGCGACGACAGTTTGCTGGAACAACTGATTGAGCTGGAAAGCAGACTGGAAGCGGATCTGGCACGCAAGCCCAAGCATCAAAAGCCTGGCTTGCAAGAGGTCTGGCAAGCGGAAATCCACAAGCTGCGCCAAGCCTTGAATCTGGAATAATCCAGACCTTATGCCTTGCCTGTTCAACAGATCCGGCAAGGCATAAAAAAAACAGCCCCTTGTTGTCAGTTGCAACAAGGGGCTGCCTTTATCTATCTGGTTTTAATCCGCTAAATCCAGCACCAAAGTCTGTGACATCAAAGGGGAACCCTCACGCAAAGGCTCGGGCTCTCCGCTGGGTACAAAGCCGTAGTTTTCATACAGCCGGACGGCTGCTTCATTTGTCAGGGTCACACCTAGACGAATACACGCTGCTTGTCTGTTTTTTGCCCATTTCACCGCGGCATCCAGCAGACCAAAACCTGCCCGCAAACCTCGCGCGGATGGTGCCACCCACATCTGGTAAATATCGGCCACAGCGGGTTCCGAGGCAGACAGCTTGCACCAGACCAGGCCACAAGCTATCCCCTCTTTTTCAGCCAACAAGACATGGTCCGTCTCGGACGCACAAGCAGCTTGAATTCGCTCCTGCCAGAAATGCTCAGGATGTGCGGACTCCACGGCATAGGTACTCCCAAAGGCATCAGGAGAATCACGCAAGGCGCTTAGACGCAATGCCTGATAGGCTCGCCATTCCTGCGCCTGAACCGGACGAATAGAGATCACAACACATCCTTTTCAAAAAGAGTCTGGTGGCGATCAAGGCCGTACGGCTGTCACCTCCAGCTCGACCAGCCAACCAGGGTTCACCAGAGCCTGGACCACCATAGCGGATCGTACGGGCAGATTTGGCTGGTCCTTGGTGCCGAAGTACTTGGAATAGCCTGCCATGAAGCCATCAAAATCCAGCTTGCCGCCATCGGGGGCAACCAGGAAAGCCTGCATCTTGATAATGTCCCCGACCGACATGCCCATACCTTCCAGCTGAGCCTTGATTTGCTCCATGATGGACTCGGTTTGCTGCTGCATATTGCCATAGGCTGCCGGGCTGGCTGCATCCGCCGACTTGTCGCGCACAGCAGGAACAGTGCCGCTCAAGTAAACCGTGGTTTTACCGGCAGGCACTTCCACTGCCGTCAAAATCGGGAAATCCGAATTGGGAATAGGATGGCGCTTCACATCCTGCGCCAACGCCGGTGCAGCCAGGCTGCTGATCAAGGCAGCAGAGGCAAGCATCTTCACGACATTCATAGTTTTCTCCTGATTGAAGGTTCAAAAACCAAGACTTCATTAGGTACAAGCTCTTCCCTAAAGCCTATTTAATTTCAGAAAGACAGCTCAAAGTTAAGACAGTTATCTTTTGATTCAAAAAACCTGGCTTTTCCCGGCCTGTGACACAGGCTGTTATCAGGAGGACAAGCAGCAAACCGCTGCCTGGACCAAGACTTAATGCAAAGGCCGCAGCAGCAATAAAGCACACAGGGCCAACATGAAAACAGCGATGCTGCCGTCCAGCACACGCCAGGCCAGCGGCTGACGAAACACGGGTTGCAGCAATCGCGCCCCGTAGCCCAAGGCCAGAAACCAGCTGGCACTGGCTGCACAGGCGCCCAGGGCGAATGCCCACTGCAAGTTGCCGGGATAAGGCGTAGACAGACTGCCCAACAGCACCATCGTGTCCAGATAGACGTGGGGGTTCAAGAAGGTGAAGGCCAGACAGGTCAGCAAGATGCGGCGACGATTGCGCTCGCTACCCTGCCCGGCCATCAGGCTTCCCTTGCCGGTCCAGGCTCGCTGTGCCGCCAGCAGCCCATACCAGGCCAGAAAAGCCGCGCCGCCAAAGCGCAGAACTTGCAACAAGCCAGGCCATTCCTGTACCAGAGTACCGATGCCAGCCACGCCTCCCAGAATCAAGACAATATCGGCCAGCGCGCAGATCGCTACCACCAAACCCACATGACTACGCTCCAGTCCCTGCTGCAACACAAAGGCATTTTGGGTGCCAATAGCCATGATCAGGCCTGCACCTGTCAGAAAGCCAGTCGCTACAACAGAGAAGAACATGCCATCCATCCACAGAATTGAAAAACTGCGTTATGGTGCTGTCATTTACGATTTAAGAAAAGCTAATTATTCTTTACTCAATTAAGAATAACTAATCAGATAGGCCAATCATGGATCTGCTGCACCCACAACTCAGAGCCTTTACGGCAGTCCTGGAGGAAGGCAGTTTTGAAGCGGCCGGACGCAAGCTGTACATCACCACCTCGGCCGTCTCGCAACGTATCAAGGCGTTAGAAGACAGACTGGGACAGGTGCTGGTCCTGCGCCAACCACCTTGCCGCCCGACACCGGCGGGAGAGTTGCTGCTGCGTCGTGTGCGTCCCATGCAGGTTCTGGAAGCAGAGGCTGTCGCGGACTTTCTGCCGGAACACATTGGACCGCGTCGGCCTATTGCCATTGCGGTCAATAGTGACACGCTGGATACCTGGTTTCTGGAAGCCTTGTCCCAGCTAAGTCAGGAGCATGGCTACCTGTTTGATGTGCGCGTGGATGATCAGGACCACACGCTGGAACTGATACGCAATGGCTCCGTGCTGGGCGCTGTCACCGCCGAACCCACACCTCTGCAAGGCTGCGAGGTTCAGGCTTTGGGCATCATGCGCTATCAGGCAATTGCTTCTCCAGAATTCGTGGCTCGGCATTTCGGATTGGGAGTAGACACAGAATCCCTGGCTCAAGCCCCCATGATTGTCTTCAACCGCAAGGACGAATTGCAGTGGCGCTTTATACGGCAGATCAGCGCTGAATCTGTCGCCCCTCCCATCCACTACCTGCCCACCTCTACCGGCTTTGTGAAAGCAGCGGCTTTGGGCCTGGGCTGGTGTCTGGCACCCGACTCCATGGTCAGCGATGCCCTGGCCGCCGAAGAGCTGGCTTTAGTCGCCCCCGGCCTTTGGCTGGATGTGCCTTTGTATTGGCAACATGCTGCTATCCGCTCCGACACCTTGCGCAATATGGGTAGAGCTCTTCAAGAAGCAGCCAGCACTTCATTGCTGCCAGTTCCTGCTTGATGGACCTTGTCGCGTCCGCACGGGAAAACCAGAGACGGAGTTTTTAATTCGAAGAAGATGGCAGAAGCCGTGTTCAAGCAAGCTCTTGAAACAGGCTGGTCGAAACCTGCACTCAGGACTTTCTGCTGTTCCTGGAGGGCCGGGCAAGCTCAGAGATAATGCGCCCCAGCTTCTGCGCCGCTTCCTTCATGTGCTCTGGACTGAATGCACTCAAACCCAGAATCAAGCCCGGAGGGCCTTCACCAGCGTGATACATGGTGGAGACCGGACGCACAGCCACACCCTCCTGCATGGCGCGCTGTGCCACTGCCACATCGTCAATCTGCGAGGACAGCCACAAGACGGAGTGCATGCCTTGGTCTCCGGGCTGCAAGCTGGCCAAGTCGCCTGGCAGAACCTCGCGCACAATCTCAAAGAGATGATTGCGACATTGGGTATAGACCCCGCGCATACGCCGAATATGGCGCTCCAGATGCCCCTCTGAAATAAAGCTGGCCAGAACATGCTGGTCCGCACTGGGCGGATGCCGATCCAACAGGACTCGCGCTCCGCAAAAAGCCTGTACCAGCTGCGGCGGCACAATCGCATAACCCAGGCGCAACGAGGGAAACAGCACCTTGCTGAAGGTTCCCAGATAAATCACCCGCTCCGGGTCCAGGCCCTGCATGGAAGGAAAGGGATGGCCGGAATAACGGAACTCGCTGTCGTAATCATCCTCGACAATCCAGGCGGACTTATCCCGTGCCCAGGCCAACAACGCATTGCGTCGTGCCATGCTCATGGGCATACCCAAAGGGTATTGATGCGAAGGAGTCACAAAGGCGACCCGCGCATCGGCTTGCAAGCGTATGCCCGCAGCGACATCCAGCCCCTCTTCATCCACAGGCACACGCACCATACGTTCCGGCGCACCTACCGTGTTCAAAATCGCGGTAATACCGGGATAGGCCGGGTTCTCCACCCAGGCGAAATCCTGCTGACTCATCAAGACCAGACAAGCCAGAAACAAGCCTTGCTGAGTGCCCGTGGTCACAATCACCTGCTCTGCCTCACAACGCACTGAGCGTGACCGACGCACGTATTCCGCAATGGCCTCCCGCAAAGGCAAGGCACCTTGAGGATCACCATAGCCGCTCGGCGCGCCCTGACCATGCGCCCGCAAGCGATTCCCCAAGCGTCGCCAGATGGGACCAGGCGCAGCGGCACCCAATGGAATCGACACAGCAAACGGGGCAGACGGCAAAGGCTGGAATTGAGCCGCAACTGTATTGAATGGCTGAGCAGCGGGTGGTGCAGGCTGGGCAGGCAACGCTGTCGCCCTGCGCTTCTGCGCCCTTGTTTTGGGGCTGGCCAGCGAGTGAGCAATATAAGTGCCCACGCCCGGTGAGGACTCCAGAAAGCCTTCGGCAATCAATTGCTCGAAAGCCTCTACAACCGTGCCACGAGCAACGCCCAAGGATGCCGCCAAGGCTCGTGTCGACGGTAAGAATTCACCCGGTTTGAGCGCACCGTTTTTTACCGCATCGCGCAGCTTCTGCGCCAACTGACGACCCAAGGATCCGGCGTTTCGGTCCAGCTCGCCTAGGGAAGGAATCTTTGGATTATGGGCAGTGCGTGACATGGCTTGTGGTCCACAAAAATAGCGCCAAACTGGTACAGAGCAATGATCCAGAACAGATCAATAATAGACACATTGATCCTGAATCCCAAGCCCGAAAAGACAACGATGTATATCCCCGCACACTTCAATGAATCCCGGCCTGAACCACTGCACGAGCTGATCGCCCAGCATCCGCTGGGCATTCTGGTCGCCAATGGAAAAAGTGGTTTGAGCGCGAATCACCTGCCCTTCATGCTCCATCCCCAGGAAGGTGCGCAAGGGGTATTGCATTGCCACGTCGCCAGAAACAATCCCGTATGGCAAGACCTGGAAAACGGCGATGAAGTAATGGTGATATTTCGTGCAGGGGACGCCTATATCTCCCCACAATGGTTTCCCAGCAAACTGGAAACACACAAGCAAGTCCCGTCCTGGAACTACATCGTGGCCCATGCTTATGGGCGGGTAACAATACGCGATGAAGAACGTTATGTTCGCGGTGCCGTGGCGCGTTTAACCCGCATCCATGAAGCCAGCCAGCCCGTGCCCTGGAAGATGACGGATGGCCCCAAGGACTATATCGACGCCATGCTGAAAGCCATTGTCGGGATTGAAATCGAGATCACACGACTGATCGGCAAGACCAAGCTCAGTCAGAATAAAGAGGCTCGGGATGTGGAGGCGGCATCAGCAGCGTTGATCAGCCAAGGGGACCATTTCATTGGCAATGCGATGCAGGCGGTGGCAGCAGACAAACGCGCACAAGAAGCCAAGAAATAAACAAGGTGACGATCCGCTGCAAGGTACAAACCACCCCGATCTGACTATCCCCTTCTTGCTACTTATAATGTGACATCGTGCACCGGGACACCCTCCCCCTTCCCCGGTGCATCACAAGGTCAAGAATATGAGAAGTGATAGTCGGCTCTCCCGCATGCTGCATGTTTTACTGCACATGGCCAGGCACGATCAGCCATTTACCTCCGAGCAAATCGCCACCATGCTCAGCACCAATCCCGTGGTCGTCCGACGCACTATGGCGGGCTTGCGCAAGGCGGGCTACGTGCGCTCTGAAAAAGGCCACGGGGGTGGCTGGACGCTAAGCTGTGATCTGAAAGAGGTCACGCTGCTGGACATACACAAAGCGGTTGGGGGACCGCGTATCTTCTTTATTGGCCACGAGAACGAGAACCCAAGCTGCGGTGTCGCCAAAGTGGTTAACGCCGCCTTGGGCGATGTGCTCAAGGACGCAGAGGCCCTGGTCATGCAAAGGCTGGAGGCTATTCCCTTGGCAGAGCTATTGGCCGAGTTTGAGCAGCTCTATAAGGCAGAAATGGCAGAGCTGGACAGGAAGATGGCGGAGCAATAATCCGCTGGCTCTGCTTGGTTCAGGGCAGAATCAGGAACAGAGAATGAGGCGCTAGGCCTGATCATCTGCATAGGCTACCCAGCCCCAGAACGAGAGCCCTGCATAGAACAAGGCTGGTGCCGTGAACCCGGCCTCTCGCAACAAACCCTCTTCCTCCTGCGGGCTTAACAGCGTCAAATGCTGGGCCATATTTGAAGCAGAACGTATCGCTTCTGCCGTAGTTTCCGTCCCTGTGGCAAAGGCGATGGATCGGGCTAGCCAGTCCTCAGTTGCCCCCTCCTCTGGCCGACAATGATGAGCCACCACAAGCGCCGTCCCCGGTCTCAAGCGTGCGTGCAAGGATTTCAACAGCGACAAGCGCTCTGCTTTTGACAAGAAATGCAGAGTCAGCAGACAAGTAGCACCATCAAATAGCTCCAGCGGTGCATCGTCCACATAGCCTTGTATCAAATCCACTTGCGAACCCAAAGGCCCTAGCACCTGGGCCGCCAGATCCAGCATGGCTTGCGAGGGATCGACTCCTGCAAAAGACCAATCTGGACGGGCTTGCGCAAAGGACTTCAACTCCAGCCCGCCTCCTGCTGCCAGGACCAGAATCCTGGCATTGCTCTTTGCCCGTTCGGAAAGCAGGATCAAGGCCATGCGATGAAGGTCCTGGAAGCCAGGGATGCGCTGTGGCGTTGTATCGGCATACCGGGCGACCAAGGCAGGATCGCTAAAGGGCTGGACGGAAGTGGGGGTTCTCATTGAAATCCTGAGCGGGTGGTAAGCAATGGCATGGGTGCACCCTATGCCATTGCTCGGTCTGCGTGGAATTTGGCGCTGGACATTGCTCTGGCCTCATGCAGCCTTTTCCGAGCTGGCTCCACCCTGCTCGACCAAACCATAAATCAAGGAATGATGTGCCCCACCCGCCGCCATTACCCCCGCAGCGGCAGCGATGGTGGCATTAGCCATAGGACTGGACGCATCACCCGCCGCAAACACACCCGGTACAGACGTGTGCTGCATGGGGTCCACAGCGATAAAAGACCCCGTAGGACCCGCTGTCAGCTTGCAACCCAGCTGTATGGCCAGGTCGCTGGCCAACTCTGTTTTGGGCGCTACAAACAGACCGGAAATAGCCACAATTCTGCCATCCTGCAAACGCACTGACTCCAGTCCTGGCTTGCTTCCCAACAGCTCTGCAATCGGTGTCTTTTCGATCTGCACACCACGCGCTATCAGTTGGGCTTCCTGCTCTGCATTCGGTGTAAAAGCAGCTTGAGTAAACAAGGTGGTCGGCCCCCAATCTGGCACCAGCATGGCTTGATGCATAGCCAGTTCGCTGCTGGCCAACACCCCCAAAGGCTGCTGGTTCAGCTCAAAGCCATGGCAATAAGGACAATGCAGCACACTGTTGCCCCAACGCTCCTGCAGACCAGGAATATCAGGCAAGCCGTCCTTGACGCCAGTGGCCAGAATCAGGCGACGCGCACGGATGGTCTGGGCGTCCTCGGTCAATAGCTGAAACCCACCCTCTATGGCATGAACCTCCACAGCACGCCCGGCTCGCTGCTCGACCGTCCCGTACTTCGCAAGCTGAAGTTTTGCCGTCGCCATGATGGCCGCCGGAGCCTGCCCATCCTGCCCCAGAAAGCCATGAGAGGCCTGGGCAAAGCGATTCCGGGGTTGCCCCGCGTCCAATAAAAGTACGCGCCGCCGCGCCCGACCCAATTGAATCGCCGCTGCCTGCCCCGCAAAACTGCCACCGACGATGATGATGTCGAAGTCCATAAACTCACCTTCTCCTTAACGTAACTTCTCATGTTACTTATTAGAGAAAAACAGGTCAACTCATGAAACTATATTTGTTACGATTTTGATTCGGAAATAGAAAGAAAGGCGTTACGCCGTGCTGAGCACAGCGCAACGCATATAAAGAATGTCGTTCAGGCAGCGGCCTCGGCTACCGCCTTGCGCACGGCCTCGCGCGCTCCTACCCGCTCCAGATAGGCACTGAGTTTAGGAAATTGGCTCATATCAACCGAGTCACCTTCCAGCCAGCCACCTACGGTGTACAGATACGCATCGGCCACGCTGAACTGCTCGCCCAGCACCCAGGGGCCTGCAATCAGGGATTCCAGATACGCCGCACAAGCTGTCATGTTTTGCGGCACCTTGGCACGCATGGCTTCTTCCGCAGCAGGATCATCCGCCCAACGGGAACCACGACGCTTGTGCGCGTGGGCCACATGCACGGTGGATGCCAGATAGCTGTGCAGCTCCTGCATGCGGGCGAACGCAAAGGGATCATTCAAAGGAGCCAGCTTGGCAGCCGGAAAGCTCTGTGCCACAAAAGCCAGCAAAGCCGGGGTTTCCGTCAACGCGCCCTGCTCTGTCACCAGTGCCGGAACACGCCCCTTGGGATTGACGCGCAGAAACTCCGGGCTTTGCTGTTGATTCGCACCAAAATCCAGCTTGACCACATCAAAGTCAGCCCCTGCTTCATGCAGTGCAATATGAGTGGCAAGCGCGCAGGTCCCTGGCGCGGAATAGAACACCCAACGAGACATGTCGATCTCCTTTTGTCCATAAAACGAAGGGATCATTATGACGCTGAAGTGTTGTGGGGCAAGCAAAAAACAAAAAACCCAACAGCCGTTAAGCTGTTGGGTTTCTTGGGATATCTTGGTGGAGTCGGGGGGAATTGAACCCCCGTCCGCAAGCCGTCCACAGACAGTTCTACATGTGTAGTCAATTAATTTTAAGTTTTAACCTTGGACTGTGCCAATTGACAGGCCTTTCCTTGGCGATCCACTAAGTTTTAGAACCGGACTACGTGGCACAGGCCGATTCGATTCTTTGTAAATAACACTGCTGTAGGTTGCCCTACCTAACCCAAAGACAAATTAGTGCAGTGGCCCAGCCTTAAGCGGCTAGAGCGAAACGCTCGTCGTTGGCGTTTATAGTTTTCCAGTGGATTTACGAGCTTACTGGTGCTCGACACGCCCTGTGCTGCTTCTTGACCCACGTCGAAGCCATGTCGACCCCATGTGGATTAGCAACCATATCACATCGGCTACAAAATGTATAGCGCCTGGTGCTAGAATAACCGTCTTCCGCGCTCTGGCTGAGTCCTCGCCAGAGCGTTTTTTCACGTACTTCACACCTACCCTTTTGTCTGGAGTCGCTTTTCATGGCCCATCCCGCCAATCAAGCCAGAGGCCCATTAGGCTTTATCCTGCACGGCAGTCTTGTTACTCAAATTGTGATCGGTTTGATCGCCGGTATTTTGCTGGGGCGCTTTGCTCCCGATGCCGCACACTCGATCGCCCTGCTCGGTCAATTGTTTGTTTCTGCCTTGAAGTCGGTCGCGCCGATTCTGGTGTTTGTGCTGGTGATGTCTTCCATTGCCAATCAAAAAGCCCAATCCTCCAGCCGCATGGGCCCGATTTTGCTCTTGTATGTTCTGGGCACCTTCCTGGCCGCGCTGATTGCCGTGATCGCCAGTTTTGCCTTCCCCGTCAAACTCAAGCTGGATCTGGCCGACACCACCCTGAACCCGCCCGGCAATATCGTGGAGGTGTTGCTGGATCTGTTGACCAGCATTGTGGTGAACCCGGTTGATGCCTTGCTCAACGCCAATTACATGGGCATTTTGGCCTGGGCTATTGCTCTCGGTCTGGCACTGAAACACGGCTCGCAAGGTTCGCGTGACCTGCTTACCGATATGGCCAATGCCGTGTCGTCCCTGGTGCGCCTGGTCATTCGCTTTGCGCCGCTGGGTATTTTTGGTCTGGTAGCGGTCACCATTGCCGAGTCCGGCTTTGATGCGCTGCGCCAATACGGTTTGCTGCTGCTCGTGCTGGTGGGCTGCATGCTGGTGGTGGCCCTGGTCATCAATCCCTTGATCGTGTTTGCCAAGCTGCGTCGTAACCCGTACCCGCTGGTATTCACCTGCCTGCGTGAAAGCGGTATCACGGCCTTTTTCACCCGCAGTTCGGCTGCCAACATCCCTGTGAACATGGCTTTGTGCGAGCGTCTGGGCCTGCATAAAGACACCTACTCGGTATCGATTCCGCTGGGTGCCACCATCAATATGGCCGGTGCTGCTGTCACGATTACCGTGCTGACGCTGGCTGCGGTGCATACTCTGGAAATTCCGGCTGACGTGCCTACCGCCTTGCTGCTGAGCCTGGTGGCCACGATTGCTGCTTGCGGTGCGTCTGGCGTGGCCGGTGGCTCTTTGCTGCTGATTCCACTAGCATGCAATATGTTCGGTATTTCCAACGATGTCGCCATGCAAGTGGTTGGCGTAGGTTTTGTGATTGGAGTGGTTCAAGACTCGGTAGAAACGGCCTTGAACTCCTCGACCGACGTGCTGTTTACCGCTGCGGCAACGCTCGAACCAGGCCGTGCCTGATTTGATACCTTGACGCGCAAGGGGCCAGCCATTCAGGCTGGCCTTTTTTGTAAGTAGTCCAAGTCAAACCCGATAGCATCAACCCAGGCAACAGCCGCCATACTTGAATATGCTGGTTCTGCCAGATACTTCCGCAGTCAAGCTCTTTTCTCAAGGAATTTCCGTGGATTTAGCCAGCCTTTCTCTGTATATCCTTGCTGTGTCAGCCGTCACTGTCATGCCGGGCCCCACCATGCTGCTTGCCTTGAATAATGGTGCGCATGGCGGCAAACGGATTGCAGCTTGCGGTATTGCGGGTGCGGCCCTCTCGGATCTGATTCTGATCGCGGCCGTAGGCTGTGGACTGGGCGCGCTGCTGCTTGCTTCAGAACAGCTTTTTACCGTGGTGAAATGGATTGGCGCGGCCTATCTGCTGTATTTGGCTTATGGACTCTGGAACGCTCCGGTCAGCACCATCCAGACCGAAGCCTCCACGGAAAAAGCCCTGTCGGGTCGGGCCGCTTTTCTGCGCTCCTTACTGGTCGCATTATCCAATCCCAAAGGCCTGCTGTTCTTCTCTGCCTTTCTGCCGCAGTTCATCCACCCAGGCGATTCCATTGCAAGCCAGTACATCACGCTGGCGCTGATTACTGCCTTGATTGATATGGCATTGATGACTGTCTACGCCGTCGGAGGCCATCACGCCATGCGCCTGCTTTCTGGTCAGGCCATGCGCTGGCTGAACCGGGGTTGTGCAGGCATGCTGGCAGGTCTGGGTATTGCTTTAAGTCTGTATCGACGCAGCAATTCCAACTAAGGCTCACGACTTTTTCAAGAAAACCAGGGACCCGCATCGGTCCCTTTTTTCTTGTGTGCTGCGCCCCCTTCTTGTCTACAGCAACAAGATCCATCACCATCCGTGACGCCGGAGCAACAGGCCAAACGACAAAGCGCAAAACCGGGCCAGATACCTGCACCCGGTACTCTGTTCAGGCCGATGGGATCGTATATCATCATTCAGATGGCCGCCCCGCATAGCCTGCTGCGGTTTCAGGGCAGCCACCCCCTCACAAGCTCCGGTTTATCAAGGCAGCCAGCCTGGACCGGCACGGTTTCCCCTCACCCCGAATCAACAAGGAGCCAAGATGAAACGTATCTATTTAGCGGGTCCTGATGTGTTTTTCAGCGATGCCACCGAGCGCGCCAAGCTGCACAAGCAATTGGTACGAGACTTTGGCTTCAAGCCCTTGCATCCCGTTGATCAGGAAGAAATCGAGGCCTCGTCCATCTACCACCACAATATTCGCCTGCTGGATCAGGCCGATGCGGTTCTGGCCAATATCACGCCCTTTCGCGGCGCAGAGATTGATACCGGCACCGCCTTTGAAATTGGTTATGCCGTGGCTCAGGGCCTGCCTGTTTTCACCTACCGCTCTACTGCCGATACGGTTTTGGACACCGTGCGCGAACACTACAGCCCGGTCGTACTGGACCCCGCCAGCCAGATCTGGCGCGATCGCAACGGTGCACTGATCGAGGACTTCGGCCTGCCTTCAAACCTGATGGTGGCAATCAGCACGGAGTTTGTACACGGTTCCTTTACGGATGCCTTGATCGCCGCGCAAGATTATTTCAAAGCCATCAGCTAATTCGTTGACCAGAAAATTTCTGCTGATTAATCAATCACAAGCAATCAAACAGGGGCAAAATTAAACGCATTTCAGCGCAATTAAACGCACCCTGCACTCAGGTATGATTAGGCCTTGAAATCTTCTGCCGGAACATAGGAACCACACCCACCGTTCCCTCAACACCCGCTTTTCTTGAATCAAAAAAACAGGGCTACGCCCAGCACCATGCCAGACACCAGCAACATCTCTTTTCCTGACCGTGTACGCGCCATCCTGAGTGACCTTCCCGCTTCCGAGCGACGTCTGGCCCAATTCACGCTGGATTTCTCGGGTGATCTATCCAGCTACAACGCCTCGGAACTGGCCAGTCTGGCTCAAGTGTCCAATGCCACCGTCACGCGCCTGATCCGGCGTCTGGAATACGCGAACTACGAGGCGGCACGCAAACAGATTCGCTCGGAAAGAACGGATGACTCCTTCACCTCGCTCAGCCAGCCGCTGTCTGCGGGCGAAGCCGCCTTGTATACCCACTTGCAGGACAGCTATAGCAAGCTGGGCAATACCTACCGACATCTCTCCCAGTCGGTTCTGCTGGAAGCCAGCCAGGCCATCAGCCGTGCGCGACAGGTGTGGCTGGTAGGTTTGCAGGCAAACTACTTTCTGGCCGGGCATTTTTACTGGCATTTGTGCAAGTTCATGCCAGGGGTACGGCTTATCCCCGGCGCGGGCCAGACCGTCTCCGAATACCTGGCCGACATCCAGCACCAGGATGTCGTGATTGTTTTTGATTTGCATCCACGCCCCAGCCACATGCCGGAACTGATCCAGCGTCTGGAAACACGCTGTGCGGATCTCGTGCTGATCACCGACCAGGATTACAAGGAGCGCCCCAAAACCCGCTGGTCCCTGCCCTGCCAGCCCGGATCTGAACAGCTGCCTGATAATTCGGTGGCCGTTGCCAGCCTGTCCCATCTGCTGCTGTCCGAAATACTGAAAGTGCGTGGCGCTGATCGCCGCGATGAGTCAGAACAAGAACTGGCCACCGCTGACGCGCTGTTTTAATCGAACAAAAAGCACTCTTTTCAAACTCTGCAACCGACTCAGGGCAGAAGAAACCAGCTCTTGTGCCTGTGCGTCTCCTGCATCATTTGCCCCGTCCAGCTAAACCCAGGCTCCGAAATCAGAGCCTTCTCCCCCCTCATCTACGACCAAAGTCGCCTGTTGGGAAAAGTTGATTCGTTCTATACATGCTGTACACAGAGCGCCCTCAAGCGCCAACTCTCTGTACACGCCGTGTTTAGAGAGCCTCGATGCCAAGAATCATCAAACCCCATAAGGAGACATAAGAATGAGCTCAGCCAATACTGTCGTGACGGCAGTAACCCAGCACCCCGCCTATCAAGAGCTGCTTAGAAGACGCAACCGCATGAGCCTGATCTTTTTCGGCTTGACCGTGATTGTGTACGCCGGTTTTATCTTGACCCTGGCCTTTGACCCCGAACTTTTCAGCCGCTCTGTCGGTTCCATGACCATGACGATTGGCGTGCTTAGCGCCGCCATTGTGCTGATTAGCGCTGTCGTCCTTGTGTCCACCTTCGTCTACATTTCCAACAAGGTCTATGACCCCTTGCTGGCTCAAATCATGAAGGACGTGACATGAAGAAACTACTTCTGAGCCTGGGCCTGTTTGGCATGGCCAGCGGCAATGCCATGGCGGCCCCATCTGGTCAGGCCAATACCTCGGCCATTGTCATGTTCCTGATCTTTATTGCCGGAACCATGGTCATTACCTGGTGGGCGGCCCGCCGCACACGCACCACATCGGACTTTTACACCGCCGGTGGCGGTTTGACCGGCTTTCAAAACGGTCTGGCGATTGCCGGGGACTATCTGTCCGCCGCCTCCTTCCTGGGGATTGCGGGCATGGTGTACGTCAGCGGTTTTGACGGCATGATTTACGCCATCGGCTTCATGTTCGGCTGGCCGGTTGTGATGTTCCTGATTGCAGAACGCCTGCGCAATCTGGGCCGCTACAACTTTGCCGACGTGACCTCGTTTCGCCTGTCCCAGAACCCCATGCGGATTCTGGCGGCCAGCGCCTCCCTGCTGATCATTGCCCTGTACCTGATCGCGCAAATGGTCGGCGCGGGCAAGCTGATCGTGCTGCTGTTTGGTCTGGACTACAACGTAGCCGTGGTGATTGTGGGTTCGCTGATGATGATTTACGTCACCTTTGGCGGCATGACGGCCACCACCTGGGTACAAATCATCAAGGCCGTACTGATGCTGTTCGGCGCCACACTGATGACGATTCTGGTTCTGGCCGCTTTCTACTGGGATGTCGATGCCATGCTGGCCGCTGCCGTGGAAACGCACCCCACCGGACACGCCATTCTTGAACCCGGCGCTGCCGTCAGCAGCAACCCGCTGAACGTGCTGTCCCTGGGTATTGCACTGGCCTTCGGTACCGCTGGCCTGCCGCATATCCTGATGCGTTTCTTCACCGTGGCCGATGCCAAGGAAGCCCGCAAATCCGTGATCTACGCCAGCAGCTTTATTGGCTACTTCTACCTGCTGACCTTCATCATCGGTTTCGGTGCCATCGCCTTGCTGGTCAAGCATCCCGAGTACTTCCAGACTGGCCCGGATGGTTCCTTCAACATGCTGACCAACCTGATTGGCGGCACCAATATGGTCGCGGTGCACCTGGCCAATGCGGTAGGCGGCAATCTCTTGCTGGGCTTCCTGGCTGCCGTGACCTTCGCCACCATTGTGGCCGTGGTGGCAGGTTTGGCTCTGGCGGGTGCGGCAGCTATTTCGCATGACTTGTACGCCAACGTCATTGCCAAAGGACGCGCAACCGAAAAAGACCAGATGCGCATTTCGCGTATCTCCACGGTGGTGCTGGGTGTGCTGGCAATTTTGCTGGGCATTATCTTCGAAAACCAGAACGTCGCCTTCATGGTGGGCCTGGCCTTTGCCATTGCAGCCAGTGCCAACTTCCCGGTCCTGGTGCTGTCGATTGCCTGGCGTGGCTGCACCACGCGTGGTGCCACCATTGGCGGCTTCCTGGGCCTGGTCACTGCCACAGTGTGGGTGGTCTTGAGCAGCACGGTGTGGGTCGATGTATTCGGTTTTGCCGAGCCCATCACCCCCTTCCCTAACCCCGGCATCCTGTCCATCCCGCTGGCTTTCTTCTCGATCTGGCTGTTTTCGACCCTGGATAACAGCGCCCGCGCTACCCAGGAACGCGAAGCCTTCGAGGCTCTGACCGTACGCAGTCAAACCGGCATCGGTGCGGCCAGCGCCAGCGCTCACTAACACTTTTACGCTGATTCAATCAGCACGCTGGAACAAAAAACAGGGCATTTCGGTGCCCTGTTTTTACTGATGTGCAGCTCATCCTGGCCGGCACCATTACAGATACTTGAACATGGCATAATCCCCACATGAATGAACTGCTCATTGCTGACGATCACCCGCTATTTCGTGAAGCATTACGAGGAGTCGTAGCCAGCCTGTTTCCCGGCACGGCCATATACGAAGCGGATCGCATCTCCAACTTATATCCACTGGTCGACGACCATCCTGACGCCGATCTGCTCTTGCTGGATCTGGATATTCCGGGGGCAATTGGTTTCAGCGCGCTGGTCCATTTGCGTGCGACTTACCCCTCCCTGCCCATCATTCTGGTCACCGCCCATGAAGAGGCCCGCTTTATGCGCCGCGCTATGGATCACGGCGCCATGGGCTTCATCCCTAAATCCATTGATGCACAAACGCTGGGCGTGGCCTTGCAAGTGGTTCTGGACGGCGGCACCTGGCTGCCGGAAATCGGCTCTTCCGCCCCCGGCATCAGTCTGGACGAACGGGAAGTTGCCGCGAAATTGCGCGAGCTGACGCCACAACAATTTCGCGTGCTGCAAATGCTCAGCACCGGACAACTGAACAAACAGATTGCCTACGAGCTGAATGTCTCGGAGGCCACCATCAAGGCGCACATGACGGCCATCCTGCGCAAGCTGGGTGCTTCCAATCGCACCCAGGCCGTCCTGATGGCCAGCCATCTTGGTCTGAACCAGGATGAATCCCAGGACGCTAATACGTTTTAATTTGCGCGGTCAAAAAAGCTCGCAGCGAAGCGGGCTTTACCGGCTTGGTCAGCACCAGATAGCCATATTGTCTAGCCGCTGCTTTCAGCTCATCACTACCATCCGCCGTCAACAGAGCACCCTGCGCATGGGGCAGATGCAGGCGCAGTAATTGCAGCGCCTGCAAGCCGTCCAGCCGATCATGCAAGTGATAATCCACCAGCAAAACATCGGGGTTCAGGGCGATTTTCTCCAAAGCACTGTCTACCGTATTGGCGGTGATGATTTCCGCTCCCCAACGGCCCAGCAGCACTTCCATCCCCGCAATAATATCCAGATCATTGTCCAGACACAGCACACGCAAACCCGTTAACGGCAAGCCATCGGCAGGCTTGCTGGACTCGTTACTTGGGTGACTGCTGGCCTCGCTAGCGTGGCTCAAGGGAACGCGAATGGAGAACATGCTGCCGCACCCCACTTCGGACCGCACATCCAGTGTATGCCCCAGCAAGACCGCAATACGTTGGCAAATGGACAGGCCCAATCCCAGGCCACGGCCATCCCAATCGAAGGCTTGCTCGTAGCGATGGAACTCCGCATAAATCTGCTGAATATGATGCGGCGGAATGCCCTGGCCGGAATCCCAGACCTGAAACTCCAGCTCCTCGCCCCGAACCCGCACGCCAAAGACCACCCGCCCCTCTTGGGTGTAGCGCAAGGCATTGGCCAGGAAGTTTTGCAGCACCCGGCGCAGCAGACGATGATCGCTGTACACCAGCAAAGGACGAGCATGAATCCGCAATTGAATGCCACGCCGTGCTGCCATGGGCGCGTATTGATCCGCCAAATGCTGTAGCAGGTGCTGAACATTGATCACGCCCAGATCCGGCTTCAAGGCTCCGGCATCCAGACGGGAAATATCCAGCAGTCCTTCCAGCAATTCCTCTGCGGTACGCAAAGAGGTATCCACCCGTTCGGCCAGATTGGGCATTTCCGCAAGGTCATGGGTATCGCGCAAGGCCGAGGCAAACAGGCGCGCTGCGTTAATCGGTTGCAGCACATCGTGACTAACCGCCGTCAGGAAGCGGGTGCGAGACTCCTGGGCTTTTTCCGCCTCCTGCGTACGCACCGCAACGCGCTGTTCCAGGCTGTCGTTCATCTCCCGCAGCTCGCGCTCCACACGCTTGTAATGCGTAATGTCGCTGTAGCTGGTGACGTAGCCGCCGCCCGGCAAAGGCCGCCCCCGCAGCTCCACCACCTGCTTGTCATTCAACATGCGCTGGGTCACATAGGAAGAGCCTTCGCGCATGAACTGAATACGACGGTCAATAGCCTGCTCCACCCCTATGCTTTCCACGCCATCGACCTTGCCCCGTTCGGCATTAAAGCGAATCAGGTCCGCCACGGATCGCCCCACATACAACATGCTGGGCGGGTAATCGAATAGTTGCTGATAGCGCTGATTCCAGGCGACCAGACGCATGTCCGCATCCACCACACTAACGCCCTGATCAATGTTTTCCAGCGTGGCCAGCAAAATGTCCCGATTGAAACGCAGCTCCTGACCCGCCTCATCCAGCACGGCCATGATGGCGGCCACCTCCATGCCCGAACCACGCAAGGCGCTGGTCAGCACCAGGCGCGCGGACGCCGCCCCCACCGCGGCGGCCAGCAATAGCTCCGTGAAATGCACCCAGGCACTATCTGCCCGCAAGCCGGGCTCCAAAGATTGTTTGACCTGTCTGGCCTGCGTCTCAAAAGCCCGCCGCGCCATCTTCTTGCCGACAATACGCTCTGCCAACAACAGCAAGTCCTGTACCGACAAATCCCCGTAAGAATGACGGGCCGCCAAGGTCTGACGTTCCGCATACGGATTCAGAAAAGGCTCGGCCCGCAAGCGTTCTCCCAGGCCCGGACGTCGGCGCCAGGACACCCAGAGGAAGGCGCTGATATTGCACAGCAAGGACCAGAACGTGCCATGCGTCAGCGGGTCCCAACCCTCCACACCAAACAGCTGATAAGGGCGCAGCCAGGACAGGCCAAAAGGCCCTTGATGCAGCCAGTCGTCCGCCAACCAGCCCACCTCGGTCAGCGTCGGCAAGAGCAAGGTATAAACCCAGATGGCAAAACCAAATAGCAGCCCGGCCTCTACGCCCTGCCGACTGGCACCGCGCCAATACAAGCCCCCGATCAAGCCCGGCCCAAACTGCGCGACCGCCACAAAAGCCATCAAGCCGTAGGCTGCCAAGGTCGTATCGCTACCGCTCAGCATGTAATAGCCGTAAGCCACACCCGCCAGCGCCATGATGGCAACACGACGTATCCATAACACTGTGGAAGCCACCGTACTTTGCTGATACTGCGCCCAGCCACGGCGCAGCAACAAGGGCATTACCAAGTCATTACTGACCATGGTTGAAAGCGCCACGCTGGTCACAATGACCATGCCGGTTGCCGCAGAAAAACCACCTATATAAACCATCAAGGCCAGGCCAACCTGGTTTTGCGACAAGGGCAAGGCCAGCACAAAACTGTCCGGTGCCACCCCCTCGCCCCCGACGCCAAACAAGCTGACACCCGCTGCGGCAATAGGCAAAACCATGACGCTGACCACCAGCAGATAGGCACCGAACAACCAGCGCGCCCGCCGTATATCCACCACGTCACCACACTCCACAATGGCCACATGGAACTGACGGGGCAAACAAATAATCGCGGCAAAAGCCAGCAAGGTCTGACCTACAAAACCCACAGGCGGGCTGTTCTCGAACAGCGTGCTGACGGCTCCCACCATATTGAGTTCAGTCTTGCCAAACCAGCGAAAGGCAAACAGGCCAACCGCGACCAGAGCGACCAGTTTCACCACAGACTCGAAGGCCACGGCCAGCATCAAACCCGGTCTGTGCTCGGTGGCGTCCACCTGCCGCGTTCCAAACAGAATGGAAAACAAGGCCATCAAAATCGCCACATACAAGGCCGGGTCACCAAACAGCCCTGCGTGAAATTCTGTCCCGGCCAGCACACTCAAACTCAAGGCCACCGCCTTGTATTGCAGGGCCAAATATGGAACGGCCGCCACCACGGCAATCCCCGCCACCATGGCCGCCAAACGCTGCGAGCGTCCATAACGACTGGCCATGAAGTCCGCAATGGAAACCGTATTCTGGGATTGAGCCACCAGCGCCAGGCGTTCGATAATTCGCCAGCCAAACAGCAGCATCAGCATGGGGCCTAAATAAATAGGCAAAAAACCAATGCCATAGCGCACGGCCGACCCGACCGCCCCGTAAAAGGTCCATGAAGAACAGTACACAGCCAAGGCCAGGCTGTAGACCGTAGGTCGCAACCAGGGGCGCTGGGTATACAAGGGATTCCTGTCCCCGAACCAGGCAATGGCGAACAAAATTGCGGCGTAAATCAAAGAAGCCAACACCACCCAAGCTGGCGTCATCTGCACTGTCTCCTACTTTGGTATAACGCGATGATTTTTCTCGCGATTGTGAGTAATACTAAGACAGTTCCTGCGGGATCTGGCCTTGGAAAGCTAGGGCTTATCACCTATACCCAATTTGAATTTCAGGGCAGATCTCTTGGGGCAAGCGGCAGCCGCAGCATCATGGGCCACGGTGAAAATCACCTCACCCCTGAACACGCCCGACACGATGCCTGCATCCCTGTCGTCATGCCGTATCAAACGACCGCAGCAAAACAAGGCGCAGGCGGTATTCAAGCCAGCGCTGCATCACCTGTTCAGACAAGGATTTGTCGTCTGACATCACAAGAAGAAATAGAGCGTTTGAAATCCGGGGGCCCGTCCCCTGGCCTGAAACTCATCTATCACTGGCAAACGGAAACGCCCCGACAAATAACTATCTTTCATCGTCACGCGGGGCAAATTAAAGGAGGCAATATGAACCACTCAACATTGAACTTTGATCGCTATCCACAACAGCCGCACGGTGGA
Source organism: Alcaligenes faecalis (assembly GCF_009497775.1). Classification (NCBI taxonomy): domain Bacteria; kingdom Pseudomonadati; phylum Pseudomonadota; class Betaproteobacteria; order Burkholderiales; family Alcaligenaceae; genus Alcaligenes; species Alcaligenes faecalis. Next base: position 2,680,405 of record NZ_CP031012.1, read on the forward strand.
ACGCTGGTCAACCAGGTCGTCCCGGAAGATCGCGTCAAGGGCGAGATCGAACGTGCGCGCTCCCTGCCCAGCATCCGCGTGGATCTGGAAGCCGTCATCACTATCGAGATGATTGCGACCGGGGTGCTCTCCCCCAACAAAGGCTTCATGAACGAGGCCGACTACAACTCCGTGCTCAAAGAGGGTCGTTTGAGTAATGGTGTGGTGTGGCCTGTGCCCTTGAGCTTCGCCCCGATTGGCGATCGCAACCGCGACATTATTAAAGGACTTTCGGTCGGCTCCGAGGTGGCGCTGACCAATAGCCAGAATGAGCCAGTGGCCATCCTGAGCATCGAGGACATCTTCTCCTACGACAAGGAGCAGCGTGCCCAGCAACTGTTTGGTACTACGGACAGAAACCACCCCGGCGTGGACTCCATTTACCGCCGCATGGGCGATGTGTCCCTGGGTGGTACGTTGCACCTGCTGCAGCGTGTGGATTGGGGCCCGTTCGAGAAACTGCGTCGCGAACCCAAAGACACCTGGCGTCTGTTCTACGAAGAAAAAAAATTCAATTCCGTGGCAGGCTTTATCACCGGCGCGAACCCGCTGCACCGGGGCCACGAGTACATTCACCGCAATGCGCTGGAAGGCATTGATGGCCTGTTCCTGCAGCCGCTGGTGGAGATGGCCAAGCGTGAATACGTGCGCCACGAATTCCGCATGATGGCCTACCGGAACGTGCTGGATACCTACTACCCCAAGGACCGCGCCATCCTCTCGCCGCTGCGTGTCACCTATATTTTTGCTGGCCCGCGCGAAACCATTTTGCATGCCCTGATCATGAAGAACTACGGGTGTACCCACGCCCTGATTGGGCGGGATCATGCCGGGATTGGCAGCTACTACGACAAGTACGCCAGCCACAGCATTTTCGATCAGTTCAGCCCCAAGGAAATGGGCATTGATGTGCGCCTGTTCCATGAAGTGTTTTACTGCACGCGCTGCGCCTGCCATGCCACTTCCGAGACCTGCCCGCACGATGATCGCTTCCGCTTGACCATCTCCGGTACCGGCATTCGCGAGATGCTGCGTCACGGCATCATGCCGCCCAAGGAGATTTGCCGCCCCGAATCCATCCTGCCCGCCATGCAAGGTGTACAACCCAAAGGACTGTGCGAGGAAGGCGAAGCCATCCAGCCGGTCAGCAAGGTTATCCAGAGCATGTTCCCCTACTACACCCAGTACACCCGTCTGGGCGGGGCCAAGCGTAGTAAACCGCTGGATCCCTCTCAACTGACCGTACGCGATCTGGAAATTGCCAGCCACGACGTCCGGCACCATGCGGGAGATATCTACAACGGGGTGTACACCGAGTACAGCGCCGTGGTGGACCACAACCGCAGCATGCAAGCCGCCTGGATTGAGGACGCGCGTGCCGCCTTGCGCTTCCAGCAAGAACGTCTGATCAGCGATCTGGAAGAAAAGCAGCAACAAGCACCGGAAGAAGCCTCGGACGAGTTCATGTACCAGGACAAGCAAGAGGTCGTGCGGGAGCTGCATTCGGCCCGCAGCTTGCTGGACGATATTCCAGCGGTGATTTCTGCCAAGCAGCTGACCACACGTACCTGGAACGTCCTGCCTTACCAGCGCTATCGTGGGGCGGATAAGGAGTAAGGCGGTATCTTGCTACACCGTCCTGCTCGGATTGAAATCGAGCAGGACGGTGTCAAGAAGCCAGGGTAATTAACCGTCCCAGATCGAGAATCAAACTGTGCTGGGAGTTGCTAACTATCCCCTGTCCAACTGGCCACAATGGACCGATAGCGGCGCGCACTAAGGGGCGCTTGCCTGAGCGATACCACTTGATGCACCCGTGATGACGACAGCTTTTGCGTGAGTAACCTTACTCAGGATTCATCTCTCTTGAAGATCATCGAGACAGCCTGTAACAGATGCCTATTTCGATGATGGCAAGCCATGTGAGCGAGCAACTCCAGTGACCGCTAATGCTGCGACGAGCAGCGCCAGCACACTCCACGGAAAGGCGGACACGCTAAAGGTTTCAAGCAGAATGCCGCCGACGATTCCACCACCAGCAATGGCGATATTCCAGACCGTCACCATCATGGATTGCGCCACATCGGTGGCTTCCCCTGCCGCCTTGGCCAAGGCCGTTTGAAATAGCGTTGCCGAACCGCCAAAGGCCAGCCCCCAGACGGCGACAGACGCGTAAACAGCAGCCGGTACGGTGCCGACAAGGCCAAGTGCCAATGCGGCAAGCGCGAACAAGGTCGTGCTGATCAGTACCAGTTCACGCAAGCAGCGGTCGATCAACACACCCACAATCCAGATGCCCAGTAGCGCGGCTATGCCAAAAACCAGCAGCACGAGATCAGTCCGATCCGCGATGCCAGCTGGAACGAGAAAAGGCGCAATGTAGGTGTAGAGGATGTTATGGGCCAGCACATAGACTAGCGTGACGAACAGAATCGGCCGAATGCCCGGTAAAGTGAAAACCGCCCTGAGCGCAAACCCCTTTCCGCGTGCTTGTCCTGGAAAGTCCGGCACCTTGGCGATCACCCAGAATACGAGGATCACGGTCAGCAAACTAATCAGGCCAAAAGTCGCGCGCCAGCCGGAAGCCACACCCAGAAGAGTGCCAGCGGGAATGCCAAGAGAAAGTGCGATCGGTGTGCCCGCCATGGCAATCGCAATAGCGCGTCCCTTCAAGTGTTCAGGCACCAAACGCGCTGCATAGCCAGCCACCAGGGCCCAAAGCAGTCCTGCAAATACACCTGCAAAGAAACGGGCGACAAGTGTGACGGTGTAGCTATCGGAAACGGCGGTCACCAAATTGACAAGAGCAAAGCCGCTAATGGCGGTCAGCAACAATGGCCTGCGCCGCCAACTCTGCGTGACTGCCGTCAATGGAATCGCGGCAAGCAGGGAGCCAATCGCATAAATGGTGACGAGCTGGCCGACCAAGGCTTCGGATACCGTCAGGCTTTGCGCCATCAGTGGCAATAGACCAGCGGGCAGAGCTTCGGTCAGGATCGTGATGAAGGCGGCCAACGCCAAGGCCAGCAAGGCAGGCAGCGGCAAACGATCCTGATTATTCACAGGAACCTGATTGCATTCCTGCAAGCAGGCCGCGCTGTTCATGGAGGTAGAACTCATTGTCCAGCCTCCAAGGCACCATAGACTGCATCACGCAAATCGGTGACAAAGCGGCCGGACATCCCTTCGTACAAGGTATTGGTGAAGGCGACCACAGCGAGCCTTTGCGTCCGATCGACGAACCATGAGTGACCGTAGGCTCCGCCCCAGCGCCAGGTTCCATTGGACTCGGGAGACGCAGCCAGTGTCCGGTCGCGCAGGACCGAGAAACCCAGTCCAAAACCGAACCCTGGCGCATCCGGCAGTTCATAGCCATTCGTCTGGTCCCGCCCCATTTCCGCAACCATTTCGCTGGTTAGCAGACCGCCGCCCCCTTGGCGCAAGGCTTCCAGCAAGCGCAAAAAGTCGCCTGCCGTGCCCGCCATGCCCGCTCCCCCCGAAGGAAATGCCTGCGAATCGAAGATGCGCGCAGGACTGTAAGGGATACCCACCACCCCCTCGAAGGGCGAGACTGTTTCGCCTTCTTGCAGTAGATGCGGCTGAGGCGTGCCATTGACGTAAGCAGTCGCCACACGTTGCGCATCCCGCGCGATAAATCCGGTGTCTGCCATGCGCAGTGGACCCACCACAAGCTGACTCACCGCCACATCCAAAGGCGCGCCATACACCTGCTCGATCAAGGCACCCAGCACGTCGATTGCCAAGGAGTAGCCCCAGGCGGTTCCTGGCTCGTACAGGAGCGGCACAGTGGCGATGCGACGCAGGTTTTCCCCCAGACTGATAGCAGACGCATCCATGCCGTCCGACACACCAGCCTGCGCATAGGGACCTTGCGCATCAGCCTCAAGGAAGCGATAGCCCAATCCGGCCGTATGGCTGAGCAGTTGTCGGACAGTGATCTGCGCAGGACGACCATCAGCCAAACTTGGCCGGAATTCAGGCAGCCAAGAGTGAATGTTGTCATCAAGCCCCAGGCGTCCTTGCGCCACCAATACCAGTGCGGCGGTGGAGACAATGGGCTTGCTCACGGAGGCCAGGCGAAAGACTGTATCCACCGTCATCGCGCGGCGACTTTCATGGTCGGCCCAGCCGTAAGCCTGGTGATGGATCAGCTTGCCACCGCGGGCCACCAGCACAACCGTGCCGACCAGGCGACCCTGGTCCAGTGCCTGCTGAACAAGGGTCTGCACGCGGGTGGAAAGATGCGCTGACGGGACGCTGGCGCCAGGCGTAATTACGGAAGTCATCACAGGTAACTCCTTTCTTCAATGAAGCCAAGCCTCATGATAGAAAGCCTGAAATTAAAGAAAAAGTCAGGTAGAGTTCCGTTTTAAGCGGAACTTTATGTCCGTAATTGAGGTGTGATGATGGACAGTCTCAACAGCTTCACGGTATTCGTCCAAGTGGCTGAAGTACGCAGCTTTGTTGCAGCAGGTCGGCTGCTGGGCGTGTCGGCGTCCGCTGTCGGCAAGAGCGTGGCGCGACTGGAGGAAAAGCTGGGTGTACGCCTGTTTCACCGCAGCACTCGCAGTGTCACGCTGACAGCCGAAGGCACACTGTTCCTGCAACGCAGCCGTCGCATTCTTGCCGAAATCGAGGCAGCAGAGCAGGAGCTATCGCAGGCGACAGCCGCGCCGCGTGGCCGTTTGCGAGTCAGCTTGCCACTAGTCAGCTCACTGGTGCTACCCGTACTTGGCGAGTTCATGCGCCAGTACCCCGAGATTGAGCTGGATCTGGATTTTTCCGACCGGCTGGTCGATGTAATCGAGGAAGGTTTCGACGCGGTGATCAGAACGGGGAACCCAACTGACTCGCGCCTCTCCGCCCGTCGGCTTGGCTCCTTCCGGTCCCTACTGGTCGCTTCACCCGACTATCTAGCGCAGCAAGGGATACCCAAAGTACCTGCTGATTTGCTGAATCACACCTGCCTGCACTACCGCTTTCCCAACAGCGGCAAGCTGGAGCCGTGGGCCTTGCGCCGCGCAGCCGATGAACCCGAACTGACGCTACCAACTTCGATGATCTGCAACAACATCGAGACACGCGTGTGCTTTGCCGTGCAGGGTTTGGGCATCGCCTACCTGCCGGAGTTCTCGATCAGAGAGCCTCTGGCAGATGGGCGGCTGCAGACCATTCTGGCCGACTATGCCGAGCGCACTGGCGTTTTCCACATCCTCTGGCCCGCCAGCAAACATCCTTCACCAAAAGTCAGGGTCTTCATCGATTTCCTGTGTGCTCGCGTATTTCCAGCTTCGCGGGACAAGCCTCAAGCCAAACCCCACCGCAAGGACAGCCGATAGAGGATTGAACTATCTGCTCTACTTCCCACGCCCCCACTGCTGCGCAGGTTGTGCACCGTTGCCGTGACCTTCTGTCTCAAGGATGGCTTTCGACACTCGCAGGGGCCTAGATTGTCCTCGTCTCAGTAATGGATAAATCCGCTGTATAGAGCTTCGATTGAGTGCTGCACAAAGCAATACAGGCACCGTCGTGAAACAAAAAAGCCCCTGATCTTGTTGAGATCAGGGGCTTTTTTTCATAACAGAGCCTGCCCGAAGTCAGACTCGAACTGTCCAGAACCTGCTTAACAGACCTCTTCCAGATTGACCTCGTTCACAGGCATCAGGCGGCGGTAGAAAGTAGGCAGCGCAAACAGAGCGCCATGAAGATCAGCGTTGTAGAACTGCAGGGAATCCTGGTTCTCGCTGCTCATACGCTGTTCCAGGCGCGCCTGGATTTGCTCGGCGGAGAAAGCACGCGGGTTCAGCTCGTCGGAAGCAATCGCCAGCCCCCAGTAAGAGCCATACAGCGGAATATGCAGACCGTAGCCATGTACTTGCGCAAACACACCGGCCAGGGACTCGCTCAGGCTCTTTACCTGCTGGCTTTCGTGGAAAGGCGAACCCAGGTGCAATACCAAAGCACCACCGCTTGCCAGCGCACGTTTGCAGGACTCAAAGAAAGCCGCCGTGTACAAGGGACCGGCCGGAGTTTCAGGGTCGGTCAGATCCAGATAAATCAGATCAAAACGTTCCTGTGTATTGGCCAGGAATTTCGCGCCGTCTTCGATCTGAATCTGCACGCGCGGATTATCAAACGCCCCCTTGTGAATGGACTGCAAGTGCTCGCGAGCTACCTCAATCACTTCACCATCCAGCTCAACCAGGGATACTCGCTCCAGGCTGGGGTACTTCAACAACTCTTCCAGGGCTCCGCCATCACCACCGCCCACAATCAGGGCGCGACGTGGATTGGGGTGAGCCATGACAGCCGGGTGAATCAGACCTTCGTGGTAGAAGAACTCTTCGGCCTCGGAGGTCATCATGCAGCCGTCCAGACGCAAGGTCGTACCCAGGGTTTCGGAACGCAGCAGTTCCAGACGTTGGAAAGCAGTCTGGCGCTCCAGCAAACGCTCAGTAAAGCGGAAGCCATACAGCGCATCCTGATTCAGGTTTTCCGTCAGCAGTTCGCCAGCATGGGCCGGGCCGTCGGCCTCGCCGCGCCACAAGCGATTACGCTGGGCCTGGCCGGGCTTGAAAGCCTGTTCAATTCCGTTGATCAGGCGGGTTGCCTTGCCGGAGTTGTCCTGCATGAAGTTGCAGACATACACGTCCAGCGTTACGCCACCGCGCTCTGGCCAGGTATGGATGGCCAAGTGAGACTCGGCCAGCAACAGCACTCCGGTAACACCACCGGGCTGCCCTTCAAACTCGGGAAATGCCTGCCACTCTTCACCAACAATCGTCAGCCCTGCATCAATAGTCTGCTGGCGGCAAAAATCAGCCAGTTTCTGGGCATCGATCAGCAGCTCCGGGCTGCATGCACATTGGTAAAGGTCTGCGGTCAAGTGCAAGCCTTGCATAATCGTGTGCTCCTTTAACGGATTTTGCGCTCCCCACCAACGAGATGACCGCAACGTAAAAACTTCAAAGCGAGGTGCACCTGAAATGGCGATCACCTCGCTTCACGAAAAGAGCGCAAATTGTACCTTATATCAAACTTAAATATATGAAAATAACCCTATTTTAGAGAAGATTAAGGTATATACGATGCGGAAGGCAGCAGAACCAATTCCATGACCAAATGCGCGCCCGGCCCCGGACGCTCCTTGAAATAGACCCGGCCCCCGTGGTGCTGCACAATCGAGCGCAAAATGGACAAGCCCAAACCGCTGCCTTGCACCTGCTGACCGGGCAGGCGATAGAACTTGTCAAACACCTTCTCTTTATAGAGAGGATCAATACCCGGCCCTTGATCCAGGACCTCTATACAGGCCCAACCAGCCTGGCCGGGCTGCAAGCGCAAGGTCACCGTGCTGTCCGCTGGGGAATACTTCAGGGCATTTTCCAGCGCATTACGCAGGGCCACCAATAAAGGAACAATATCCACCTTGGCCCACAAGCCATACACGGGTAAATCCAGGCGAATGCGATGGCGCTGCTCATTAAAGGCGCGCAGGCTCAGGCGCAGCACGGCACGCAAATCCGATTCGCGCCATTCCTGCATCCCCGCCCCCTCGTACTCCATGCGATTCAGGCGCGTCAAATCGTCCAGCAGCACATCAACGCCACGGACTTTTTCATGTAATTGGGTGTAAATCTTGCTGGCCCAGGCAGACGGGGTGGTCTCCAGTTGCAGCAATTGGATATAGCCGCTGATGGCGGCCAGTGGAGAGCGGATTTCATGGGCCGCTACGGCAAAACAGTCGGCGCGATCGCGCTCCTGTTGCATTTTTGCGCTGACATCACGAATCATCAGCAAGGTTGAAGTGTCTGAATCGGGGGCGGCATAGGCATGAAATTCCAGGGCGCGAGCCTGTTTCCCTTCGCCATCCCGGTGCAAGCAGTAAAAGGGATTTTTCGCACGGTTAATAACCTGGCTAATTCCAGGCAGCAAATATGCTAAATCCGCCCGTATTCCTTTTTCCAGGTTCTGGAAAAAATCAATTAAATCATCCGTGCCATTGGCTAATTCCGGCGTATCCAGCAAACGGCGCATGGCCCGATTGCAGCCTTCAATTCGCCCACAGGAATCGAACATGACAATGGCATCGGGCAAGGCATCCAGCATTTGCTCAAAGCGATTCGCTTTTTCATAAGCCTGCCCCGGCCATTTAGGCACGCTCGCTCGGTCAAACAAACGTTGCCCGATCAAAAAACTGGTAAATAGTGTGAGCAACAAGCCAATCCCCTATTTTCGTCCCACAACAAGCACCGTGCCTGCCTCAGTGCGGTTTCAATCTCCATGCGAGAAAAAGCCGGTCCAGCGGATAAACCAGGCATTTTTCCTGATGGGATTACTGACATGCCAATGCCCTTGCATCAGCTTGGGTGAAAAAAACGGTTAAGCGCCTAATAAATGAATTTCATAACAATTAAGCGAAACAACGGGAAAGGTATTAGTACGTTTTAAAAGTTTTACTCCAAAAATGGCCGCCATACTGCTTAACAAGACAATCAGCCTTATCATAAGGCGCAGAAACTTTCTTTGAGGAAACAAGGGGACTTATACAAAATAGATTCCTATTTATTTCATAAAGACTGATCAGGATCAAGACTAACGATAAAAACAAGTGCTAGGGTGCTAACAGCCTTTTTTCTTGGCCCGACAAGCCAAGCACCGCCCGGACCCGCCCATATCACTAACGTTTATAAATGTGTTCAGCTACCTACACTGGGCCCGTCCGGTAACACGACAGCGCAAGGGATACGCGTAAAATCAGCAAGGCGAGTCCAGGTTCACAGGCCCGCCCGATTGAAGTGATTCCCTGACGAAGCATGAACATCTGAAAATCGGAGATATTAGAAGCATGTGTGTCGAATACTCTGCCTATCACTTGGCGTGAACAGGCCACTTTCCATTGCCATTATTAGTATTTCTGTACTTACTAATACCGTCTCTACACTCTGCACTGCTACATCGGGGCACACAGCCTTCTTTTCCCCGGTCTGGCCTGCTTTCATTTTGTTGACTCCATGAACGACGCCGTTTACTCCACTCGGCAGGCTGCTGATTTACTGGGTGTGTCTGTACGCACCGTACAACTCTGGGTAGAAGCCGGGACCCTGAAAGCCTGGAAAACCCAAGGCGGGCACCGACGCATCGACCGCGACTCCGTACAAGCCATCTTGCAAGAGCGCCAGGGGCAGACCAGCTCCCAGACGCCCGATACCCCGATTACCCCCAGCCTGCCCGTTTGCAGCGGTGAACCCTGCCTGCGCGTGCTGGTCGTTGAAGACGACCTGGATTTGCTGGCGATTTACCGCATGGCCATGGAACACCTGCCCTTCCCGGTCGAGTTGCGCTGCGAACAGGATGGCCTGAAAGGTCTGATTGCCGCCGGCAACTTCTACCCCGATGTGCTGATCGTGGACCTGAACCTGCCCAAGCTCGATGGTTTTGCCATGCTCAAGGCCCTGGCCGACGCCCCGGAAACCGAACATACCCAGATCTACGTGATTTCTGCGTTGAACGCCGCCGATATTCACGCGCGTGGCGGCCTGCCCGGCAACGCGACAGCCCTGGCCAAACCTATTCCCATTGCCCTGCTCCTGCAACTGCTCAGCGAAGCTTTCCACGCCCAGTACCTGCCCTCCTGAACGCCCGCTCTTCCCTTTATCAGCACGGATCAATTTTTTCAATTTCGATCGGTTTGTGACAAAAATTTTCATTTGATTATCATTTTTTTATTTTTAGACATAAAAAACGAATCAAATGATACTATTCACGAAAATTCACAACAAGAAATTGATCCGTTTATCTTGAGTCTTTTGCTGATACAAAAATACAAAGGGAAAGGCTATGCGCAAGAACCTACCAATCACCGGCATCGAAACCGAGCTGCTGGACGAGCAATATCTCATTTCCAAAACTGACCTGGCCGGCCGCATCATTTATGCGAATCCGGCCTTTGTCGAGGTAAGCGGTTTCAGTCGGGAAGAGTTGATTGGCGAGCCGCACAATATCGTGCGTCACCCCGATATGCCGTCCGAAGTCTTTGCGGATTTGTGGCATACCCTGAAACAGGGGCGCTCGTGGGTGGGGGTGGTAAAGAATCGCCGTAAAGACGGCGGTTTTTATTGGGTTCTGGCCCATGCCAGCCCGATTATTGAACAAGGCGAATTAACCGGCTTTGCGTCAGTACGTGTGCGCGCAAAACCCCAGGATATTCAAGCCGCTGAACAGTTTTATCAGGAATTGCGCGAGGGCCGAAGTCTCTCGCGAACCATACGTGCCGGCCAAATTACAGCCCGCAGCTGGCGTCGCCCTTTTGCCAGCCTGCGTTTTTTGGCCGGCCCCAGTTTGCTGGCTGCCTTTTTACGAAAAGGCCTGTTGAATCTAGGTATTACCGGCGGGATTATTGCCATGGTCCTGAATACGGAAATGCCGCAGCAAAGCATGATCCTTCTGGCCAGTTCGCTGGGTGTAGGAACCTTAATGATTCTGGGCTATCAGGCCGTGCTGATGCGACGCGTTTTGGGATCGTTTAAAACGGCCACGCACATCGCTCAACAAATTGCCGCCGGCAACCTGACAGTCAACACACGTGGGCCCGCCGTGAAGAAGCTGGAAACCCTGGGCCAGAACCTGGATCTGATGCGTAAAAGCCTGATGAGCATCAGTACCGATGTGGACCATAGCTGCAGCAACAATCAAGTCGTGTCGCGCAAGCTCTCGGACAATAGCGCCTTACTGGAGGCTCGCACACAAGAGCAGGCGGCCTCCATGCAGGAGACCACCGCCAGCATGAGCTCGTTTGGGCAGGCCGTTTTGCAGACAGCAGAAAATGCCAAGGCCAGCCATGAACTGGCCAGTCGTAGCGCAGATATTGCGGGTCGCGGGAACGAGGCGGTTCAGAAAGTCAGCTCGTCCATGCAGCAGATTCTGGAAAGCTCGCAGCATATTGGCAATATCGTGTCGATGATCAATAACATCGCCTTTCAGACTAATATCCTGTCGATTAACGCCTCAATTGAATCAGCCCGTGCCGGGGAAGCCGGTAAAGGCTTTGCGGTAGTGGCCTCTGCCGTGCGTTCGCTGGCTCAGCAAGCCGCCGAAGCGGCTGATGAAATCAAGCAACTGGTCACCGAAACCCAAACCCTCAGCGCCGAAGGTGCTAGCCACGCGGCAAATGCCGGGCAGACCATGCAGGAAATTCTGACGTCCGTGTCTGAAGTTGCCGGTTTGATGGGTGAAATCTCTGCCGCTACCGGCGAGCAAAGCATTGGTTTGGGTCAGCTGACCCAGGCCTTGAAACAGGTGGATCAGATCACCAGCGACAATGCCGCCCTGGTTCATGACTTGAGTGAAACGGCTCAGGAACTGAACCAGAACGGGGCCGAGCTGCAAGAGGCAATCAGTGTCCTGAATCATGGGGAAAGTGCGCATACTCACCAGCCCACTCGCTCTGCTGCCCCCTTGATCCTGGCCCCGGTTGTGAGTATGGATGCCGCTCGTCGCAGACCTGCCCATCCGGGCCGACTACGACAATTGGCATCCAGCACCTGAATTCGCTAGAAGCCCAGGCTTTCAGCCCCTCCCAACAAGGCCAGCACGCCCAGCACGGCAAAGATACAGGCAGCAATCCGGTGCACCAGTTGAGTCGGCAAACGGCGGGCAATACGCTCGCCGAACAAGACGGCGGGTGCATTGGCCAGCATCATGCCCAGGGTCGTGCCCAGAACCACCAAACCGAACTCCTGATATTTGGCGGCCAACGCGACGGTGGCGATCTGTGTCTTGTCGCCCATCTCGGCCAGGAAAAAAGTCACCAGCGTGGTACCAAAAACGCCAAAGCGCGTACGAGTGGCTTCGGCATCGTCGATCTTGTCGGGAATCAGAATCCAGATGGCCATGGCCAGGAAGGAAATACCCAGCACCCAGCGCAGCACTTCAGGGTCCAGCAAAGCGGGAACCCAGGCGCCAATGGCACCGGCCAAACCGTGATTAACTAAAGTTGCTATGAAAATAGCGAGAATGATGGGCCAAGGGCGTTTGTAGCGGGCTGCAAGAATAAAGGCCAACAACTGGGTTTTGTCCCCAATTTCTGCCAAGGCAACCACACCCGTGGAGATAAACAACGCTTCCATAACAACTCCTGGCCGGATAAGAGACAGATGACCACAAACCCTCCCGGCCAAACGCGAAGGTCTATGGTCAAAAGTCTTGCCAGGCTAAGTTGCTATCAGCGCCATGACCCTGTGTAGGCCAAGTATGTTGACGCTGATCTTCGGTAATCCGAAGCGGCTACTCCCTAATGACGAAGCGCATCGTAGCCCAGATTAAGGCGCCTGTCCAATCGGGGTTTTTCAACGCACAAGAAGTACACTTGCTTATTTCCACGCTTTCACCATACGCATGACTGCCCAGAACCCAGCATCGGCCCAGCCCAACACCTACCAGCGCTACGTGCTGCTGTATCTGTTATTCATGGTTTTGCTGTGGTCCGTTTTGATGGCAATTAGCCACAAAGCGCCCGACCTGGACGGCATGGAAGAGCTGGTCTGGTCGGCCAGTTTCGAGCTGGGCTATTTGAAGCATCCGCCCTTCCCATCCTGGGTGATGGCTGCCCTGACCAGCGTGGTCGGACGCCCGGCCTGGCTGACTTTTGCTGCAGGCATGACGGCCTCGGTGCTGGGGCTGTGGTTTATCTGGAAACTGGCCTGCGAGTTCCTGAATCCCGAACGCGCCTTCATGGTCTTGCTGATCAGTTCTGTCAGTATTTACTTTTCCTTGCGCGGCACCATTTTTAATCACAACACGGCACAACTGTGGTCTGTAACCGCCGCGACCTGGTTTTTCTATCGCGCCAGCCGGGATCAGAAACCGGCAGATTGGTTATGGCTGGGTGCAGTCGCTGCGCTGTCTACCGTCACCAAATACAGCGCCGTGATTCTGTTCACTGCCTTCTTCCTGTACTTTCTGCGCAGCGGTATGTGGCGTCAACGGCAAACCTGGATAGGGCTGGGTCTGGCCCTGCTTGCCTATGTACTGGTCCTGTCGCCCCATCTGTACTGGCTGGTGAAAAATGACTTCGCCCCCTTCCGTTATATGGACGGCTCGCTGGAAACGCATACGCGTTGGGAAGCCTACAAGGAGCTGCTGGCTTTCAGTCTGGACCAGCTGGGACGACTGAGCCCCATGATTGTGGCCATGATTGCGCTGGCCATCTGGAATCGTCGTGACAGGAAAAAGCTGGCTCCGTCCGATGCCGCTCTGCAAAACAAGCAGCGCTATGCCGATGATATTTCCCGCCGCGACAAGCAGTTTCTGCTGTGGGTGGGCCTGACTCCCATCGTCAGCACGGTCCTGATTTCAGCCATTATGGGCACCCGTCTGGTCGCTTCCTGGGCCACGACTTTCTTTGTCTTGTATGGTTTTTTTGCCTTGTGGATCATGCACGGCAAGGACAAGATTCAGCTGCGTCGCGTGGCCATTATTGTGATCGTGCTGCAGATTCTGCTGGCATCGGGCTATGCCCTGGCTCGCGGTCCATTGGCCTGGCATAAAGGTCGGGACTCCCGCTCCACCTTCCCCGGCCCGGAAGTGTCTGCCCAGATGCAAGCTATCTGGAAAGAACACATGCCCGGCATTCCACTTAAAGTCGTGGTGGCGGACACCTGGCTGGGCGGCAATATTGCTGTTCATGCAGGCCAGGACGTGATGGTCTTTATTGATGCCGACCCGGCTGCATCCCCTTGGCTAACACTGCCCAAGGATATGGAATGCGGTGCCCTGATTGTCTACAGCATTCAAACTCGTGGAGAACCTCCGGCATCCCTGCTCAAGCTGTACGAACAAGCCCCCATCAAGGGGCAGGCCGAGCAGCGCTGGTCCTCTGAACGCAGCCCCATGATTGATCTGAACTGGGCGATTCTGCCCGCCCAAAGCAGTTGCCCATTTGCAGCGGCGGCCCGCTAAAACGCTTAAATCTTGGGGTGATGCACCGGCAGTTGCTCCCCCAGATAATCCAGAAAATGCCGCACCGCCGGGGCCATGCCTCGGCGGGAGGCAAATACAGCGTGAATAATCCCCGGCAAGGGTGCCCACTGCGGCAGAACCTGCACCAAGCGCCCGGCTTTCAGGGCATCGCAGCACATATAGTCAGGCAAGATGCCCACGCCTATGCCCTGCTCCACCCCTTCACGCAACGTCAGCAAATCCGAGGCCATATAGCGCGGCCTGTGCGTTACCGTCAGGCTGGCCCCTTCGGGACCGTACAATTCCCATTCGTTTTGACCTTGCCGGGCCGACATGGCCACCGTGGGCAACTTGACCAGATCTGCCGGGCCACGGACCGGATCAAAACGCGCCAGCAGTTCAGGCTGGGCAACCAGAATCGCCCCGGTTTCGCCCAGGCGTTTCACGATATAGCTGGCGCTATCACTTAATGTACTGCGGACTCGCAAGGCCACATCAATCCCGTCCGCTACGGGATCGACCACCCGATTGCTGACTTCCACCTCCAGTTCAACCTGGGGATAGCGAATCAGAAACTGCGCAAACACGGTCGACAAGACCGTATGGGCCAAGGTGACCGGGCAACTGATGCGCAAGAGGCCACGCGGCTCCTGCTGCACCTGGGCCACCGCCGAGTAAGCCGCTTCGGCCTCATCACGCATGGCCTGGCAATGGCGCAGGAACACCTCTCCGGCAGGGGTCAGAGACAGGCTGCGCGTGGTGCGTTGCAAAAGACGCACACCGACCTCTGCCTCCAGGCGGCTCAAGCGTCTGGACACTCGCGATGGCGGCATACCCAGGTGCCGGGCGGCAGCACTAAAGCCGCCGCGTTGCACCACTTCGGTAAACAGCACCATGTCATTTAAGTCATACATACAGGGATGTTTTCCAGGATTACAGACAAAAGTAGAATAATCTTTCTCAGAAAAACCGGCTTATCAAAGGTATGGGCATCAAACATAATGACACCATTCCTTCATCGCTTTGGACACCAAACATCATGAAACTGCTACACGTAGACTCCAGTATCACCGGCGCCAATTCTGTTTCCCGCGAACTTTCGCAATTTGTGGTTGATCAGTTGCGCCAGCAAAATGATCAAGTCCAAGTGGAGCATGTGGATCTGGCCCTGAACCCGCCACCTCACTTCTCGGCTGACTCCCTGGGCATGCGCCTGGGTCTGGACCCAGCCACTCTGAGCGAGCGTCAGCGCGCCGAGAACGCCATCACCGAACAATACCTGAGCCAGTTCCTGGCCTCCGATGTGGTTGTCATTGGCGCCCCCTTCTACAACTTCACCATTCCCAGCCAACTGAAAGCCTGGATGGATCGTCTGGCTCAAGCTGGCCGTACTTTCCGCTACACCAGCAATGGCCCTGAAGGTCTGGCTGGCAACAAAACGGTGTACCTGGTTCTGAGCCGTGGCGGCATCTACTCCGAATCGGAGCAAGGCCAGGCCATGGAACACCAGGAAAGCTACCTGCGCGTGATGTTCGGCTTCATGGGCGTGACGGACCTGCGTATTGTGTACGCCGAAGGTCTGGGCAAAGCTCCCGAGCTGCGCGAGCAGATTATAGAAAACGCCAAAGCCAGTGTCAGCGCCTTGCTGGAAAAGAGCGTTGCCTAAGAGACAGCGAAGGCCAGGTTCGACCCGGCCTTTCTTGCTTAGTTCTGCAAGGCCAAGGCATCCGTCGTTTTAATGACCAGGCCGGCCCTATAAAAATAAGCCAGACCCGAATCCCTGTGTGGATTTCGGGTCTGGCTTTATTTTGGGTATCGATAAGACAAAGGGCCAATTCATGGCCCTTTTTTTGATACCGATAAAGCAGGAGCTGAACCGGGACAGAATCAAATCCGGCCCGTGTCCCCTCTTTTTTATTCGTCCGTTTCCAGCCAGTGGCCCAAACGCAGACGCTTGGTATTCAGGTAGCTCTCGTTAAAGGGATTACCTTCAATTTGATGCGGCACACGCTCCACCACATCAATGCCAATTTCCTGCAGGGTTTTTACCTTGCGCGGATTATTGGTCATCAGACGCAGTTTCTGGATACCGACGTGCTCCAGCATATCCTTGCAGATATCGTAGCGACGCATATCGGCAGGAAAGCCCAGCTTCTCGTTGGCTTCCACGGTATCCGCACCCTGATCTTGCAGGTTGTAGGCACGGATTTTGTTCACCAGACCGATACCCCGCCCTTCCTGGCGCAAATACATCAGGGCACCACGGCCTGCCGTGGCAATGCGCTCCAGCGCCAGCTGCAGCTGAGGGCCGCAATCGCAGCGCAGGCTGAACAGGGCATCGCCCGTCAGACACTCGGAGTGGACACGGGCCAGGACAGGCTCGCCGTCGGCTACATCCCCCAGGGTCAACAAGACGTGTTCTTTTTGATTGCTGCGCTCTACGAATACATGGATCTGGAATACGGCCCAGGGTGTGGGCAAACGGCTGGAGCTGACGTAGTCCAATAAAGCGCCGGGTTTGGCCTGCTGGGCAGCAAGCGTAGAGTCCGATTCTGACGCCAGTGCGGCATCCGGGATGGATTGCATAATGAGTCTCTGCTGCAACGAAGAAATGCGGCTTGGCCCCATCCGGGGCAACCCAGCAATGATAGCTCAATTCGGCCTGTTTCTTTACGCCTGGGACAAGATGCTTTTCAGGACTAATTTAGCCAGTCCACCCCTGACACATAGATGAAACATTCATCTTATGTGCCTATCCTTATAGCGAAAAGTTCTGCTATCCGGTATTCTACGCAACAAGAAAATACATAAAATGTTATGAAACTTACAAATACAGATGAACCATGGCGCTTTGTGTTTTTTTACTAGCCCGGATCGTCTCCCAACTTGATTGATCATGCCCGTCCCTAAGGCCTTTATTCGTTATGTTGTGATTGGGCTCTCGCTGGCCCTGCAACCGTTTGTCGCCCATAGCGCGGCAAGCCAGACCTGGCCTCAACCTCCTTCGCAGTTAAGTCTGGACAGCCCCTACGGCACCCTGCAAGTGAGCCAGAGCGATTATGTCTATGAAGCACAATTGCAACTGGACGCACAAATCATCGCGCCAGAGCTCAAGGGGCTGATCAATATTCCCTACGCCTTCAAGCAGCCCAATAATCAGACAGCCCTGATTTCTGTGGACAATGGCCTGGGTGGTTGCTCGATCAATTACCACTGGGTCACGGTGTCCTCCAAGGGCTACACCGTCTCGCCCGCCTTTGGCTCGTGCAGTGCACAAATCCGGGTACGCCATCACGGCCAGACCCTGATTATGGAAACCCCCAGCCTGGATAATCCGGCCCTGATCGACGAGTACCGTTACGACGGTCGCAAAATCAGTTTGCGTAAACGCAAACACAGAGTCCAATAAGGGAAGGAACCTGCATCGGGAAACGGACTCCAAGACAACACCGACTATAATCAGATGTCTACGTCTCTCCGGATTTTCCCTATGCAAGCCTCCTCGACTCGCCCTTTACTCATCTGGGATTTACCCACCCGTTTGTTCCACTGGCTGTTCGTGATCAGCATTGTGGGCTGTTTTGTGACGATCAAGGCAGGCGGTCTGTGGATGGACTGGCACGTACGCTTTGGTCTGCTGGCCTTGGGACTACTGGCCTTTCGCCTGGTCTGGGGCCTGGTCGGCGGTTATTACTCGCGCTTTAGCCACTTCTTTCCCAATCCGGTGAGCAGCCTGCGCTATCTGCGCGACAAACCTGCGGTCTATCCGGGCCACAATCCTATCGGCGCCTGGTCTGTCTGGCTGATGTTGATTGTGTTTGGTTTTCAGGCTGTTTCGGGCCTGTTTGCCAACGACGACATCTTCACCACCGGCCCCCTGGCCTACCTGAGCAGCGACTGGTCCAAAACCCTGACCGGCCTGCACAAGGCCAATGAATGGATCATGCTGGTCATTATCGGCTTGCATATCCTGGCTATTTTCCTGTATCGCGTATTACGTGGTCAGAAATTAACCAGCGTCATGGTCAAGGGCAGCATGCCCGTACCCAGTGAACCTGCCCTGCCAGCCAGTACGGATACCTGGAAAACCCGTTTTCTCGCTCTGATCATTGTGGCGCTGATTGCCTGGGGCGTGTATTGGATGACGGGTCTGGCGCCTGTAGGCGGTGGCATGGACGACTTTATGTAAGCCCGACTTATCCCCAGAAGCTGTGAATAAACCTGGGGATAATGCGGGGACTGTTTGGGCTGAGCCGCATTTTTACTAGCCGTCTTTTAAACTGGACGGTGACTAGCCGCTTGAGCACTCTCTGCACAAAAAGCGACGGCCTCAAGATACTTTTCAGCGCCGTCGCCAAAATCCCCACAAGACCAGAACCAGACCCAGCACGGCGGCTAATAAACCGGCCCAGCTGAAAATAGTCAGGCCCAGCCAAGCGGGGCCACGTGTTACCAGCACTGGTCCCAGAATCAATACAAAAGCTGCCGTCACAATCGCAATCGCCAAACGGGTAGCCGCTTTTTCCAGCGATGAGGCCAGACGTGGCATACCCTCGATTTGAATGCGCGCTGAAATCTTGCCCTGTCGGACTCGATGCATCAGCAAACGCAGCAATTGGGGCGCATCCATCGCCAACTGGCGAGACTCCAGCAGGCTGCGTTGCAAGTCCGCATACACACGGCGAGGTGAATACTGCTTGCGCATCAAGGCCATGATGACGGGCTGTGCAACCTCCACCACATCAAACTGCGGGTCCAGGCGTTTCAATACGCCATCGGCAGTAATAAAAGCCTTGAACAGCAAAGCCAGATCCGGTGGCAGAATCAAATGGTTCTCGCGCGCCAGAGCCATGAAGTCCAGCAAGGCGGCCGAGATGGACAGAAGTCCACTGCTTTGCCGGGCCACATAACGCTGGGCACTTTCTTCCAGACGACCCCAGTCAAAATCTTCCGCACCGGACCAATCCAGCAAGGTGGTGGCCACCCCATCCGCCTGCCCGTCCACAATCGCCCGCAGTAAAACCAGCAATTGCTGACGGCGACGTTCCGTCAAATGGCCCACCAAGCCGAAATCAATAAAGGCGACCTTATTGCCCGGCAAGGCCATCATATTGCCGGGGTGCGGGTCGGCATGAAACAAGCCGTCCTCCAGAACCATATGCAGGAACGCCAACGCGCCACGGCGGGCCAGCAAGGGACGATCCGCTTCAATGGCTTGCAACTGCGCTTCCTGAATGGGCGAGACCCCAGGCACAAACTCCTGCACCATGACGGTCGCGCTGGTCCACTCCATATAGACACGCGGGACCACAATGTCCTTGAAGGGCCGCATGTTCTCACGCACCGCCAGGGTGTTGGCCGCTTCACGCGTAAAGTCCAGCTCATCGGCAATGGCCTCAGCCAGGGCACGCACAATATCGTAGGGGCGATACTCGGGCAGCAAGCCTTGTTGCTGAACCAGACGGGCAATCTGTTTCAGCAAACGCAGATCAGCCTGAATCAGAGGCTCCAGACCGGGGCGCTGCACCTTCACCACCACCTCAGTGCCATCACGCAAACAGGCGCGATACACCTGTGCCATGGATGCCGAGGCCAGCACCTGGATATCAAAACGCGCAAAGGCCTGCTCTACGGTTTGCCCTAAAGCCTGCTCCAGCTCGGGCCGGATCGTTTCCCAGGGCACCGGTGCGGCATGACCTTGCAGCTTCTCCAGCTCCTGCGTCCACTCCAGCGGCAACAAGTCATTGCGTGTGGCCAGAATCTGACCGAGCTTGATAAAGGTGGGGCCCAGTTCTTCCAGAGCACGTCGCAGACGTTCAGGCGCGGAGCGTTCAGGCATTTCTGTCGCCACCGGGGTCTTGTTGCCGGGCAGCAGGTCCGACAAACCCAGGCGATGCATCACATCCCCAATCCCGTATCGAGCAATGACCGCTCCGATGGCACGAACTCGTGCATGGTCGCGCAAGGCCAACAAGGTTCCTCCCAACATACTCGCTCTCCAGTAGGGTACGCCCTGAGAAAAGTAGCATACCGCAGTGTCCGGGTGACTTACTTATCCACTTATCCACATTTTCAGTGGGCAAGCTCGGGGATAGCCTTTGGACAAGTCACATTAAGGCAAGTAATTCAATGACTTGTCATGACGGGGTAATTAAAGCCCCCTTCTCTTTGGCAGATGACAAGAATCGAAAATGCCTCTGCTTTGGCCCGCAAATCAGAGTACATTGACGTTTTCAAATTCAAGGAGAGCGTGATGCGTCTGGATAAGTCTCGCTCCAGCCGTAATGTCGAGGACCGCCGTGCCAATGGGCCACGCCTGAGCGGCGGCAAGATCGGCTTGGGGACAATTGTGCTGGCCCTGGTGGCCATGTACTTTGGGGTGGATCCCAGTGTGGTGCTGAACCTGGCCGATGGCCCCACCAGCGCCCCGCAATCTCAACCTGTTCCGGCCTCGGATGCACAGGGCCAAACCATTGCCAAAATCCTGGGTGAAACCGAGGATGTCTGGCGTGATATTTTTGCCACGCAAACCAATGGCAGCTACCGCGATCCCGTGCTGGTTCTGTATCGTGGCGCCACTCCCACGGCTTGCGGCGCAGGCCAATCAGCCATGGGGCCGTTTTACTGTCCGGCCGATCAAAAGCTTTATATAGACCTGGGCTTTTTTGCCGAGATGGAACGCAGCATGGGCGTCAAAGGCAACTTTGCCCCCGCTTACGTGATTGCGCATGAAGTTGGCCACCACGTTCAGAACCAATTGGGCATGATGCGCCGTGTGGATGAAGCCCGCCGCAGTGGCTCGGCCTCGCAAGCCCGTCAGGCGTCTGTGCGTCTTGAACTGCAAGCTGACTGCTACGCGGGTATCTGGGCCAATCACGCAGATGCACAACGCCAGATTCTGGAGCCGGGCGATATACGCTCTGCACTGGACGCGGCCCAAGCCGTAGGCGATGACACCTTGCAAAAGCAATCCCAGGGCTATGTGGTTCCCGATTCCTTTACCCATGGCAGCTCGCAACAACGCATGGCCTGGTTCATGGAAGGCTATAAAACCGGGCAGCTGAAAATGTGCGATACCTTCACTCGCCCTGATCCAGCATCCTGATAAACGTAAAATTATGTAACCACTGCTTGTGCAGAATAATTTTCGCTCTATAATCTTTTTCTTCGCAGGAAACGGGGGTCGTTAGCTCAGTTGGTAGAGCACTGGACTCTTAATCCATTGGTCGACAGTTCGAGTCTGTCACGACCCACCAAACGCCCTGCGGCTTGTGAGAGTTTTTAAGGTAAATTTCTGCTCCGCAAAATATACCTTGCTCCGCAAAAAGCATTTTAGCCCGCCATAAAGCGGGCTTTTTTGCGTCTGGAAAATGCTTAACGCTTCCAGCATGCACTGTTGAAACCTTGCCAGGCTCCAAACTGCGGCCAGAAATTAACCCGAATGTGCGCGCTTGCCAGGATTTTTCTTGCTGCGGGTATGCGCGCCACGTTCCTGGCTAACTCGTTGGCCGCGGGTTTTCGTGCTAAGGGTCACGCCCTTGGGTGGAGTGGGAGGAGGAGTACGCTTACGGTCGGCCTCGGTCACAATTTTGGTGCTCATGGAAATCTCTCCAGTTTGGTTAAGTTGCGCTTATTTCGCGTTCGTTCGGTTTAATCTTTGCAGCAGGAATCATCACAGATAAGCTGCCACCTGATCTAGCATAGCAGGCATTAGTCAAACCGGCTCGAACGCCCCCAATGGGGCGATGACATACCCCAGGTAGAGGCTCGCTTAGTAAGCGAGCCTCTACCTCCAGCATTACCGCCTTCAGGTGATGGCCTCCTCATCCCGAAAGTCAGCCTGCGCATTCGCTTAGCCTTTACCGTAGATCAGGCTGACCACTTCCTTGCTGGTCTCGATATAGCCCGTCACATCATCATCCGTCATGGGCGAGGTCAAACCGATCTGCCCGCGATGCACCGGGAAGTATCCCCTGGCAGCCATTTCCAGCGCATAGATACCCATGGCGTCATCATCGACCTTATGCCAGTAGTCTCTATGCGTGGTGATGCGTTGACCTTGCGCTTTGGTCAGGGCGTAGCCCATTACTGAAAACCCGCCTATCAAGGTCAGAGGATAGCCCTGCTGATCCGCCCAGGAAGTCAGCTCGTTCTTGATGCGCGCCGCCATGCTGTTCAGGCCTTGAATCGCGGTTTCATCCAGCGCCTGCATGCAGGCAATACCCGCCGCGCAGGCAAGAGGATGCCCATGATGGGTGCCCGACATCATGACCCGATTCTCTTCGACCACACGGAACACTTCCCGGCTTCCGCCGACCGCCCCGATAGGTAGCCCGCCACCGATAATCTTGCCCAGCACGGTCAGGTCCGGCGTCACCTGGTACACGCTTTGCAAGCCACCATAAGCCGCACGCAACGTGACGGTTTCATCAACAATCAACAAGATACCCAGCTCTTTGGTGAGTGCCCGCAACTGCGTGACGAACTGCGGGTCCAGCTCGACGATACCGCCTGCACCGGCCTGCAGCTCCATCAGTACGCAAGACACCTCGTCCGCATTGGCTCTCAGGATACGCTCGCAGGCCTCAAAATCGTTCTGCACCAGGATAAGGACATGCTCGCTTTTGTACGAGGGGATGCCCTGCGAGTCAGGCAAGGGCTTGGGGTTCTGGTCTGGGCCAGGAGAGCCGTCCGGGTCCGGGTGCGCCGAGATCGCCAGATCGTCCGTGAAACCATGATAGCCACCCTCAAATTTGGCAATCTTCTGCTTGCCCGTATAGCCCCTGGCGATACGAACCGCGCCCAGACATGCCTCGCTGGCAGAACAGAAAAACTTGATCTGCTCTATTGAGGCGATGCGCTCACACAGCAACTGGGCCAGATCCAGTTCGACATCAATCGGGTTACCGAACGAAAAGCCATTGGGCAAGGTCTCCTGAATCGCCGCCATGATGGCGGGATGATTATGACCGAGCACATTGGTGGAAAAGTTGTTGTTCAGATCAAGCAGTCTGACGCCGTCTATGGTGTGCAGATATTGGGCTTCGCCCCGTTCAGCAAAGATCGCATGAGGGCCATAGGCGAAGGTGCGGCGACTGAAGCCACCCGGAATGTAATTTGTTCCCTTGGACGTCTCCAGTTTGGAAAGATGAAAAACATCCGAGAATTTCTTCAGTGAAGCGTCGTAAGCCAAGCTCATCCCTGTCTCCTGTTTTATAAGTATGGAGACTAATCTTATCGATGGCTTTGGCACCTATTTGGCCTTTCCGTGCAGGACGGCTTGACTCTGCCTGCACGCAGCGCCAATTGGCAGATGACTCAGGACAACAAGGCCTTTCTGGCCGCCCGGCACTCGCTGGGCGTCATCCCGAAACGTCGCCGGAACGCACGGCTGAAATGCGCGGCGTCGTTGAACCCCCAGGAAAAACCGATATCACTCAAAGAACGGCTGAACATCGCCAGGTTCTCAATATCGGCGCGGCTGCGGTCCAGCCTGGCGTACTGAATGTAGTTCCAGACGGTCTGCTCCTCGTGCTCAAACAGGCTGTGCAAGGTGCGCAGAGAAATTCCCATGGCCTGGGCCGCCATCCCTGGCGTCAGCTCGGGATTGCTCAGATTGTGGGTCAGATAGATCTTGAGACGGGTCAGAGTGGCAGCCCGGCTTTTGGAGAGCACGGCAGGCTCGTCCTGCATCACGCTGGCGAAAGCGGTCAGCAGCAAGTCAAAAAAATGCTCCTGCAATTGACCGGCAAGCAGGCTGTCTTCTTCTGAAGACTGCAACACCAGATTGGCGACGTAGCTGTACAGAAACCGTCCCGCCCCCGCACTTCCTGAAAAGGGGCGTGCCACCAGATGCTCAAGATGTCCACAACGGGCAGTCAGAAAATGGCGCGGGAAATCGACCGATATCTGGCGGGAGTCACCATCGAAACACATCTCGTAGGGACGCGCACTGTCGTACAAGACGATCTCGCCGGGATGCGTCATGGCGCTACGTCCATCCTGCTTGAGCAGCCCTTTGCCTTGCAGTTGGAAGTTGATCTGGACAATGTCCTGCTCGGCACGTTTGATGTGCCGGTCTTCGCGTCGCACCCGGCTGCGCGAGGTAGCAATATCGGAGAACAGCACATCGCCCAGTTTGCGCCAGGCAATACGTCCATAAAAACGGGAAAGGTCCTGCACCTCGACCGAGGTCACCGTGTACAAATCCGAAATGGCGCTTTCCCAATAGCGCTGACGCTCCTGGGGATGAAGAGCATCGGTCCTGATATGCTTCATCGGGGCTCCTTAAGTCAGTCTTGTGACTTGATACAGGAGAAAACACTCCAAGCCCGGAGCGGCTTATGACAGCTCGCTTCCCAAGGCACTGATCTGCTGTTTTCAAGGCTTTTGATCATAGCACTTGCCCTGCTCTTGCACAGACCTGGCGGGCTGACGCTTCTGTGTGCCAAAGCGTCAGCCCGCAACACACTCAGACTGAAGCCGTACCGCCCAATGCACCACCCGCCTTGGCCTGAATTTGCGACAAGGTTCGGGCCGGATCGACCAGAATGAAGCCCAGCACAGCACCCGCCAGCAAGAGCAGCGCCGTCAAGGCAAAGCCTTGGTGAAAGCCGGCAATGCCGGGTTCGGCCTGAATCAAGCGCCCCATCACAATCGGCGCGACCAGACCCGCCGTGGTGGACAAGGAGTTGGTAATGGCCAGGGTAGAACCGCGCTTTTCAACCGGGCTGATCTGAGCCGAAATGGCCGAGCACAAAACAAAGCCCACTTGCGGAAAGCTCAAGCCCAAAGCGATCAGCACAATCCCGGCAGTGGGTCCTGGGTTCAGATAGGCCGCCGCCAGCAGACACAAGGCCCCTGCCAGCAAGAAACCCACCGTGACCTGACTACGTGCCACTCGCGAAGAATAGCCCTGACGCAAAAAGCGATTGGACAGGTAGGAGCCGCCCGAGACGATTGGGATCGCCACAAAGATGCACAGGGAGAATAACCAGCCCGCCTTATCGGACGAAAAGCCCAGACCCCGCTGCAAATAGGCAGGCAACCAGGTAAAGACCAAGGCTGCGCACCAGTACGCAACCCAGTACATCAACAGATTGCCGATAAAGCTGCGATTCAGCAGTACGTGCCGATAGGAACTGCGCGACGAAGTCGTACTCTTGCCCGCCTCCGCCGTGGGGGCTGCAGTGGCACTGATCGGGCCATCCTTACCCAGCACAGCCCACACCACCAGCCACAGCACTCCTGCCGCTGCCGTCACCCAAAACACCGAGCGCCAGCCGTGGCTGATGGCCAGGTACCCAACCAAGGGGCCCGCCAGCAACATCCCCACCTGCCCGCCTTGCATCACGATGGCGGTAGGCCAGGTCCGCTCCTGATCCGGGAACCACTTATAACAAGCGTGCAGGGCCAGGGGATAAGCCGGCCCCTCCCCTATACCCAGCAAAATACGACAGGCCATCAAGGCAGCAATCGTACTGGCACCCATGGCAACCGGCACCTGCGCAATCGACCAGATAATGACCAGCCCCACCAGCAACAAGCGCGATGACACTGTATTGGACATAAAGCCCACCACAATGCCCGAGATCGCAAACAGAAAGAAAAAGCTGCCTGCAATCGTGCCAAACTGCTGCGGGCTGATGGCCAGCTCCTCCATCAGCGGCACGGCGACCAGACCAAAGATCGCCTTGTCCGCGAAGTTGATCACCATGAACAAAAACAACAAGAACACCACGACGTACCGCTGTCCTGGGAAATACTTTTTATGGTTTTCCATGTCTCCCCCCAACTTGTCAAAAATGCAGCGATACGATCAATAAGGACGGTCGCCCACAATGGTGGCTCGGGCCATTTGTCGGGGCAAAGGGAAATAATCCTGAACAGCATAATGCTGAGTCGCCCGGTTATCCCAAAATGCAATGGTGTGAGGCTGCCATTTCAAGCGCACCTGATATTCAGGATGGCGGGCCTGATCCACCAAATATTGCAGCAGGAAATGCGCGCCACTTTGCAGCTCGGGCATGCCACGGAAAAAGCCGGTTTCGATGTAGTTAGCCAGGTGAGTGGTCCAGCTGCTGACATACAAAATCCGCTGGCCGGTTTCCGGATGAGTACGCACCACCGGGTGTGTCTGGGCTGGGAAACGATCTCGCAAAGCCGCCCTGTCCTCCTCGGGGATACGGTCTATGAAGCCGGGCAGTAAATCATGCACCGCTTCCAGCTCGTGCAAAATATCTTTGATATGGGGCGGCAGATTTTCATAGGCCAGTGCCATATTGCACCAGATGGTATCGCCCCCAGCAGGCGGGCATTCAATGCAGCGCAGGATGGAACCCATGGAAGGTTCGGCCCGCCAGCTAACATCGCTGTGATAGATATTCTCACGCCCCGGCTGCGTGTTATTGCCACCCAGCAGCACCAGCTCGGGATAGTCCGGATCGTGCGGGAAAACCGGATGCACTTCCAGTTCCCCAAAACAACGGGCGAAGGCAACGTGCTGTGCCGCGTTCAAAGGCTGATCGCGAAATACCAGCAACTGATGTTTCAACAACAAGGCACGCAGTTCCTGTACCTGCGTTTCCTCCAAGGGCTGAGTCAAATCGACTCCCGCTACCTCTACCCCGATAGCGGGCGACATGATTCTGGTTTCCAAGCGACTGGCTGCGATTGGGCTGTCTACGGCCTGCGTCATGATCATCTCCTGAATATTGTTTTGTTTCAAACGAAACAATATTAGCGTGAGAAGAATCTGGCACAACTCGGTGATTACCCTTGAAACTTCAAATATGTGCGTCGCCGCTGAAATCGCTGCCAAAGCGCTGAACCATGCGGTTCTCCAGGCGCGTCATCATTTCTTTAAAGGAACTGAGCTCTTCCTGGCTAAGCACGGAAGTCAGTTCCTGTTCCAGATCCAGGGCGATCGGCACGATGCGATCATGCACTTGCTGGCCCTGCTCGGTCAGGCACAGCAGATTGCTGCGCATATCGTTTTCATTATCGCGACGAGCAATTAACTGGGCAGCCGTCAAACGGGAAACCGCACGGCTGACCTTGGCCTTATCCATGCTGGTGCGCTCGGTCAAACTGCCCGAGGTCAAGGTGCCGTAGCGACCCAAGGTCGCAATGATGCGCCACTCCGGGATGGATAAACCAAATTGCTGCGCGTGCTGACGCGCGAAGGTCACCGCAATGTGCGAGGCCAGTATCGTGACTTGATACGGGAGAAAATTCTCCAG
Organism: Alcaligenes faecalis; assembly: GCF_009497775.1. NCBI lineage: Bacteria > Pseudomonadati > Pseudomonadota > Betaproteobacteria > Burkholderiales > Alcaligenaceae > Alcaligenes > Alcaligenes faecalis. The sequence continues at coordinate 2,707,665 of NZ_CP031012.1, forward strand.
GTCCAGGGTAGTTTTTTCCAACTCGCTTCCCAAGGCGCTAGTCCGCTGTTTTCAAGGCTTTTGATCATAGCATTGCCCGGCAAACCCCTGCCCCGATTTTGCGGGCCCATCTGCCCGTCATAGTTGTTTACTTTGTCGGTCTGAAAAATCCGATAGGCTAAAAGATCATTCAAATCAGGAGATTGTCATGCTGATTGCTATTGATCCAACTAAAGCCCCCGATACCACGCCACCGGGTAAAACACCGAACCCCGAGCCTGATCCGAAAAAAATTCCGGGCAATGAACCACCCGCCAAACGCAAGAACTGAAGGGCAGCAACGTCAAGCCCCAGCCCGCATGAAATGAAGCCTCTGTATCAGGGCAGCAAGAAAAACAAGCCTGCCCTGCTCGCCCCCTTGCACTCATTTAAAGGGCACTTTTGAAGCGGAAAAATGTTGCAAAGTTAAGACTATTAAAAAAAAATGCGCACTTGTTGCGCTGCAACATATATTATTTTTCCATAGTCGTTGTTCCTGCGGTGGTGAGATGAGCGGAGACAGGCGTCACAGAGCGCTGCTGTTATCTCGCTGCCCACCGACTAGGCAAGACCGGGGTCACGTGCCTAGCTAGCTTACTCGCCTTGCCGGAATTGTGTTGCTCTTCAACCTACAACACAGGTCCGCTTGCCTACCACTTGCGTTCGCGCTGTCGCACACCCTGCTGACAGCCGGAGAGTCGCTCAAACCGGCGCTGCCCGGTTGCACTCAAGCCATCCACCAGGATTACCCATCCCGGTCGGCCCCCTCTCAACCGTCTCCTACCCCTCTCGGTGTTCCTTTGCATCCGCAAGGCCGGCTTGCCTGTGTTTACTTCAGGAACACCTATGAAATTGATTACCGCCATCGTCAAACCCTTCAAGGTTGACGAGATACGCGAGGCCCTTTCCGATCTGGGCATACAGGGGATGACGCTAACCGAGGTCAAGGGATTTGGTCGCCAGAAAGGCCACACCGAGCTTTACCGCGGTGCGGAATATGCGGTCGACTTCCTGCCCAAGATCCGCATTGAACTGGCTATCCCGGACGAGCAGTTGCAAAGCGTTCTGGAGGCCATTCAAAGCAGTGCCCGCACCGGTCGTATTGGTGACGGCAAGATCTTTGTCCAGCCGCTGGACCATGTCATCCGCATCCGCACCGGCGAATGCGATGAGCAAGCCCTGTAATCGGAGACTCCATCATGAACAACGCTGATCTATCGTGGATGCTGGTCTCCACGCTTCTGGTACTGATGATGGCCGCGCCGGGCCTGGCCCTGTTTTATTCGGGAATGGTGCGTCAAAAAAATGCTCTGTCCATGCTGTCCCAGACCTTGCTGGTGTTCAGTCTGGGGGTGGTGCTGTGGTTTATCTATGGCTACTCGCTGGCATTTACCGCTGGCAATCCTTTGATCGGCAGTTTCGACAAGGTCTTGTTCAATGGCATGTTCACCGCCGCCGACCAACAGTTCTCCATGTCGGGCACCCTGCCTGAACTGCTGTTTGCGTCTTTTCAGGCTACCTTTGCCGGTCTGACTTGCGCTCTGGTTGTCGGTAGTCTGGCAGAACGTACTCGCCTGTCGGCCATCCTGGTCTTTACCGTGATCTGGTTCACCCTGGCCTATCTGCCCATTTGCCATATGGTCTGGTTTGCCGATGAACAGCACGGCGGCTTGCTCAACTCCCGTGGCGCGCTGGACTTTGCCGGTGGAACGGTGGTGCACATCAATGCCGGTATTGCGGGTCTGGTCGGCGCCTGGATGATTGGTCCCAGACTGAACTACCGTCGTGAAGCCATGCCACCTCATAACCTGCCCTTGACCTTTATCGGTGCGGCTCTGCTGTGGGTAGGCTGGTTCGGTTTCAACGCAGGCTCGGCTTTGTCTGCCAATGAAAATGCCACGCTGGCGTTCTTCAACACCATGTTGGCCGCTGCCATTGGCGTTGTAGCCTGGACCTTGGGTGAATGGATCAGCAAAGGTCATCCCTCCTTGCTGGGTGCTTGCTCGGGTGCGATTGCAGGTTTGGTCGGCATTACCCCGGCAGCCGGTTTTGTAGCTCCTTCCGGTGCACTGGCCATTGGCCTGATTACTTCCCTGGCTTGCTTGTGGGGCGTTAATGTTCTGAAGCGTTGGTTACGTGCCGACGATACGCTGGACGTTTTTGGCATTCACGGTTTGGGCGGGATTGTGGGCGCGTTGCTCACGGGTCTGTTCAACGCACCTGTTCTGGGTGGTCCCGGTACCGCGGCTGGCAACAGTATCTGGATGCAGCTGTGGATTCAGCTTGAAGGCGTGCTGGTAACGCTGGTCTGGTCTGGTGTGGCTGCGTGGATTGCCTTCACTATTGCCAAAGTCGTCTGCGGTGGTTTACGTGTCGATGCCGAGCATGAGCGCGAAGGTCTGGATATCCGTACCCACGGTGAAACGGGTTATCAACACTGAGATCCCATCATGATTCTTGCCAATCTTGCCTGCAGGCAAACTGCTCCCTTTAAACACAGGCACAGGCCTAAAAGAAAAAGCCCTCTTTCGAGGGCTTTTTTTATAAGCAGACCAGTTGCTTATTTTTCTTTGCGGTAAGCGTCGTGACAGGTCTTACAGGACTTGCCCACGTTACCGAAAGCCACGCGGAAGGCATCAAAGTCACCCGAATCGGAAGCCACTTTCAGCTTGTCGATAGCAGCGGTGAAATCATCGGTGGCTTGTTTGAAACCCTGAGCATCGCTCCAGGCTTCGGCTTTGGTCTCGCCGCCTTCGGTACCAGCGCCAAATGCGCCCCAAGGCAAGGCCGCCAAAACCGTCAACACTTCTACGTTTTTAGCGATAGCAGCCGCATCATACGGTGCTTCTTTTTTGGCAACGGGAGCCATACGACCAAAGTGCGAACCAATCAGCGACATGCTGGCTTGACGGTAGTTCACGGCCTGTTCTGGCTTGGCAAACTGGGCGGTAGCGGGCGTGACGAACGCAGCGCACAGGGCGGCAGCGGCAGTCAGAAACGCGAATTTTTTCATGTGAACTCCTGTGTGATGAAACATAAAACACTTCATAAAGCACTGGCTCAAAAAACCCGATCTGGCTGTGCCCTTGTGCAAGAGCACAGCCGTTTGGATTTAGATGGCCTGGGCCAACTTTACCGCCACACCCAGATAACTGCGTGGAGTTAGCTCAAGCAAATAGGTTTTAGCGTCTGCGGGCAGTTCCAGACCGCCAATAAACTCGCGCAAGGCTTCCTGAGTAATACCACGGCCACGTGTCAGCGCTTTGAGCTGCTCGTAAGGCTGAGGCAAACCGTAACGACGCATCACGGTTTGAACCGGCTCGGCCAGGATTTCCCAGCAGGCGTCGATGTCCGCATCCACGGCGGCGGCGTTCAGCTCCAGCTTGCCGATACCACGCAGGCAGGCGTCGTAAGCCACCACGCTGTAGCCCAGGGCCACGCCCAGGTTACGCAGCACGGTCGAATCGGTCAGGTCACGCTGCCAGCGGGAGATAGGCAGCTTTTCGGACAGGTGGCGCAGCATGGCGTTGGCCAGGCCCAGATTACCTTCCGAGTTTTCAAAGTCAATCGGGTTGACCTTGTGCGGCATGGTGGACGAACCGATCTCGCCTTCTTTCAGGCGCTGCTTGAAGTAACCCAGGGAGATGTAGCCCCAAACGTCACGGTTGAAGTCCAGCAGGATGGTGTTGGCGCGAGCAATCGCGTCAAACAGGGCAGCCATCCAGTCGTGTGGTTCGATCTGAATGGTGTAGACGTTTTGCGTCAGGCCCAGACCGCCCAGCACTTTCTTGCTGAACGCTGGCCAGTCAATTTCGGGGTAAGCCGAGAAGTGCGCATTGTAGTTACCGGTTGCACCGTTCAATTTAGCCAGAGGCTGAACAGCGGCGATGGCGGTAATGGCGTTTTGCAAGCGAGCGGCCACGTTGGCGAACTCTTTGCCCATGGTGCTGGGGCTGGCAGGCTGGCCGTGGGTGCGCGAGAGCAAAGGCTGCTCGGCATGCAGACGGGCCTGAGCCTTGATGGCATCGCACACTTCCTGCAACTGAGGCAGGATGACCTGCTCGCGAGCACGCGTCAGCATCAAGGCGTGCGAAGTGTTGTTGATGTCTTCAGAGGTGCAGGAGAAGTGGATGAACTCAGCCGCTGCAGACAGCTCGGCGTGGTCGGCCACTTTTTCTTTCAACCAGTATTCCACGGCTTTCACGTCGTGGTTGGTGGTGCGCTCGATGGCTTTGATGCGGGCGGCATCGTCTTCCGAGAAGTTCTGCACCAGGCTCTTGAGCACCTCGCGGGCTTCGGCAGAGAAAGTAGGCAGTTCAGGCAGACCCGCGTCGGACAGGCCGATCAACCAGGCCACTTCGACTTCTACGCGATGCCACATAAATGCGGCTTCGGACAACAGGCCACGCAGGGGGGCGGTACGGCTGCCATAACGCCCGTCCAATGGCGACAAGGCATTCAGAGTGCTCAGGGTATCGGCTATGTGCATCGTTCTACAGAAAAGAAGGGGGAATAAAGTCAGCCCGCATTCTAACATTGCGGGCTGACACCCGTATGCCGCGTGTTCAGCATGGGGGCAGAATGCGACGGCTGTTCGAGGCTTTGACGAATAAACCACAGTTTTTCAACATTGTTTCCAGCGACAGGGTCAGGCCCGACCTGCGGGGCGTTCGCCCATAGGTTCCTGCTATACTTTTTGAGCCTGCAACTTTTGATAGCTTTTTATGAAACTTCTAGCTTCCCTCACCAGCCCATACGCGCGCAAAGTGCGTGTTGTCATGGCGGAAAAAAAGCTCGACTACGAGCTGATTCTGGAGGATGTGTGGGCCGATGACAGCGATATTCTGAAACACAATCCACTGGGCAAAGTCCCCTGTCTGATTATGGATGATCAGGCAAACTTGTTTGACTCCCGCGTGATCGTCGAGTATCTGGATACCCTCTCGCCCGTCGGCCGCCTGATCCCCCAAGCCGGACGTGATCGCGCTGCAGTCAAATGCTGGGAAGCCATTGCCGATGGCTTGCTCGATGCCTGCGTTGCCATCGTGGTGGAAAAACGCCGCCCCGAAGCGCTGCGTCTGCCCGCCTGGATTGACCGCCAAAACAGCAAGATCACCGCCGCCCTGCAATCCATGAACAACACCTTGGGTGACCAGTCCTTTTGCATGGGCACCAGCTTCAGCCTGGCCGATATTGCCGTAGGCTGCGCACTGGGTTATCTGGATCTGCGCTTTCCTGAACTGGACTGGCGCTCGCAGTACGGCAATCTGCAACGCCTGGATGAAAAACTCCAAGCGCGCCCCTCGTTTGCCAGCACCTTACCGCCTACGCAGTGAGCGTTGCGCTAGCAAGCCAGGGCCCATTCTTTTGAATGGGTTTTTTTATGTCTGCTGACTCAGGACTCGCCCAGCAAACGGTACATCCAGAAGGCCTCATCGGACTTCATGCGCTGGGCGAACTGGGCCGGTGAAAAGCCGGAAATGCGTTTGACCTCTCTGCCAAAATGAGACTGGTCGCTATACCCGGCCTGCAGCGCCACATCGGACCAGACCGGATTTTCCTGCTGCCGCACCAGGGCAAACGCACGTTCTGCCCGCACATACAGCTGTAGCTCTCGCTGACTCTGCCCGGCCCAACGCTTGAATTGCCTTTGCATCTGGCGCAAGCCCGTGCCCGTGCGTGTTGCGGCCATCCTCATCCCCAAAGCCGTCAGCCAATGATGCAAGGTGGCAGCACCTTCTATCGCCAGGCTGCCATGAGCACAGCGATGGATTGCCGCCTCCAGCTGCTGAAATAAAGGACCATCTTCAGTCCCTACCCGCCCAAGTGCCTGACAACCGGCAGCGGACAAGACCTGATCCATAGGCAGTAGCTGGTCCAGAAAATCGCTGGCCTCTATTCCAAACACACGCTTCAAGGCATCGGGGTAGAGTCCAATCGAAATCGCATGGACAGGCCCCGGAGACCAGCTAATGGACGGTGTGCGCGAAGGCCCAGCGAACAGCATACTGGGAAGGGCCTCTGACAGGACCGAAGTCCCACCCTCCGCTGGCGTCTGCACCATGTGCAGCTGACCGTGGAAAACCCACGACAAAACCACCAGAGGCGAAGCCGGATAAAAATTCAAACGCTGCTCCGGCAGCAGGTCCAGACCACGGGTATCACGCTCCACACCCAGATGGATGATGGCCGCGGCTTGTCGGCTGGGGTGATGCAAACGGGCACAAGGCAAAGCAGACATGAGAGGTCGTTTCCGTTCTATCCGGCCCAGTCAAGGCGGGCCACACTGAAAGTCCTTTTATCCTACTTCAGCCCCGCCCTCTTATGCCCAAAACTATCTTGCAAGGATCCTGGTCTCATCGCTGCCGCAGCACCCTCGCCCTCTGGGCCACCACCCTGGACGTGTTGGCCCGCCGCGCCATCGCCAAACCCTTGGTGCGCGGCTGGTCTGTGCCATTTGAAATTGCCACCCTGTTTTATCGCAAGCAGTTCAACCACGCCTTCCGCTTGCCAAGCATGGCTGAAGGCCGCGCCTACTTCGATAGTTTGTACACGATTGCAGAACCGGACTTGCCCGTCCAGGTCCACGCCAGTACGCCCCAAGAACCACGTGGCGACTGGTTTATTCCAGACCGCCCGAACAGCTCCAAAACCCTCTTGTACTTTCATGGCGGCGGCTATGCTTTCTACCCTGCCGTGTCGCGACACTTCATTCGCCTGCTGGCCCACAAGCTGCAAACCGCCATCTTCGCCGTGGACTACCGCCTGACCCCGGAACATCCCCACCCGGCCCAACAGGACGATGCGTCAGACGCCTACCGCTATCTGCTCAAGCGTGGCATCCCCGCCCAGGATATTGTCCTGGCAGGCGACTCGGCAGGCGGACATCTGGTATTGATGACTCTGGTCAGTCTGCGCCAGGCCGGACTGCCCCAACCTGCCCTGGCCTTGGCACTGAGTCCCTGGACAGATATAGGCCGACGCGGTGCCAGCCAGTTTGGCTATGATCGCTACGATATGGTGCAGGGTTATCAAACCCTGCAATACGGCCAATGGCTGAAAGGAAATGGCCTCTGGAGTGACGAGCAGCTCTCTCCCATTGCCCAGGATCTGCGCCATCTGGCCCCCATCTACATTCAGGCGGGCGGCAAGGAAATTCTGGTCGACATGATTCGCGATTTTGCCGCCGAAGCGCACAAGCAGGGAGCCAATATACGGCTGGATGTATGGCCGGACATGACGCACGAGTTCCATGCCTACGGCAGTACCCTGCCCCAAAGCGAACAGGCGATTGCCGCGCTACGGACAGCGATTAAATGGACTAAAGGGGGAGTGTTTGAGTCGGCCGACGAAACCGAATTGAATGGGCTGGACTCTGCCTTTGGCAAAGCCCAGCCTGAAGACATCAAGCCTGTGTGATGGCCTGCGTAATCATGTAGATTGCCAGCACAGTCAGCATGCCAGCGAAGATGCGCTTGAGCGTCATCTGGTCGATCTTGTGGGCCAGACTGGCGCCCAAGGGAGCGGTACAAATACTGGTGGCCGAGACAATCAACAAGGCAGGCCAGTAAATAAAACCAATCATGCCGGGATGACCGCCCAGGCTCGCCTGACCGGACCAGATATAGCCCACGCTATTGGCCAAGGCAATGAAAAAGCCCAGGGCAGCCGAGGTAGCCACAGCCTGTCGCACAGGCACATTGCCGCGCAGCATGAAGGGAACGGACAAGAAGGCCCCACCCGCACCCAGCAAACCGGAGATGAAACCGATCAAGGCACCCATGGCGGCAATCCACAAGGGAGCAGGCAAGGAGCGGCCTTGTACCGGGGTCGACTTGCGTGCCATTTTGGAGGCCGAGTACAAGACGAACACACCAAACACAATCGCCAGCGCCGTGCTGTTGATCATGGCAAAAATCGCACCGCCCGACAGCAGCCCGCCCACGATCAAACCGGGCACCATCACCTTGACCACATCCCAACGAATGGCGCCATGTTTATGGTGAGCCCGCACGCTGGACAAGGAAGTGAACAGAATCGTGGCCATGGCCGTGGCAATGGAAGCATGCACGGCCAGCTCCTGCGGCACACCAAACAGCGGCAACAGGAAGGTCAGGAATGGCACCAGAATCATGCCCCCGCCAATTCCCAGCAGCCCTGCAGCCAAACCTATACCGGCACCCAGCACCAGCAAACTGATGACAAGAATGGGATCCATACCCGCCTCTTATTGAATAATGCCGCCGCCCAGGCAGCGGTCACCGTCATACAAGACCACGGATTGGCCCGGTGTTACGGCCCATTGGGGCTGATCAAAATGCAGAGACAGGCTGTCACCTTCGGCAGCCAGGACCGTGCAGGCCGCATCGGCCTGACGATAGCGGGTCTTGGCATGAATCGGGCCCAGCGCGGGCGGATGGCCTGCTACCCAACTGGTCTGCTCGGCCTTCAATTCGGACTGCAACAACCAGGGGTGATCATGCCCTTGCACCACATACAACGTGTTCGTGGCCAGATCCTTACGGGCGGCATACCAGGCGTCGGCAGTACCGTCTTCGCGCTGCTTGCCCTTGACGCCCCCAATGCCCAAGCCCTTGCGCTGACCATAGGTGTGGAAAGCCAGGCCCACGTGCTGACCCAGCACCTGCCCTTCCGGTGTCTTGATAGGACCGGGTTGAGTGGGCAGATAGCGATTCAGGAACTCGCGGAAAGGACGCTCGCCAATAAAGCAAATGCCGGTCGAATCCTTTTTAGCCGCATTGGGCAGCTTCAGTTCCTCGGCAATACGGCGCACTTCCTGCTTGTTGATCTCACCCAAAGGGAACAAGGTGCGCGACAGCTGCGCCTGGTTCAGGCGATGCAGAAAATAGCTTTGGTCCTTGGACGCATCCAGACCTTTCAGCAGTTGATAGTCTGTGCCGCCCCCAGCCATAGGCACGCCACGCACACGGGCGTAATGGCCGGTGGCAATCCAGTCGGCACCCAAGGTCATGGCATGGTCCAGAAAGGCCTTGAACTTGATTTCCGCATTGCACAGAACATCGGGATTCGGGGTGCGGCCTGCCGAGTATTCCCGCAAGAACTCCGCAAACACGCGGTCCTTGTATTCCGCAGCGAAGTTGACCGCCTCGATCTCGACCCCGACCAGATCGGCCACGCTGGCCGCATCCAGCCAATCCTGGCGTGAGGAGCAGAATTCGGAGTCATCGTCGTCTTCCCAGTTCTTCATGAACAGGCCCACGACTTCATAGCCTTGCTCTTTAAGCAGCCAGGCCGAGACAGAGGAGTCCACGCCGCCGGACATTCCGATAACGACGCGACCTTTTTTGGTGGAAATAGTCATTGCAGTGATGATGAGAGGTGCCGCAGCAAGCAAACCTGCGGTCTGGCGCGTGCACCTGACTAACTAAAAAAGGCATTGTACGCCTGCCCTGACGCATGTACAGGCAGACACTGCCCACGGCTGGGGTTTATGGAAAACTGTGCTGCCCAGGACACAAATAAAAAGCCCGAACACACGGTCCGGGCTTTCAGGGCGACTCAAGTGTGACTCAAGCGCGATCAGTCCAGAGGACGCGGGGGCAACATCTTGCCGGGGTTCATGATGTTGTGAGGATCCAGCGCCTGCTTGATGCTGCTCATCACATCCAGTGCATCCTGACCGTGCTCGGCCAGCATGAACTCCATCTTGTGCAAGCCCACACCGTGCTCGCCAGTACACGTACCCTGCATGGCAATGGCTCGCTCTACCAGACGATGGTTCAGGCGCTCGGACTCGTCCCACTCTTCCTGGCTATCGGCATCCAGCAGCATCAGGACGTGGAAGTTACCATCGCCCACGTGGCCCACGATGGTGTACGGGAACGGGGCCTGATCCATATCGGCCGCGGTTTCCGCCACACACTCTGCCAAAGCGGAGATAGGCACACAAACGTCCGTGGTGCTGGAACGACAGCCGGGACGCAGTTGCAAACCGGCAAAATAGGCATTGTGTCGGGCCGTCCACAGGCGGGAACGATCCTCGGCCTTGTCAGCCCACTCAAAGTCCATGCCGCCGTTTTCACGGGTAATTTCCTGAACCACCTGAGCCTGTTCCTGCACACCGCTGGGGCTGCCGTGGAATTCAAACAGCAACAGAGGCGATTCTTTCAGGCTCAACTTGCTGTAGGCATTGGTGGCACGTACAGCGGCGGTGTCCATGAATTCGACACGCGCAATCGGGATACCCATTTGAATGACCTCGATCACGCTTTGCACGGCAGAGCGCAGATCGGGGAAATTACAGATGGCGGCGGAAATAGCTTCGGGCTGAGGGTACAGACGTACCGTCACTTCAGTGATGATGCCCAGCGTACCTTCACTACCGATGAACAGACGGGTCAGGTCGTAACCGGCCGAGGATTTCTTGGCGCGGTTGGCTGTATTGATAATGCGACCATCGGCGGTCACAACCTTCAGCGTCAGAACGTTTTCACGCATGGTGCCGTAACGCACGGCATTGGTACCCGACGCACGGGTAGCGGCCATACCGCCCAAGCTGGCATCCGCACCGGGGTCGATGGGGAAGAACAAACCCGTGTCACGGATATGCTCGTTCAAGGCCATGCGCGTCACGCCAGCTTGCACCGTAGCGGTGAAGTCCTCGGCGTTGATGGCCACGATCTCGTCCATGCCGGACAAGTCCAGGCTGACGCCACCTTGAATTGCCAGAAAATGCCCTTCCAGCGAGGAACCAGCCCCGTAAGGAATCAGGGGCACATGGTGCTCATGACAATGACGTGCCACCCAGGCTACTTCTTCTGCGCTGCGAGCAAAAACAACCACATCAGGCAGCATGGGTGGATACGGCGATTCATCCCGTCCATGGTGTTCACGCACGGCGTGAGAAAGCGAGCAACGCTCTTGGAACTGAGCCTGCAAGGCTTCTACAAAACCTTCAGGTAAAGGGCGCCGCGCTAGGTCGGCATGACCGGGAGCATTCATGAGCATTCCAAAAAGGCAAAACCCTATTATGAGTGGCTAAGTGCCCCCTCTTCAAGAGCGACTCGCGCCTGACGACGCTGACGCACCGCTTCGGCCAGTTTTTCCAGAACCACCACGGTGTCATCCCAATCGATGCAACCGTCGGTAATGCTTTGGCCGTAGGTCAAAGGCTTGCCTTCCACCACGTCCTGACGACCGCCTACCAGATGGCTTTCAATCATCACGCCGCAAATACGCATATCGCCACCAGAGATCTGACCAGCCACATCGGCCAGCACTTCTGGCTGACGGCGGTAGTCTTTATTGCTGTTGGCGTGGCTGGCATCGACCATCACACGCGGCACCATACCGGCCTTGATCATGGCCTGGCTGGTTGCCTCGACGTTTTCAGCGTCGTAGTTAGGCGTCTTGCCGCCGCGCAGAATCACGTGGCAATCGTTATTGCCCACGGTGGACACAATGGCGGAGTGACCACCCTTGGTGACCGACAGGAAATGGTGTGGCTGGGAAGCGGCCTTGATCGCGTCCAGAGCAATGCGGATATTGCCGTCTGTGCCGTTCTTGAAGCCCACCGGACACGACAATCCGGAGGACAGCTCGCGGTGAACCTGGCTTTCAGTCGTACGCGCACCAATGGCGCCCCAGGAAACCAGATCAGCAATGTACTGGGGAGTAATCATGTCCAGGAACTCGCAGCCAGCAGGCAAATCCAGCTGGTTGACGGCCAGCAGCAATTCACGTGCGGTACGCAAACCCTGATTGATGTTGAAGCTGCCATCCATGAAGGGGTCGTTGATCAGCCCTTTCCAGCCCACTGTGGTACGTGGTTTTTCGAAGTACACGCGCATCACGATTTCCAGCTCGGGCGCAAAGCGCTTGCGCTCGACCGTCAGACGGCGGGCGTAGTCCATTGCGGCTTCAGTATCGTGAATGGAACAAGGGCCCACCACGACCACCAGACGATCATCCCGTTCGTGAAGGATCTTGTGAATGCTGCGGCGTGCCTTGTGAACCGTCGTCGATACAGCAGAGGTACACGGGAACTCGCGCATCACATGGGATGGGGGAGACAGCTCCTTAATTTCACGAATCCGTAAATCATCAGTATTGTGCGACACGATTGAACTCCAGTTGGTTTGCCAGGTCCGGGGGCAAACGAAAAAAAAGCCGCCCGGTCTATGCTGGCGGCTTATTTCAGGATTTAGGTCTTACTTGTGTTTGGTGCAACCCGTCCTTTCCTCCACCAGCGGCATCGGAAAAGCATAAAAATAAAAGAAGAAAACGGGGGTTGCGAAAGTCATGGGAAAAATCCTAACACAGTTCCTGACGCGCCGCCAACAAAACCAGCAAGATTCATCCACAAAAACGCAGAACAACAAAATATTTATACCAACAAGGCCCTAAAAAATACCACTAAACGAAATTATCATTTCGTTTAGCGTTTTTTATCGGCCCTTTTGTTTCGTGTTATCGCGAAAAACCACGATAAATCGTTTAGATGACTTGTTTGTCTTATTTTTACATCTGCATACAAACCTGATGACAAGCTGCCCGGCACAAACGCAAAAGGGCCAGAACACTGGGTTTTGGCCCTTAGCCGCCTAATTTAGCAGCAGGCTATACGCCCTTTGCCGCCATACCGGGCTTGCTGTCGTTCCCGGAAAAACTCGGCGTACTCCATCGGTTTCTGATCGGGGTGATTGACCCGCATATGCGTCAGATAAGTTTCGTAGTCAGGCACGCCCACCATCAGGCGCAAGGTTGTGGCCAGATAACGCCCGGTGCCCCGCCCTGCCTGGGCACTGCGCGAGATGGCTCCCGTCAATAATCCTTTCATATCAAACTCCTGCTGCCGCTTGAGCCGGCAATGGCTCGTACGGAGTTTCGGCAGAATGCGGCTCCGTGCTGCGACGTGCTTTCAGCACGCAACGGATGCCAAAGAACACCATGCTCAAGACCACGAAGATGAACAGACCGCACAAGGTAGAGTTCACGTAATCGTTGAAAATAACCTGCTGCATCTGCTCCAGGGATTTGGCCGGTGCCATAACGGTTTGTTCCGCCAGACCTTTCTGATACACCTTGGCGTGGGCCAAGAAGCCGATCTTGGGATCGGGGTGGAACATTTTCTGGAAGCCGGCAAACAGCGTGCAAATCAACAGCCAGATAGTGGGAACGACCGTTACCCATGCGTAACGGTCTTTCTTCATCTTGAAGAGCACCACCGTACCCAGCACCAGCGCCACCGCTGCCAGCATCTGGTTGGCGATACCAAACAAAGGCCACAAGGTGTTGATACCACCCAGCGGATCGACCACACCCTGATACAGGAAGTAGCCCCACGCCGCCACGCACAAGGAAGTGGCAATCAGGTTGGCAACCAGGGACTCCGTGCGCCGCAAGCCCGGCACAAAGGTGCCCATCAAGTCTTGCAGCATGAAGCGACCCGCACGAGTACCAGCGTCCACTGCCGTCAGAATGAACAGGGCTTCAAACAGAATGGCGAAGTGATACCAGAAGCTCATCATCGCAGGCCCGCCGATGACGTTGTGCAGGATGAAGGCCATGCCCACAGCCAGGGTTGGAGCACCACCGGCACGAGAAATAATGCTGTTTTCACCCACGTTGCTGGCCATTTCAGTCAGGTCAGCAGGGGTAATCAGAAAGCCCCAGCTGGACACCACTTGCGCAGCCTGTTCAGGCGTGGTGCCAATCAAGGCTGCCGGGCTGTTCATGGCGTAGTAAATACCGGGTTCGATCACGCAAGCGGCGACCAACGCCATGATGGCCACAAAGGATTCCATCAGCATGCCACCGTAACCGATGTAGCGCGCCTGGGTTTCATTTTCGATCATCTTGGGCGTGGTGCCCGAGGAAATCAAAGCGTGGAAACCGGACACGGCACCGCAAGCAATGGTAATGAACAGGAAGGGGAACAAACTGCCGGACCAGACTGGGCCAGTGCCATCAATAAACTTGGTGGTAGCCGGCATTTTCAGCTCGGGTGCCACGATCACAATCCCGATAGCCAGACCCACAATGGTGCCGATTTTCAGGAAGGTGGACAGATAATCACGCGGAGCCAGCAGCAACCACACGGGCAGCACGGCGGCAATAAAGCCGTAAATAATCAGCGCCCAGGTCAGCTCTTCGCCATTCAGGGTGAAGAATGGCCCCCAGGTTGGGTGCGCGGCCACATCCTGGCCATAGACAATGGCGGCCAGCAGGAAGATCAGCCCGATCACCGAGACCTCGCCAATACGGCCCGGCCTCAGGAAGCGCAGATAAATCCCCATGAAAATGGCCAGCGGAATCGTTGCCGCCACCGTAAAGGTGCCCCATGGCGAGTTGATCAGGGCCTTGACCACAATCAGCGCCAGCACAGCCAGGATGATGACCATGATCATGAAGGCGCCAAACAGCGCAATCACACCGGGCACCGTGCCCAGCTCGGACTTGATCAGATCCCCCAGCGAGCGCCCGTCGCGGCGCATGGAGATGAACAGAACCGTGAAGTCCTGCACCGCCCCCGCAAACACCACACCGGCCAGAATCCAGAGCATGCCGGGCAGATAGCCCATCTGCGCAGCCAGCACCGGCCCGACCAGAGGACCTGCCCCTGCAATAGCGGCAAAATGGTGCCCGAAGAGCACGTGTTTATTGGTCGGTACGTAATCCAGACCATCGTTATGACGCCAGGCAGGCGTCATGCGGGTGGCGTCCAGCTCAAAGACCTTACGAGCAATGAAACGACTGTAATAACGATAGGCAATTAAATAGACGCAGACTGCGGCGACTACGATCCATAGAGCATTGATGCTCTCCCCCCGGCTTAGTGCCACCGTTCCCAGGGCAAAGGCCCCCAGCACTGCAACCAGCACCCAAATCAAATGCTGTTTTATAAAACCGCCCTCTTCTCTGCTCATAGAGCCTCCACGATTTTGCATTAAGTAAGCCTGTCACCAACTTTTTCCTCTGGCAGCACTTCTGATCTGAAGAAGTCGCCAGCTGCCGGTACAAGAGGCGCCATACCGCGTGGGGCAGGCGTTCTTGCAGGGTCGGCACAGTCGCTTGGTACTGTGCGTTCCCGAACCGGCAGGGTTTGAAAGCGCGCCAAAGCGCACTTTCCAAAAGGGTGTCGGCACGCCCGCAGGCGCACCAAACTCATTCATGAATCAATCTGGGGTAGGCATAAGCCAGGCGCTTTTGAGAGGACAAGCGCTCTTTAATCCTTGGGAGCATAGTGAAAACGCGTACTCAAAACACCGCGCATTTTCCCTAAGCCCTATCACTTTCCTTATATAGAAATGCTAAGCAGGCCCTTTGCTCGATAGCTTCTATGCATTTAATTTGAGTACGAATGATTTTATACGCTATGATTTCCCTGCAAATCTTTCGTAAAACAAATCATTCATAACGAAATGGTATAGGCAAAAAAAGGACTCATGATGAAATTACAATCCAAGCCCCTCTGCGCGTTGGCCTTTGCCCTGCTGGGTACCATGGCTGCCGCCTCCAGCGCCCACGCGGTCACGCTAGAACAAGTCAAAGAGCGCGGCGTGATTCGCGTCGCCGTTGCTAATGAAATTCCGTACGGATTCATGGACATGTCCGGCAAAGCCCAAGGCGCTGGCCCCGAAGTGGCCCAGGCCATCATGGAGCGCCTGGGTGTCAAAGAGATCAAATGGGAAACTGCCAACTTCGGCTCCCTGATCCCCGGCCTGCAAGCCAAACGCTTTGATATGGTGGCCGCCGAAATGGCCATCCTGCCGCAACGTTGCAATACCGTGCTGTTCTCCGAGCCCAACAGCTCCTACGGCGAAGGCCTGCTGGTGGCCAAAGGCAACCCCAAGAACATTCACTCCTACGAAGACTTCGCCAAGACCGATCACAAGATCGCCATCATGGCGGGTGCCGATCAGCTGGAAATGATGCAGGCTCTGGGCGTGCCCGATGATCGCATGATCACCA
This sequence comes from Alcaligenes faecalis, assembly GCF_009497775.1. NCBI lineage: Bacteria > Pseudomonadati > Pseudomonadota > Betaproteobacteria > Burkholderiales > Alcaligenaceae > Alcaligenes > Alcaligenes faecalis. Next base: position 2,723,637 of record NZ_CP031012.1, read on the forward strand.
TTTCCAACAATGCCGATGCCATCTCCACCGTGGCAACAGGCCGTGCCGACGCCTATGCCGCAACCGGCCAGACCGCCAGCGACCTGGCCTCCAAAGGGGGCGGCAAAGTGGAGCTGGCCGCCGAGTTCAAGGACCCCATCATTGATGGCAACCCGGTTCGTAGCTGGGGCGGTTTTGCCTTTGCCAAGGAGTCCGAGGACCTGCGCAACGCGGTGAACAAGGAACTGGCCGAATTCAAGAAAACCGATGAATGGAAAGCCATCCTGAGCAAGCACGGCTTTACCGAAGAAGACGCCACGCACTCGTTTGAGAAATCCACGGAACAGCTGTGTAAAGCCTGATCCTTCACCTGCGGGTAAGGCGGCCGCACGGGCCTGCGCGGCCCCTTGCAAGAGCCGACAGAGCACCGAACGTGCACCGCCTGCCCTTGTCTGGAACCTGATATGGATTGGTTAAGTTACAGCTCCGCCCTGATGGACGGGGCCTGGGTCACCATACAGCTCACCCTGTATTCCACCGTCGTGGGAGCCATCGCCTCCTTTGCCCTGGGCATAGGCAGGCTTTCCCACTCGGTGGCCCTGCGCTCGCTGTCCGTCACCATTATTGAAGTTTTTCGCGGTACCTCTTTACTGGTACAACTGTTCTGGCTGTACTTTGCCCTGCCTATTCTGGGCGAGTCCATGGGCCTGGACTGGCGTCTGGACCCGGTCGTGGCGGGCACCCTGGCCCTGGGTCTGAACATTGGCGCCTACGGGGCCGAAGTGGTACGTGGTGCCATCCAGGCCGTGCCGCATTCCCAACTGGAAGCGGCCAAGGCCCTGGACTTTACCGAGCGCCAAACCCTGTGGCGCATCAGCCTGCCCCAGGCCATCCCGGAAATGATGCCCAGCTTCGGGAATCTGGCTGTACAGAACCTGAAAGATACGGCTCTGGTCTCCCTGATCAGCCTGGGAGACTTGAGCTTCAGAGCTGAACAAATACGCAACTTCACCCAGGACAGCACCACCATCTACACCCTGCTCTTGCTGATGTACTTTGGCATGGCACTCGTGCTGACGGTCCTGATGAAATTGCTGGAACGCGCAACCGGCCGCTGGCGCGCGCAAAGGAGCTGAACATGCTGTTTGGTATTGAATGGGACACCAGCAGCAACGGAGCATTTGCGCTGTCTATCCTGCCTATCCTGCTTAAAGGCTTATGGGTCACCATCCAGGCCGCCGTGCTGGGCTTTGGTGTTGCGGCCGTTTTAGGGCTGATTCTGGCAGGCCTGAAAAGCGTTCGTCTGCGCCTGATTTCCTGGCCCGCCTATGTGCTGACCGAGTTCCTGCGCGACACACCTTTGCTGGTGCAATTGTTTTTCCTGTACTACGTGCTGCCGGACTACGGCATCGTGCTGCCCGCCTTTCTGACTGGCGCACTGGCGCTGGGTGTGCAGTACAGCGCCTATCTGTCGGAGGTCTATAGAGCTGGTCTGGAATCCGTCACCCACGGCCAGACCGAAGCGGCCCGCGCGCTGGATATTTCCCCGCTGCGCACCTTTATAGTCATCACCCTGCCCCAGGCTATCCCACGCATCATCCCGGCCATGGGTAACTACCTGGTGTCCATCATGAAAGACGTGCCCGTGCTCTCTGTTGTATCGGTACTGGAAGTCCTGAACGTGGCCAAGATTATTGGTGACCGTACTTTTAACTACATCATTCCCCTGTCCATGGTGGGCGGCCTGTATCTGCTGCTGACCCTCCTGGCTTCGGCTGGGGTACGAGCGCTGGACCAGCGTTTGCCCAAGCAAGGAATCCCCCTGCGATGACTGACACAAACCCCATCATTCAATTTGACAATGTCACCAAGAAATTTGGTGATGTCACCGTCCTGGACTCCTTGAACTTTCAGGTGCAGCCGGGTGAGAAAGTCACCATCATCGGCCCTTCCGGTTCCGGTAAATCCACCGTGCTGCGCATTCTGATGACACTGGAAACCATAGACGATGGCGTCATCACGGTAGCGGGCAAGCCCCTCTGGCACGAGCGGGTCGATGACAAGCTGGTGCCTGCCAGCCAGAACCATTTGCGCGAAATGCGCAAGGAAATGGGCATGGTGTTCCAGCAGTTCAACCTGTTCCCGCACATGACGGTAATGCGCAATGTGACTGAAGCGCCCACCCATGTGCTGGGCCTGTCCAAAGAACAGGCACGCGAGCGGGCCACCAAATATCTGGATCTGGTGGGCCTGATCGACCATGCGGACAAATTCCCCAGCCAGCTCTCCGGCGGGCAGCAACAGCGAGTGGGGATTGCTCGGGCCCTGGCCATGGAACCGAACATTCTGCTATTTGACGAGCCCACCTCGGCCCTGGACCCGGAGCTGGTGGGCGAAGTGCTGGGCGTCATTCAAAAGCTGAGTCAGGAACAGGATCTGACGATTCTGCTGGTGACCCACGAAATGCAATTTGCCAAGGAAGTCTCAGACCGCGTCTGCTTCTTTGATAAAGGCGTGATCGTGGAATCCGGCCCGCCCGAACAAGTGTTCTGCAATCCGCAGGAAGCACGGACACAGGCGTTCTTGAGCAATTTCATTCAGGCGGCTTAGCAGCCCCTACGCACTCCGCCACTTGAGCGTGGTTCTGCCCTGCAAGTTACGCATGACAAAGGCACAGCCGGATGCCTGCGTCGGCTCCAGATACACACGTAGTTAAGACTTGGTGTTCATGATCTCTGTCACCAAGTCTTATTAAGACTAGGGTGTCGCCGGAGTTTCCGCCAGCTTGATCGCATGCTCCCGCACATCTTCCGGCCAAGCAGCCAGCAGGGTTTTGAAGCGCTCCTGCTCATCCGCAAACAAGGCTCGCATGGCTTCTTCAAAACCAGGCAAATCACCACCAATTGCGGTCATGAAGTTATAGGCCCGCTCCTGCGCCTGACGGCGCTGATCTTTTGCGGCACTGGCACGGCGAGCTTCTTCAACCAGTTTGCGTAGCGCAACCGATGCTCCACCGGGTTGAGTCGCCAGCCAATCCCAATGGCGGGGCAACAAGGTTACTTCGCGGGGAACCACGCCCAGCTTAGGGCGACCACGGCCGCGTGGAGCCTCCTTTTCTGCCTGCTCAACCTCAGCTTCAGGAGCATCCACTGGCGCATAGCGTTGTGCCAGTTCCTCGTCTGTCCCTTGAGTATTCACATCCACAAAGCGGCCTGTCACATCGTCAAAGATCAGCACGGGATCGTTAACCCGGCTCTCCAGCACTTTCTTCACGGCCAGCACATTGGCCAGCATGGGACCGGACGCGATACGGCGGTGACCCATAAAGCTGGTGTAGGTATTGGGGTAAGTCGTTTTCATAGCAAAACCAATGCTTCGATTAAGAAGCCCCTATTTTTACCCGGATGATATTAATCAGTCAATATTATCCGGGTATAAATAAAAAGGTGTTGCTAATTGAGCGCATTAAAACCGGCAAATCCTGACCAACTGTCATCACAAAGATTCCAGTGCAAGCCTAGTCATAGCTACTGAATATCTCTTCTAACGGCTTTCTGAACCCAGGCCAGTCAATAAGAGGAAGACCAGCCACCTCTGCCCAAGCCCGGTCCCGGTGGCTTGCCTCCCCCCCCCCTGTTCACGATCTTGAACCCACAAAAAACGCCCCCTGAAATAGCTTCAGGGAGCGTCTTATCCGGCCAGGTCTGCACCCAAGGCGCAGACCTTCTTCTTGCTTAGGACTCCAGCAGCGGTCCGTTCAATGGCGTCAGGACAGGGAACTGCCCGCGAGTCGCCACATGCGCAGGACGGGGTGTCAGCCCCTGCTTGGGATCACCCACGCAGTTTTCCACGCTGTTATAGACCGTAAACACATTGGCTCGTGGCCAAGGCGAGATATTGCTGGCCGAACCATGCAAGGTATTGCAGTCAAAAAAGATCACCGAACCAGCCTTGGCGGTAATGGCTTCTATCCCCCCCTGATCCACCAGCAAACGCAGGCTGATCGGATCGGGCACGCCATACTCCTGCTTGCGCAAGGATTCCTTGTAATGGTTGTCCGGTGTCTGCCCCGTGCAAGAGATGAACTGACGGTGCGAACCCGGTACCAGCATCAAGGGGCCATTGCACACATTATTGTCTGTCAGCAGCACCGAGCAACTTAAAGCGCGCATTTGCGGCATGCCATCTTCGATATGCCAGGTCTCGAAGTCCGAATGCCAGTAAAACTCCTTGCCGGTAAAGCCCGGTTTCAGGTTGGCACGGGACTGATGAACATACACATCCGAGCCCAGAATCTGGCGGGCCACATCCAGCACACGCGGATCGCGCACCAGGCGGGCAATCAGCTCGCTGAGTTCATGCACCCGAAAGATCGAGCGCACGGCCTGACTGCCCTTTTCCACCACGGCCTCTTCACGCGACAAGATGCCGGGGTCGGTGCTCATGGCTTCCACATTGCCCAGCAAGGCTTGCACTTCCTGCGCATTGAACAAATCAGGCAGCAGTAAAAAGCCGTTGTCCTCGTACTCCCGCAGCTGGGACTTGTTCAAAGGCTGGCTACCTACCGGATCCGGATACACCACCGGCTCCTGGCGGCTGACGATGGCCGCCGTTCGTTCTGTACGAGAGGTGTACAGATCGCTCATGGTCACTGTCATCATGCTCTCCTTAGGTCTTCAGTCTTCCACGATGGCTGGGTAGACCCCTTTCTCATCGTGAACTTCCTGACCGGTCAGGGGCGGATTGAACACGCAGATCACTCGCAGCGGCTCTTTGCCACCGCGCAGATAGTGTTCATCGTGCTGGTCCAGGGCATAGACCACGCCTGGGCCCAAATCGTATTTCTTGCCGTCGGCAACGGTTTCGATTTCGCCATCGCCCTCGATGCACCACACCGCTTCCAGGTGATTCTGGTAGTGGATGTGGGTCTCGGTGCCAGGAAAAATAACGGTTTCATGAAAGGAAAAACCCATGCCGTCTTTCTTGAGCAAAACACGGCGACTGACCCAGGTGTCTGTGCGCACCTCATCACGGGTTCCAATCACATCTTGCACGTTCTTCACCAACATTAGCGTGCTCCTCCAATCTTCAGAATCTTGGCCTGTGTGCCGCGCTTGGACAGGCACTGGGCCACGCTGCGTTCAATAATGTCCAGACCTTGGCTCAGCTCTTCATTGCTGATGGTCAGGGCAGGCAGCAGCTTCAGAACCTCGTCGTGGGCGCCCGAAGTTTCAATCACCAGACCTTGCTTGAAAGCCTGTGCGGCGATTTCATTGGCCAGACCGGCACCGGGTGGTGTCACCAGGCCCTGAATCAAGCCGCGACCACGCACACTCAAGCCACGATCGGGATAGCTGTGCACCAGATTTTCCAGCCAGTCGCGCACTTGGCGCTCCTTGCCCTGGATCTCGACTTCAAAGTCTTCATTGGCCCAGTAGCTTTCCAACGCTTGAGCGGCGGTCACGAAAGCCAGGTTATTGCCACGGAAGGTGCCGTTATGGGCGCTGGGCTTCCACACGTCCAGTTCAGGACGCAGCAGGACCAGGGACATGGGCAGTCCAAAGCCGGACAGGGATTTGGACAAGGTGATGATGTCAGGGCTGATACCGGCCTGCTCGAAGCTGAAGAAACGGCCCGTACGACCGCAACCGACTTGAATGTCATCGACAATCAGCAGCATGTCGTGCTCGCGGCACAGACGTTGCAACTCACGCAGCCAACGCTGTGTGGCCACGTTCACGCCCCCTTCACCTTGCACGGTTTCCACGATGACCGCGGCAGGATGGTCCAGGCCACTGCTGGGATCTTCCAGCAAGCGCTCCAGATAAGCCATCGTGTTGACGTCCGGGCCCAAGTACCCGTCATAGGGCATGAACGAGGTATTGCCCAGGGCCACACCCGCTGCACTACGAAATTTGGAGTTCGCCGTCACTGCCAGGGAACCCGTGCTGACGCCGTGGAAACCGTGCGTAAAGGAAATCACATTCTGGCGACCCTTGACCTGACGTGCCAGTTTTAACGCCGCCTCCACGGCATTGGTGCCGGTAGGCCCCGTAAACTGCAAGCGGTAGTCCCACCCGCGCGGTTTGAGCAGAACTTTGTCCACCGTTTCAAGAAAGTATTTCTTGGCGCTGGTGGCCATGTCCAAACCGTGTACCAAGCCGTCGGTGTTCAGGTATTCAATCAGCTTTTCTTTCAGATGGGGATTGTTATGCCCGTAGTTGAGCGTACCGGCCCCACTGAAAAAATCGATGTATTGCCTGCCTGACTCGTCCTCCAAGACCGAGCCTCGGGCTTTGTTGAAAATGACCGGGAAGGACCGGACGTAGCCCCTTACTTCAGACTCCATCCGGTCGAATATTTTTAAATCAGTCATATTTCCTCTCCTGGTTATAGAACGGCGTGTCTTGAGCCGACAAACAACAATCAGCGAACCAGACCGGCTCTACCGTTCTTTTGCGTAAAGTCCCCTTATCCAGAGTCCAAGGGGCCGATTCGTAATAGAGGTTCTGCCTCGTGAGCCTGTGCGGCAAACAAGGCGGTATCAAAGAATTCCTGTTCCTGCATGGGCGCTGCCCAGCGCCGGGCCATGGCGGCAAACAGGCCACGCGAGGCCCGGTTGCCGGGGCTGACCGTCGTTTCCAGATAGCGCAGGGAACGGCCACGCAAACGCTGCCTTAGATGGTCCAGCATGGCCTGCCCCAGACGACGCCCACGGGCGCGCTCGTGCACGGCTACTTGCCATACAAAGAGCACATCAGGACGGTCGGGGAGAAAGTAGGCAGAGATGAAACCGTCTATTTGTTCCCCACGCTGCGCGACAACGCAGGTCTGGGAAAAGTGCTCGCTGAGCAGCAAATAGAGATATTCAGAATTCAGATCCAGTGGCGGGCTGTCGGCAATCAGCTGATGGATTGCGGCGGCATCACGCAACAGGGGCGCACGCAGTATCAGCGCCGGGTCACTGGGGGCAGGATCGGTGGCAGTCATGCTGCCGGCCGAGCTGCCCGGACTAGGTCGATCCGTCAAACCACCAACCCGGATTCGGGGGGTACATCCCCTTCCGGGACCTCAAGAATAGGCGAGGCCGTATCGTCGGCCTCCAGCACAACATCCGGGTCAGCATCGAGCAAGCGCACAATGCGCTCCAGGGACAGGGTCATGGTGGCCTGTTCCAGCTCGGGCAACTCTTTCAAGGCGTCCGACAACTTCTTTTGCAGCGGGGACGGCGTATCGCGCGCCAGGGTCACCCCTTCGGGCGTCGCGCTGACAAAGACAATGCGTCGGTCTTCACGGCCACGCTCGCGCAGCACCAGTTTCTTGTCTTCCAGGCGGTCCAGAATACCGACCACGGTGCTGGGGCTGACGTGCATTTCACGGCTGATGGCCGTGGCCGTCAGCGGGCCCTTTTCAATAATGGTGCGCAGGCAGATCAACTGGGGCGCGGTGATATTGCTGTACGCCGACAGTTGCCTGGAGTGCAGGGCAATCGAGCGCGTAATCTGGCGCAAGGCCCGCAAAATTCGTAAATCGTAGTGTTGATCTGTGGTCATTTAATTAGCCAAACAAAATAATTCAGCACGATTAATTCGTGTTGAAATGATATGCCTAGAAAAGATCCAAGTCAAACCGATTTACACTCACCATCATAGAGAGCGTAAACGCGTGGTTCTGACTCAAAATCCAAGAAAATGTAAGCGCCAGCTTCTTCAAAAGCGGGCCAGCCAGGAGCAGAACGATGCCCTGCTCTATCCCTTTTTCACCCGGAGCGGTTCAGGACGACACGCAGCTTACAGTAAACTGTCCAAGCCCGAACCCAACCCGGCCCATTAACCCATAAGTCTCCTGGCCAAGTAAAGCCGCTGCCCGTTCACGGTGCGCCTTGCAGACAGTGAAACCAGCATGAAGCAATCTGATAAGGCAACCCTGATTGGTCTGATCGCCATTGTTCTTTGGAGCACGATTGTCGGCCTGATACGCAGCGTCAGCGACTATCTGGGTGCTACCGGCGGCGCTGCCCTGATATACACCCTGGCCTCGGTCTTTCTTCTCTTATCGGTAGGTTGGGTACGCCTGCGCCACTTCCCGCGCCGCTATCTGATCTGGGGCAGCATTCTGTTTGTCTGCTATGAGCTGTGTCTGGCCCTGTCCATTGGCTATGCCCACAACAGCCAGCAGGCGATTGAAGTGGGCATGGTCAATTATCTGTGGCCCACCTTCACCATCGTGGCCGCTATTTTGTTCAACAAGCAAAAAGCCAACTGGCTGATCGCGCCGGGCCTGCTCTTGTCCATGATGGGCATCAGCTGGATTCTGGGCGGCGAGCAAGGTTTAAGCGTGCACAGCATCTGGCTGAATGTACAGGACAATCCCTTGAGCTATGGCCTGGCCTTTAGCGGCGCACTGATCTGGGCGGGCTACAGCACCATGACCGCCCGCATCGCCCAGGGCAAAAATGGCATCACCTTGTTTTTCATGCTGACCGCGGCCGTTCTGTGGGTGAAATACCTGGGCCAAGGTGCACCCGCAATGAGCTTTACTGTTCCAGCACTGGTGTATTTGCTACTGGCCGCCATTGCGATGGGCTTTGGCTATGCCGCCTGGAACGTGGGTATTTTGCACGGCAATGTCACCATACTGGCCGGCGCTTCCTACTTTATTCCGGTCTTTTCAGCCGCCCTGTCCACCTTCCTGCTGCAAGCTCCTTTGACGCTCACCTTCTGGCAAGGCTCGGCCATGGTGTGTTCGGGGGCCTTGTTGTGCTGGCTGGCCATCCGGGTTCGCAAACCCAGGCCGGTGAAACGCACTGCCTGAAAAAACCATACTCATTAATCCCGGCATGGCTGTGCCTGCCGCGCAAAAATCAAAATTAAATCCAATTTGCTGCAGCGCAATAAAAGCAGCATAAAAAAAGACCGCCCAAAGTTGAATTAACTGGGGCGGTCTTTTTATCGGTTTTGATTAGCCGACAAATTAAATCAGGCGGTTCCACCTACGGTCAGGTTTTCCATCCGCACGGTAGGAATACCCACTCCAACCGGAACGCTTTGACCTTCTTTACCGCAAGTACCCACTCCTGAATCCAGCTGCATGTCATTACCGATCATGCTGATTTGATTCATGGCATCGGGGCCACTACCAATCAAGGTGGCACCTTTAACGGGGTACATCAGTTTGCCGTTTTCAATCACCCAGGCTTCCGAAGCCGAGAAAACAAACTTACCGCTAGTAATATCGACCTGGCCGCCACCGAAGTCTACGGCATATAAACCCTTTTTAACCGAGGCAATAATTTCCTGCGGGTCTTTATCGCCACCCAACATAAAGGTGTTGGTCATGCGCGGCAAAGGCAGGCTGGCGTAGGACTCGCGACGGCCATTGCCCGTAATGGCGGCACCCATCAAGCGCGCATTATGGGTGTCTTGCAAATAACCTTTCAAAATACCGTCTTCAATCAGGACGGTACGTTGTGTGGCATTGCCTTCGTCATCCATATTCAAGGAACCACGGCGGTTTTCCAAAGTGCCATCATCAATGACGGTCACGCCCTTGGAGGCCACGCGCTGGCCAATACGGCCCGAGAACAGGCTGCTGCCACGACGGTTGAAGTCACCTTCCAAACCGTGGCCTACCGCTTCGTGCAGCATGACGCCTGGCCAGCCTGGGCCCAGAACCACCGTCATCTGACCGGCTGGCGCGGGTTTGGCTTCCAGATTCGTCATGGCCGAACGCACGGCCTTGTCCACGTAGCTGCGCAGCATATCGTCGGAGAAGTAGGACAGATCAACCCGTCCACCACCGGCGGCCGAACCACGTTCACGACGGCCATTCTGTTCAACAATGACCGACAAGGACAAGTGCACCAAGGGGCGTACATCAGCAGCCAGACGGCCATCGCTACCGGCCACCAGCACCACATCGTACTCCGCACCCAGGCTGGCCATGACCTGCACCACGCGGGGGTCTGCGGCACGCGCCAAGGCATCCAGTCGTCCTAACAAAGCCACTTTTTCAGGGGCAGGCAAGCTGGCAATCGGGTCTGTGCCCGTATACAAGGTGGGACGCTGCGAATCGGCCGGCACCAGAATACCGCTTTTACCCGAGCCGCCCTGGCGTGCAATCGAGCGCACCACACGAGCCGAAGACAGCAAGGCCTCCGGGCTGAGGGAATCCGAATAGGCAAAGGCGGTTTTCTCGCCGCTTAATGCGCGCACACCCACGCCCTGCTCAATAGAGAAGCTGCCGCTTTTGACGATCCCTTCGTCCAGCGCCCAGCCTTCGCTGCGGGTGTACTGAAAATACAAATCGGCGTAGTCAGCCTGATGGGTGAAGATCTCACCGAGCGCGCCGGACAAATGGCTTTCATTCAAGCCCCAGGGCTCAAGCAACAGTCCACGGGCGCATTCCAGGGCATTGATAGCCGGATCAACTAACTTCATCGTTTATTCCTACTGACAGATCCCCGGCAAGCCCATGGCTGCAAGGGACGAAAATGGGTACCAAAAGACGTGCTGACATCAACTTGGCTTCCGTCCATCTGAGCATTAAAACAGAATGTGCCACCGTATGCGATGCCGACGTACTGATCGGGCGGTTTCCGGGCTTTCAGAACCATAAATCAGCCGGTTGAACTAATAGGTTCAAAAATTCCAATTACGACATTTTCTGATACGGAATTAAAACTATTTTAAAATCTCCCTAATTAGAAACCCACCTATACGGTTTTGATATAAACCCATTCAAATTCATGATAACCCCTGATTAGATTAATTAATCAAGTGCCATTGAATTGTCTAATGGCCTTAAATAATTACAAAAACCAAACAACTTTTTGATTAAGCGTTTATTTTTTATCCAAACTACTTATCTTTTCAAGAAAATCAAAGTACACTGTTTTCGCATGATAAACACGAGCTTGTACAGGCAGGGTTTATCAGATAACTACAAACATGAAACAGGAATCCCATATGTCAGTCGAAACTTACAGCTCCGCGAAGCAAAAGATAGAAAAAGAGATTCTGCGTCTGCAAAAGCAGATGAAATCCCTTCGAGTCAAACAGCGTCGTCCTGTGATCGCGTCTATCGTCAAGTCCATGCAAGATAACGAGATCACGATTGAAGAAGTCGCTGAAGCTCTGGAAAATTCCGCCCGCCGCGGTGCTGGTGCAGGTTCCGACGGCCCTAAAACCAGCTTGCCTCCCAAATACCGCCACCCCGGCACCCAGGACACCTGGACGGGCCGTGGCCGCCCACCACGCTGGATCATTGATGCTGAAGCCAATGGTCGCAGCCGTGAAGAGTTCCTTATCAAATAAGCTTGGGAACCAAACAAAAGAAAGGGACCGCTTGAAAAAGCGGTCCCTTTCTTATTGATATAAATCCCCTACATAATGCCGGGGTACTGGCGACTCAATCCCGAGGTAATGGATATCGGATATCAATTACTTGCCCATTATTACCAGGGAAACCATCAAATATGGCCTGGGACAAAAATGGCATCTGCTGGTCCAGGTTGTCGGAATGGCTATAAGAGACGGCTGTGGCGCGATACACTTCTGCGCCCGAGTTTTGATTATCTGTAATGATTACATTTAGATAATTTTTATACACAGTGACAGGAACATTCACTACATTCGGAGAATAAAAGAAACCTCCGCCCCAACCATCATTTGGCGCATAATAGCCGCGCCCGATTCCCCAAGCCGATGGACCATAAAAACTATCTGCAAATTGAGGCACCCAGCTTTGTTCCTGCGGATTGCCATAATCCATTTGCAGCACAAAACGCGCGGACTTCAGATCCGCCGCTTGCACCAGTCCCGTAACGCCAATAGAAGCCCGCACAGAATCGGCAAAAGACTGGTATTGCAGACTACTGCTTTTGTCCGGCGAAGACTTGATGTAATAGGTATCGCCACTGGTGGCCGTGGGCCATTGCTGATAACGCGTCAATTTGGCGGACCAGCTAGGCGCAGCGCAAGCCGTGGTCAATACCGCCAATGCCAGGCTCATCAGGCGTAGGGCGCGCCAGGAAAACCCTTCAGAAAATAACGTCATAGTTTCACCCTTGCTTGTTTTTCGCTTGCACGTTCAAGCCCGATTAATGACAGCGCCGTAGCGCCGACGAACAATTAGTTTACTGCCTGTTTCTGGCGTCCAGTGTGGGCGTTCAAACAACATTACAATAGACCATCTTTTTTCGATTGTCGGACCAGGATCACATGCGCACAGACACCTTACCTACGATCTCCCGCCACGATTACCAGCCCTACCCCTATCAAATAGAAAAGGTACGGCTGGAGTTTGATCTGGCGGCCGAGCAAACCTTGGTTCGACTGGCTTTTCGAGCCAGCAGCCGGGACGGCCAGGTCCGCCCCCTGGTACTGGATGGCGAAGACATTGAACTGCTTGAAGTCAGTATCAACGGCGTCGCCCTGACTGCCCAGGATTACCAGCTTGATGAGCAGGGCCTGACGCTCTCGCCCCAGACCGCAGAATTTGATCTGGTGCTGGTGAGCCGTTGCCGCCCGCAAGACAACACCATGCTCATGGGCTTGTATGTCTCGGGCCAGAATCTGTTTACCCAATGTGAAGCCCAGGGCTTTCGTCGTATTACCTTCTTCCCGGACCGTCCTGATGTGATGTCCCGTTATGAAGTGGTGCTGCGCGGCGATGCCACGCTTTACCCGTATCTGCTCTCCAACGGCAATTTGCTGGAAAGCACAACGCTGGACGATGGCCGCAGCCAGGCCATCTGGGAAGATCCTTTTCCAAAGCCTTCTTATTTATTTGCACTGGTTGCTGGCGATTTTGATGTACGCGAACGCGAAATCAAAAAGGCCAATGGCCAGCCTGCCCTATTGCAGGTTTATTGCGATCGTGGTGACGGCGATAAAACAGAATGGGCCATGGAATGCCTAGAACATTCGGTACGCTGGGATGAACAACGCTTTGGCCTGGAACTGGATCTGGACCGCTTCATGATTGTGGCCGCTCGCGACTTCAATATGGGCGCGATGGAAAACAAGGGCCTTAACATCTTTAATGCCGCCTATGTGCTGGCGGATGCACAAAGCACCACCGATGCCTCCTTCCACGCGGTTGAAGCCGTTATTGGTCACGAGTACTTCCATAACTGGACCGGCAACCGCGTCACCTGCCGCGACTGGTTCCAGCTTTCCCTGAAAGAAGGCCTGACGGTTTTCCGCGATCAGGAGTTCTCTGCCGATATGCTGGCCCAAGGGCTGGATGGCGCTCAGGCCGCCAGTGCCCGTGCCGTCAAACGCATTGATGATGTCAGCGTCTTGCGTGCCGCCCAGTTCCCTGAAGATGCCGGCCCGATGGCTCACCCCATTCGTCCCGAGAGCTATCAGGAAATCAGCAACTTTTACACCGCCACTATTTACGAAAAAGGCGCTGAAGTCATTCGCATGCAGCACACCTTGCTGGGCGAAGAAAACTTCCAGGCTGGTATTCGTGAATACTTCAAGCGCCACGACGGCCAGGCAGTGACTTGCGATGATTTCGTGGACAGCATGGACAGCGTGTATCGCCAGGTCAAACCCGGCCAAAGTCTGGAGCAATTCCGCCGCTGGTATCAGCAAGCGGGAACTCCACGCGTTCAGGTCAGCCTGCTACACGACCCAGCCGCCCAGACCGCCACACTGACCCTGCGCCAAAGCAATGAGCCCGCCGGGATCGAGAACAAATCCACACCCAAGCCACCTTTGCACATCCCCTTTGCCCTGGGCATGCTGGATCAGCAAGGCACACCACTGACTCTGCATCTGGATGGTCAGCAAGGCGATACGCTGGTACTGGATTTCACGCAAGCCGAACAAAGCTGGACCTTCACACAGATTCCTGAGGCGCCGGTTCTGTCCTTGCTGCGCAATTTCTCTGCGCCTGTGCGGGTGGACTACTACCGTCCGGATTCCGAGCTGGCTTTGCTGGCCCGTCACGACACCGATCCGTTTGCCCGTTGGGAAGCGGCTCAGCTGCTGGCTACCCGTCTGATTTTGTCCTCGGCATCGGGACGCACGCCGTCGGCCGCACAATTGGCGACGGTGGTGCAAACCTGGCATGCGCTGGTACAAGACCCTGCCTTGAGCCCTGCTTACAAGGCCCGCATCCTGTCCCTGCCCAGCGAACGCGAATTGCTGGAACAAACCAAGCCCATGACCCCGCGTACCGTGGTTCAGGCTCGTCGCCAGCTGCAACGTGAACTGGGTCTGGCCCTGACGCCCTACTGGCAGGAGCTGTATCAGTACCTGAGCCTGGAACAAGCTCCCTACAGCCCCGACGCCTTGCAGGCTGGCCAGCGCTCCTTGCGCAATCTGGCCCTGAATTACCTGCTGGTGGCCGGCGTGAATACCGGCCCGCAATTGGCACGCAATCAATACGATCAGGCCACCAATATGACTGATCGCATGGGTGCGCTTAGTGCGCTGGTGAACTACGGTGACGAAGAGGATCGTCAGGACGGTCTGGATGACTTTTTCCAGCGCTGGCAGGACAATCCCCTGGTGCTGGACCGCTGGTTCAGCTTGCAGGCCACCGCCCCCAGCACACAAGTTGCCCAGGTGCGCGCCCTGATGCTGCATCCTGCTTTCTCGATGCGCAACCCCAACCGCGCCCGCTCTCTGATTTTCCAGTTCTGCATGAATAATATGCAGGCTGTACACACGCCGGAAGGCTATACCTTCTGGGCCGAGCAAGTCATTGCCCTGGACAAGCTCAACCCGGAAATCTCTGCCCGCCTGGCCCGTGTGTTTGATAACTGGGCCCGCTTTGAACCCGAAGCCCGCGACCTGCTCAAGGCAGCGCTGGAGCGGATTCAGGCCGAACCCGGCCTGTCGGGCAATGTGGCCGAAATCGTACATAAAGCATTAACTCTTTGACCTCGGAGTCTGTCTTGAAGAAAAACCTTACTCAGTATCTGGTGGAGCAACAGCGCCAGAAGAAAACGGTCACCGCCGATGTGCGCCTGCTGCTGGAAACAGTGGCGCGCGCGTGCAAGGCGATTGGCCATGCCGTCAGTAAAGGGGCGCTGGGCGGCGTTCTGGGTTCTCTGGACTCCGAAAACGTCCAGGGCGAAGTTCAGAAAAAACTGGATGTGCTGTCCAATGAAATCCTGCTGGAAGCCAATGAATGGGGCGGTAACCTGGCTGCCATGGCCTCCGAGGAAATGGACACCCTGCACCGCATTCCCGACTACTACCCCAAGGGCGAAAACCTGCTCTTGTTCGATCCGCTGGATGGCTCGTCCAATATTGACGTGAACGTGTCCATTGGCACGATCTTCTCGGTGCTGAGCGTACCGCCTGAAGCGCGTGACCGCGTGATCGAAGAGCAGGACTTCCTGCAACCCGGCGTGCGTCAGGTTGCCGCCGGTTATGCCATTTACGGCCCGCAAACCATGCTGGTGCTGACCGTGGGTGATGGCGTGGCCGCCTTCACGCTGGACAAGGAAATGGGCTCCTGGGTGTTGACCACCGAGCGCATCACCATCCCCGAGGACACCTCGGAATTTGCCATCAATATGTCCAATATGCGTCACTGGGAAGCCCCGGTAAAACGCTATATCGACGACTGCCTGGCAGGTCCGGATGGCCCATTGGGCAAAAACTACAATATGCGCTGGATCGCCTCCATGGTGGCCGATGTACACCGCATCCTGACCCGTGGCGGTATCTTCATGTACCCCCGTGATGCCCGCGCCTCCGGTCGCAAGGGCAAGCTGCGTCTGATGTACGAAGCCAACCCCATGAGCTTCCTGGTCGAGCAAGCCGGTGGCATGTCGATTGACGGCACACAGCGCATTCTGGACGTACAACCGACAGAACTGCACCAGCGCATTGGTGTGATTCTGGGTTCGCGCAATGAAGTCGAGCGCGTGCGTCAGTACCACGAGCAAGGCTGATTCCTGTCCGCCGAACATCGGCGGATACAGCACTGCCAAATGAAAATGGCCTCCTTGTCGGAGGCCATTTTTTATACGCAGAACTATTTGCGTTGACTGCTCGTCACCGCCCAATAATCCGCTTTAATCCAGCGTCAAAACCGTAGAGCCTGTCGTGCGACGACCGGCCAGATCTTCATGGGCCTTGGCAACCTGATCCAGCGGGAAACGCTGACCGATCAGCGGCTTGATCTTGCCTTGCAGCACCAGCTCGAACATCTCGTCAGCGGCCGCCTGCATGGTTTCCTGGGTAGGCACATAAGCACCCAGCACAGGGCGAGTCACATACAAGGAACCCTTGGATGCCAACGTCGCCAGATTCACACCCGTTACCGGACCGGAGGCATTGCCAAAGCTGACCATCAGGCCACGCGGTTGCAAGCAATCCAGCGAGCGCTCCCAAGTGTCCTTGCCCACGCCGTCATACACAACAGGCACTTTCTTGCCGTTGGTCAATTCCAGCACGCGCTGCACCACGTCTTCGTGGGAGTAATCAATCACTTCCCAGGCACCGTTCTCTTTAGCCAAAGCGGCTTTCTCGGGGCTGGAAACCGTACCAATCAACTTCACGCCCAAGGCACGCGCCCATTGGCAGGCGTACAAACCCACGCCACCGGCAGCCGCATGGAACAGAATCGTCTGGCCTTCGTGCACACGATAGGTCTGGCGCAGCAAATACCAGCAAGTCAGACCTTTAAGCATCATGGCCGCTGCCTGCTCAAAAGTGATTCCATCAGGAATACGCACGACACGATCGGCAGGCACATTACGTGCCTCGGCATACGCCCCCAGGGGACTTTGACCGTAGGCGACGCGATCACCGACTTTCAGGTGCGTGACACCGGAACCGACGGCTTCCACAATGCCGGACGCTTCAAAACCCAAACCATGTGGCAAGGGATTGCTGTAGAGGCCATTACGGAAATAGATGTCGATAAAGTTCAAACCCACCGCTTTTTGGCGTATGGTGACTTCCTTCTCCTGAGGAGCGGGCAGCTCTACCGAAGCCCACTGCAGTACCTCCGGACCACCATTACGTTCAATCCGTATCGCCTTAACCGTCTGCGTCATTGTTTTACTCCTTTGATGAGGGGCCCATAGCAATGTCTTAGAATAATGCCTTACACGTATTGCCTGCCCGACCCCGCTGCCCTATCGCTGGCTGATATAAAGCACCAGAATAGCCTAAATTGACTCTTTTTTTCTCGGATCGCTTTCCATGACGCATGGACGTGCTCTGGCTGCCATTCATGTGGCTGCCGTTCTGTTCGGACTGACCGGTATTTTTGGTGAACTCATTCAGGTCGGCGCCATGCTGATCACCGCAGGCCGAGCCAGCTTTGCGGTCCTGGCCTTGTTCATCAGTATTCGCTCTCAAGGGCGCGGTTTGGGTCAGGGCATGAAAGCTGCAGACTTTCGCACTCTGCTTCTGGCATCCATCATGCTGGCCATTCACTGGGCCACTTTCTTTGTGGCCGTCAAAGTGGGCGGCGTGGCCATTGCCACTCTGGGCTTTGCCAGCTTCCCGGCCTTCATTACCTTGTGCGAATGGGCCGTCCTGCGCGAGCGCGTCACCGTGTCGGAATGGATCATTCTGGCCCTGGTTACCTTTGGCCTGTTGCTGGTGACCCCGTCTTTCGATTTCCAGGATCAATCCACCATTGGCCTGGCCTGGGCAATTGCCTCCGGCTTTACTTTTGCCATGTTCACGCTGATCAACCGCCGCGCCGCCAAGCATCTGTCTGCTCAGCAAGTCGCATGGTGGGAGAATCTGTTTGTGGCCTTGATGTGCTGGCCTTTTGCCATACCGCTGCTGGGCGACAGCACCCTGGTGGACTGGGTCTGGATTGCGCTGCTGGGGGTGTTTTGTACGGCTTTGTCGCACTACCTGCTGGTCTCTGCGCTAACCGTTCTGAATGCTCGCAGCGCCGGGATTGTGATTGCCCTGGAGCCTGTCTACGCCATCGCCTTTGCGGCTCTTCTTTTCGCTCAATACCCCAGCAGCCGTGCGCTGCTGGGTGGTGCCATCATGATTGGCGCCATCACTTGGGCAGGCCTGCGCCCACCCAAGTCCAGCTAATGGCTTAGGCCATTGCTTCCAGAACCTGAGCAACGGCGGCACCGACTTCTGCGGTGCTGGCCTGGCCGCCCAGATCAGGGGTACGTGGGCCATTGGCCAGAACCTGCTCAATGGCTTGCACCACTTCGGCGGCGGCCTGCGGGTAGCCCAGGAAATCCAGCATCAAGGCACCACTCCAGATCTGACCGACCGGGTTGGCAATGCCCTTGCCATAGATATCCGGGGCCGAGCCGTGCACGGGCTCAAACAGGGATGGGAATACCCGTTCGGGGTTCAGGTTGGCCGACGGTGCAATACCGATGGTACCGGTACATGCCGGGCCCAGATCGGACAAGATATCGCCAAACAGGTTGGAAGCCACCACCACATCGAACCAGTCCGGGTGCTGCACAAAGTGCGCGCACAGAATGTCGATGTGATACTTGTCCCACTTCACGTCGGGGTACTGCTCGCCCATGGCTGCCACGCGGGAATCCCACCAGGGCATGGAGATCGAAATACCGTTGGATTTGGTCGCAGCAGTAACGTGTTTGCCGCGTTTTTTAGCCAGCTCAAACGCGAACTTCAAGACACGGTCTGTACCGGTACGGGTGAAGACGCTTTCCTGAATCACGACTTCGCGCTGCGTGCCTTCAAACATGATGCCGCCGCTATTGGAGTATTCGCCTTCGGTGTTCTCGCGCACGATGAAGAAATCAATATCACCGGGCTCACGACCGGCCAGCGGCGAACGCACGCCGGGCATCAAGCGCACGGGGCGCAAGTTGATGTACTGATCGAATTCACGACGGAACTTGAACAGGGACTCCCACAGTGAAACGTGGTCAGGCACCAGATCGGGCCAGCCCATGGCACCAAAGAAAATGGCCTCGGTATCCATCAATTGGGCTTTCCAGTCCGAGGGCATCATGGTGCCGTGCTTCTGGTAGTAGTCCGAGCTCCAATCCAGCACTTTCCAATCAAAATTAATGGCGTGACGACGAGCGGCCACTTCCAGAATACGCAGCCCTTCGGGCATGACTTCCTTGCCGATCCCGTCTCCCGCGATCACGGCAATACGATGAACTTTACTCATTCCTCTTTCCTTGTGGTTTTACATGGCCTCAACGGCCTTATTCTGAAAAGACGCTGCTCTGTTCACAAAACAGCAATTAGCCTGCCAGCTCCCCACGGTGCTGGCAGGCTGGTCCTAATCCAACAATGATTAATAGCCCTGGCTGTGATTGACTCGCCCAGTCGCCGGTTTGCCTTCTTGCAAAAGCTCGATACGCGAACCGATTTGCTCCAGCGCCAGTTCACGCACGGTGATGCCCGAGATATGAGGTGTAATCATCACGGAAGGGATACCCCAATAGGGGTGATCTGCTGGCAGCGGCTCTTGAGTAAAGGCATCCAGCAAAGCGCCTGACAAGTGGCCGCTCTTGAGGGCGTCCAGCACATCCGCATCGACCAGATGACCACCGCGAGCCACGTTGATCAAATAGCCACCGGGCTGCAAATTCGACAACACGTCGCGGTTGATCAGACCCTCGGTTTGCGGAGTCAGCGGCAAAGCGTTGACCAGAACACGGCTGGCAGAGACGCACTCTTTCAGGCCTTCTTCACCGGCATAGCAAGGGAAGTCCGCTTCATGCAGACGACGCGACCAGCCATGCACGGGGTAACCCAGGCTGGCAATCACATGGGCAATCTTGCTGCCAATTGCGCCCAGACCCAACACGGCTACAGGCCACTGACGGCGATCAATCGGGCGATAGGCTTTCCACTTGCCTTCGCGTGACTGCTCTTCGTATGGCTGAAAACGGCCCACAGCACGCAGCACACCATACAAGGCATATTCAGCCATTTGCTCGGCCATGCCCGCGTCTTCCAGACGGTACAAAGGCATTTCGGCCGGGATAGTGCCTGCTACTGCATCCACGCCTGCACCCAGATTGAAGGTAGCGCGCAAACTGGGCTCTTGCTTGAACAAGACCGTATCCGGTTGCCAGACGACGGCATAACTCGCCCCGGTGCTGGCTTGTCCGGGGACGAACTCGTCAATCCTCCAATCGGGATAGGCTTTGCGGAACTCATCCGCCCAACGTGTTGTTTCTGATGGCCGTGCGGTGGCAACAATTAAATGAGGCAATGGCGAGGGCATTAACGTTTTCCTCCAAATAAAGAACCCAACACCCCACGCAGCACTTTGGTGGCAGCCCGTTTGGTCTCGGTTTTGATCATGCTTTGCACCAGGCCGTCCTTCTTGCCACCGCGCGGCCCTGTTGATCCAAAAAGAAAGTCATTCACAACGCCCATCAGGCCGTCGTCCTTGCCAGCCGCCGCCCCTACCTGGGTCGCCCCTGCCGCACCGTTGGCAGCCGCATCGGCAGCCTTTTTAGCCAGCACTTCATAAGCCGATTCGCGGTCAATGGACTGGTCGTACTTCAAACCAAACAAGGAGGCTTGTCGAATCGTTTGTCGTTCAGCCTCGGTAGCGGGGCCGATACGGCTACCCGGAGCCACCAGCCAGGCACGCTCGGTAGGCGTTGGAATCCCCTTGGCATCCAGCATGGACACCAGGGCTTCACCCACCCCCAGTTCGGTAATGGCGGCTTCAATATCCAGGCCGGGATTGGGGCGCATGGTTTGCGCTGCCGTCTTGACGGCTTTCTGATCACGCGGCGTAAAGGCGCGCAAAGCGTGCTGTACCCGATTACCCAGCTGACCCAGAACGGTATCAGGAATATCCAGCGGGTTTTGTGTCACGAAATAAATACCCACGCCTTTGGAACGGATCAGGCGCACGACCTGCTCAACTTTTTCCAGCAGAGCCTTTGGTGCACCTGTAAACAATAAGTGGGCTTCGTCAAAGAAGAAAACCAGACGCGGTTTGTCCAGATCGCCCACTTCCGGCAGACGCTCGTACAGATCAGCCAGCATCCACAGCAGGAACACGGCGTACAAGCGAGGCGACTGCATCAGCTTGTCGGCGGCCAGCACATTGATCATGCCGCGCCCGGAAGAATCGGTGCGAATCCAGTCCATAACATCCAGCGCCGGTTCACCAAAGAAGCGATCCGCCCCCTGGGTTTCCAGACGCAGCAAGGCGCGTTGGATTGCCCCCACACTGGCAGCCGCAATATTGCCGTACTGATTACGCAGCTCGGCAGCGCGATCCGATACGTCTTGCAGCACGGCGCGCAAATCTTTCAGGTCCAGAATCAGCTGACCTTCGTCATCCGCCAGGCGAAAGACAATATTCAGAATCCCTTCCTGGGTGTCGTTCAATTCCAGAATCTGGGACAGCAGCAAGGGTCCCATGTCGGAAATTGTGGCGCGGACCGGATGGCCCTGCTCGCCAAAAATATCCCAGAAGGTGACCGGGTTCGCGCCCCAGACCGGCTCGGGCAAACCCAGCTTTTGCAAGCGTTCCTGCAATTTGGGATTGGGCTGGGCGGCCTGGGAAATCCCGCTCAGGTCGCCTTTGGCATCGGCCAGAAAAACCGGCGTTCCCAGACGGGAAAAGGCTTCGGCCAGGACCTGCAAGGTGACGGTTTTCCCCGTCCCTGTGGCACCCGTAATACAACCATGCCGGTTGGCCAGAGCGGGCAACAGGTAAATGGGAGTATCGCTATTCTGAGCAAGCAAAATTGGATCAGCCATGATTGTTTGTTCTCTTCCGGATAGAATGCCAAGTGCCTAGATTCTAGCGACTTTCGCCCAAGCTCGGGCCTTGTCGCGCAGACAGGTTAAAATAGATCTGTTTTTCTTTGAACGTAGTCTACTGAATTGGTAATACTTTATGGCCGGACATAGTAAATGGGCGAATATTCAGCACCGTAAAGGTCGTCAAGACGCAAAACGGGGCAAACTTTGGACCAAGATCATTCGTGAGGTCACCGTGGCCGCACGTGCCGGCGGCCCTGACCCCGAGTCCAACCCACGTTTGCGCATGGCCTGGGACAAGGCAACCGGTGCCAATATGCCCAAAGACAACATTCTGCGCGCCATCCAGCGCGGCGCAGGCGGGGCGGACGATGCCAACTACGAAGAAATTCGCTACGAAGGCTACGGTATTAACGGCGCGGCCGTGATTGTGGACTGCATGACCGACAACCGTCAGCGCACGGTCTCGGATGTGCGTCACGCCTTTACAAAAAATGGCGGCAATCTGGGTCTGGACGGCTCGGTCGTGTTTCAATTCCGCCACTGCGGTCAGTTTCTGTTCGCTCCGGGCACCTCGGAAGACACGATTATGGAAATCGGCCTGGACGCCGGTGCCGACGATATCGTGACCGACGAAGAAGGCCTGATCGAAGTGCTGTGCGCTCCTACGGACTACCCGGCTGTACAAGCCGCGTTCCAGGCAGCTGGCCTGACGCCCGAAGTGGAAGGCGTGGTCATGAAAGCCCTGAACGAGACCGAGCTGAGCGGCGACGATGCCGTCAAAATGCAAAAACTTCTGGACGCACTGGAAGGCCTGGACGATGTCCAAGAGGTCTACACCACCGCCGTCATGGACGAAGCCGAATAACCTGGTTCCTGAAAACTCCTCTTTGCGGGCCCTGCCCGACTCATCACTATGAAGCTACTTGTTGTCGGCAGCGGCGGCCGTGAACACGCCTTGGCATGGCGCCTGGCCCAATCTGCACGCGTGCAGACTGTCTACGTTGCCCCAGGCAATGGCGGTACCGCGCGTGCCGAACGTATTGAAAACCTGGCGATCACCGATATCCAGGAACTGATTGCCTTTGTGAAGCAAGAAAAAATTGCCTTCACCATCGTCGGCCCGGAAGCCCCTCTGGCCGCCGGCATTGTGGACGCCTTCCGTGCGGCCGGTCTGAAAATCTTTGGTCCCACCCAGGCTGCCGCGCAGCTGGAAAGCTCCAAGGACTACGCCAAGGCCTTCATGGTGCGCCACAACATCCCGACGGCAGCCTACGCCACCTTTACCGATCCGGACGCCGCCAAGGATTACATCCGTCAGCAAGGCGCTCCCATTGTGGTCAAGGCCGATGGTCTGGCCGCTGGCAAGGGCGTAATTGTGGCCACCACGCTGGAAGAAGCGCTGGGCGCCATTGACGACATTCTGGGCGATGGCCGCTTTGGTGCTGCCGGTGCCCGTGTGGTCGTGGAAGAATGCCTGACGGGCGAAGAAGCCAGCTTCATCGTGATGTGTGATGGCAAGAATGTGCTGCCCATGGCCACCAGCCAGGACCACAAACGCCTGAAAGACGGCGATCAGGGCCCGAACACAGGCGGCATGGGTGCTTACTCCCCTGCCCCTATCGTCAGCCCCACGCTGCACAACCGCATCATGCGCGAAGTCATTCACCCCACCATGCAAGGCATGGCCAAGGAAGGCTTGCCCTACTCCGGCTTTCTGTACGCTGGCGTGATGATTGACGATGGCCCGGATGCCACCCGCCCCATCAAGGTGCTGGAATTCAACTGCCGCATGGGCGACCCTGAAACCCAGCCCATCATGATGCGCATCAAGAGCGATCTGACCGAAACCTTCGAACTGGCTCTGGCTGGCAAGCTGGACGAGGCCACCATCGAATGGGATCGTCGCACCGCCATTGGCGTGGTACTGGCAGCAGCCAACTACCCCGAAGAGCCTCGTACCGGTGATGCCATTACGCAATTTGCGAAAGACACCGACGAGTGCATCACCTTCCATGCGGGCACTCAGATGAAAGAAGGCACCGTGGTCACCACAGGTGGTCGTGTACTGTGTGTCACCGCCATGGCCGACTCCATCCGTCGCGCTCAGGAAGCGGCTTACGAGGCCATTTCCCAAACGCATTTCGACGGCAAGCAATTTCGCACCGATATCGGCTGGCGCGCCCTGCCCAGCAGCGAAACCTGATTTACGCAGCAAGGTCTTTTCATGTCTTTACCCATTGATACCGTCCAGGCTTATTTCCGTCAGTTGCAAAGCCACATCGTGGACACTCTTGAGCAGCTGGATGGCACGCCTTTCGAGTCGGACCAGTGGGATCGTCCAGAAGGCGGTGGCGGTCTGTCCCGCCTGCTGGAGAACGGCCCCGTTTTCGAGCGGGCTGCCGTTCTGTTCAGCCATGTCAAAGGCCACACCCTGCCTCCTTCGGCCAGCGCCCACCGCCCCGAACTGGCCGGACGCCCCTGGGAGGCCATGGGTGTTTCGCTGGTGATTCACCCGCGCAATCCCTTTGTGCCTACCACGCACATGAACGTGCGCATGTTTGTGGCCCAGGCCCAGACAGCGGATCAGGACGATGTGTTCTGGTTTGGCGGCGGTCTGGACTTGACGCCCTACTACCTGCACGAAGACGATGCCCGCCACTTCCATCAGGTATGCCACGACGCCCTGGCGCCACACGGTGCGGATTACTATCCGCGCTACAAGCGCTGGTGCGACGAGTACTTTTACCTGAAGCACCGCAACGAAACCCGTGGCATTGGCGGCATTTTCTACGACGACCTGAACGAGCCCGGCTTTGAAGCCAGCTTTGCCCTGACCCGCTCCGTGGGCAATTCCTTTACCGATGCCTACGCACCTATCGTGCGTGCCCGCATGGATCAGGAATACACCCAGGCGCATCGGGACTTCCAGGCCATTCGTCGCGGCCGTTATGTCGAATTCAATCTGGTCTTTGACCGCGGCACGCTGTTTGGCCTGCAATCGGGTGGACGTACGGAATCCATCCTGCTGTCCATGCCCCCCCAGGCGAACTGGCGCTACAACTGGTCGCCCGAACCCGGCACACCCGAAGCCGCCCTGGCCCAATACCTGGTGCCGCGCGAATGGATTTAAAGCGTGTCGGGCTCCTGGGTGGCAGTTTTGACCCCATCCATAAAGCCCATGTAGCGCTGGCTCTTGCCGCGTTCGAACAATTGCAACTAGATCAGGTCCAGTTGCTACCCGCCGCCCAGCCCTGGCAACGCGACGCTCTGGGTGCCAGCACCCAGGACCGCCTGGCCATGGCCGAGCTGGCCGCTCAAAGCCACCCCGGTTTGCAGGTGAACCCCGTAGAGATCGAGCGCGGTGGCCCCACCTACACCATCGACACGGTACGCAGCTTGCCGGCCGGGTCGCAGTACTACTGGATTTTAGGCAGCGACCAACTGCATAATTTCTGCAGCTGGAACGACTGGCAGGAAATTCTTGAATACGTCGAACTGGCTGTTGCCCAGCGCCCCGGCAGTCCTTTGGAAACGCCCGTGGCCTTGCAGCAGGAACTGAGTCGACTTCAGCGCCGTTTGCATCAGATCGACTTTCTGCCCATGGACATCTCGGCCACCCAAATTCGGGAGCGAGTGCAGCGCGGTGACAACATCACCGCCCTGGTCCCGGAAAAAGTCGCTCAATACATTGACAAAAAACGGCTCTATCTTTCCCACCCACAGGCGCGCCCTGTATAGTTCTTTTTATGAATATAGAAACACTTCAACGACTCGTCATCGATGCCCTCGAGGACGTCAAAGCTCAAGACATCAAGGTCTTCAGCACTACCCACATGACCGGCCTGTTCGATCGTGTGGTCATCGCCAGTGGTACTTCCAACCGGCAAACCCGCGCTCTGGCACAGAACGTGTTTGACAAGGCACGCCAAAACAAAGTCGAAGTCCTGGCCCATGAAGGCGAAGACACCGGCGAATGGGTGTTGCTGGATTTGGGTGACATCGTGGTGCATTGCATGCAACCCGCCATCCGCCAGTACTACAACCTGGAAGAACTTTGGGGCGAGCGCCCTGTCGAAGTGGAACTGCTGCCGCAATCGCGTCAGGTTCCACCCGCTGGCTTTTTCGCCAGCGCCGACGAAGACGAAGACTAAGCACTTCCTCTGCCCTGTCGGCAATACCCGGGCCGCAGCTTACGATGCGGCCTTTTTTTTTAGATTTCCCATGAAACTCATTGTCATCGCGGTAGGTCAGCGCATGCCCGACTGGGTGGAGCAAGGCTGGCAGGAATATGCACGCCGCATGCCCCAGGACTGCGCCATAGAACTGCGCGAAATCAAGGCCGAACCCCGTACCAGCGGCAAGACGCCTGCCCAGATGATGCAGGCCGAAGCCAAGCGCATTGAGGCGGCCATTCCCGCCCAGGCGATGCGCATCGCCCTGGACGAACGCGGCAAGGACCTGACTACCGTCAAGCTGGCTCAGGAACTGGAACGCTGGCGCAGCAGCGGTCAGGATATTGCGATTCTGGTCGGTGGCCCGGACGGGCTGGATGCAGCACTCAAGCAAAGCTGCCACGGCATGCTGCGTCTGTCCTCGCTGACGCTGCCCCACCCGCTGGTACGCATTTTTCTGGCCGAACAACTGTATCGCGCCTGGTCCGTCATGACCGGGCATCCTTATCACCGCGCCTGAATCTTCTTTAGTTCTGATTTCTTATGCCTTTTCAGCCCATCTACCTGGCCTCTGCCAGCCCACGCCGCCACGACCTGCTCAACAGCATCCAGATCACTCATGAAGTCCTGAATGTGCCCAGCCCTCCGGGCGAGGATGAACCGCGTCTGGAACAGGAAGCGGTGCTGGATTATGTCCGTCGCACGGCCCGCGACAAATTGCTGCGCGCCCTGGAATGGCGAGCACAGGACAGCAGCCTGGATCAGGAACGCGCTATCCTGAGCGCCGACACCACGGTCTGCATGGGCGAGGACATTTTTGGCAAACCTGCTGATCTGGCCGATGCCGCACGCATCCTGCGCGAGCTCTCGGGCCGTCGTCACAAGGTGATGACCGCCTTGTCCCTGGGCGTAGGTGGGGTGGAATTTGAAAGCATCAGCATCAGCGAAGTCAGCTTCAAAACCCTGAACGAGCAGGAAATTGCAGAGTACTGCGCCAGTGGCGAGCCCATGGGCAAAGCCGGAGCCTACGGTATTCAGGGTTTGGGCGGCGCTTTTATCAGCCACTTGAGCGGCAGCTACACCGGCGTGATGGGTTTGCCTGTGCACGAGACCTACCGCTTGCTGGAATTGGCCAGTCTGAAGATTCGCACACCCGGCTAAACCGGAGAAACAGCCTGATCAGAACAGGAATGGGGAACTATCCGAACCCGGCCTAGTCCCATTCTTTTATTCCATTTGGATCTTAGTATATATTTTCTGGATATATACCTTTACCGACTGTTTTGCAGGATTAACCACCATGTCGCTTTCCTCTTTTTCGATTCGTCTTGCCTTGGCCGGTTTGCTGTGCGCCAGCACTGTCGTCCAGGCCACCGACCGCCCCGCTGCCCTGAAGGCCCTGGAAGAACAAGGCCTGTCCATCGTGGGCGAGTTTGATGCGCCCGGTGGGCTGAAAGCCTGGGGCGCGTATAGCGGGAATCGCGCATTGGCCATCTACAACTTGCCCGACGGACAACACATGATGGTGGGCACCATGATCGATGCCAAGGGTGAGGAAGTGCGCCCGGCCGGTCTGGACGAACTGGTGCAACCCGCGATTGCCAAGGACATGCTGGGCAAGCTGGAAAAATCCCGCTGGATCAAGGATGGCGACGACAAGGCCCCCCGCGTGGTCTACGTCTTTACCGACCCGAACTGCCCTTACTGCATGCAGTTCTGGCAAATGGCCCGCCCCTGGGTGGACTCCGGCAAGGTACAGCTGCGCCACATCATGGTGGGCATTCTGGCCCCCAGCAGCAGCCTGAAATCGGCCGCCATCCTGGCCGCCAAAGATCCTACCAAGGCCTTGAACGAGCACTCTCTGGCCATGCTGAAAGACCGCAGCGCCGGTGTGAAAGGTCTGGACAGCGTGCCCAACGACATCGAGGCCGACCTGACCCGCAATGAAGATCTGATGATGGGCTGGGATTTGCGTGCCACGCCCGCCATGGTCTGGCAGGATGAGCAAGGCCGCATTCAAATGCAGACCGGCGCTTCGCCCGACATCACCGAACGCGTTTTTGGCCCACGTTAATTTCAAGCAGGACGTTTATTCATGAGCACTCGTGTTCTCTTGCATGCCCCTACCGCCGATGCCCTGGAGCGCGCCCGCAGCAATGCGCGCAACTTGCTCAAGGACATACCGGATGCGCAGATTCGCATCATCGCCAATGCGCAGGCCGTTAAAGCCTGCGTAGAAGGCGCTGAGCACGATTGCGACGCCTACA
The DNA here is from genome assembly GCF_009497775.1 of Alcaligenes faecalis. Classification (NCBI taxonomy): domain Bacteria; kingdom Pseudomonadati; phylum Pseudomonadota; class Betaproteobacteria; order Burkholderiales; family Alcaligenaceae; genus Alcaligenes; species Alcaligenes faecalis. The sequence continues at coordinate 2,751,747 of NZ_CP031012.1, forward strand.
CCTACCTGTGCCCCAACACACTGCGCAATCAATCTCTCAGTGCGCCAGAACGCTTCCAAACCCTGGAGCAAGGGGCCATCACCGCCCTGGTGACACTGCAAGCAGAAAACTGGATTTACATTCGGGCCTGACAGGGTGTAGGGCCAGAACAACAGACCATACTGGCCGGTCATGATTCTGCCTGCCCCCGCCCAAACCTTGATACGATAGCTAGGCCCGCGGCAAGCGGGCCTGTTTTTACCCGTATCACAAGGAATCTGTCATGCCCACCCTCGCCCGTTCTGCTCTGCGTCCCTGCCTTTTACTGGCTTTATGTGCTTTAGGAACCAGTCAGGCACTTGCACAGCAAACGACCGTGGGTGTCGGTGTTGGTTTTGCTCCCAAGTACGAAGGGGCGGACAGCTACGATGGCCGTTTCTACCCTCTGCTCTCGCACCGCAACGGCCACTTCTTTCTGGCCCCCAAAGCAGGCATGCCTGCTATCGGTCTGCAAACCAATCTGACAGACAACTGGACAATCGGCACCTACGCCGCTCTGGCCCGTGCACGTAAATCCGGCGATGCCGACCGCCTGTACGGCACGGACGATATTGATCGTCACGGCAATCTGGGCGTGTTTACCGCCTACCGACTGGGCAATGCCAAAATCGAGGGTAGCTACTACCAGGCACTAAAAAGCGGCTACGGCGCCACCGCCGTGCTGGACTTGAGCTACCGCCTCTGGAACGATCAGGACAGCAGCTTCTCGCTGGGTGCAGAGTTGAAATGGTCCAACGAAAAAGCCATGCGCACTTACTTTGGTGTGAAGTCGCACGAAGCGGCAGCCAGCAATGGTCAACTGAACAGCTACCGTCCTGACGCTGGTCTGCGCTCCTACGCGCTGTACGGTCAGTACACCCACAAGCTCAGTGAAAGCTGGTCCCTGCAAGGTCTGCTGGGCGTCAATACCCTGGGTGAAGAAGCCAAGGACAGCCCATTGGTCGAGAAGAAAAGCAGCGTCTTTGGTGGCGTAGGCTTGGGCTACAGCTTCTAAATACCTGTCAGGGTCTGCCGACCCGTTTGACCGTCAAGCCGTTGTGTTCCAGGCGTGCCTGCACAACGGCTCGATGATCACCCTGAATCTCCAGCGTTCCCTCTTTCAGCGTCCCGCCCGCTCCACAGGCGTTCTTCAGCTCCTTGACCAGCGCCTTGAGCTGCTCCTCGGGCATCACCAGACCTGTTACCACGGTCACTCCCTTGCCTTTTCGCCCCTTGGTTTCCAGACTCAAGCGTACTGGCCCCTGAGCCTGAGACAAGGCTTCCTGGCGACGATTCTCTTCACAGCGACACTGATTTTGCGCCTGCCCGCAATCCGGACACATGCGTCCTTGTTCCGTGCTGTATACCAGTCGAGACAACTGGTCCGATAAGCTGGCCATGGAATCTGGCTCCCTTCCCTATTAGGTCAAAAAAAAGCCCACCGAATATCGGTGGGCTTTACGCTGGACAAAGCCCAGACGAATTACATCATGCCCATCAGGACCAGACCAAGCAATTGCTCGGAGGTGAAGCGCTGGCCGTTGATGTCAAACACGCGGTCTTTGCCGTCGTATTTGATGGCTGTCGAAATGCCGTTTTCATCGTTGGTGATCATCTTGGACTCGGCGTAAGGAGCTACGGCTGCATCCAGAACCATATCCAGCATGGCGGCGTTGCCTTCTTCAGGCGACAGGCCTTCAGCCTTGTCCATATCGGCAGCCAGACCACGCAGCATGGGTTTGGAGATCAGGAGATCCAGCTGAGCAGCAGGAATGGCTTCGATCCACATCTCGGGGCTGGTTTGCAGCTCTTGCAACGTCGCATTAGGCTTTTGGAAGTCCACTCGCAACGTGGCTTTGGACTCGCCAGCGGCCGTGTACCAACGCAGAGGCTCAACACGCAGCACAGGCTTGTGCTCCAGTGCTTGCAAAACCAGTTCCATCATCTTCTGAGCCGTTGGGCCATCAACCGAATCCATATCGTTTTGCAGATTGGAATCGGAGATCAGCTTGGACAACGCGGAGATAGCGGGTGCGTACACACGATCAAAATTCATCGACAGTTCAACCGAACCCAGCTTGACCTTGTCTTCAAACACCAGATCGGTCAGCGCATAGACAACCTTGGTATCGCTGATGGAGTCTTTGGTCACCGCATCGGAATTGATGGCGATCTGTTTGAAGGTGATGCCATCGGTCTCGGCCGTTTGCATCTTCACACCATCCACGCTCAGCTTGCCGACCTGGGTACCGTTGACGTTGATGTCACCGTCTTGCTTGAAGTCCACCACGAAGTTGGAGGCTTCCAGCTTCAATGGATCTTCGCTGATATCGTCAACAAACAGCTTGGGGAAGCTGCCGGTCACAACAATATCTTTGCTCTTGCCACCGGCTTTGGTGCGCAGTTGACCGCCGCTGAAGTCCACTTTGACTTCGTCGCCCTGGTGCTTGATGGCTTCAAAATGCACGTTGGAGTCCACGGCACCGTCAAAACCAACCAGGCTGTCAGCCCACAAAGGGGTCTTGTCGCCGGTCAGCTTGTACCAGCCTTCGGTGTCTTTGGTCTTGACCAGTGTGCTGTGCGACAAGGCGGCAACAGGGGTGAAGTTACCCAGCGCCATTGCCGACAAAGGCAAAGGACCATGGCTGATCTTGTCGTCAAAGGTCAGCTCAACAGGCTTCTCTTCAGCGTTAGATGACTTGACGGTAATGGTGTAGCGAGCGGTAGAGGAAAACACGCCACGCTGGTAGTCGACCACGTTCATGACGACCGACTCGCTCATGCCCATCTGCTGCAGCTGTTCTGCGGCCAGGGTATTGAACTCGGCCACTTTCGTACCCACCAGCGCTTCTGTTTTCTTGCCGGTGTACCAGGTCGAACCGCCATATGCGGCCGCTAACACGACAACTAGTGTGACCAGCCCTGTACTTTTCTTCATGACTTCCCTTTTGTAGACCTACAGTCCCAACTTCAAATAGCCGACATAATACCGAAACTAAGTTTGACTGATGGTAGTTTATTCCCCGTAATTGTAACTATTCACATGCGTAATGCGAGCGACATCTTCTTCGCCCAGGCCCAGACGATGGGCCGCACGATAGGTTTGCTGAGCCGCATGAGCCACCGGCATGCTGGTATGACTGACACTGGCCAGCTCCGCCACGGTATTCAAGTCCTTCAGCATGGTGTCCACCGACGCTTTTACTTGATTGTCGGGCTGAGTCATGCGCGGCACGAACAATTGCAGCAGAACCGAATCGGCCCAACCGCCCCCCAGAGCCTCACTGATTTTGGAAGCATCCACGCCATTGTCATTGGCCAGGCTCAAGGCCTCGGCAATGGCGGTCAAGGTGGTGGCCACAATTGTCTGATTGCATAACTTTGTTACTTGGCCGGCCCCTACTGCCCCCATCAAAGTGACGCGCTGCGAATACGCGGCCAGCACCGGACGGACACGATCCAGCTGCACAGCCTGCCCGCCCACCATGATGGCCAGGGTGCCTTGTTCAGCGCCGCCAACACCACCGGATACCGGAGCATCTAGCCAATGGGCCCCACAACGCTGCTGCAACTGGGCCGCCATCTCGCGCGAGGCTTGCGGTGGGATCGAGGAGTGATCCACCACAATCCGCAAGGCTCCCTGCACCGACGCCAGGCCCTGCTCGCCCAGGACGGTATCGTGCACAGCCTGCGCATCAAAGACACACAGGAAAACGGCCTCACACTGCTCGGCCATTTGCGCCGGGGTATCGCACCAATGGGCACCCGCTTCGATCAGGGCTTGCGCCTTGTCCTTGGAGCGATTCCAGATGCGAACCTGACGACCGGCATTCAACAAGCGGCGCACCATAGGCTGACCCATACGGCCCAAACCACAAAAACCAATATTCATGTCTCGTCCTTTACGCCCCCAACGCCGTCCAGCCAGTTGAAACGGGGCAAGAAAAACCCGCCTGTCAGGCGGGTGGAGTCCGGTCGGCGCAAGCAGAGGCCGACCTCATGCAGATGCTCAAGCTGCATCGGGCTGACGGTCGGGAGCCGCTTCCTGAAATGCGGACAGCTCCAGACACTTTTCCTCTACCGCCAAGAGGCGTGGAAATACGCTTAGATCCATGTCAAAACGACGTGCATTGAACATTTGAGGAATCAGGCAGATTTCGGCAAGACCGGGGGTATCACCAAAAATAAAGGCATGATCCTTTTTGCCATGACGCTGCACCAAGGCTTCCAGGCCTTCCAGGCCTACGCTGACCCAGTGGCGATACCACTGGTTGCGCGCGTCTTCCTCGGCATGCAGCTCGTTTTTCAAATACTGCAGCACGCGCAGATTATTCAGCGGGTGAATATCACAAGCCACGGTTTGTGCCATGGAACGTGCCCAGGCCCGCTCTGCCGAGGCTTTGGGCAACAAAGGCAATTCAGGATAGCGTTCGTCCAGATATTCCAGGATGGCCAGGGATTGCGTAATGATCAGGCCATCATCATCCAAAGCAGGCAGCAACTGCACGGGATTGATTTGCACATAATCCGGCTGATGCTGCTGACCGCCATCCTTGAGCAGGTGCACAGGTTTGATCTGGTAATCCAGACCCTTGAGGTTCAGACCAATCCGCACCCGGTAAGCGGCGGAACTGCGAAAGTAGCTATACAAAATCATCTTGTCTCCTGTCCACCCTGCAAAAATCGTTTTTTTATTTGTTCAGGCTTTCAATCTTGCGCGACAGCTCTCGGGGCAGCGGGAAGGCAATGTTTTCTTCCACGCCATCCAGGGCTCGCACTTTGCCTACGCCCAATTCCTGCAAGCGCTGAATCACCTGATTGACCAGAACTTCCGGTGCCGATGCGCCCGCTGTCACGCCCACGCGCTTCTTACCCACCAGCCAGGCCGGATCAATCATTTCCGGTTTATCCAGCAGATAGGCTTCAGCCCCCTTGCGTTCGGCCACTTCGCGCAAACGATTGGAGTTCGAGCTGTTGGTACTGCCCACCACCAGGACCAGATCACACTGTGGAGCCATGATCTTGACTGCATCCTGACGGTTCTGTGTGGCATAACAGATATCGCTTTTCTTGGGTTCCACGATATTGGGGAAGCGCTCACGCAAGGCTTGGGCCACCACCGCGGCATCGTCCACGGACAAGGTGGTTTGCGTCACAAAGGCCAGTTTGTCGGGATCAGCCACTTTCAGATTGGCGACGTCCTCGGGCGTTTCCACCAGGTACATGCCGCCATCGGCCTGCCCCAGCGTACCCTCGACTTCAGGGTGACCGACGTGACCAATCATGATGATTTCCCGGCCTTCCGCGCGCATGCGAGAGACCTCGATATGCACTTTGGTGACCAGCGGACACGTGGCGTCAAAGACTTTCAGGCCACGCTTTTCGGCATCGTCACGCACCTGACGCGATACGCCGTGAGCCGAGAAAATCACGATCGCGCCCGAAGGCGCTTCGTCCAGCTCTTTAATAAAGATCGCCCCCTTGTTGCGCAGGTCTTCCACCACGTAACGGTTATGGACGATTTCATGGCGCACGTAAATCGGTGCGCCGTGCAATTCCAAGGCGCGTTCGACAATATCAATCGCGCGATCGACCCCAGCACAGAATCCACGGGGCTGGGCCAGAACAACCTCAGCGTTCTGAACAGGAGTAGCTTGACTCATTACAGAATCCCCAAAATATGAACATCCAGGCGCAAGGCCACACCGGCCAAAGGATGGTTGAAATCGAACAAGGCGGTCTTGTCGTCGATTTCCTTGAGCACGCCCGAATAGCGGCTGCCATTAGGGGCAGCAAACTCCACCATATCACCGGGCACGAACTCCACGCCTTCGGCGGCATTGCTGGCCAGCATTTCACGAGTAATGCGCTGCAGGAGATCCGGGTTACGGGCGCCGTAGGCATCCTCCGGGGTGATGTCGAGCTGAAAGCGCTCGTCTTCACGGTGGCCCAGCAATTTCTCTTCCATGCCAGGGGCCCACTGACCATTGCCCAGTTGCAAGGTCGCCGGGCGGCCCGTAAAGGTATCCGCAAACACAGAGCCTGCCGCCGGGCCGCTGGCCAGCTCTATACGATAGTGCAAAGTCAGGTAGGAATCCTGACGGACAATTCCAAGCTCGGAACTAGCAGAGTTACTCACAATCGCTCACTATAGAAAATCATTCAATTACCGCATTTTAGCGTTTCTTATGGCCACATCCACTTTACGCCGCCAAGGGCCCCGTGAGCGCATGTTGGCGCACGGCCCTGCCTGCCTGAGCACCCCGGAACTGCTGGGTATTGTCCTGCGCACCGGGACGCGTGGGCGCAATGCTGTCGAGCTGGGCCAGATGTTGCTTGAACATTTTAACGGACTCAAAGGATTATTATCGGCCGATGCGTCTGCCCTGCGTCAGCTGGACGGAATCGGCCCGGCCAAATGCTCGGAACTGTTGGTTATCCGGGAACTGCAACGCCGCTGTGCCCTGGAATCGCTGACGGACCTGCCTTTGCTGAATCAGGCAGACAAGGTGCGCGAATATTGTCTTGCCCATATTGGACATTTGCCCGTGGAGCACTGCCTGGCCCTGTTTCTGGACAATCAGCTGCGACTGATCTGCGCCGAGGAAATCAGCCGGGGCACAGTCAACCAGGCCTCGGTCTACCCCCGGGAGATCTTGCGCGCAGCCCTGCGTCACCACAGCTGCGCCATTATTCTGGCGCACAACCACCCTTCAGGCGCAGCCTATCCCAGCGCTTCCGATATCCGGCTCACGCGGCACATACGTCAGGCGCTGGCTTTGGTGGATATCCGTTTGCTGGATCACATTATTGTTACGCCCAGCCAGACCGTCTCCATGGCCGAGCGCGGGGATCTGTAAACAATTCGGTCCGGCGAGGACGGCCGGATTTTTGATACAGTTCCATGAGCCTCCCCGTAAAATCCAGAACACACTACAAGAGTACGGAACGCCATGTCTGATCCCGCCGTGAAGTCCTTTGTTGGACGCGTACGTGACATTCTTCACGATCTATCCCCATCAGAGCGACGTCTGGCGGAATTTGCCCTGGATTTTCCGGGAGATCTGGCCGGCTACACCGCCTCAGAGCTGGCTTCGCTGGCCAATGTGTCCAATGCAACGGTTACCCGCTTTATTCGACGCCTGGGCTATAGCAATTACGAAGCCGCCCGCAAGCAAGTGCGCTCCGAAAAGAAGGCAGGCTCGCCCCTGCTGCTGGCCGCGACCGAGACAGAGGCCGAGCGCTCGCTGGCCACGCATTTGCAGCAAAGCCAGAACAATCTGGCCTCTACCTATAGACGCATTCCCGATTCGCTGCTGAAAGAAATCGCCCAGGCCATGCTGGGCGCGCGGAAAGTGTGGGTACTGGGATTTCGATCCAGCCATGCTCTGGCCAATTACTTTCGCTGGCAGTTGCTGCAAATCGTCCCTGAGGCCCAACTGATTCCCGGTCCTGGCGAGACCATGGGGGAGCATCTGGCCGGTATACATGCCGACGATGTGGTGGTGATGTTTGCCCTGCGTCGCCGGGTACGCAATATGGAGCAGCTGATTGGGCAAATGGCGCAACTGAACCCGAATGTGCTGCACATCACTGACCAGCTCAGCCCGGAAAAAAGCGCCTGTCGCTGGACCCTGCGCTGTGATGTGCAATCGCCCGGTGTGCTGGATAACCACGTGGCGGTGATCGGGCTGTGCCATTTGATCCTGAGCCAGGTGATGGATCAGGCCGGACCTGCCGGGCGTCGTCATCTGGGTCTGGTGGAGGCTTTCCACGACAGCTTTCTGGAGCTGTAGATCACGGTATCTGCATCGGCAGCACCAATAGAGACAGAGACAGAGACAGAGACAGAGACAGAAACAGAGACAAAGACAGGACAGGACAGGACAGGACAGGACAGGACAGCATCCAGGATAAAACGGGCTCAGCCTATTCAAGGAATCGAATAAGGATCATACGCGAACTGCGATGATCCTTTTTTTATCAAAAACCCTTTTATATCAACACCCTGCGCCACCACCCCGCAGACACTGCAAAATCTTTCTCGTTTACCCTAGTTTTGAAAAGATTTTTTCATATCAATAATGATTGAAAAAATAATGTTGGGGCCGCATACGCCCTGGAACGAGGAGAAACCATGTCTAGCAAGCAACAAACCTTGCCAGCCGACACCGGGCAGGCACAGGCCAGTTCTACGGCCAACAATCATACGGTTCAGCAGCAACTGGAAAACTCGCTGGAAACCATAGGCGTCACCAACTCGCACCGCAAAGTGCTGGCCCTGATTTTGCTGGGCGTGCTGTTTGACGTGCTGGAGCAAAATGCCGTGGGCCTGGTCGGCCCGCTGCTACAGCAACACTGGGGGCTGACGCCGCGTGATGTCGGGTTTCTGAACACCCTGACCTTCGCCGCTGCCGCTCTGGGGCGCTTGCTATCGGGCTATATCGCGGACCACTACGGTCGCCGTGTCATGCTGACCATCAACCTGGCCCTGTTCACGCTGGGCGCGCTGATCTGCGCCCTTGCCCCCAGCTACTGGGTACTGGGCCTGGGTCGCATGATTGTGGGCTTTGGTCTGGGTGGCGAGATCTCGATTGCCGTCACCATGCTGGCCGAATTCTGCTCCTCGCGCTTTCGCGGCACGGCCGTCGGCACGATCAACGTCGCCGGTGGCGGTTTGGGCAATATGTTGGCCCCGGCCTTCGGCTTGTTGGTCTTTACCCTCTTTCCCGGCCCTGAAAGCTGGCGCTGGGTATTTGGCCTGCTGGTCATGCCTGCCTTCATGGTGTTGTTCTATCGTCGCTACATTCCTGAAACACCCCGTTTTCTGGTGTCGCAAGGGCGTATTGACGAGGCCAATCAGGTTCTGAATATTCTGGCCTCGGGCAAGCTGGGCCGCCACGTTGCCAATCCCTATCCTTATTTGCACAGCGGCCCGCAAGCACAAAAAGCAGAGCGGGTACGTTTGAGCGAGATTTTCCAAGGCCCGCTGGCCATGCGCACTCTGGTGACCGGCATTGCCGTGTGCATGACCTACGGCGCGCAGCTGACAGTTCTGACCCTGATGCCGACCCTGCTGGTGGAGCAAGGCCACTCTTTGGTGAAAAGCTATACCTTCACGATCCTGATGCAGTCGGGCAGCCTGCTGGGGGCCTTGACCGCCTCTTACCTGGGCTCCCGTGTGCCTCGCAAACGCGTCTTCACCTATGGAGCCTTGCTGGCCTGCGCCAGCGGTCTGGCCTTTGGCTTCCTGAGCTTCAATATCTACCTGGTACTGCTGTTCGGCGCAGCCTTCCAGTTCTGCGTGCTTCTGTTGAACACCACGATCTGGATTTTCTCCCCCGAGCTGTATCCCACCCGCGTCCGCGCCTTTGGCACCGCCTTCATTCTGGCGCTGGGCACCTTGGCGGGCGCATTTATTCCTACGCTTAGCGGCTGGGTGCTGGAAGGCTATGGTGTAGCCGGCATGTTCACCTTGATGGCGGGCATGTATGTCACCTTTGCCGCTGTCCTGCAGCTGGCGCCCGAAACCTTCGGTCGCCCTCTGGATACCTGATTCACTTAATAAGCCGTGTTGCTGCGGCCCCTGTATTTATGTCTCATACCGTACTGCTCATCAACCCCAATACTTCCCGTCCCACCACGGACATGATGGTGGCGCTTGCCCAGGCTTGTTTCCAGAGCCTGCAGCGTAGCGACATTCAGGTCCGGGGGCTGACCGCCCCCGAGGGACCGGGCATGTTGACCGAAATGGAGGAACTGGAGCAGGCCGCCGCCATGGCCAGACACCCGCAGGTGTTGGCCCAGGCGCAGGACGCTGATGGTGTCATCGTCGGCGCTTTTGGGGATCCCGGCCTGCAAGCCCTGACTGAACGCGTCACGGTTCCGGTCATCGGCATCGGGCAGGCCTCCATGGAGCAAGCCGCCCGCGCAGGTACGCCTTTTGGCATTGCCACCACCACCCCCGGTCTGGAGCAATCCATTCTGGATCAAGTACAGCGCTATGGCTGGAGCGACCAGTTCTCCGGCCTGCGCCTGACCCCTACCGCCCCGCTGGATCTGGCCCAGGCCCCTGATCGTCAGGATCAGGAACTGGCCGACAGCGTCGTGGCATGTATCGAACAGGACGGTGCCCGCGCCGTCATCATCGGCGGCGGCCCGCTGGCGCAAAGCGCCCAAGCGCTGCAAAGCAGGCTGGCTGTGCCGGTGATCAATCCCATCATTGCTGCCTGCGAGCTTATGGCCGAGCGCCTGCCCCCAGATCAGCCATAACACGCTGTACCACACAAGGAGACACCCCATGACAAGCAGCACCCTTGCGGACGGAGCCCAGGCTTCATCCGCCAGCAAGCAGGAACTGGATCAGATTTACAAGAAAGTGATGTGGCGCATTTTGCCCTTCATCTTCTTGCTTTGGATGCTGGCCTGGATAGACAGGCTCAATATTGGTTTTGCCAAGCTGCAGATGCAGCCCGAATTGGGGTTTTCCGAAACGGTGTACGGCATAGGTGCCGGGATTTTCTTCCTGGGCTACTTCTTTTTTGAAGTACCCAGCAACTGGTTGCTGCTGCGTATTGGTGCGCGCAAGACCCTGGCCCGCATCGCCTTTGGCTGGGGTCTGATCTGCGTGCTGATGATGTTTACCAAAACAGCCGCCTACTTTTATGTGATGCGCTTTTTACTGGGGGCCTTTGAAGCGGGCTTCCAGCCCGGTGTGCTGCTGTTCCTGACTTTCTGGTTCCCGGCCCATCGCCGTGCCAAAGCCTTTGCGGTCTTTATTTCCGCCTCGGCCGTGGCTTCGGTTGTGGGTGCACCACTGGCCGGTTTCATCATGACGCGCCTGCATGGCGTCAATGACTGGTCGGGCTGGCAATGGCTGTTCCTGCTGGAAGGCCTGCCCACGATTTTCGCGGGCATTCTGGCGGTGATGTTCATTGTGGACAGCCCTGAAAAGGCCAGTTGGTTAAGCCAGCGTGAAAAAGACCTGATCAAGCAGGAGCTGGTACTGGACGCCAAGGCCGCAGGGCCGCGCGAGCACAGCTTCAAGAAAGCCCTGGGCAATGCCGATCTGTGGACTCTGACCCTGATGTTCTTTGGCATCGTGGCCGCCAACTCCACGCTGGCCTTTTTTGCCCCTACCCTGGTGCGCTCGCTGGGCCCGACCGATCCGCTGCAGGTTGGTTTGCTGGTCGGTCTGGTCTATGTCTTTGGGGCGATTTTCCAGCTGGCGCTGGGCTTTAGTGCCGACCGTCGCCGCGAAGCCCGACTGCACACGGGGATTCCGGTCATCATCGGCGCCATCGGTCTGGCTGGCGTGGGTCTGTTCCTGGGTAACAATACGACCATGGCCTTCATCAGCCTGATCATTGCCGTGTCCGGCACCATGGGTTGCATTCCGGTGTACTGGCAATTGCCCAACGCCGTCCTGGCAGGCTCGGCAGCCGCGATTGGCGTGGCCTTCATCAACTCGGTAGCCAACCTGGCCGGTTTTGGCGCGCCCTTCATGTTGGGTGCCCTGAAAGACGCCAGCGGTAATTTCCAAAGCGGTTTGTGGATTATTGCGGCGCTGGAGCTGGCCGTCGGCATCTGGATTCTGTCTTTCCGCAAGCGCAAACAGGTAGCCTGAAGCCCTTATTAATCAGCAAGCAAGGCCCCGAAATCTGGCAATCTACGGGTTTCGGGGCCTGCTTCACGATCCTTAGGTGGCTTCTTGTTGCACTTGTGCCGCGCTTTTACGGAGTTTTCTTTGAAAAGCGGCGGCTCGATGCTAAAATTTCAGGCTTCATCGGATACGTGGCAAAAAGTCTTTAGGCATTATTCAATCGGGCGGGATTTAAAAAATCCAAACCCGGTTAAAAAAACAGCCCTCTAGCTTTTTAGTGCCGGTATTTACAAGATTGGAAATCTGCCCTGTGCAGCTTTGTTTTTGTAAATACGCGCCTTGCTGGCGGTCCTTATTTGTCAAAACAGGAATCATCATGAAAGAAGGCATTCACCCAGAATACCGTGACGTGGTGTTTCTGGACCTGCAAACGGGCAACTCCTTTATCACCCGTTCCACTGTCCAGACTCGCGAAACCACCGAAAAAGACGGTAAGACCTACCCACTGTTCAAGTGTGACGTGACGTCCGAGTCGCACCCCTTCTACACGGGCGCTCAAACCCGTATCGTGGAAACTGGCCGCGTTGAAAAATTCCGCGCCCGTTTTGCCCGTACGGCTGGTACCGTCAAGAAAGGCGAATAAGCTCTCTTTCGCGACATACCGCGTTCAGCGCAAAAAAGGCAGCTTCGGCTGCCTTTTTTTTAGCGTACATTTCCCGGCCAAGGCGCCCCCTTTGCATTAAGATAGGGCGAATCAACAGACTGTTTTACCCTAGACGTGTCATCCAGCCTCATACCCACCTCCACCCCTGCCCGCCTGACTGCTACCGCTGCCGTCAAACTTCCCCGACTGGTCCTGCTTGTTGTAGGGACTATTTACATTCTTGCGGGTCTGTTTTTCCGTGATCCCTGGAAGGCAGACGATGTCATCGGGCTTGCAACCATGCTTACCGCTTTGTCTGATCCCAGCGGTCAGGCCTTGCTGTTGCCGCAGGTGGGCGATCTGGCGCATGCCCAGGATGGGCCGCTGACCACCTGGCTGGGTGCCCTGTTCATTACGCTGTTTGCGCCGCTGCTCAAACTGTTTACCTCCGAGCTGAACGCCAATATTGTGGCGTCCCGCCTGCCCAACCTGCTGTGGTTCGGCACGCTGGCAGCGTCGGTCTGGCACAGCGCTTATTGGCTGGCCCGTCGTCCTGAAGCTCAACCGCTGCGCCTGCCCTTTGGGGGCGAGCCCTCGCCCACGGCCTATGGGCGCATGATTGCCGATGCCACCTTGCTGCTGACGGTGGCTACGGTCGGCATTCTCTGGCGCATGCACGAAACCTCGGAAGTGCCGGCCATCATCGCCTTCCAGGCACTGGCCCTGTACAGCCTGGTGCGCATGTTTGACCGTCCGGCTTCCGGTGCGATCCTGCTGGGCCTGTCTTTGGGTGCCTGCTTCCTGACCCGTGGCTGGCTGGGCGCTGGCCCCATCATGCTGGGCACCGTGCTGTGCTTCATTCCACGCGGCCCCTTGCGCCAGCACAGCCAATGGCTGGCCCTGAGCGCCGTGCTGACACTGGCCATCATCATGGCCTGGTGGATTCCCGCCAAGCGCGTCAGTGTGTACTGGACTGAACAGTGGCGTCTGTGGCATCTGGCTGCCTGGGGATGGGCCGGTTTCAAAGAACAACTGAATAATCTGCGCGACTTGCTGTGGTTCCTCTGGCCCACCTGGCCTTTGGCAGTGCTGGCGCTGTGGCAATGGCGCAACTGGTTCAAGGCCCCGCATATTTATGTACCGACCATCAGCCTGCTGGTCCCGCTACTGAGCCTGCTGTTTATCCGCGATGCCTTCGAGCCTGAATACGCCTTGCTGGTCGTGCCCTGCGCCATCCTGGCGGCTTTCTCGCTACCTACCTTGCGTCGTGGCGTAGTCAATACGCTGGATTGGTTTGCCATCATGTGCTTCTCGCTGACGGCAACCACGGTCTGGCTGGGCTGGATTGCGCAGCAAACCGGCTGGCCTCGTCAGATTTCGCACAATATCGCTCGCCAGACTCAAGGTTATGACACCTTTATCTCCTGGCCGGTGATGATTATTGCTGCGCTGGGCACACTGGCCTGGATCGCACTGGTGCGCTGGCGCCTGTCCACCAACCCGCCAGGACTGCTGCGTGGCACAGTCTTGTCCGCCGGTGGTCTGATTACAACCTGGCTCTTGCTGGTTACCCTGTGGATGCCCTCGCTGGACTACGTACGTAGCTACCGGGACGTATCGGGCGAACTGTCCGCGGCCCTGCACGAACACAGGCAGCCCGGCGAGTGCCTGCGCTCCTGGGGCCTGGGCTCGGGACAACGCGCCTCCTTCCTGGTGTTCAACAACATCAATATCAATTTCGACAACCGCTGCTCTTTGGTGCTGGAACAGTTCTCCCTGCGCGACCTGCAAGATGGCAAGGCCCCCATTCCTGACAATGCGGTCCAGCTCTGGCAAGGTAAACGCGGGCCAGATCGTCACGAGGCTTTCCGTCTGCTGCGAGTGCAAGCTCAGTAAGTTTCAATCATGTCCTCCGTGTTTCATCACAACTGGAAAGGCCAGGCAGGTCAGATCCTGCGCCAGGCCTGGCCTGTGCTGGTCGGCTCCTGGGCGGGTATCGCCTTCGGGGTGCTGGATACCGTTATGGTCGGCCACAGCAGTCCCATCGACTTGCAGGCCATGGGCCTGGGCGTCTCCATTTACATCACCGTCTTTATTGGCTTGATGGGCGTCATCCACGCCCTGATCCCCATCATTGCGCAGCAATTTGGCGCGCGCCGCCTGACTGAAGTGGGTCGCTGGTGGGGGCAAGGCGTGTGGCTGGCCCTTTTGCTGACCCTGATCGGCACCCTGGCGCTGGCCTTTCCCAATATATGGCTAAGCTGGTCGGGCGATTTGAGCCCTGAAGTTCACGACCGGGTGACCTGGTATTTGCGCAGCCTGATTCTGGCCCTGCCCGCCTCCCTGGTATTCCGAACGATTTATTGTCTGGGCACGGCCACCTCCCGCCCCAAGGCTGTCATGCTGATCAATCTGTTCAGCGTAGCCTTCAAAGCTCTGTTCAACTGGATGCTGATTTTCGGGAAATTCGGTTTGCCAGCCATGGGGGCTGTGGGCTCGGGTTTGGCGACTACAGTAGTTTCCTGGCTAATGCTGGCCGCAGGTCTGTGGCTGCTGCGTACGGATCGCTTCTACAAGCCCTTTAGCTTGCGACTGGGTCTGCCTAGCTGGGCGGCACAGAAAGAACTGCTGCGTCTGGGCCTGCCTATGGGCGGCTCTTACCTGATCGAGATCTGCGCCTTCAGCTTCATGGCTTTGCTGGTGGCCCGCGAAGGGGTGTTTGCTTCTGGTGCGCATCAGATCATGGCCAATCTGGCAGCCGTGTGCTTTATGGTGCCCATGGCCGTGGGTGTTGCCGCGGCATCGGTCAGCGCTCAGGCCATTGGTGCGGGGCAGTATCACCGTGCCCGCCATGTTGGGATGCTAAGTCTGGGGATTGTGCTGGCCGGGGTCACGCTGACGATCAGCCTGCTGGTTCTGCTGCGTCCAACCTTGGCCAATGCCTATACCGACGATGCCGACGTGGCCCTGCGCGCCCTGCTCTTGCTGCAACTGCTGCCCTTCTTCCACTTCTGCGATGCATTCCAGTGCCTGATTTCCTATCTGCTGCGCGCCTATAAAGTGGCTTTTGTTCCCATGCTGCTGCAGTTCTTTGCCCTGAGCGTGCTGGGTCTGGGCGGTGGCTGGTGGTTAGGGTTTGGACCTGCTGCCGGATCGTTGGAAGGAGTGATTCAGTGGCTGGCTCCGGGTGCACCTGTGGGTGCAGCCAGCTTGTGGACCATGTCCAGCCTGGGCCTGGGGGCTTCGGCCTTGCTGCTGCTGTTCTGGTACAGCCATATTCTGCGTATCTACAATCCGGCCAGGCGCAAGACGCGGGTGTCCCAATAAGCAAGACCTAGGGCACTGGCATTCGCTCAGTCCACGGCAGACTCAGACATCCAGATACTGACTGCCCTGTGCCCTTTTGCTCTTTGCTCTTTGCTCTTTGCTCTTTGCTCTTTGCTCTTTGCTCTTTGCTCTTTGCTCTTTGCTCTTTGCTCAGCATCAAAAGCCTAAGGCCAAAATACGGCAAGCCTTCAAAGCGCAAACATATAAAAAAACGGGACCAGTCGAATAACTGGTCCCGTTTTCTTTATCGCCTTACCAAGACAAGGATGCTCAGGCAGCAGGCTTGGTACCTTCACTTGCTTCCACGATCTTGGCGGTATCATCCGGAGCCGACTCTGCAGCCGCATCCGGCGATTCCTCAACCGCATCAATAAGCGGGCTGACCAGATCCACGACCTTGCTACGCGAGAGCAGGCCCAGGAACTCGTCGTTTTCGCCCGTCACGGCCAGAGGCTCGCTGCTACGCAGCAATTGCCCCAAAATTTCATCCAGGCCCATGGTGGCGGGAACCGAACTCATCTCATCCACAAAGCTGGAAATATCCCGTGCCCCTTGCTGCACCGCTTCCTGAGCACTGGAACGCATCAAGACACCGGCCAGACGCTTGCCATCGAGCACAGGCGCATAACGCACGCCCCGCTCGCTCAAACGCTCCAGCGCATGAACAGCACGGGTACGCATGGTGAAAGTCAGCGTCTTGCTGGAATCGCGCACCGCATGGGCAGCGTTCAGCACTTTGCTGCGGTTCACATCCTGCAAGAAAGCCTGCACATAATCGCTGGCAGGCGACAGCAGAATATCCTCGGGCGAACCTTCCTGGATCAGCTCACCATCTTTAAGGATGGCAATCCGGTTACCCAGACGCAGGGCCTCGTCCAGATCATGCGTAATAAACACAATGGTCTTGTTCAGACGGGCTTGCAGTTCCAGCAACTGGTCCTGCATTTCGCGTCGAATCAAGGGATCCAGCGCCGAGAAGGCTTCGTCCATCAGGAGAATGTCAGCATCGGTGGCCAAGGCACGCGCCAGACCCACACGCTGCTGCATACCGCCAGACAGCTGGTGAGGATACTGATTCTCGAAGCCCTGCAGGCCCACCTGCTCCAGCCAGTACGTGGCTTTTTCCTCGCGGGCAGCGCGGCCCATGCCCTGCACTTGCAAGCCATACGCGGCATTTTCCAGTACGGTGCGATGCGGGAACAAACCAAAGCGCTGAAAGACCATGCTGATCTTTTGCTGACGAAACTGCATCAAGGCCTTGCAGTCCAGGCTCATGACGTCCACATCATCAACCAGAATCTGCCCGGCCGTCGGTTCGATCAGACGGTTGAAGTGGCGGATCAGGGTGGACTTGCCCGAACCGGACAAACCCATGATGACGTAAATGCTGCCATGCTCAATGGACAGGCTAATATCACGCAGACCCAGCGTATGGCCGCTCTTGGCCAGCAGCTCGTCCTTGCGGACGCCGTTACGGGCCTCTTCCAGCCAACGCTCGGGTTGGGAGCCAAAGATCTTGTAGATATTGCGAACTTCAATCTTGCTCATGAGGCCTCCCGTGTCTGAAAGCGGCGACCAAATTCTTGCGTGATACGGTCAAACAAGATGGCCAGCAGCACAATACCCAGACCGGCCATCAGGCCACGGCCCACTTGCAGGCGGTTAATGCCTTGCAGCACTTCGTAGCCCAGACCACGCACACCGATCATGGAGGCAATCACCACCATGGCCAGCGCCATCATGGTTGTCTGGTTGATACCGGCCATGATGTTGGGCATGGCCAAAGGCAGTTGCACGCCGTAAAGCTGCTGCCAGCGGTTGGAGCCGAAGGAGCGCGAGGCTTCCAGCACTTCACTGTCGACCAGGCGTATGCCCAGATCCGTCAGACGAATCACCGGCGCAATGGCATAAATAATGGTGGCAATCAGGGCGGCGATCTTGCCCAGGTTGAACAGCATCACCACCGGAATCAGATACACAAAGCTGGGCATGGTTTGCATCACGTCCAGCACCGGCATCATGATGCGGCGCAGCCAGTTGAAGCTGGCCATCAACAAGCCTAGCGGTATGCCTATCAGAACAGACAGGAAGACGGCCACGATCATCAGCGCCAGGGTCTGCATGGCAGCATCCCACAGGCCGATCAAGCCGATAACAAACAACATGGCACCCATGGCCACGGAAAACAGGACGCGGCGGCTGGCAGCCCAGCCCAGCACGACCACCACCAGCACGACGGCCCACCAGGGGCTGCTGCGCAAGATGGACTCCATGAAGACCAGCATGTCCAGCAAAGGCTGGGTCATGGCGCGCAAGGTACTGGAATAATTGGCAACCAGATCACCCACGAACTGATCGATGGGCAAACGTAAGGCGCGCGGATCAATCAACTCAGGAAACATAAAAAACACTCCGTAAAACTCGTGCATGCGGCGCGGGCATGTCGCCCGGCCATGAGCCTGCCGACCACAGAGGGGCCAGGCAGAAAAGCGAGGTACGGCTCAGTGCCCGCACCCTCATGGGGTGCAGTCACCGAGGCCGGCCTCGCCCTACAACATCACGAATACTAAAGAGCGGCTTTTACGCGCTGAGCCACATCCAGCGGCACCCACTTGGACCAGGTGTCCTCGTGCTCTTTCAGGAACCAGTGCGCCACATCCTCGGGCTCACCCTCGGTTTTTTCCATGTGGGCCATGGTGTCGTTCATCAGCTCCAGGGGCATGCTGACATTGGCCAGGAAGGCCGTCAGCTCGGGAGCTTGCTTGGAGAACTCCGTATTCACGGCAGTGAACACCGGATTTTCGGGGTAATCGCTAGGCTCTGGATTGGCACAATCCGGGTCCGTCAGACACCCGTGCTTTTTCTCGTCATAAGCAGGCAGCTCCAGCTTGACCAGATCCATGGAACCCACCAGCGGTGTGGGGTACCAGTAGTAGAACACCACGTTTTCCTTGCGCTGATAAGCGGAGGTCAAGGCAGCCTTCTGCGTGGCACCGGTACCGGGCGAGAACAGAGTGAAGGTATCACCCAGCTTCAGGGCATTGAACAGATTGCCGCTGACCACTTCACAACCCCAACCTGCCGGGCAACCATAGAAACGGCCTTTACCGGGTTCTTCAGGGTCTTTGAATTCATCTTTGAACTTGGGCAAGTCCGCAGCGGACTTCAGTTCAGGCAGGCGCTCGGCGGTGTAGCGTGGAATGAACCAGGCTTCACCACCCATATAAATATCGCCAATACGTTTTACATTTCCCTTGGCTTCAGCCTGTTTCCAGGGATCAGCCACACTGTTGAGCCAGATTTCAGTGTTGACATCCAGGTCGCCTCGCTCCAATGCGGCCAGAGCCGGAAGCGTCTCGACCGAGATGACCTCAGTCTTGCAGCCATAACCCTTGTCAGCGATAAAACGCTCGACTTCAGTCAGGACCAGATTCGATTCCCAATTCATGCCGCCAAAGCGGACAGTGCGGTCCAGTTCGCAGGCAACCGGCGTGGCGGCTTGTGCAGCGGACGACAAACCCAGCAGAACGCTGGTCAGCACGGAGGCTTGAATCAGGGGAAAGCGGTGCAAGCGCGACTTGGCACCGGCGTGAGGGAAGTATGAAGACATGATGCTCCTCCTTGAGTTACTGTGGACGCGTCCTGCATGATCAGTCGGCGCCAAGGCTAAAGGGGTGTGCGGAAGACGATGCTCTTATCGCCAATACATACCTACGTATAGAGCGAGTGCCAGGCACTCACGAAAAACCCGGGACGATGTAGATGGGCAACACCCTTTTTTATACCGTCCTGTGCCTTGACCGAAACAAAACGGCTGGGGCTGGGCTACACCGCGCGGGGCGATGATTTGGTGCGAATAGAACACGCTGTTCAGGCGGCTCTAAATCGAATTGATGAATCTGATAAGGAGGCCATTCTACGGGCCTTTGCAATCAAAAACAAATTCTTACCGCACAAAACCAGCAAATTTCCGAAATATGTCAATGGCGAAAACGCAACAAAACCCTTGTTTGGCGTGGTTTTAGCGATTTTCTAAACTTTTTTTTGTTACTTATTAATTCAGATTTGATTAGGCGACTTGAAACCGGGGCCTGAAAAGACAAATGACAAGGCATAACACCTTGTCATTTGCCCTGCCAAACGGCGCTCTAGCGCTGGTACATATAGTCTCGACGCCACGGATACACCAGGTCTGGGGCGTAATCCAGCTCCTGCGCCCGCCCGGCACTTTGCGCCTGGGCTAGAACCTGATGCAAGGCAATCCAGCCATGCTCAAAGCCCATCGCGCAACCGGCCAGATAAACCCGGTAGGCGCGCAAGGATTTTTGACCTTGCTCGGAATCCAGCGTGGCCTTGGCCTTGTCCAGCTGGCTTTCCAAAGCATCGCTCCAGGCCCACAAGGTGCGCGCATAGTGGGGACGCAGATTTTCAATGTCCAGGCCTTCCAGCCCACCTTCGGCCAGATGACGCAGCACATGACTGATATGGGTCAGCTCGCCACCGGGAAAAATGTATTTCTCGATAAAGTCGCCCATCCCGGCGCCCAACTGGCTATTGTCCACGCCACCTGCGGTAATGCCGTGATTAAGAATCAGGCCACCCGGCTTGACCAGACGGCGCAACTTGTCGAAGTAAGCGCTGAGCTGGGCGCGGCCCACGTGCTCGAACATGCCCACCGAGGCCAGCTTGTCATAAGGCTTGAGTTCATCCAGCTCGCGATAATCCAGCAACATCATGCGGGCCCGGCCCGACAGACCTTTTTGCTCGATCAGCCCGTTCACATAGGCATGCTGGTTACGGGACAAGGTAATGCCTGTCACGTCCACATCGTAGTTTTCAGCCGCCCACATCAGCAGCCCGCCCCACCCGGCTCCCACATCCAGAAAACGCTCGCCCGATTGCAGGCGCAGTTTGCGGCAAATGTGATCCAGCTTGGCTTCCTGAGCCTGCGCCAGCGTCATGTCCGGTTCGCGGTAATAGGCGCAGGAATAGACTCGACGCGGGTCCAGCCACAAGGCATAGAAATCATCCGACAAGTCGTAGTGAAACTGGATCTGCTTGGCGTCCTTTTCCTGGGAATGACGCCACACGGACGTCAGATGCTTGACGATGGAAGTCAGCCAGCCTGCCTGGGCCGCATCCACCGGGGAGCCCGGCAAGATGTCTGCGGCCAGTTGCATCAGATCCCGCATGGAGCCCTCAAAGTCCATACGCCCTTCCACGTAGGCTTCCCCCAACTGCCCGGATTGCCCGGCGGCCAGCTGCGCCAAGGTGGCATTGTCTTTGATGATCAGATGAACCGCTGCATTGGCCGTTCCAACTTGCTCGCCGTTAGGCAAGGTCAGCCGAACCGGGATGCTGAGTTGATCTAATTTGGCCTGGACCATTGATGAAATTGAACTCAACTTCGCCTCCTTGCATGTAAACAAACAAAGATGACAATGTGTCGCCTGTTTCGACACACCGCCCGTAAGCTGTCAATCCTGTAGCCTAATACAATCAGCCCCTGAATCCGTTGCGTCAAAGTCACGAATCACATACTTCACACCTAAAGCACTTATACCGGAATTAGCTTTACCCCATGCTAAACTGCCTGCCTTTGGCCCATTGCATCGGTTTGCATTTGATGCGCGGCACAGGGTAGTGGGTTCAGGCTCTCGGCCAGGATCTGCCCCACCTTAATACTTGGCCCGATGACACGCAACCACTCCCCTGCATTTCCCCCCTGGCTAATCCTGATGGGGCTGCTCACCGCCCTGGGGCCACTGGCCATTGATATGTACCTGCCCGCCTTCCCGGCGATGGCTCAGAGTCTGAACACCTCGGCAGGCATGGTAGAGCGCACGCTGGCTGGTTTCTTGCTGGGTGTGGGCGTGGCTCAGCTGGTCTACGGCCCGATGGCCGACCGCTTCGGGCGCAAACTGCCCCTGCTGCTGGGCGTGCTGATTTTCACCACTGCTTCTTTCTTCTGTGCGCGCGCCAGCGATATTGATGAACTGACCGTCTGGCGCATTGTGCAGGCCTTTGGTGGCGCGGCAGGCATGGCCATTCCCCGCGCCGTGATCCGGGATCGTTTCGAGACCCGTGAAGCCGCCCGCGCCCTGTCCATGCTGATGCTGATCATGGGCGTCATGCCGATTCTGGCCCCGCTGATCGGCGGCCAGATCCTGCTGTTTAGCGACTGGCGCGGCATTTTCTATTTCATGGCCGGTTGTGGGGTGCTCTTGTGGCTGCTGACTTTCTTCACCATGAAGGAGTCCTTGGCCCCCGAACGTGTCCTACCCCTGCAACCCAAACTGATTGCGCATAATTACAGCGCTTTACTGCGTGACCGGCCTTTCATGTTTTATTCGCTGGCCGCCGGTTTCAGTTCTGCGGGCATGTTTGCCTATATCGCCGGATCACCACGCGTCTTTATTGATTTATTTGCCGTCGAGCCGCGCCATTTCGGTTTTTATTTTGGGGCGAATGCCGCCTGTCTGATTGTTTTCTCTCAGGTCAGCGCCCGTTTGCTCAATACCTACAGCCCGCCCACCTTACTGCGCGTAGCGCAGGGACTGCAGGTCATCTTTACCTTGCTGGGTGCCGTTCTGACCCTGCTGGGCGTACTGGACCTGAGCTGGCTGATGGTGACACTGATGGGCTTTATGGCCTGCCAGGGCTTTGTGAACCCCAATTCCGCGGCTCTGGCCCTGACTGAGCAAGGCCACCGTCTGGGAACGGCCTCGGCCCTGATGGGCGCCTTGCAAATGCTGTGTGGTGCGCTGGCCGGTTTTGCCGTCAGCAGCTGGTCCTCGTCCAATGCCTTGCCATTGACTGCCGTATTGGCCAGTTGTGCCGTCTTATCGTGGCTGTTTGGCCGCAACGCAGCAAGGAAAGCACGGTAAAACTTGATCTAAGTGATTTTTCCATATTAGAATAATCTTCTTTGTACCCCAGCACTGGGGTTAACACGATCCTAATTTTACAATCGCCCGCGGCTTTTTTCGTTTAGCGGAGGCTGATTTAGATCTCAAGGGGTATGACCATGGCACGCGTATGCCAAGTGACCGGAAAAGGCCCAATGTCGGGCAACAATGTTTCGCACGCCAACAATAAGACCAAGCGTCGCTTCCTGCCAAACCTGCAGTCCCGTCGTTTCTGGGTTGAAAGTGAAAACCGCTGGGTTCGCCTGCGCGTTTCCGCTAACGCTATCCGCACCATCGACAAGAACGGTATCGACTCCGTTCTGGCCGAAATGCGCTCCCGCGGCGAAAAATACTAAGCTGCGCTTCTTAAACATTTAACCAGGAGCTCATCATGGCAAAAGGTATACGCGAAAAAATCAAACTCGAATCGTCCGCCGGTACGGGTCACTTCTACACCACCACCAAAAACAAGCGCAACATGCCTGAAAAGATGGTGATCAAGAAATTTGACCCCGTCGTTCGCAAGCACGTCGAGTACAAAGAAACCAAGCTGCGTTAATTCGCGCCCCGCTCCTGCAGCGGATTGGTTTTCAAAAAAAGCCCCTGCCCTGCAGGGGCTTTTTTTGCCCTTCACAGGCTGCTGTGACAGGCCTGCCTCCTGTCTGCCATTACGCTCATGCACACTGCCTACCTTGCAGCCGTCCACAGCGAGATTTGCCCCGTATAATGGCGGATACTCCTTTACTTTTGTCTAAAACGGTATTGCCACTCATGCAGGAACGTTACAACCCCAGCGAGGTTGAACAACTCGCTCAGCAAAACTGGACCGATCGGGACGCCTATCGCGCCGTCGAAAACGCCACCGCTCCCGATGGCTCGCTCAAACCCAAGTTTTACGCATGCTCCATGCTGCCCTACCCCAGCGGCAAGCTACACATGGGCCACGTGCGCAACTACACCATCAACGACATGATGGCGCGCCAGCTACGCATGCGCGGTTTTAACGTTCTCATGCCCATGGGCTGGGATGCTTTTGGCATGCCCGCTGAAAACGCCGCCATCAAATCGCAAGTTCCGCCTGCAAAGTGGACTTACGACAACATTGCCTACATGAAAAAGCAGATGCAGGCGATGGGTCTGGCTATCGACTGGTCGCGCGAAATGTGCGCCTGCGATCCCGAGTACTACAAATGGAACCAGTGGCTGTTCCTGAAGATGCTGGAAAAAGGCATTGCCTACCGCAAGACCCAGACCGTGAACTGGGACCCGGTAGACCAAACCGTTCTGGCCAACGAACAGGTTATTGAAGGCCGTGGCTGGCGCTCGGGCGCGCTGGTTGAAAAGCGTGAAATCCCCGGCTACTACCTGCGCATTACCGACTACGCCGAAGAGCTGCTGGACACCGTGAAAACCGGCTTGCCCGGCTGGCCCGAGCGTGTGCGTCTGATGCAGGAAAACTGGATCGGCAAGAGCCAGGGCGTGCGTTTTGCCTTCCCTCACGATATTCGTGACGAGCAAGGCCAACTGATTCAGGACGGTCGCCTCTTCGTGTTCACCACCCGCGTGGACACCATCATGGGCGTGACCTTCTGTGCCGTTGCTCCTGAACACCCGCTGGCTGCCCTGGCTGCCCGCAACAATCCCGAGCTGACGGCCTTTATTGAAGAATGCAAGAAAGGTGGCACCACGGAAGCCGATATGGCTACCCGCGAGAAAGAAGGTCTGCCTACCGGCCTGATCGTCAAGCACCCACTGACTGGCGCCGACGTTCCTGTCTGGGTCGGTAACTACGTCTTGATGAGCTACGGCGACGGTGCCGTCATGGGCGTTCCCGCTCACGACGAACGCGACTTCGCCTTTGCCCTGAAATACCAATTGCCCATTCAGCAAGTGATTGGCGTTGAAGGCAAAGAGTACGACGCCACCCAATGGCAAGACTGGTACGGCGACAAGCAGCAAGGTCAGACCATCAATTCCGGCAAGTACGACGGCCTGACGCACGTCGCTGCCGTGGATGCCATTGCGGCAGACCTGAATGCTCAAGAACTGGGCGAGAAACAAACCACCTACCGTCTGCGCGACTGGGGCATTTCCCGTCAGCGCTACTGGGGCACTCCTATCCCTATCATCCATTGCGATGATTGCGGCCCGGTTCCTGTTCCAGAAAAAGACCTGCCCGTGGTTCTGCCCGAAGAGCTGATTCCCGATGGCAGCGGCAACCCGCTGAACAAGCACGAAGCCTTCCTGAAGTGCGCTTGCCCCGCTTGCGGCAAACCGGCACGTCGCGAAACGGACACCATGGACACCTTTGTGGACTCGTCCTGGTACTTCCTGCGCTACACCACGCCCAAGCTGAACGACTCCATGACCGATCAACGCACCGATTACTGGATGCCCATGGA
This sequence comes from Alcaligenes faecalis, assembly GCF_009497775.1. Taxonomy (NCBI): domain Bacteria; kingdom Pseudomonadati; phylum Pseudomonadota; class Betaproteobacteria; order Burkholderiales; family Alcaligenaceae; genus Alcaligenes; species Alcaligenes faecalis. Next base: position 2,776,647 of record NZ_CP031012.1, read on the forward strand.
TCAGTACATCGGTGGTATCGAACACGCTGTGCTGCACTTGCTGTACGCCCGCTTCTGGACCAAAGTCATGCGCGACATGGGCCTGGTCAAGATTGACGAGCCCTTCACCCGCCTGCTGTGCCAGGGCATGGTGCTGAACCACAGCTACACCCGCCGCACACCTCAAGGTGGTATCGAATACTTCTGGCCTGAAACTGTCGAAAACGTCTACGACGAAAAAGGCGCGATTATCGGTGCCCGCTTGAAGAGCGATGGTCAGCCCGTGCAGTACAACGGCATTGGCACCATGTCCAAGTCCAAGAACAACGGCGTGGACCCACAGTCCCTGATCGACACGCTGGGTGCCGATACCGCTCGTCTGTTCATCATGTTCGCCAGCCCGCCAGAACAAACACTGGAGTGGTCGGATTCGGGCGTGGACGGGGCCAACCGCTTCCTGCGTCGCCTGTGGGCCTTCTGCTACAGCCACGCCGAAGCCCTGCGTGCCGGTAACGCCCAGGCGACCGACTGGAGCGATCTGGATGCGGCCGCCAAGCGTACCCGCCTGGAAATCCACTCCTTGCTCAAGCAAGCCAATTACGACTACGAACGTATTCAATACAACACCGTAGTTTCGGCTTGCATGAAGATGCTCAACACCCTGGAACAGACTCAATGGGAAGACACGCCTGCTGCACAACGTGCCCTGGCTGAAACCACGTCCATCCTGTTGCGCGTTCTGTATCCTGTGGTCCCACACATCACCTGGCAGTTGTGGCGTGAACTGGGTTGGGCAGACGGTCTGGGCGATATGCTGGATGCCCAATGGCCTGAAGTTGATGAACAAGCCCTGATTGCCGACGAAGTGGAGCTGATGCTGCAAGTCAACGGCAAGCTGCGCGGTTCCCTGGTCGTGCCTCAGGGAGCGGAAAAAGCCGCCATTGAACAAGCCGCAGCCGAACACGCTGCCGTGCTCAAGTATCTGGAAGGCCGCCCCGCCAAGCGCATCATTGTGGTGCCTGGCAAACTCGTTAACGTCGTAGGTTAATCATGCACTTAGCCCGCCTGCTTCCTTCCAGCTCCTTGTCTGTTCCTGCACCCAGGTTCTGGGGACTGGCGGGCTTGATCCTCCTGCTCAGCCTTGTTCTGACAGCGTGTGGCTTTCACCTCAAAGGGGTGGCCCCGCTGCCGTTCCAGACGATCTACACCAACATTACGGATAACAGCGCGTTTGGTGCGAACCTGCGTCGAAACTTGCTGGCCAGCTCGCCTCAAACCCGCTTTGTTGAAGATCCCAAAGACGCACAGGCCATCTTGCAGCAGCTATCCCACACCCGAAACCAGCGCGAAATCTCCATCAACGCCAAAGGTCAGGTCGAGGAATACGAGCTGCAATTGACCTTTGTGTTTGAACTGCTGGACTCCAAAGGCCGCGTGATTCTGCCTCCCACGACACTGAACGTCATCCGTGAAGTGCCGTACGATGCCGAAGCCGTACAAGCCAAGGACAGCGAAATCGAGATGATTTTCCGTGACATGGAACAGTCTCTGATCAACCGCACAGTACGTCGCCTGAGCTCGCCCGATGTGACCAGCGCCTACCATTTCATGAGCAGTCAGCCTGACGCCAGCTCCATGGAAGACATGGAACTGCTGCCTACTCGACAACAGGCACCGCTGTAAAAATGGGACGCAGGGCCGACCACGACACCTTGCTGCGCGAACTGGCCACGCCATCCGCAGCCTTCCAACCGCTTTATGTGGTGTCCGGTGACGAGCCCCTCCTGCTGGTTGAAGCCGCCGATGCGGTGCGCGCTCGCGCCCGCCAGGACGGCTTTACCGAGCGCAGCAGCTTTACCCTGGATGCACGGGCCGACTGGTCACAGTTGTTTGCTGTCGCCCAGAACATTTCCCTGTTTGGTGATCAAAAGCTGGTGGATGTGAGCATTCCCAGCGGCAAACCCGGCAAGCCGGGCGGCGATGCCCTGCAAAAGCTGTGCGAGCTGATCAGCGGCGGACAAATGGATGGCACCAGCTTTCTGATTCAACTTCCCCGCCTGGACAAGGCCACGCGCAATAGCAAATGGTGCCAGGCTCTGGAACAGGTGGCCTGCTGGGTTGAAATTCAGCCCATCAGCCGCAACTCCCTGGCTGGCTGGATTGCCCAGCGCCTCAAAGTCCAGGACCAAAGCCTGGAGCGCAACAGCCTGGAGTGGATGGCCGACAAGGTTGAGGGCAACCTCCTGGCCGCCCATCAGGAAATTCAGAAACTGGCCCTGATTTACCCACCCGGCCAGCTCAGCCAGGAAGAACTGGAAAACGCGGTTCTGAACGTAGCACGCTACAGCGTGTTTGATCTGCGCGACTCCATGCTGGCCGGCCAAAGCCAACGCGCCCTGACGGTGCTTGATGGCTTGCAGGCAGAAGGCGAAGCCCTGCCCCTGGTCCTGTGGGCAGTAGGCGAAGAAGTGCGTACCCTGGCCCGTTTGTCACAAGCGCGTCAGCAAGGGCAGGACCTGTCCAACCTGTTTCGCCAATACCGCATTTTTGGCCCGCGCGAAAAACTCGTCCGTCAGGCCCTGGACCGCATCCCGCCTCAAAGCTGGCCCGCTTCGGTTCTGCATGCACACGATATAGACCGTTTGATCAAAGGCCTGCACCCCAACGGACGTCAGCAAGACCCGTGGGAAGAAATGCGCCGCCTGACCATGCGTATCGCGGTCGCGACACAAGCGCCCCGCCGCTAAGCGTCCGATACCCCCTTAACCTCTTAATTGTTGCGATAATGCTCTCTTGAACCGGAGAGTTACACGGCTATGAACGATATCACCCAGTCCTCTGCCGCCACCCAGGTCGGCGATCTGTCTTCCATGATGCAAGATTTGGGCAAGCGCGCCCAGCTTGCTGCCCGTCGCATGCGCGCCGCCACTGGCAAAGCCAAGGCCGACGCCCTGCGCTATATGGCTGATGCCCTGATTGAGCAGAAAGCCCAGTTGCAAGCAGCCAACGAGCTGGACTTGCAAGCGGCACGTGAACGTCAGATTGCCCCGGCCATGATCGAGCGTCTGGTCCTGTCGGATCGTGCCCTGGAAATTATGACCACAGGCCTGCGTCAGATTGCAGACATGGACGATCCGGTTGGCCAGATCAGCGCCTCGCGTACCCGTCCTAACGGCATGCGTGTCGCTCAGATGCGTGTGCCATTGGGTGTGATCGGCATCATTTACGAATCGCGCCCCAATGTCACCATTGACGCCGCCGCCCTGTGCCTGAAATCCGGCAATGCCACGATTCTGCGCGGCGGCAGCGAAGCGTTTCACTCCAACCAGGCTCTGGCCCAGATTATCTCCAGCAGCCTGGAACGTGCTGGTTTGCCCAAAGAAGCCGTACAAGTGGTTCCCACCACGGATCGCGATGCTGTTGGCCTGCTCGTAACCATGAACGACTACGTGGACGTGATTGTCCCGCGTGGTGGCAAGAGCCTGATCCAACGACTGAGCGCCGAAGCAACGGTTCCTCTGATCAAGCATCTGGACGGCAACTGCCACGTCTATGTGGATGAATTTGCCGATCTGGAAAAAGCGACCCGCATCGTGTTCAATGCCAAGACCTATCGCTACGGTATTTGCGGCACCATGGAAACCTTGCTGGTTCACCGCAGCATTGCACCGGCTTTCCTGCCAGAAATGGCCCGCCAATTGCAGGAAAAAGGGGTGGAGCTGCGTGGCTGTGAGCAGACCCGCGCTCTGGTCGCCAACGTGGCCCCTGCCACCGAGGAAGACTGGGAAACCGAATTTGCCGCAGCCATTCTGGCAATCCGTATTGTGGATTCCATGGACCAGGCCATGGACCATATTGCCCAGTACAGCTCCGAGCACACAGAATCCATCGTGACGGAAAACCTGAGTCTGGCCGAGCGCTTCCAGCGCGAAGTGGACTCCAGCTCCGTCATGGTGAACCTGCCTACCTGTTTTGCCGATGGCTTCGAGTACGGCCTGGGTGCAGAAATCGGTATTTCCACCAACCGTCTTCACGCCCGTGGCCCGGTTGGCCTGGAAGGTTTGACGACCTACAAATGGGTCTTGCATGGCAATGGCCAAATGCGTGGTTAAATCATGCTTTGGCTAAAAACATTTCACATCTTGTTTGTGACCTCCTGGTTTGCCGGGCTGTTCTACCTGCCCCGCATCTATGTCAATCTGGCCCAGGAGCAAGATGCCAAGACCTATGAAACGCTCTTGGGCATGGCCCGGCGCCTGTATCGCTTTATGGCCCCTTTGGCCATTTTGACTTTGCTGACAGGCCTGGGATTGTTTTTGTATTACGGCATAGGCAAAGGACAGGGCTGGATGCACGCCAAACTGACCCTGGTTTTGATCCTGTTTGCCTTTCACGGTGTGTGCGGACGCTATCTGCGGCAGTTCCAGCAAGGGCAACAAAGCCGCTCACACGTATTCTTCCGCTGGTTCAATGAAATTCCGGTCATCGTTCTGCTGCTGGTCCTCATCCTGGTGGTTATAAAACCCTTCTAATACCTTATTCATGTCAGACCAATCTGAACGCAAGACACTAAGCCTGAACCCAGGCCCTAAAAAGAAAGCCAGCAATGCGGAACCCCGCGTGCGCTCGGGTGCGCGCGCACGTGCGGCCAGCCTGCAGCAAGACCGCCAGGGCGGCCCCAAGCGCGAGGCCCGCCCTTACGTAGAAAAACGTGACCAGGACCGCCGCGAGCGCCCTGCTTTCAACCGCGACCGCGCAGATCGTCCCCAATCGGGTGAGCGTCGTGAGTTCTCCGGCGAACGCCGTGAACGCCCGGCATTCAACCGTGACCGTGAGAGCCGCCCTCAGTCTGGCGAACGTCGCGAATTCTCCGGTGAACGCCGTGAGCGTCCAGCATTTAACCGCGATCGTGACAGCCGTCCCCAATCGGGCGAACGTCGTGAGTTCTCTGGCGAACGCCGCGAACGTCCCGCATTTAACCGTGACCGTGACAGCCGCCCGCAATCCGGTGAACGTCGCGAATTCTCCGGTGAACGCCGTGAGCGTCCCGCATTTAACCGCGATCGTGACAGCCGTCCCCAATCGGGTGAACGTCGCGAGTTTTCCGGTGAGCGCCGCGAGCGTCCCGCATTCAACCGCGATCATGACAGCCGTCCCCAATCGGGTGAGCGTCGCGAGTTTTCCGGGGAGCGCCACGAGCGTCCCGCATTCGACCGCAACCGCGAAGGCCGTCCTCAATCGAGCGAACGTCGTGAGTTCTCCGGCGAACGCCGCGAACGTCCCGCATTCAACCGTGACCGTGACAGCCGCCCACAATCGGGTGAACGTCGCGAGTTCTCCGGTGAACGCCGCGAGCGTCCCGCATTCAACCGTGACCGTGACAGCCGTCCGCAATCGGGCGAACGTCGTGAGTTCTCCGGTGAGCGCCGTGAGCGTCCAGCATTCGACCGCAACCGCGAAGACCGCCCACAATCCGGTGAACGTCGTGAGTTCTCGGGCGAGCGTCGCGAACGCCCCGCATTCAACCGCGACCGTGACAGCCGCCCACAATCCGGTGAACGTCGTGAGTTCTCTGGCGAACGCCGCGAGCGTCCAGCATTCAACCGTGACCGTGACAGCCGCCCTCAATCGGGTGAGCGTCGTGAGTTCTCCGGTGAACGCCGTGAGCGCCCAGCATTCGACCGCAACCGCGAAGACCGCCCACAATCCGGTGAACGTCGTGAGTTCTCGGGCGAGCGTCGCGAACGCCCCGCATTCAACCGTGACCGTGACAGCCGTCCACAATCGGGGGAACGTCGTGAGTTCTCCGGTGAACGCCGCGAGCGTCCAGCATTCAACCGTGACGGCCGCCCGCAATCCGGTGAACGTCGCGAATTCTCTGGTGAACGCCGTGAACGCCCCGCATTCGACCGCAACCGCGAAGGCCGTCCGCAATCCGGCGAGCGTCGTGAGTTCTCCGGTGAGCGCCGCGAACGTCCCACATTTAACCGTGACCGTGACAGCCGCCCTCAAACGGGTGAACGTCGCAATTTCTCGGGTGAACGCCGCGAACGTCCGGCCTTCAAGGGCGACAACGAATCTTCGGAGCGTACCCCTGCCGGCAAGATGCCCAGCAAGCTTTTTAGCCCGGCCGGTGACTCCGATGCCTTTCCTCAGTATGTCTCGCCTATCCAGCGTGTAGACAGCCCCCAGGCCCCCAAGCCCGGTCAGCGCCTGCCCGATAGCAATATCGAGCAAAACGAGCGCGTCCAGGTCAAGGCCCTGCAAGGCGAACGCTACCGCCTGTTTGCTCCCTGCCCACAAGGGCTGGAAGAGGCGCTGTCGCTGGAACTGCAAGCACTGGGTTACGAGAACGTCCAAACCGGTCGTGCTGGTTGCCATTTTGACGCAGACTGGATCGGTGTCATGCGCGCCAACCTGTCCTCGCGACTGGCTACACGCATTTTGCTGGAAGTCTCGCACGCTCCTGTCACCAACGAGGAAGACATTCTGGCCCTGGCCCGCGTGACTCCCTGGGAGCGCTGGTTCGGCCCCGAGCAGACACTGCGTGTCGACACCTCGGCCGTACGCAGCCCCATGCAAAGCCTGCAGTACTGCAATCTGCGCGCCAAAGACGGGATTTGTGACCGCCTGCGTGATCTGGAAGGCGCACGTCCTTCCATCGATACCGTACGCCCGGATGCCAAGGTGCATTTGTTCCTGGACGAGACCAGTGCCACCTTCTATCTGGACACCAGTGGCGAGTCCCTGTTCAAGCGCGGCTGGCGTCATGACAAGGGCGATGCGCCTTTGCGTGAAAACCTGGCAGCGGGCCTGCTGGCCCTGTCTGGCTGGGACCCCAGCAAGCCTTTGATCGACCCTTTCTGCGGTAGTGGCACGATTCTGATCGAAGCCGCCTGGATGGCTTTGGGCGCACCTCCCGGAATCTGGCGCCCCTTCCACTTCGAGCGTCTGCGTTGCCACGATCAGCGTTTGTGGCGTGACATCAAGGACGAAGCGCGCTCCATGATCGCTCCTCGCCTGGATACGCCGCTGATTGGCTACGACATCAACCCCACCGTTCTGGATGCTGCCCGTTCCAACCTGGAGCGCTCGCACCTGACGCTGGAGACGATTCGTTTCGAGCAAGGCGATGCCCTGAAGATTCGCCCGGAAACAGAAGCCGGCTGGATTGTCACCAATCCTCCTTACGGCGAACGTCTGGAACATCAGGACGAGGACTTCTGGCCAAACTGGGCCAGCAACCTCAAGCAAAACTTCGCCAACTGGAGCGTGAACATGATCAGCAGCGACCTGGAGCTGCCGCGTCATATGCGCCTCAAGCCCAAGCGTCGTTACCCGCTGTACAACGGCGCTCTGGACTGCCGCCTGTTCTGCTTTGACATGGTTCCGGCCAGTTATCGCAATAACGAGGCCGCCTCGGACGCCAGCGAAGACTCGGCCAGCGCCGAATAAGCGTCAAGCCATCTTGCACAAGGCAACAAGGGCCAAGTCCATGAAAATGGCTTGGCCCTTGTTTATTGGGACAAGCTCCCCATCTATCTTGAGTACTTTTCCACCCTTTTGGGGCCCGCTCGATAGCAGGCCTGCTGTTCCAGCCCTGAACCGGCAGCATTCCGTTAGGCAGCGATATACGCGATAATGGCAGTCTTCCCTGCCTCAAGACGCACCATGACACCCACACTCACTACTCCTGGCCGCTGGCGACGCTTTGCCTGCATGATGTATGAATCCATCCTGCTGTTTGGCGTTATTTTCACCACCGGCTATCTGTTTGATACCTTGACCCAAAGCCGTAGCGGCCTGGATCTGCGTCATGTGCGTCAGGTCGTTCTGTTTATTGCACTGGGGATTTATTTTGTGCTGTGCTGGCGCAAAGTGGGCCAGACCCTGCCCATGAAAACCTGGCACATGCGACTGGTAGATGAGCAAGGCCAGATTCCTGCCCTGCGCACCCTGCTGCTGCGTTATATTCTGCTATGGCCCCTGCCCTTGCTGGGGGCCTTGCTGGTTCAGCTTCTGTCTGGCTACACAGGCTATGCGTCCACGGACCTTCTTATCGTGTTTACGCCTTTTCTGAACTTTATCTGGACCTGGTTCGACAAGGACCAGCAGTTCCTGCACGACCGTCTTAGCAAGACTCGTCTGATCGATGCGCGCCCTACCCGTGTTACTTCGGCAGCCACCTGAGCAGGCAGGCTGCCTCTTCATTTTTTAGTAGTACAGCAAAGTCATGACCGACATTTTAAAAAAATACCTGTTCGCCGACCAAAGCACACGAGCCCAGATTGTTCATCTAGAACAAGCCTGGCAAATGGGTCTGGAACACCAGCACTACCCTGCCTGCATCCGCGACTTGCTGGGCGAGCTGGTGGCCGCTTCGGTGCTCCTGGCGGGCAACCTCAAGTTTGACGGCTCCCTGATTTTGCAAATCCAGGGCGATGGCCCGATTGCCTTGCTGGTAGTGGAGTGCACCTCGGACATGGACATACGCGCAACGGTATCGCTGCGTGAGAACCATCCCGTGCCCCAAACCGGCACTTTGCAAACCCTGCTGAACCCGCAAGGCCAAGGGCGCTTCACCGTGGTGCTGGCCCCGCGTCAGAGCAGCAAGGATTTCCGTCCTTACCAAGGCGTGGTGCCTCTGGAAGGCGAGACCGTTGCCGAGGTTCTGCAAACCTATATGCGCACCTCCGAACAGCTGGATACCCACCTGTGGCTGGCCGCCGACGAGAACCGTTGTGCGGGTCTGTTGCTGCAACGTATCCCGCCCCAAGGCGGCCACAGCCTGGCACAGAACCTGGACACCTGGGAACGCGCCCTGGCGCTGGGCTCCACCGTCCAGACTCAGGAATTGCTGCAACTGGATAGCGACACCCTGATTCATCGCCTGTTCTGGGAAGAAGACCTGCAAGTCTTTGAGCCTCAGTCCGTGCGCTGGCATTGCCCCTGTTCCCGTCAACGCGTCAGCAATATGCTGCGCATGCTGGGCCGGGCAGAGATCGAGCAAATGCTGGCCGAGCAAGACACCATCAATGTGTCCTGCAACTTCTGCGGCAAGCCCTATCAGTACGACGCAATTGATTGCGCGTCCCTGTTTGTCGACAAGGGCGATACCCAACCGGGTGACGATACCCTGCACTAAGCAGAAACCACTACGAGGGACTACGCCAGCACAAGTCCTTCTACCGAGCTAAAAGACAGTCAGCCATGATGGCAACATCATGGCTGATTCTTTTTCTTCACCCTATCATCAATCCGGTTTGGCAGGCGCTCACATCACGGGAGCCTTGCTGGCCATCATCCTGCTGAGCTGGCTGGTGCTGGACGTGCTGACGCTGTACTCCTTGCGCGTACGCCTGCAGCACGGCCTGTTGCAGGCAGCTCGTCAGGCCAGCGTGCATCATGCCCGGCCTGAAACCATTGCCCTGGCATTCAGCCAAACACTGGCTGCTGCCAAAGTGCCACTGCACGATCAATGGCAAATCCAGATTCTGTCTCCCTCACCGCAGGCTTTCATGCTGCATGGCAGGCCTTCCCGGCTTCATGAGGGGCGTACAAGCATTACCCAGGGCTGGCAGGCGCGACAAGCGGATCAAGCCAGCCACGGCGGCCCCAGCATCTACCAGGCCAACACATTGCACTTGTACCTGCTCTATGCCCATAAGCCGGGACCTCTTTCCTTGCTTCGCCTGCTACCCAAGCTTGCTGCCAGCATGCCTGGCCCTTCAGGTTCGGCAGCGGTCTGGCTACGCCTGGAAATCAGACACCCCATGCAGTCTGATGCCGTGCAGTGGGATGACTTGGCTGACGGTCGAGTCGTCTATGCCCAGCAGACTGAAAACGAGCTTGCTTTGCCAGTTTCCCAAACAGGCTGGTCCGCAGACCTGGAGCCAGCGGAACCGCCATCAACGGTCGGAGATAGCCGTCTGCCGCCATGGGATGGCTCTGCTCAAGGATCAGGTCAGGATTCGCCCTCTCCAGGGCCTGCCGCCCCCACACCAGACTCAGGAGGAGCTGAATCTCTGCCCCCAAACCCTGCCTGCTACTAACTGTCGCGCCATTCGGGGCGGGCTTCAGATATCGGCAACATAGGACGCTATAAACGCATTCCTGCTCCAAGCGGAAGACAGAATTACAGCCAGTTATGGCCGTAGTCAGGGCAGTGAAGGGAACAAGAAGAAGGAAAGCGCCGATAAGGCCGTCACAAAACCGACAAAGCCAAAGGGACTCGATAGCCACTCCGTCACCGCTCTGCCCCTGAAATGACTGCTACTTAAAACCAGACCCGATCCAGGCCCACATACAAGGAGCGCAACAAAGCCCGGATCAACGATCCAAACACAAAGCAGGAGAACAATCAGGAATGAACAGGCCGATCAGCCGTTCCAGCAGCGCCTTGCGCGCTACTTCTTAACGTGGGCTGCTTGTTGTGGCAGCCGAACCACCGGGAGGCACGATCTGCACAAAGATCTCGCCTTCGCGCATCATGCCAAATTCGCTACGAGCACGCTCTTCAACCGCGTGGGTACCCGAACGCAAATCCTGAACCTCGGCCAGCAAGGCGTTGTTACGCGCCGTCAGGGCTTCATTGGTTTCTTTTTGCGCAACCAGCCTGGTCTGCATTTGCCGTACATCCAGCCAACCGCCTTTGCCCCACCATAAAGCGTAATGGGTTACCAGGGTCAGGCACAGCAGGAGCAGGACGATAAGGCGCATGGTGATATAAGAACCGGGTCTTCTGACCCGGTTCATCAAACAGAATTAGCGCAGATTATAGAACGCTTCGCGACCTGGGAAGGTAGCAACTTCTGCCAATTCTTCTTCAATACGCAACAACTGGTTGTACTTGGACATGCGATCGGAACGGGACAGGGAGCCTGTCTTGATCTGCATGGCGTTTGTAGCCACAGCGATGTCCGCAATCGTGGAGTCTTCGGTTTCACCCGAACGGTGCGAAATCACGGCGGTGTAACCAGCGCGCTTGGCCATTTCGATGGCAGCAAAGGTTTCGGTCAGGGTGCCGATCTGGTTGATCTTGATCAGGATGGAGTTACCGATACCCAGCTCGATACCCTTCTTCAGGATCTTGGTGTTGGTTACAAACAAATCGTCACCAACCAACTGGATCTTGTCGCCCAGTTGCTGGCTCAGAATGCGCCAGCCGTCCCAATCGTCTTCGGCCATGCCGTCTTCGATGGAGATGATGGGGTACTTGTCGCACCAGTTAGCCAACAGATTGGCAAAGTCCTGCGAGCTCAGGGACACACCACCTTCGCCAGCCAGGTGGTATTTACCGTCGCGGTAGAACTCGGAAGCGGCGCAGTCCAGGGCCAGAGCGATCTGGGTGCCGGGCTCGTAGCCAGCTTGTTCGATAGCGCGCAAGATCAGTTCGATAGCGGCTTCGTGGTTGGCCACGTTAGGAGCAAAGCCACCCTCGTCGCCCACAGCGGTGGACATGCCTTGATCGTGGATCAGGCCTTTCAGGGTGTGGAATACTTCTGCACCCATGCGCAGCGACTCGCGGAAGCTCTTGGCGCCCACGGGCATGATCATGAACTCTTGCAAGTCCAGGGTGTTGTTGGCGTGTGCACCACCGTTGATGACGTTCATCATCGGCACAGGCATGGCCATGGCACCGCTGCCACCGAAGTAGCGGTACAGGGACAGACCCGAATCATCAGCAGCGGCACGGGCCACAGCCATACTGGCAGCCAGCATGGCGTTGGCGCCCAGGCGGCTCTTGTCTTCGGTACCGTCCAGCTCGATCAGGGTGCGATCGATAAAGGTTTGTTCCTGAGCATCCAAGCCCATCAAGGCTTCGGAGATTTCCGTGTTCAGGTTCTCGACAGCGCGCAAAACACCTTTGCCCAGGTAACGGCTCTTGTCACCATCACGCAGCTCCAACGCTTCGCGAGCGCCAGTGGATGCACCAGATGGAACGGATGCACGCCCCATAGCGCCCGATTCGAGCAATACATCACACTCCACCGTTGGATTACCACGGGAGTCCAGAATCTCGCGGCCAATAATATCTACGATTGCACTCATGATTTTGACAGTCCTGCCTGAAGTAGCATTAAGCTAGATAAGTTAAACAATCCTGCTGCCGGGCGTATCGCCGTAAACCGATGTGAAGATCAGCTTGAAAAGGCGCCTAGCCTGGAAGTTGAAAAGATCAGCAAGCGCGACAGCTATAGTGCAATCAGCGCCCCCTGCCCTCCTGCTAAAACAGGATTGTACCTGCCCATGACACAGCCGTGCCATGTCTGGTCCCGAAAGCTGGAAAAAAGCTAGGATTCAAGACCCTGCCTTCATCCTGATCGAAACCGGCACGTGTTTATTATCACCAGAAATTCCGAGACTAGGCGGCGTCTCTGTAAATACAAAAAGTACCGATACGTCTCAAAGTAAATCTTTGTCGCCCGCTTTCAACAAGGCGCTTTCCCAGTTGCCCAGCAAGGTAATCAACTGGTTCAAGTCCTGATCGGAGAAGTCCTGCAGCATGGCTTCCACCAGGCGGCGGCGCCGGGGCAAGGTGGCCTCGACCAGTTCGCGGCCAGCGGAGCTGAGACGCACATTGGTCAGGCGGTTGTCCTGCTCATCGGTGAAACGCTCGACCAAGCCCAGGGACTCTATGCTTTTAAGCTGCCGAGTCACCGCAGCCGGATCAATGCGCAGCAAGCGCACCAATTGCTTTTGCGACAGGCAGCCGTTCTCCTGGTACAAGCAAATCAGGACACGCCAGCGTGGCAAGGGCATGCCCAATTGCTGGTCAAACGCCGCCATCAGACTGCGATACGTGCGCCCCAACTGCTGAGCCGCTTGAAGTTGCGGAAATTCATTCATCATGTTCAAGACTGTTCTTGACGATTAAATCGTATCGGCGGCACTTTGCGTACCCAATAAAAACACCAGACAATCAGCAGCAAAGTCACGGCCATACCCATATTGACGGCATGTGCCAGGGCATCGCGGGCCAAGCCCAGATACATCTGCCCGTCCTGCCCCGCCTGCTCCAGAAACTGTGTCTGCTGACTCACACTCATCAGGACTTGCGGGTCTTGCAGGGAGTTGATCAGGCTCGTGGGCAAAGCCGCCAATTGCGTGCGGATGGCCTCACCATACTGGTAATTGATCAGGGTTCCGACCACCGCCGTACCCAACATGCCACCCACCATGCGCATGGACTGTAGCATGGCCGTGGCAATCCCCAGCATGGAGCGCTCGACAATTTCCTGCGCAAACACCGTCAGATTCGGCATGATGCAACCAATACCAGTACCTGCAATCGTGGCGTAAATCACAAAATGCCAATGCGGATCGGTTTTCTTGATGAACACCATGCCCACGCAAGCAATGCTCAGCAGCACCAGACCCAGATAAAACATCATGGTGGGCCGACGCAGGCGCGTAATCGTACGGCCATTAATGATACTGCCCACGGTAATGAACACGACCAAGGGGGTGATCAATAAACCGGCAGTTTGTGGCCGCAAACCGTAACCGCCTTGCAGCAACAGAGGCGCATAGAACAAGAGGCCAAACAGAATAAAGCCCAGACCGGCAGACAGAACCAACAAAGAGAATTGAGCAGGGCTACTGAACAGGACCAAAGGCAGCAAAGGCTCTGTAACCCGACGTTCCCAAGCCACCAGCAGAACAAAGGCGGCCACACTGCACAGTCCCAGCAAGACCATCAGGTAGCTACCGCCATATTGCGGCAAGAGCTCCACCAGCAGCTGAATAGATGCCAGCCCCACCATCAGCAGCAAGGCCCCCAGCCAATCCAGACGCACTTTAGTCTGACGGAAATGGCGAATCTGCGGCAAGTAACGATAGACAAAATACAGGCTTAACAAACCCACGGGCAGGTTCACATAAAACACGGAGCGCCAGCCATAGTGCTCGGTCAGAATCCCACCCAGAAAGGGCCCCACCCCGTTCGCAATCCCAAAGGAAGCGCTAAGCATGACTTGCCAGCGCAAACGCACACGAGGGTCAGGAAACAGATCGGGCACACAGGCAAAAGCGGTCCCGACCAGCATGCCCCCGGCTATCCCCTGCAAGGCCCGAGCCAACACCAGCTGCAACATGCTTTGCGCCATGCCACAGAGTACGGAAGCCAGGGTAAACAAGACGATGGACACCAGCACAAAGCGGCGGCGTCCATAAAAATCCCCCAGGCGGCCAAAAATAGGCACGGTAATCACCGAAGTCAACAAATACGCGGTTGCCACCCAGGCATACAGTTCAAAACCATGCAGCTCGGACACAATGGTGGGCAACGCTGTCCCGACCACGGTCTGATCAATTGCCACCAACATCACCACAAAGCACAGCCCCATCATCGCCAGTATGGATTCTGTGACTGACAAGACACGCCCTGGCGTCTTTTGTGCTGCTTCCGATACGTTTACCATTTTCATTGACCATGCAATTATTGCCTAGTCAATCATTTTACGAGAGTGATAAAAACCTGACAAGCACTGCCTGAATCAAACTCTGTTCCCGCATCCCGGTACACAATAGCGATCATCCGGAAAGCAAGGCTTTCCAAGCGAATCTGCTCCACAGGAAAAACGTATGAATATCATGATTGTTGGTGCCAGCATGGGTCTGGGACGCGCTTTGATGGACGGCTTGGCCCAGGATGGCAACACGCTGTATGGCGTGGCTAGACGGCCACCTAGCTCCTTGGGCAGCTCTCTGAAACCGGACCCCAGCCCCAATCAGCACTGGATATGCGCCGATTTGTCCCAGCCGGACACCGCCAGCCAATTGGCAGCCGCCTGCCCGGACTCGCTGGACGTGCTCATCTACAACCTCGGGATTTGGGAGGACACGGCGTTCAGTGAGGAATACGATTTTCTGTCGCAAAGCGATCTGGCCCTCCGCCGTCTGGTCGATGTGAATCTGACTGGGGCCTTGCTGGCCATCCGTCACTTGCTGCCCCATTTATTACGCAGCAAACAACCTCGCTTGATTCTGACGGGATCGACCTCGGGTCTGCGTCAAAGCGGACGGCCGGAAGTCGCTTTTGGTGCGACGAAATTTGCCTTGAATGGTTTGGCTGACAGCCTACGCGAAGGCTATAGAGATCAAGGGCTGGCAGTAAGCTGTCTGCAACTGGGCTATCTGAATACGGAAGATGGCCTGGATGTTCCCTTGCACACGGCGGCTGAACGGGATCAGGGCGAGACCATCCCGGTCCATGACGTGCTCACCATTGTGCGCAGCCTGCTGCAACTGTCTCCGGCCAGCTTTATACGCGAGCTAATCCTGCCTGCCCTGCGTGATCCACGCTTTTAAATATCAAAACAAGCGAATCCCGTTCCTGAGCTATTGAACAAAAGGGTTGGACTCTATACCTGGGCCCCA
Source organism: Alcaligenes faecalis (assembly GCF_009497775.1). NCBI lineage: Bacteria > Pseudomonadati > Pseudomonadota > Betaproteobacteria > Burkholderiales > Alcaligenaceae > Alcaligenes > Alcaligenes faecalis. The sequence goes on from NZ_CP031012.1 coordinate 2,792,007, forward strand.
TAAAAAAAGGGAGTGTTTGCACACTCCCTTTTTCCTGCCTGACTACATGGCGTAGTCCGCTTTTTACAGCCCCTGCACCACGTACATGGTCATTTTGGCAGCGCCTTCACGTGCTTTACGGGCACGACGGTATTCCTCGGAATCGTGGAAAGCCTGGGCCTGTTCCAGCGTGTCGAACTCCATCACCACGGTACGCAAAGGCGCATTGCCTTCCAGAGTGACCGTTTCACCGCCACGCACCAACACTTTCACGTTATGGGTTTTCATGGCGATGCTGGAAAACTCCTGGTACTGCTTGTACTGCTCGGGGTTGGTAACTTCGACATTAGCAATCAAAAATGCGGACATAGTGTCTCCAAACTACTTTTAATAGCCGTGCTGCAAGGCACCGCTGTTTTTAACAATCGAATCGATCTGTTGCAGTGTCCGCAGCAAATCTGCCATCTGCGACAGAGGGACAGCATTCGGGCCGTCAGACAAGGCCTTGTCCGGATTAGGGTGGGTTTCCATGAACACGCCCGACACACCCGCTGCGACAGCAGCACGCGCCAGGACGGGCACAAACTCACGCTGGCCACCCGATGTCGTGCCCTGCCCGCCCGGCAACTGCACCGAGTGCGTGGCATCAAACACGACCGGGCAATCCGTGGCGCGCATGATCGCCAGGGAGCGCATATCGGACACCAGGTTGTTGTAGCCAAACGAAGCGCCACGCTCACAGACCATGATGGTGGAACCATCACCGCCCATTTCCATTGCCGCTGCACGTGCTTTTGCTACCACCTGCACCATATCCTGAGGTGCCAGGAACTGGCCCTTCTTGATATTCACGGGTTTCAGGGTAGCCGCACAAGCCTGAATAAAGTCGGTCTGACGGCACAGGAAAGCCGGTGTTTGCAGCACATCCACGACGGCAGCCACATCATCAACCTGGTCTTTGTCGTGTACATCGGTCAGGACCGGCACTTTGTAGTGCGAGCGCACATCCGCCAGAATCTGCAGACCTTCCGCCATGCCGGGACCACGGTAAGACTTGTCCGAACTCCGGTTGGCCTTGTCAAACGAGCTTTTGTAGATAAAGGGGATACCCAGGGCCGAGGTAATCTCGGCAAGCTGACCCGCTGTATCAAACGCCATTTGACGCGATTCAATCACACAAGGGCCAGCGATCAGAAAAAAGGGCCGATCCAGGCCAACGTCGTAACCGCATAAATCCATAATAGACCTCGTTTCAGTATTGCTGCATTCTCCCACATTCCTGACGGCGATGCTGCACCGCAGTGCAGCATGCCTGTCAGCCCAATCGTTCGGAGATTTCGATCAGGTTCAAGTCCGGGTCGCGCACATAGACAGAGCGAATCGGGCCAGTAGCCCCCGTACGCTGTACAGGCCCCTCAATAATGGGCCAGCCTTGTGACTGCAAATGCTCGATCACCTGCTCCAGCGGAATGCTGGCGATAAAACACAGGTCCAGCGCCCCCGGCACCGGCAAATGGGCCTTGGGCTCGAACTCCTGCCCACGCACATGCAAATTGATCTTTTGCGAGCCAAAGCTGAAGGCAATGCGCCCTTGCCCAAAGACTTCCTGCTTCATGCCCAGAACTTGCGTATAGAAATGGGTCGTGGCTTGCGGGTCGGTACAGGTCAGCACCAAATGATCCAGCTGTTCGATCATGATTACTCCCAGGAAAGCGGGCAACACATTCTGTCGCCCCGAATGAAAAAGCCCGCGTAGCGCGGGCCTTTTCAGTCATACCAAATTATCAAGCCGACTTTTTCTGGCGTTCCAGAGCCGCTTTGATATAGCTGGTAAACAGCGGATGGCCATCACGCGGTGTGGAGGTGAATTCCGGATGGAATTGCACGCCCATGAACCAGGGGTGATCTGGCAACTCCATGATTTCTGGCAGGTTCTCGGTAGGAGTACGAGCAGAAATCACCATGCCTACTTCTTCCAGACGCGGCACGTACAAGGTGTTGACCTCGAAACGGTGACGGTGACGTTCGTTCACTTCAGGGCCATAAATGGCTTCAGCACGCGAACCGGGTTTCACCGGGCAACGCTGCGCGCCCTTGCGCATGGTGCCGCCCAGATCGGAGGAACCATCACGGTGCTCAACCTTGCCTTCACGGTCTGCCCACTCGGTAATCAAGGCCACAACGGGATGCACGGCAGAGGGATCGAACTCGGTCGAGTTCGCGCCCACCAGATTGCCCACATTGCGAGCAAACTCAACCACGGCCAATTGCATGCCCAGGCAGATACCCAGGAATGGCACGCCGTTTTCACGAGCATATTGAATGGCGCGGATCTTGCCTTCGGTACCACGCTTGCCAAAACCGCCTGGCACCAGAATGGCGTCCAGACCTTTCAGGCAATCCGTACCTTCGTTCTCGATAACCTCGGAATCCAGGTACTCGATATTGATACGGGTACGGGTGTGGATACCGGCGTGAACCAGGGCTTCGCTCAGTGATTTGTAGGACTCGGTCAGGTCTACGTACTTGCCGACCATACCGATACGCACTTCGTGCTCCGGATTTTCCAGGGCCTGTACCAGACGATCCCACATGGACAGATCAGCCGGTGGAGGCGACAGCGCCAGTGCATCACACACCAGGCTGTCCAGACCTTGCTTATGCAGCATGGCTGGAATCTTGTAGATGGAATCCGCGTCCCATACCGAAATCACGGCGTCCATGGGTACGTTGGAGAACAGCGAAATCTTGGCCAGCTCGTCATCAGGAATGACGCGGTCAGCACGGCACAGCAAAGCGTGGGGGTGAATACCGATTTCACGCAGCTTTTGCACCGAGTGCTGGGTAGGTTTGGTCTTGAGTTCGCCAGCCGATGCAATGAACGGCACCAGTGTCAGGTGAACAAAAGCGGTGTTGTTGCGGCCCAGGCGCAGATTCATCTGGCGGGCAGCTTCCAGGAAAGGTTGGGATTCAATGTCACCCACTGTGCCGCCAATCTCGACGATGGCAACATCGGCCTCGCCATTGTAGGCAGCCTTGGCGCCACGAATGATGAAGTCCTGGATTTCGTTGGTGATGTGCGGGATAACCTGCACGGTCTTGCCCAGATAGTCCCCGCGACGCTCTTTGCGCAGCACGGATTCGTAAATCTGGCCCGTGGTGAAGTTGTTGACCTTGCGCATGCGAGCGGAAATAAAGCGCTCGTAGTGGCCCAGGTCCAGGTCGGTTTCCGCACCATCCTCAGTAACAAACACTTCACCGTGCTGGAAGGGGCTCATGGTGCCCGGATCTACGTTGATGTAGGGATCCAGCTTGAGCATGGTCACGCGCAGGCCGCGGGACTCCAGGATGGCAGCCAGGGATGCAGCCGCAATACCTTTGCCCAGGGAGGACACAACGCCTCCCGTTACGAATACATATTTGGTGGTCATTATAAAAGGCGCCTGAGGTCAAATCAGGCGATAGCGGGAAATTTGGATTATAACGGCAAGCGCCCATGCTTGGCGACCTGACAAGTGGCATTTCACTGCGGAAATACCACTTGTCCTTGCAACTATTGACAACAGCAGACGGTAGCGATCAGATCGCCTGCGTCCTTTGCTCAAGCCACTTGCGTGCATCACCCTGAACACGCGGCAAGAGGCGTTCACGCACTTGCTGATGATATTCATTGAGCCAGTTGCGCTCGGCCACCGTCAGTAGTGCGGCATCTATACAACGCGTATCGATAGGACACAGGGTCAGGGTTTCAAAACGCAGAAACTGCCCGTACTCGCTACGCATGGCCGGGACGGCAGCGACCAGATTCTCGATCCGTATGCCCCACTGACCGGGACGGTACAAGCCAGGCTCGTTGGACGTAATCATGCCGGCACGCATGGCGGAATGTGGTCCGATGCGACCACGCCAGGAAATAGACTGCGGGCCTTCGTGCACATTCATGAAGTAACCCACGCCGTGGCCGGTGCCATGACCAAAGTCCAGGCCCTGCTCCCACAAAGGCTGACGCGCCAGCACATCAATTTGCTGACCGGCAATACCTTCGGGAAACACCAGCATGGACAAGGACACCATGCCTTTCAGAACCAGCGTGAAATCACGAATCTGCTCGGCAGATACCTGACCTACCGGCACCACACGGGTAATGTCGGTCGTCCCGCCCTGATACTGCCCACCGGAGTCGATCAGCAACAGGCCGTTGCCATCAATACGGGCGTGGGACTGCTGGGTAGCCTGATAGTGCGGCATGGCACCATTGGCCTTATAGGCGGCAATCGTGCCAAAGCTGGGGCTGACAAAGCCTTCCTGACGGGCACGGGCGGCGCAGATATGTTCATCCACATCCAGCTCGTTCACGTCGTTTTGCTGCTCAAACCAGGCAAGGAACTCGCACAAGGCAGCGCCGTCTTTTTCCATGGTTTCACGCACATGGTCCAGCTCGGCATCGGTCTTGCAGGACTTGAGCAATTGAGCCGGGTTGATGTATTCGACCACATTCAAATGGGCGGCCAGTTGGGCGGCCCAGGCCGTGGTCCGGGCCATATCCAGCAATATGGGCATGGATGCCGGCAAGGCGCGCATGAAGGAGGACAGCTCGGTATAGCCTTGAACTTGCACACCATCGGCTGCCAGTGCTTCCTGTATGCCGGCCGACAGCTTGTTGCCATCCACAAACAGAAACGCCTGATCCGGACCAATCAGCAAGTACGACAAAAACACTGGGTTATAGGACACATCGCTGCCCCGCAGATTCAGCGTCCAGGCAATATCATCCAGCGCGCTCAGCAAATGCCAATGCGCGCCCTGCTCCTGCATGGTAACTCGGGTGCTGCTCAAATTTTCCTGACGAGTGCGGCAGGCAAAAGGAGGCAGATGCTCCACCACCTGACCGACAGGCGCAGCAGGTCGATCCGTCCAGATCGGGCTCAGCAAATCGGCTTCCAGCACCCACTCCAGCTCCGGCGTGGCCTTTTGCCAGGCCAGCAGACTTTGTGCCGACACCGACTGGCTATCCAGCGCAACTCGCGACTGGGCAGGCACATGCTCGGCCAGCCAGTTGGCCGGTTCAGGCACTCCGGCCTCGCCCGCACGTTGCAATTGAATGCCGCTACCTTCAAGTTCCTTGGCCGCCTGTTCCCAATAACGGCTATCGGTCCACAAACCAGCCCAATCTGCCGTCACCACCAGCAGCCCGGCCGACCCGACAAACCCGCTTAGCCACTGACGGCTTTTCCAGCGATCGGGCAGGTATTCAGACAGATGAGGGTCAGATGTAGGCCAGATGCTTGCCTGCACGGACTGAAATTGCATTTGTTCGCGCAGCGCCTGCAAGCGTGCGGCAACGGGGGTATGGGCCATGCCAACTTCCTTTACATAAACAGCGTTCACGCACCGATCAAGCATAAAAAAAGCTCCGACTCGCGCCGAAGCTTTTTTAGCCAGAGAAACCGATCAGGCCACAGCGCTGACGTCCAGCGGGACGCCTGTCTTGGACTGAATGTACTCAAGGCTGACTTCTGGTGCCAACTCAAGCAACTTTAAACCATTTTCCGTCACTTCCATCACTCCCAGATCGGTAATGATGAGGTCAACCACACCCACGCCCGTCAGGGGCAAGGTGCAAGCAGGCAGAATTTTCAGGTCTTCCGTGCCGTCTTTCTTGGTGGCCACGTGTTCCATCAGGACCACGACGCGACCGACGCCAGCGACCAGGTCCATGGCACCGCCCATGCCCTTGATCATCTTGCCGGGGATCATCCAGTTGGCCAGATCACCCTTTTCCGACACCTGCATGGCGCCCAGAATTGCAATATTGATCTTGCCGCCACGAATCATGGCAAACGAGTCTGCCGAGGAAAAAATGGACGAGCCGGGCAAGGTGGTGATGGTTTGCTTGCCAGCGTTGATCAGGTCAGCGTCAATCTTGTCTTCGGTCGGGAATGGGCCGATGCCCAGCAAACCGTTTTCCGACTGCAACCAGACTTCAATGCCCGCAGGCACGTGGTTGGCAACCAGCGTAGGCAAACCGATACCCAGGTTGACGTAAAAGCCGTCCTGAAGCTCCAGAGCGGCGCGTGCCGCCATTTGATCTCTATTCCAAGCCATTATTATCTTGCCTCGCTAATCAGGAAGAACGAACGGTACGCTGTTCAATGCGCTTTTCGGGCTGGGCATTGAGCACGATACGGTGCACGTAAATGCCGGGCAAATGCACATCATCCGGGTCCAGGCTGCCGGTCTCGACAATTTCCTCGACCTCGACAATGGTGATTTTTCCAGCCATGGCCACGTTCGGGTTGAAGTTGCGCGCGGTCTTGCGGAACACCAGGTTGCCACTGCGGTCGGCCTTGTAGGCTTTGACCAGCGACACATCAGGCACCAGAGCCTCTTCCATCACGTATTGCTGACCGTTGAACTCGCGAATTTCCTTGCCCTCAGCCACGATGGTGCCCACACCCGTTGCGGTAAAGAAAGCAGGAATGCCCGCGCCACCGGCACGCAGCTTTTCAGCCAGTGTGCCCTGGGGGGTGAAGTCCAGTTCCAGTTCGCCCGCCAGATACTGACGCTCAAACTCCTTGTTTTCACCCACGTAGGAGGAAATCATCTTGCGGATCTGGCGTGTTTCCAGCAACTGACCCAAACCAAAGCCATCCACCCCGGCATTATTGCTAATGCAGGTCAGGTTTTTGACTCCGCTATCGCGCAGCGCAGCAATCAGCGCCTCGGGAATTCCGCACAGGCCGAATCCACCTACCGCGACTGTCTGTCCGTCGGCAACGACCCCCTGCAACGCCTCCTTGGCGCTTGGATAGACTTTATTCAATTGACTCTCCAATAACTCTTTAATTGGCCTAAACAGCAAACTTTGTCCAATAATGCCGCTGTGCACCATACAGTGCTATCAGGCATTCTACGACTTGACTATGCTTTCCGTATACGTAAAGCTTAACCCTGAAAAACCGAGTGTATCTGTTTACGCTCATCTTCGGTCCAAGGTTGAGAACCGCCTTGGGGGTTAATGGACACTAGCACACAGCGGCCACGTGCATAAATGACATCGGCTTGATTTGCGTCACATACAAAGACTTCCAACTCAATGCTGCTGCCACCGACTTTCAGCAATTTGTGCACAATCCGCACAGTGGCCGGATACAGGACCGAACGCAGGAAATCCAGGCTGGCGTGCGCCAGTACCCCGGTACGTGGAGAAGGTGGCACCATGCCCAACTTCATCATTAACTGGACACGGGCTTCCTCGACGTAGCGAAAGTAAACCGTATTGTTAACATGATTCATGGCATCCAGATCGCCCCAGCGCACGGCAATATCAAAAGTGGCTCCTGCACCAGAATCTACTACTTGTGTCATTACATGCTCTCCTTACCGATATTTACTGATGAACCCGGAAGCCACCAGGCACTGCCCCTGGCCTCCGAACTCAAAACGGGATTAAGCAGACTACAATACAATCGACCGTACGCACAGTACACGAATTTCACCCGCCAACAATCAAGAACAAAGCGCTAAGCCGTAATAGGAGATCAGCAGCAATGTCTGAACGTGAATCGATGGAATATGACGTTATTATCGTCGGCGCTGGCCCTGCAGGCCTGGCCACCGCGATACGTCTGAAACAGCTCGCCCAAGAAAAAGAACAAGAAATCAGCGTCTGTATCCTGGAAAAAGGCGCTGAAGTGGGTGCCCACATCCTGTCAGGCGCCGTCATGGACACGCGCGCTCTGGACGAACTGCTGCCGGACTGGAAAGCGCAAGGCGCCCCCATCTCGGTAGAAGTGACTGAAGACAAATTCCTTTTCCTGACCGAAAAAGGCGCACGCAGCACCCCCATGTGGTTGCTGCCTGACTGCTTCAAGAACCATGGCAATTACATTGTCCGTCTGGGCAACGTCGTGCAATGGATGGGTGAGCAGGCCGAGGCCCTGGGCGTGGATATTTTCCCCGGCTTTGCCGCTGCCCACATTCTGTATGACGACAACGGTGCAGTCCGCGGCGTCTTGACAGGCGATATGGGTGTGGCCCGCGACGGCACGCACACGGCCCACTATCAGCCCGGCATGGAGTTGCTGGCGTCCTACACGATTTTTGCCGAAGGTTCACGTGGCCACCTGGGCCGTGAGCTGACCGAGCGCTTCAAGCTGGACGAATCCCGCAATGCCCAAAGCTACGGCATTGGCATTAAAGAACTGTGGGAAGTGGATCCCTCCCAGTCCCAGCCCGGTCTGGTGATTCACACTGCTGGCTGGCCGCTGGATTCGGACACTTACGGCGGCTCCTTCCTGTACCACCTGGATAACAATCTGGTCATGGTCGGGATGGTAGTGGGTCTGGATTACGCCAACCCCTGGCTGTCTCCCTTTGAAGAATTCCAGCGCTACAAAACCCACCCTGCCCTGCGCGCCACGTTTGAAGGCGGCAAGCGCATTGCTTACGGGGCTCGCTCCCTGACAGCCGGTGGTTTGCTGGCACTGCCCAAACTCAGCTTCCCCGGTGGTGCTCTGGTCGGTTGTGATGCCGGTTTCCTGAATGCCTCGCGCATCAAGGGTAGCCACGCTGCGATCAAATCCGGTTCTCTGGCCGCTGAAGCGGCTTTTGAAGCCTTGCAAGCTGGCCGCAAACAGGACGAGCTGTCGCACTACGCCGAGAAGTTCAAACAGTCCTGGCTGCATGAAGAACTGAACAAGGCCCGCAACTTCAAGCAATGGTTCAAGAAAGGCCGCTCGATTGCGTCCGTCATGACCTTTGTGGAGCAAGGTCTGTTCAAGGGCAAAATGCCCTGGACGCTGCGTAATAACAAGCCTGATCACGCCTGTTTGCAGCCTGCGGCTGAATGCGCCCGTATCGACTACCCCAAACCAGATGGCAAGATCACCTTCGATCGTCTCAGTTCCGTGTTTATTTCAAACACCAACCACGAAGAAGATGAACCTATCCACCTGACACTGAAAGATCCGTCCGTTCCTGTGGCGGTGAACCTGGCTCGCTACGGTGGCCCCGAAGCCCGCTTCTGTCCGGCTGGCGTGTACGAGTTCATCAAGACCGAAACCGGCGACGACAAGTTGCAGATCAACGCACAGAACTGTGTGCACTGCAAAACCTGTGACATTAAAGACCCCACCCAGAATATCGTTTGGGTACCACCACAAGGTGGCGAAGGTCCGGTGTACAACGGCATGTAAAAACAACTCTGGCCTTGGTGGGAACTCCAAGGCCAGAAGTTTTGATGCTGAAAAAAGCCACCCCGATGGGTGGCTTTTTTTTATGTTCTTTGCGTCTTGCGAGATCGACTGGGCCAGTTCACCACGAACAGACCCAATAGAATCAGGCCTGTCCCCATCAACTCCAGTTGAGTGGGCCATTCGTCCAGCAACAACCAGGCCAGCAAGACAGTCAACGCAGGCACACCCAGGCTGGACATCCCGGCCAAGGTCGCGCTGACGCGACTGACTACGGCCATCCACAGCAGCCAACCTACCCCGGTTGCGATAACGCCCAGGTACAGTACGCCACTGAACATCTGCCATTCCATCACAATGGGACGCTGGGGAATCAGGAAGCTCAAGGGCAGAACAATCACAATCCCCAGCAAGCACTGCCAGACGGTGGCATTGAGCAGCTCGACTCGATGGCGCTCAAATAGTTGCTTGGAGAAAACCGCCCCCAAAGCCCAGCTCACGCCACTCAAGGTAGCCAGAACGGAACCGAGTATGCCGCCCATCCCTTCCCAAGGCGCGATCAGGAGCATCAAACCCAGGATGGCAGGCACCATGCCCATGATGTGGCGTTTTTGGGGACGTTGGCCCAACATGGGCCAGGACAGCAGCAAAATCCAGATGGGCATGGTGTAGGCCAGGGCCACCATCTTGCCCGCCCCACCCGCCTGCAAGGAAAACTGGCTAAGCAGTTGAAAGCCGGTGGTCTGGAAAATGGCGACGCCCAGGCTCAGCTTCCATGGCGTAGGCCGTAAATGCCCGCCTTTAAGACGCAGCACCAGCCATAAAAAAACGAATGCCACCGCATAGCGTGCTGCAATCAGATCCACTGGCCCGATGTAGACGGTCATCGCCTTCATGACGACCCAGCTCATGCCCCAGGTCAGTACCACCAAGCCCATCAGCGCCAAAGCGCCCCTGTCTGCCTGCTGTTCCCCGCTCAAACCTTTCCCCCTTTTTTGGAATTCATGGACCGATGTTTTGGCCACGGACTCAATGCTAGGCTAATTCCACACTTAGCAGGTTTTCAGTAACAAAATAATCAGAAGAAATAAAAAAACCCTGGCTCTGAAAAGAAACCAGGGTCAAACAGGAACTACCAAAAAAACTTAGTGTGCTTCGGACAACTGATCCAGAATGGCCGGATTTTCCAGCGTGGATACGTCCTGGGTGATCGGCTCGTTATTGGCCACAAAGCGCAGCAAACGACGCATGATCTTGCCCGAACGTGTCTTGGGCAGGTTTTCACCAAAGCGGATCTCACGAGGTTTGGCGATAGGACCAATTTCCTTGCCCACCCAGTTACGCAGCTCGGCGGCAATCTTGTCGGCTTCTGCGCCCGAGGGCAGATCACCATTCAGCACCACAAAAGCCACAATAGCTTCACCAGTGGTCGGGTCTGGCTTGCCAACAACGGCAGACTCCGCCACCAGCGGGTGTGCCACCAGGGCCGATTCCACTTCCATGGTGCCCAGGCGGTGACCCGATACGTTCAGCACGTCATCGATACGGCCCATGACCCAGAAGTAGCCATCCGCATCACGCTGTGCACCGTCACCGGCCAGGTAGTAGCCTTTCAGCTCAGGTGGGAAGTAGCTTTTCACGAAACGGTCAGGATCGCCCCAAATGGTGCGAATCATATTGGGCCAAGGCTTGCGAATGACCAGGAAACCGCCATTGCCACGTTCAGCTTCGCCACCCACTTCGTCCACAATAGCGACGTCCATACCGGGGAACGGCAGACCGCAAGAACCGGGTTTCAGGGGGGTTGCACCAGGCAGAGGGGTAATTACATGGCCGCCGGTTTCTGTCTGCCACCAGGTGTCCACAATGGGGCAACGCTCGCGGCCCACATTCTTGAAGTACCACATCCAGGCTTCGGGGTTGATGGGCTCACCCACCGAACCAATAATGCGCAGGCTGTCCAGATTGTATTGTTTGGGGTGAATGGCCTCGTCCGCTTCGGCTGCCTTGGTCAGGGAGCGAATAGCAGTCGGTGCGGTGTAGAACACCGTCACGCCGTGGCGTTCAATCATGTTCCAGAAACGGCCAGCATCCGGGTAGGTAGGCACGCCTTCAAACACGACTTGTGTCACACCAGCAGCCAGAGGGCCGTAAGTAATGAAGGTGTGGCCGGTTACCCAACCGATGTCGGCGGTACACCAGAACACATCGCTGTCTTTGGCGTCGAAGGTCCACTGCACGCTCAGCATGGCACCCAGCAGATAACCTGCCGAGGAGTGCTGCACGCCTTTAGGCTTGCCCGTGGAGCCGGAGGTGTACAGAACAAACAGAGGGTGTTCTGCATTCACGGACACGGCGGGGCAATCGCTGCTTTGACCTTTAACGGCATCTTCCCACCACAGGTCACGACCTTCGTGCCAGGCAACAGGACCGCCGGTGCGCTTGTACACGATGACGTGACGCACGGCTTCGCAGTCGCCGCCGCTCAGGGCTTCGTCAACTGCATTTTTCAGAGGGATGGCACGGCCACCGCGACGTTGTTCGTCAGCCGTAATGACCAGGGAGGCCCCCACGTCCACAGCACGCTCGTGCAGGCTCTTGGCCGAGAAGCCACCAAACACGACGGAGTGAGTAATACCCAAACGGGCACATGCCTGCATGGCCACAATGGCCTGCACCGACATGGGCATGTAGATCAGGGCACGTTCGCCGGTTTTGTAGCCCAGGGCTTTCAAACCATTGGCAAACTGGCAAACCTGTTCATACAGTTCGCGGAAAGTCACTTTGGTGACTTCGCCACCGTCGGCTTCAAAGATCAGCGCAGTTTTGTTTTCAGTAGGGGTGCCCAGGTGCTTGTCCAGACAGTTGGCCGAGACGTTCAGCTCGCCATCATGGAACCACTTGTAAAACGGGGGCTTGCTGTCATCCAGAACCTGGGTGAAAGGCTTGGTCCAGACCAGACGATCGCGGGCCAACTCCGCCCAGAAGCCGGGGTTGTCCTGCTCGGCTTTCTGGCAAAGCTCCTGGTAGGCCGCCATGCCAGCAATGCTTGCTTCGCGTTCCAGCTTGGGGAACACGGGAAAGACTCGGCTTTCCGACAGGACGGATTCAATAGACGTTGGACCGCTCATGGTGTTGGCTCCTTTATTTTCCAGATTTGGTGTTTTTTATGGGCCGCGCATGGGCAGCCCAGCTTAATTTTATATAAACGTAACGCGCCTTACTTACTCAATCCTGACAACTGAGATCGGCTTGATTCTTGGCCAAAATGCCACGCTGAAAATTCAAACGCGACAGGATCAACAGGCCCGCCAGAAAGAATAATCCCGTGCAGGCCAAAGCCAAACGATGGTTCCCACCGCTTAACCACGTTACCAGACCGTAAGACAGCGGACCACATACGGCGGCCAGCTGAATGGCAAAGGTCCACAAGGCGAAAAATTCAGCCAGACGACTCTTGGGTGCCAGCAAGCCCACCATGGCCCGCCCTGCACTTTGACTGCTGCCTATACATAAGCCCGCGACGGCTGCTGCAGCCCAGAAACCGGCCAGGGAGCGCGTACTGACGGCAATCCCCACCATGACCAGCCAGGCGCACAGCGTCAGTGCCAGAGCACGTCGGTGGCCGATGCGATCCTGCACATGGCCAAACAGCAGAGCGCCCACGGCTGCTGCAATATTGACGGTAAAGATCAGCGTCATGGTTTGCGCCATGGTGAAACCCATGGCCTCGGTGGCGTACACCGCCGACAAGGTAATAATGACGGCAATCCCGGCCTGATAGGCAGCGCCACATAACAACAAGGTGCGGAAATCGGGAAAATGCTGATGCACATCGCGCGCCGATGCCGTCAGGCGCGACAACATGCCCTGCTGCTCTGCCCCGCTGGGTGCGCTGCGTTCACGCAGAAACAGAAAAGAAGGCAGGGCCGACAAGGCAAACAAGGCGGCCGTAATCAGCGCAATGCCCGGCACATATTCCTGAGCCGTCCAGCCCTGTGAAGTTGCCCAGGTCAGAAACGCCAGGGACAGGCCCAAGGCCAACATGCCACCAAAATAACCAAAACCCCAGCCCCAACCGGAGACACGTCCCAAGGCGTCTGGCCGGGCAATTTCCGGCAAGAAAGCGCCGATGATGGACTCGCCTATGCAGTAGCAATAATTGGATAAAGCGATGAAAACCAGGGCCCAGACAATGTCATTGGGACCAGCCCAATACAGCATCACGGTTGCCAACACACAACCTATGGTGCTGCTGAACAAAAGCCGTCTTTTGCCTTGACGTGCATCGGCTTTTGCACCGAGCCCAGGCATGGTCAACATGATGCTTAAATACGAGGCAGACAATGCCAGTGTCCACGCCAAGGTAGCCCAGCTGCGGCCTTCAGCGATGACGCCTACAAAATACGCGCTGTAGACACTGGTCAAAATGACGGTGGTGTAGCCAGAGTTTGCGAAATCATACATAGCCCAAGCCCACAACTCGCGCAGCCGTACTCCTTCGTTTAGGGCTTTCCCTAGGGCTTGTCCCATAAATCGCATCATTCAATCCCTATAAACAGTAAAACTTCGCTCTATTTCGGCTAATTTTCGACAAGTCAGCAACAAGAGCACTGGACCCATGCACAGGGCCTGAAAACCGCTGTCAGCCGCACTTTGCAACAGTATGATTCAATCGCAAAATACACTCCTACAATGCTTTACGGTGCAATTATCATCCGGTACACTGCCAAACATTCAACGCACAGCAACGTCCGGCAAAGTATGGTGCTTTTAGCCATACTTACAGCCCTGATACCCATCAATTGCTGCTAATTTCAGCAAAAATAGGCATCAAGGTTGTGCTGCTGCCCACCAAGTCCTTAAAAAAGCCCTGGTCATGCCGCCACATTACCTGAATCCACCCGCACTTTTGCACATTACCTATCGCAGCGCCAAGTATCTTTTGTTAGCCGGCGCGCTCGCTCTGACAGGGTGTGCCACCACTGGAACTCAACAGTCCAGTCAAAGCAAAGATCGTGCAGAACTGGATCACGGCTATTACGCCGACTACGAATTCCAGACCGAGTCCGACCCGCTGGGTACTTACCTGGCCAACCGCGCTCGTAACGACATCAATATTGCTTACAGCAGCGATCGTCGCCAAGGGCGTACCGAAAGCCGCAGTAGCCAAGGTTCTTCTTCTACCCATGGCCTTGCCAACGCCGCCCTGAACTTTCTGGGCGTGAAGTACAGTTTTGGTGGCGACGCCCCCAGCACTGGCTTCGATTGCAGCGGCCTGGTGTCCTACGTGGCTGAAAAGTCCCTGGGTCTGAAGCTGCCCCGCCAATCCAAAGACATTGCCAAAGAAGGCACCTCGGTTAACCGCAGCGAGCTGCGCAAAGGTGACCTGGTCTTCTTCAATACCCGTGGCGCTCGTTTCTCTCATGTAGGCATTTACCTGGGTGATGACAAGTTTGTTCACGCTCCTCGCACTGGCGCTGTTGTACGCGTCGAGAGCATGGAAGTGGGTTACTGGAAAAAACGCTATAACGGCGCACGCCGTCTGGCCGCTGCCGATACGCAGCAGTCCGAAACCCGTCTGCGTAGCGTCAAGTAAGACTGCCCTGCTGCCAATCGGGCAGCACACAAAAAAGCCACTGTTATGAAACAGTGGCTTTTTTTTAATCTGTAAAGATTCCTTCTTTGCCCCAGTAAGTCATGCCGCCAATCTAGTGGCTCTTGGACTTACCGAGCGGACAAGATTCACAATAGCCGCATTGGGTTAAGGCTTGCTTCATGCTGCAAACCGAGCGTCGGCAGGCGACCACTCGAATACCGGACTTCAAGGCAGCGGCCCGAAAGGTTTTCATGACATTGTGACCCAGGAAGTCGGTCAGTAAAATCAACAAATCGGTGCCGGAAGGCAACTGCAGGGTTTTTTTCTGGTGCGCAGGATCACGCCCGCTAATATGATGTTTGATCGAGATATTGTGGATCTTGAGCAGGTCGGGAATGTTCCCCAGACGGTCTGCTCCAACCACGACTGCACTGACGTATTGAGACACAGGAAGCTCCATTGGCTAAGAAAGTTGGATAATGATAATCATTCTTATTATCATAGTCAATTGAGTCGATAGCTTGTTTCAATTTTTACTTATAGCCTTTGACCATAAGCCCTCACCTGCCCTGCAAAACCACGCTGACAGCACAAACAAGAAGGGCCACCGTGTGATCGCGGTGGCCCTTCTTGCTATCTGAACAGCAGCGGTATGTACGCTTTACAGCGGGCCACCAGCCTGTTTCTCGTCCAGAGCGCTCAGCACCACATCGCGGGTCAATTCCGGTGCCAGCATCTCCAGCAATTCAAAAATATAGTCACGCAGGAAGGCCCCGGCTTTCACCGCCACCTTGGTATGGTGCGCACCAAACAAATGCCCTGCTGGCAAGCCAACCAGACCCTTGTCACGACGTGGGTCGAAAGCAATGCCTGCGATAATACCGATACCCAGACCAACATCCACGTAGGTCTTGATCACGTCAGCATCAATGGCCTCCAGCACAATGTCCGGAGTGATGCCGTGCTTGGCAAAGGCCTCATCAATCGAACCCCTACCCGAGAAAGCATGGTCGTAAGTCACGATGGGGTATTGCGCCAGGGTTTCGATGGACAACTGCTTGTTGGCAGGCAGATCAGCCAGCGGGTGATCCGGTGTCACCACCACCGTATGCTCCCAGGTGTAGACCGGCAAGGCGACCAGACCCGGCGTCAGGGCCAGGGTTTCAGTAGCGATGGCCACGTCAGCCTGCTCGTGTATCACCATCTGGGCCAGCACAGGCGGGCTGCCTTCAGCCAAGGACATATGGACCTTGGGAAAGCGACGGCGGAATTCAGGGATCACCTTGGGCAGCAAATATCGTGCCTGGGCGTGGGTACAAGCGATCACCAAGGTACCTTCATCACGGCGGGCGAAGTCGTCGCTGACACGCTTGAGGTTGTCGATCTCGCGCATGATGCGGTCAATCACCTCTGCGACGGCTTCTCCCGGTCGGGTCAGGCCCTTAATGCGTTTTCCATGACGTTCAAAAATCTTGATGCCCAGTTCATCTTCGAACTCGATGATCGCCTTGGATACCCCCGGCTGGGAGGTGTACAGCGAGCGAGCGGCTTCAGTCAGATTGAAGTTACGTCGGATGGTCTCTCGGACAAAGCGGAATTGTTGAATATTCATATGTTAATAGCCCCAGGTACAGGGCTATTATATGTAATAAGGAACAGCTCGCTTATTGCATTAAGTTATATATATAGATTCAACAATTACGTCATGCTGATTGTTGTATTCATCGTATTGGCGTGAGCCTGCCAACGAGCCGTGACAGTTTTGGTCTGTGTCCAGAACTGAACCGCTTGTTTGCCGTTCGGGCCCAGGTCGCCCAGCTTGGACGCGCGCGAACCAGTAAAGCTGAACCAGGCCACAGGCACAGGGATAGGAATATTGATACCGATCTGGCCCACGTCGATACGGTTCTGGAAGTAGCGTGCATGGCCACCGTCCTGCGTGAAGATGGACACGCCATTCCCGTTGGGGTTGCGGTTAATGAATTGCACCGCCTCCTCCAGCGTGTTGACGCGCACAATGCACAGCACGGGTCCGAAGATTTCTTCTTCGTAAATGCGCATATCAGCTTTCACATCATTGAAGATGGTTGGGCCGACAAAGTTGCCGCTTTCATAACCGGGCACTTTCACGCCACGGCCATCCAGCACAAGGCTGGCGCCTTCCTGTACACCGGCTTCAATCAGGGATTCCACACGCTGACGAGCACGCGGCGAGACCAGTGGGCCCAGGTCGGCCTGACGGTCTGTACCGACATTGACCTTCATGGTGGCAGCACGTTTGACCAGCTCATCGACCCACTCACCGCTTTCACCCACCATCACGGCAACCGAGATCGCCATGCAACGCTGGCCGGCCGCACCAAAGGCAGCACCCAGCAACTGGTTGATCGCCACGTCACGATCCGCATCAGGCATCACGATGCAGTGGTTCTTGGCACCCATCATGGCCTGCGAGCGCTTGCCCGCTTCGGTGGCACGACGGTGAATTTCAGTACCAACGGCAGTGGAGCCAATAAAGGACACCGCCTTGACCTCAGGGTGAGTTACCAGCGCATTGGCAATATCGGCACCACCATGGACCACGTTCAGCACGCCTGGAGGCAGGCCAGCTTCCAGAGCCAGCTCGGCCAGCATCAGACTGGCACTGGGATCCTGCTCGGAAGGCTTGAGCACGAAGGTATTACCGCAAGCCACGGCCAGCGGGAACATGAAGCAAGGCAGCATCACGGGGAAGTTGAACGCTGTCACGCCTGCGCACACGCCCAAGGGCTGGATCAGGGTGTAGACGTCAATACCGCCTGCGGCGTTTTCTGCGTATTCGCCCAATTGCATGGAAGCAATGGAACACGCATATTCGATTACTTCCAGGCCACGGCCTACTTCGCCTTCAGCGTCTGGCATGGTCTTGCCGTGTTCGCGCGAAATGGCTTCAGCCAGCTTGGCACTGTTTTCACGCACCAGACGCTGCAGATTCAGCATGACGCGCATGCGAGCGCCCTGGCTGGAGTGACGCCAGCTTTCATAGGCTTTGGCCGAGCTGGCAATAATGGTTTCCAGCTCTTCCATCGTGGCGTAAGGCACTTGGGCCACTACTTCCTGGGTGGCTGGATTGAGCACGTCGTCCCAACGAGTGCTCTTGGATTGAACATGTTGTCCATCGATCAGCAAAGGTACACGAACCACTTCCGTCATAGCATGTCTCCAATGAATTGCTCAGGCGGCTAAGCCTTATTTGTTATCCCACTTGTATGAGGGTTCTCATCGAGTGTAGAAGCCTCAAGACCCGTTTACCATGTTGAAAAATGCACAGGAGCTGGGCATTTATGCACAAGTCTTTTTCAGGGCGGGCTCGTCACGATGGACTGGGATAATCTGCGTTACTTTCTGGAAGTGGCCCGTTGCCAACGTATCAGCGTTGCCGCTCAACGGCTGGGGGTGCAGCACAGCACCGTGGCTCGCCGTATCCAGGCGCTGGAGCAGGAACTGGGCTTGCGTCTGTTTCATAAGTCCACGGTCAGCGGCTATAGCCTGACTAGCGAGGGACAGAATCTGCAGCAACGCATGGAGCCGGTAGAAAGCCGTTTGCTGGCGGCGCGGGATGCGATCACCGGCAAGGCCAGACCCTTGACGGGCAAGCTGCGACTGGGCTGCACCGAAGCCTTTGGCAGCTATGTGCTGACGCCCTTGCTCAGCATTTTCCAGGCCCAGTATCCGGAGCTGACCCTGGAGCTCTTGCCTGTCCCCCGCCCTATCAGCCTGTCGCGCCGGGATGCCGACCTGGCGATTGCACTGGAACGCCCCCAACGCGGTCCGTACTGGTGTACACGTCTGGCTGATTACAGCTTGCGGCTCTATGCTCATCAGGATTATTTGAATAGCCACCCGCCCATAGAAAGCGTGCAGGATTTGTCCCAGCATCGCTTTATTGCCTATGTGGATGATCTGGTATTCAGCGACAGCCTGCGCTATCTGGAAGAAATCGTCAGATCTGCCGCCGTGCGCTTTCGCAGCACCAGCGTGATTGCGCAGTATCAGGCTACCTTGCAGGGACAAGGGATTGCCGTCCTGCCCTGCTTTCTGGCAAAAACCGATCCGCGCCTGCGCTGCGTTTTACCGAATGAGGTGGAACTGCGACGCCGATTCTGGATGTTCTGCCATGAAGAGCAGCGTCAAAACCCCAGCCTGACCCGGCTCTGGCATTTTCTGAAGCAGTCAGTGGAAGAGCGGCAAGACCTGCTGGATGGGGCTTAAGCCGCCAAACCGATCAACAAGTCATTCGACAGGCACAAAAAAGGGGCTGGATGCCCCTTTTGCCGATCAAGTTGTTGCTGGCGGTTTAGGTGCCTTGATGCGCAATTTACGCCACATCATGAAGACCATGATCAGCAGGAAGATCGCGTGGACCAGCCACAAACCGATTTCAAAGCCCAATTGGCCGTTACGGATCCAGCCGCGCGACAGGTTGATCAGGTTCATGTAGAGCAAACCAACCAGACCGGCCACCAGAATATTGCCGGAGCGACCCATACGAGGATTCACCGCCCCCAAGGGGATCGCCAGCAAGGCCAGATTCAAGGCTGCCAAAGGCAAGGCCACCCGCCACATGATCTGCGAGCGCGCCTCGGCATCATCATCACTGAATAACAAGGTAGTTTGACGAGCCTTGATCTGCTGCTCGGCCCGAGCGCGGATGGTTTCAGCGGTATTACCCGCATCTCGGCTTTCCAGGCGCATGCCATAGCTTTCAAAGTCCACCATGCGGAATTCGGCCTGACCGGGCTTCAGGTCGTAGCGATGGCCTTCACTCAAGACCAGAAAGCGGTCGCCATTGGGCTGCTCTTCCATGCGGGCACTTTGCGCGGTCACAATGCTGAGCCACTGCGGGTCGATCACGCGGGCAATCACATTCCCCAGCTCATCCCCTTCTTTTTCCGGGGAGTCCGCGTAAAACACACGAGCGCCATCATCGGACTCAATAAACTGCCCGGCGGTGACTTTGCTCAGGTCCGAGCGCTGCTCAAAACGTTGGCGGTATTCAGCAATCTGGCGATAGGCCCAGGGAGAAGCCTGCAAAGTCAGCACGGCAATCAGGATGGCAGTCGGCACCGCACACTGCAACACAGGCGTTACCCAGTTTTTCAAGGACAGGCCGCTGGCAAACCAGACCACCATTTCGGATTCCCGAAAGCTGCGCGTCACGGTGGTGAGCACGGCAATGAACAGGGAAACGGCCAGAATAATCGGCAAGGCGGTAATACTGGAAAAGGCGGCCAGACCCAGCACCACGTCAGGGCCAATCGTGCCATTGGCCGCTTCGCCTAACAAACGCACCAGAAGTACACTAAGCCACACAATCAGCAAAGTGGACAGTACAACGCCACTGTGACTTAAGATTTCGGATACCGCAGAGCGTTTAAATAGAGACATATGAGAATTTGCGAGATAATCGCAGGTACGATTTGCGACACACTGAGGATAGTTGAATGGAATTTAGCACACAGACATCCGCTTCTTTGCACCAAATTAAGACGGCCGCACTAGGCGTAGGCGTCTTTGCCGAGGGCATTCTAAGCCCCGCAGCGGAACTTATCGACCGCGCCAGCAACGGAGCTGTGAGCGCTGCCGTCAAAGCCGAGTTTAAAGGCAAGCCCAATACCCACCTGGTGCTGCGCAATCTGCCCGGTGTTAAGGCCGAACGCGTTATTTTAGTCGGCTTAGGCGCTCAAGAGGAATACAAAGCAGCAACTCATACGCAAGCCCAGGCCTGCCTGGCTTCTTACTGCCTGAAAGCAGACCTGAAAGAAGCCGTTTCGGCCCTGGCCAGCATTGATTGCAAAGGCACCACCTTGCGCAGCCGTGCTCAGGATGCTGCCGTGGCCGTATGCCGCGCCAGCTACCGCTACACGGCCACGTTCAGCAAGCCCGAACCTGCTCCCCAGTTGAGCCAGTTCCTGCTGTGGACGGCCCGCACCCAGGCCAGCGAAGCCAAGGCCGGGCTGGAACAAGGTCAGGCCATTGGTAACGGTGTGAACCTGACCCGCTTGCTGGCCGACCTGCCCGGCAATATCTGCACCCCCACCTACCTGGGCAAGACTGCCAAGCAGCTGGCCAAGGAATTCAAGACGCTGAAAGCCGAAGTGCTGGAGCGCAAGCAGATTGAAGCCCTGAAGATGGGCTCGTTCCTGTCGGTTGCCAAGGGCTCGGATGAACCCCCAGCGTTCATCGTGCTGCGCCACACCCCCAACACCAAGACCAAGCACGAGGACGGCCCTATCGTTCTGGTGGGTAAAGGTCTGACGTTCGACTCGGGCGGTATCTCCATCAAGCCAGCCGGCAATATGGACGAGATGAAGTACGACATGGGCGGTGCTGCCAGCGTTCTGGGCACCATGCGCGCCATTGCCGAGCTGAACATTGACCGCGAAGTGATCGCTGTGGTGGCTTCGTGCGAAAACATGCCTAGCGGCCGCGCCAACAAACCAGGCGACGTCGTAACCAGCATGTCCGGCCAGACCATCGAAATCCTGAACACGGACGCCGAAGGCCGTCTGGTCCTGTGCGATGCCCTGACCTACGTCGAGCGCTTCAAGCCCGCCGCCGTCATCGACATGGCCACCCTGACCGGCGCTTGCGTGGTCGCTCTGGGCCACGTCAACACTGGCCTGTTCTCGACCGACGACGCCCTGGCCGACGAGCTGATGCAAGCTGGCAAGCAAACAGGTGACACCGCATGGCGCATGCCCATGGACGACGCCTACCAGGAGCAACTGCGCTCGAACTTCGCTGACATGGCCAATATTGGTGGCCCACCAGCCGGTTCGGTAACCGCTGCTTGCTTCCTGTCCCGCTTCACCAAGGCATACCGCTGGGCTCACCTGGACATTGCCGGTACAGCATGGCGCAGTGGCAAGGACAAGGGCGCCACAGGCCGTCCCGTGCCTTTGCTGGTTCAGTACCTGCTTAATCAGTGTCGCTAAGCATGACACGCGTCGATTTCGCTTTCGGCGCGCCAGATCGCTTGCGCATGGCCTGCGAGGTCGTGCGCAAGCACTACGAGGCGGGCCGTCAGGTGGTGGTGTATCTTTCCGATGCCCGCCAGCTGGCCCGTTTCGATCGTCTGCTCTGGGGCTTTGAATCCACGGCTTTTGTCCCGCACGTAGGTGTGGAGGACACCCTGGCAGCCACCACCCCTGTTTTGTTGACCAGCACCGCCCCCGTGCCCGCTGGTGGGCAAAGCTGGCTGTTGAATCTGGATGCCCAATGCCCGCCCGGTTTTGAACAATTCCCGCGTATATTGGAAATTGTGTCTGAACAGGAAGCCGACCGTACCCAGGCTCGCGAACGCTGGCGTGTGTACCAGACACAGGGCTGCCAAGTGCATGCTCATAAACTGGGTGCTTGAATAATAAAGAAGATTCTTGATTATTCAGGTAGTTGTCAGTTATTCTTGACCACTGATCTCTCTGTATTCTAAGGACTCATCATGAGCGAATTTCGTCAATCAAGCTTGCCTGAGCATAACGGCACCCTGGGCGCCCAGTCGCTGATTGCTCGCAATCGCGTCCTGCGCAACACCTACTGGCTGCTGGCCCTGTCCATGATTCCCACCGTGCTGGGAGCCTTGCTGGGTCTGTCTTCGGGCATTAACCGGGTTATGGGCGCCAGCCCAGGCCTGAGCGCCATTGTTTTCCTGGTCGGTGCCTTTGGCCTGATGTTCCTGATCGAAAAGAACAAGAACAGCTCGCTGGGTGTCGCCCTGCTGATGGCCTTTACCTTCTTCATGGGCGTGATGCTGTCGCGTCTGCTGGGCTTTGTCCTGGGTATGGGTAATGGCGCACAACTGATCATGCTGGCCTTTGGCGGTACCGCCGCGGTCTTTGGTGCCATGGCAACCATTGCCAGCACCACCAAGCGTGATTTCTCCGGCATGCAGAAATTCCTGTTTGTCGGTGCCGTCATCTTGCTGGTTGCGGCCCTGGCCAACATCTTCCTGCAACTGCCTGCGCTGATGCTGACCATCTCCGTGATGGCTATCGGTATCTTCTCGGCCTTCTTGCTGGTTGACCTGCAGCGTGTCATCAACGGCGGTGAAACCAACTACGTGTCGGCCACTCTGGCGATCTACCTGGACGTCTACAACATTTTCAGCAACCTGCTGATGCTTTTGGGCGTGCTGGGCGGTAACCGCGAATAAGATCGCGAACCCCGCACTCCCCAAGCCCCCTTTTCGAAGGGGGCTTTTTTTATTCCTTCCAGGTTCAAGCACATTTGGCTTGAAAACCCGCTCATGCCCCTCATCTGCTTGATCTTGGCCCAACCTTGAAGCGACACGGTCAGACCTGTCTACAGCCCGTCTGAATCACCCTGATGAAGCGCCCTGTTTTTCGTGTCCTGGGTCAGACGCGCGGGTATAGTAAACCTTATAGAAAAATTTCCCCTCTGGAGAACACTGGTGGCAGTCTTTGAAACTCAACATATTGTCGATAATCTGCGCGGGGCCCGCGAAGAATGGCGACAGGCGCATCAACGCTTGAACGAGCTTGAAGGCCAGGAATTTCCGTCGGTACAAGCCCTGATTCAAGTCACCGAGCAGCTCAAAGGCATTCTGTTTCCCATGCGCCTGGGCAGCCCGGAACTGCGCCGCGAGTACGAAGATCACTTTGTCGGCCACCACCTGGGCCAGGCGCTGAACACCCTGCTACAACAAGCCCGCATCGAGCTGCAACGCGCCGCTTTGCTGCGGGGCGACAAGCACGACCGTGAAACCATTGAAGACCAGGCCCACCAAGCCATCCAGGCCTTTGCCAACAAGCTGCCAGACTTGCGCCGCACCCTGGATCTGGACGTGGTCGCTGCCTACCAAGGCGACCCGGCGGCCCGCAACGTTGATGAAGTGCTCTTGTGCTATCCCGGTCTGCTGGCCATGATTCACCACCGCATCGCCCACGCCCTGACCAATCTGGGCCTGCCCCTGACGGCGCGCATTATTGCAGAACTGGCCCATAGCCAGACCGGTATTGATATTCACCCCGGTGCGCAAATTGATCACTCCTGTTTCATCGACCACGGCACTGGCGTTGTTATTGGCGAAACAGCCATCATCGGCAAGCGGGTTCGTATTTATCAGGCCGTCACCCTGGGCGCCAAGCGCTTCAGCAAGGACGAAAAAGGCTTGCTGCTCAAGGGCCAGGCCCGTCACCCGATTGTGGAAGACGATGTGGTCATTTACGCTGGCGCCACGATTCTGGGCCGCGTCACGCTAGGTGCCGGCTCCACAATTGGCGGGAATGTCTGGATTACGGAAGACGTACCAGCTGGTTGTTCGGTGACCCAGGCAAATTTGTTGCGCAATCAACCTGACTGCCCGGAGAGACTGCGCTAAGCAAGCTGCTTATGTCACGCAGGACAAAGTCCGGGACCGCCCGGACTCTCTCCCACAGAAGATCTCCGTAGTAAAAAAAACGACTCCTGATATGCCCTCCCGAAACTTGGATAGCCATCCAGGCTTTTAGGGGTTCATGACAGGAGTCGTTTTCTATTGGAGTTCTGCTTCACTCAAGAAGCCCCCAGAGCGTCCTGGTCGACGCAGGCAAGCTTGGGCACCGAGCAGTACAGGACAAGCAGTATTTACGCCTTGGGAGGCGGCACAGGCGGTCCAGGCCGCCACATCTTGATGAAACCTTCCAACGCCATCAGGGAGATGGCAATCCAGATCGGGATATAGGTCCACCACTGATTCGCGCTCATGGGCTCGTCCAGCAGCAAATACGCCACCC
The DNA here is from genome assembly GCF_009497775.1 of Alcaligenes faecalis. NCBI lineage: Bacteria > Pseudomonadati > Pseudomonadota > Betaproteobacteria > Burkholderiales > Alcaligenaceae > Alcaligenes > Alcaligenes faecalis. Next base: position 2,816,555 of record NZ_CP031012.1, read on the forward strand.
AGAACAAGAGCACCGGCTCCACATAGCCCAGGATGCCGAACAAGGCCAAGGGAAGCTGACGGCTGGCAGACAGATAGCTGACTAGCGCAACCGAGCTGATCAGCCCCAGGACCGGCACCTGCCAGAACAAGCGTGGCTGATCCGCGAACAGCCCCCACATCTGCGTATCTTGAACAAAGAGCAGCCAGCAGGCGGGCAGGAACAAGAAGCTCAGATCAAACCAGAGTGACGCCAGCGAACCCAGACGCAGGTAACGGCGCAGCATGAAATAAGGCGGATAGCCCACAACCACCACCGCTGTCGCCCAGGACACGCTGCCTACGCGGAACAACTCGTGCAGCACGCCCAAGCCGGCCAATGCCACAGCAATCCACTGAATGGTGCTCAATCGGTCCTTGTAGATCACCCGGCCTACCAGCACCATCATCAGCGGCAGCAGGAAGTAGCCCAAGGACACGTCCAACGCCATCTGGTGCAAAGGCGCCCAGACAAAAATCCAGAGCTGCACCCCTACCAGCGCCGCAGCCAGCAAGAGCAAGGCAAAGTAGCGCCAATTACCGGGCCAGTGACGCAGAACCCAGCGCACTTCCCGCCAGCGCCGTGCACGAGTGATGACCAAGGCCAAGGCAGGCAGGCCCAGCACAATACGCCAGGCAAAAATCTGCTCGCCACTGAGCGGGTGCAAGACAGTGGCGTAGTAGTACAGGCAAGCGAATAAAGCTGAGGCCAGAACCGACAGCAAAACACCTTGCTTCATGAGTGCGCCTCGTCCATTTTCTGACGCCGCAAATAAGCCTGCCCCACACTGAACAGACGATCACGCTTTAACAAGGTATGCGTATCCAGTGCCTGCGCTTCGGGCGTCAGCATCAAAGCGGGCAAACCATCCAGCAAACGCTGCATCACATCCGGATGCGCGGCCATGTACAAACCCAAAAGCTGATCCGGCTCCCACAGGCTGATCCCCAGGCGTCGCAGCTCGGAACGATTAAAGTCTTTCAGATTGCGGGTCAGGATACCGACCGGCTGATCAGGGTAACGCTGCTGTGCCAAACGGGCAGTGGCAATCACATGCCAGTCCTTGGCATCGGAGTAGCGCAAATTCTTCTTGAACTCGCTGCTATCGCCTAAATCGGCGTCGGGGTAACGCTGCTGCAGCTCTTCCCACTGCTCCTCGATCGAGGTGGGCATGACCTTCCACAGCCTGCCCGCGTTGCGACGCCACTCATCCCCAATCACCGGGCTCCAGACAGGCTTGAACAGTTGCTCGTCAGCCAGGGCCAGGAGCAAGCGGCGCAGTACGTTGGAGATCAGTACGCAGGTATCCAGTACCAGCACGGAAGGAAGGGAGACGGCCATATCAATAGCGTTGCAGCTGCATAAGAACGGAGCGGGTATGCAAGGGGCGACCCAGCAAGCTGTTCAGGCGTTCGCGCAAACGTATACGCAACTCCGGCTCACCGACAGGATCGTCAAAATCGGGCGTGGCCTCATCAAAGCCATAGCCGGTTTCAGTCAGCAGCACCCACTCAAAGCGCCGCAAGGCCCCCGCCACGGGTGGACGAGGAATCTGCGCCAAGTGCACCAGGGCTTCTTCGTAGGCATCGAACAAAACAGGGTGCGGGTCTTCACGCGGCAACAAACGAATCAATAATTCGTTCATGTACCAGGCCGACATCAGGGCACGACCTTTCAAGGGTCGAATCCCGGCGCAATCCGCCCGCGTCAGCGTTTTGACTTCATTCTTGCCTGACCAGGCCAATAACAAAGGCTGAAACACAGACAAAGCAGGCCGCAAAATGGAATGCGGCCTCTTGGCGCCTTTCGCGACCAGGGGCACCAGCCCGTGGTTACGCGTAAAGGCATGACAGATCAGGGACGTTTCACGCCAGGCACTGGTGTGCAGTATGTAGCCCGCTTCGTCCTGAAAGCGATGACGGGGATTACTCATACCCCAGGTCGCGCAGGACCGCTTCACGATCGGACCAGCCCTTGCGCACCTTGATGTACACATCCAGGAACACAGGCTTGTCGATCAGCTTGGCAATATCTTGGCGAGCTTCAGTAGCAATGCGCTTCATGTGCATGCCACCCGCTCCCAACAGAATCGGACGGTGGCTTTCGCGCTCCACCACCACGCAGGCCGAAATACGCGCGCCCTGCTCGTTTTCGTCCCACTGTTCGATAACCACAGTACAACCGTAAGGCAGCTCGTCACCGACCAGGCGGAAGATCTTCTCGCGCAGCAGCTCCGAGGTAATGAAACGCACCGAGCGGTCGGTAATGGTGTCCGCGTCAAACATGGCCTCGCCTTCAGGCAGGCGGGAGGCAATCTCGTTCAGCAAAGGGTCCAGCTGCAAGCGCTTGGCAGCGCTGACCGGAATCACCGCACCGTACTCGAACTCCTGCGACAGACGGGCGATATAGGGCAGCAAGTCGTTCTTGCTCTTTAAGGCATCAACCTTGTTGATGACCAGAATGGTCTTGCCGCCTTTGGGCAGCATGGGCAGCAGCTCGGCGTCCGAGGCAGACCACTTGCCCGCTTCAACCACGTGCACCACCACGTCCACATCGGCCAGGGCCTGAGTCACGACGCGGTTCATCATGCGGTTCATGGCCCCGCCGTGCTTGGTCTGAAAGCCGGGGGTGTCCACAAACACCATTTGATCGTGATCACGCGTCAGCACGCTGTTGATGCGGTGACGTGTGGTCTGCGCCTTGCGCGACACGATCGAAATCTTGCTGCCGATCAGGGCATTGGCCAGCGTGGACTTGCCGACGTTCGGTCGTCCAACAATAGCCACGAAGCCGCAGCGAAAAGGGGTCTCTGTCATTCTGTTTCCTGCGACACTGCCACGGGCAATGTCAATTGTGAGGGGCGACGATGGCGACTGGCGCGCGTCGTCTTGGCTGGAAATTCAGCTTCTAAAATAGCAATGGCCTGCGTTGCGGCAGCTTGTTCAGCAGCACGACGGCTGCTGCCACTGGCACGGACATGGATATTGAGCTTGGCGATCGTGCATTCGATATCGAAGAGCTGATCGTGGGCTGCGCCATGGGTGGCCACCACGGTATACACCGGCAAATCCAGCTTGCGACCTTGCAGCAGCTCCTGCAGCAAGGTTTTGGGATCTTTCCCCAGGGTTTTGGGGTCCACATCCACCAGCATGGGTTCATACAGCTGGGTGATGACGGTTTGGGCTTGCGTAAAGCCCGCGTCCAGAAAGACAGCGCCAAAAATGGCTTCCAGCGCGTCCGCCAGAATGGAGGGACGGCGGAAACCACCACTTTTCAGCTCCCCTTCCCCCAGACGCAAATAATCCGACAAACCCAGGCGGGTTGCGATTTCAGCCAGGGCGGCCTGTTTGACCAGGTTCGCTCGCAGGCGCGACAAATCGCCTTCATCAATGCGTTGAAAGCGGTCGAACAACAGGGCCGCAACCGTGAAGTTCAAGACCGAATCACCCAGAAACTCCAGCCGCTCGTTGTGACGAGCGCTGTGGCTACGATGGGTCAAGGCCTGCTCAAGCAGGCCTGTGTCTTTAAAAGAGTAGCCGATAGCGGCTTCAAGCAGAGCAAGACGTTTCATTAATGGAAGCGACCTATACGGCTAAGTTCGCGGAAATTCATCCAGATAAAGAAGGCGCGTCCCACAATATTCTCATCGGGCACAAAGCCCCAATAACGACTGTCCAGACTATTGTCGCGATTGTCTCCCATGACGAAGTAATTACCTTCGGGCACCACACAAGAGATGCCGTTGGAGAAATACTCACAGGAGTCGCGATTGGGAAACGCCACGATAGGCATCAAACCCTGAGGCTGAGTCTTGTTCAGCAAGATGTTGTGCTGCACTTTGCCCAGCTCTTCCAGATAGCGCCCAATGTAAGCGGAGCGATCCGGCTCGTAGTAATCGCCACTGCGCACTTGGGTAATGACCTGACCGTTCACGGACAGCACCTTGTCACGGTACTCCACGCGGTCGCCCGGCACACCGACCACACGCTTGATGTAGTCCACAGTGGTATCAACGGGATAACGGAACACAATCACATCGCCACGCTCGGGATGGCCCAAAGGCACAACCTTGGCACCGCTAACAGGCAGGCGAATGCCGTACTCGTATTTGTTCACCAGAATCAGGTCGCCATTTTTCAGCGTGGGCAACATGGAGCCCGACGGAATGCGAAAAGGCTCGATGATAAAAGAGCGCAATACGAACACGAACAGAATGACTGGGAAGAAACTGACGCCATACTCAATCCACCACGGCATGCGGTTGGCCTGGTCATAAGCGTCCTGGCGCAGTTGCTGCAAGTGCTCGGGGTCCTGAGCTGCCGTTTCCGGTACCGCCTGCATCGCGGCCTGCGCACGCGCCAGTCGGCGGGAACGCAGGGAGAAACGATCCAAAAACCAGATTGCGCCGGTCAGTATCAGCAGTACAAACAAAATCAGAGCGAAATCCCAGCTCATCGGTTTCCTTTAAAGAAATTAAAGCAGTCCTGGCTGTGGTCGGCTTGGGTCGCCGACCAGAGCATTACTTATCCTCGACCTGCAAAATTGCCAAAAAGGCTTCCTGCGGAATTTCCACGTTCCCAACCTGCTTCATCCGCTTCTTACCGGCTTTTTGCTTCTCAAGCAGTTTCTTCTTGCGAGAGATGTCACCGCCATAACACTTGGCCAGCACGTTCTTGCGCAGTGCCTTGACGTTTTCGCGAGAGATCACTTCGGCGCCAATGGCGGCCTGAATAGCAATATCAAACATCTGACGCGGGATCAAGGAGCGCATCTTGGCGACCACTTCGCGGCCACGGTAACGGGCGTTGCTACGGTGCACAATCATGGACAGGGCATCAACCCGGTCGCCGTTGATCAGGATATCCACCTTGACCACGTCGGCCGAACGGTATTCCTTGAACTCGTAGTCCATGGAAGCGTAGCCGCGCGATACCGACTTCAGGCGATCAAAGAAGTCCAGCACGATCTCGGCCAGGGGCATTTCATAGACCAGATTCACCTGACGGCCATGATAGGTCATATTTAACTGCAAACCGCGCTTGGCTGTACACAGGGTCATGACCGGGCCCACGTATTCCTGCGGCATTAGCAGCGAAACCACAACAATAGGCTCGCGCACGTCTTCGATATGGGACACCTCCGGCATGCGGGAGGGGCTTTCAATCATCAAGACTTCGCCATCACGACGCTCGACCTCGTACACCACCGACGGCGCGGTGGTGATGATGTCCATGTCAAATTCACGTTCCAGACGTTCCTGGACGATTTCCATGTGAAGCAGGCCCAAAAAGCCGCAACGGAAACCAAAACCCAGTGCCTGGGACACTTCGGGCTCGAACATCAGGGAAGAGTCGTTCAGCTTGAGCTTTTCCAGGGAGTCGCGCAGCTGGTCGTACTCGCTGCTTTCCACCGGGTACAAACCGGCAAACACCTGGGGCTTCACTTCCTTGAAGCCAGGCAAGGCTTTTTCAGCCGGTTTACCAGCCAGAGTGATGGTGTCACCAACCTTGGCGTGTTCCAGCTCTTTAATACCGGCAATGATGAAACCCACCTCGCCCGCGGACAGGTGAGGACGGTTTTCCGATTTGGGGGTGAACACACCAATGTGCTCGACCAGGTGCGTGGCGCGGGTGGCCATCAGCAAGATTTTTTCCTTGGGCTTGAGCACACCGTTCACGATGCGCACCAGCATGACCACACCCACGTAGTTGTCAAACCAGGAGTCAATGATCAAGGCTTGCAAGGGAGCCGTTGGATCGCCCACCGGGGCGGGTACACGGGCCACGATGGTTTCCAGGATCTCGTCGATACCCAGGCCGGTTTTCGCACTGGCGGCAATCGCTTCACTGGCATCAATGCCAATCACGTCTTCCACTTCCTGGCGAGCCGCATCCGGGTCAGCCGAGGGCAAGTCCATTTTATTGAGCACTGGAATCACTTCCACGCCCTGATCCAAAGCGGTATAGCAGTTGGCCACGGTTTGCGCTTCCACACCCTGGGAAGCGTCCACAACCAGCAAGGCACCTTCACAGGCCGACAAGGAGCGGCTGACCTCGTAGGAGAAGTCAACGTGGCCGGGGGTGTCGATCAGGTTCAGGTTGTATACCTTGCCATCCTGAGCCTTGTAGTGCAAAGCGGCGGTCTGGGCCTTAATCGTAATGCCACGCTCTTTCTCGATGTCCATCGAATCCAGAACCTGGGTCGACATCTCGCGGTCGGCCAGGCCACCACAGCGTTGGATCAGGCGGTCAGCCAAGGTCGATTTGCCATGATCGATGTGGGCAATAATAGAGAAATTGCGGATGTGATCCATAAACCCGTTAATAAACAAAGAAAATGTTGAGGCGCAATGCCAGAGAGACGGCACAAGAAAGGGGCGCCCATGACGCCCCTTTTCAGTCCACGCGCCGAAAACGCAAGACCCGTCCTGTCAGACGGGCGCACGTGGAGCCAGTATCCATTCGGGGCAAACTGCCCCCGCGAATAGCGGCGGAAAAACTCCGGCCCCTGGCCGGAGTTCATCAATGGCTACCATTTTAGCCGTTTTACAAAATTTTTATTTCGATGGCGTAATCAAAACCCATTGCGACTGGCCTGCACGCAAAACCAGCAAGGCCGCTGCTTTGGATTTATCCAAGGAAGCCACCATTTTAGCGTATTGATCCGGCGTCCCTACGTCTTTATCGTTGACACGCAAAATAAGGTCGCCAGGCTGCAGACCGGCTTCGCTGGCAGGGGCTGTGGCCTCTGTCACCTGAACCGCACTTTCCACACCCAGACGCTTCAGATCAGCGGCCGGAACTGCCGTCACTTTCAAGCCGAAGGCATCAGCCGTGCTGGCAGCGGGGCTGTCTTTCTCGTCCTTGCTGGCGGCATTGGGGCTGCTGGAAGGCATTTCTTCGACATCAATCTTGATGGTCTGCAACTTGCCCTTGCGCCAGATTTCCAGCGTGGAGCTTTGACCGGGCTTGGTGCTACCCACAATACGGGGCAGGTCTGTCATTTGATCAATGGTGCGACCGTTGAATTTCAGGATGACGTCACCGGACTGGATACCAGCCTTGGCGGCAGGACCGCCCTCTTCCACGCTGCTGACCAGGGCGCCCTTGCTGTCTTTCAGACCCAGCGCGGTAGCCACGTCATCGGCCACCGGAGTGATCTGCACACCGATACGGCCGCGAGTTACCTTGCCGTCAGACTTGAGCTGCTCGACCACATTCATGGCTTCGTCGATAGGAATGGCCAGGGAAATACCCATGAAGCCACCGCTGCGCGAAATGATCTGGGAGTTCACACCCACCACTTCGCCATTCAGGTTGATCAGCGGACCACCGGAGTTACCGGGGTTCACAGCTACGTCGGTCTGAATGAAAGGCAGGTAATCGCCGGTTTCACGGTTGATGGCACTGACAATCCCGGAAGTCACAGTGGACTCCAGACCGAACGGCGAACCAATCGCCAGAACCCACTGCCCTTTCTTGAGCTGCTTGGAATCCCCGATCACCATGGGTTTCAGGTCCTTGGCTTCGATCTTGATCAGAGCCACATCGGTGCGCTCGTCCGTACCGATGATCTTGGCAGGATATTCCTTGCCATTACTCAGCGTGACGAAAATACCGTTGGAGTCTGCCACCACATGGTTATTGGTCAGGATGTAGCCATCAGCAGAAATGATGAAACCCGAGCCCACGCCACGTGGCACGGTACGCTCTTGAGGCTGCTGGCCTTCATTGCCACCGCCACGAGGGCGCTGAGGAGCCATGCCTGGAGGCATGAAGTCTGGTCCAAAGAACCAGCGGAACATATCGTAAGGATCCGAACCCGGCCCCATGGCGGGAGAACGTACCTGCACGGCCTCGGTGGTACGGATATTGACTACCCCATCCTCGGTCTTGGCAACAACGCCAGTGAAGTCAGGCAGCCCCAGCGTCGTGCTCTGGACTTGCTCGGTCGTCGTGACAGGCTGCGCCTGCGCGTGGGCCATGGGCGCACCCGCCGCCAGCATCACGGCTGCCGTCAAAGCCGAGAGAACAGGAATACGCATTTTTTGACTCGATTTTTCCATTCAAATACTCCTGGTGGACGATAGTCAATGTGTCCGGGATAGAGGGGTGAACTGTGTGCCTTCCAGCAAGGCGCGCAGGGTCTGTACAGGTACGGCGCCCGTGCTGGTCAAAACATAATCGTTAATGCGACTGCGATACATATTCATGGAGCCACGGTGAAAGGCACCTAGGCTGTTTTCTTCAGCTTCAGGGGTCCCTACCTTCTCCAGAAAGACGGAAATGGCAGCCAGACCGTCAGACAACATCAAATGAGTAACCTGACGCCCCGCACGCATGGGTCTAAGCATTTCGGACCGCAAGGTAAAACCGGCGGGCATGGCCAGATGCCAACCCAACTCGTTCAAATCTATTTTTCGTACTTCGGGTTCGACCACTTCCCACTTGCTGGGGTTCCAGCTGGTACGCAGTTCCTGCAAATCCACCTGCTCGCCAAAGGCAACAGAGGCAAAAGCGATCTGATCCACTACCGCTTGTTGTGGGTCCAGAGTCTGCATTTTCAACAGCAAATGATGATCAGTATCGGCACACACGCGGTAGCCGTAACGCTGTTCATCCTTGGGCACCAGCTCGATCAGATCACAAGGGCGGCCCGCTACGCGCTCGCGCGATGGCAAGCGGCGCATATCGTAAAAATTGGGTAATTGGCTGACATCACCGACCAGAAAACTGGGAAAGCGCTCGTTTTCACGACGCTCGATCACCACCATTTTCTTTTCGGGAATCAGGCATTGGGTTACTTCGTTCTGGCGCAGAAACTCACGTGGTTCGCCGTCCAGGATTTCCAGACGCTCGCGCTCGCCGGTGCCGTCAATAATGTGGACCAGTTTCATGGACTGGCTGGCCTGATCCTGGGTGTAAATAATGACCCCGGAGTAATCCAGGTCACGCGCCGCTTTATGAACTTTCTGCAGCCAGGGCAGATCCAGGGGCTCCAGCCCGCTGGCATCCTGAGCCAGTACAGGTGTGCACAGCACCGCCAGAGAAAGGGCAAACAAACCCTTATAGAGACGCGCCAGGCCCACCTGCGACGGCATACGTACAGACCTCATTGACCCAAGGCTCCACTCTCAAAGGAAACATGGCGTACCGGACCGGTACCAACAAAGTCGCGGTGCAAATCCGCGTAATCATTCCAGAGCTGATCATCCTGAGCGCTGGCTACCAGGGTGCCCGGCACGGAGGTCACGCCCATGTAGGGCAGACCCACCCACAGGGCGGCAGCCACCGCGGCCACGACGGCCAGGCCGCTGACGCCGTAGCGCTGCACCAGGGGCCGCTTCATGGCGTTCGGGGCGAGCACAGTCGGCTCTTCATCAATCGCTTTGGACAGACGCGCGTAAAAACGATCCGAGGCACGGATCGCCAGCGCATCAGTACGCATGACGTCACCAATCAAATGATAGGTATCCCAGACTTGACGCCCGTAGGGGGAGTCCAGTTCCTCGGGGCGTATTTCAGCCTCACCATCCACCCAGGAAGACACGGCGGCCTCCCAGGCATTGAGTTGATCATCATCGGAATGGGATTTCAGGGCTTGCATCATCAATCCTTACCACCGTCGTTCACTATCTTCACCATCGAGTATGGGACGCAATTGCGCAGCAATGGCGTCGCGAGCTCGAAAGATGCGTGAGCGCACAGTTCCTATAGGGCAGTCCATGGTCTGAGCAATGTCTTCGTAGCTCATACCTTCTATTTCACGTAGCACGATAGCCGTCCGCAACTCTTCGGGCAGTGCCTGGATCGCTGTATTTACCGTTTCAGCAATCTGGCGACTGACCATCATGGATTCTGGCGTGCTTATATCGCTTAGGTTGTCGATTCGGTCAAAAGTTTCACCTTCTTCAGTTTCGACGTTCTGCAAAGTGTTGGGACGTCGTGCGGCCGAGGCCTGCCAGTTACGGGCCGTGTTGATCGCAATGCGGTACAGCCAGGTGTAAAAAGCACTCTCGCCCCGGAACTGGGGAAGAGCTCGGTACGCTTTGATGAAGGTTTCCTGAGCCACGTCCTCGACTTCAGACGGGTCACGTACCATGCGGCTGAGCAGACGCATGATTTTGCGCTGGTACTTCAGTACCAGCAGGTCAAAGGCTCGCTTATCCCCACGCTGAACACGTGCAACTAGTTCGGCATCGGTATCGCGTTCACTCATTAAGAATCCTTATTCTGAGCACGGACCTGATGGGACAGTCGGTTGGCACATAGAGACAAGGCCCACCAGGCCTGCGGCGACTGGGCGCGGCGCCATACGGTCACGGTATGGCAAGCCTGGGCGGGATCACGGCGCAAACGCAAGGTCATGAACCAGGCGCACCGCCAGATCTGCTCTATTTGCACGGACTCCTTTGCTGTCCCCTCGCACTGCAAGGAGTATAGCCCTGCACGATGAGCTAGTGTAGCGCGCTCATCCCATGCCCGACGACTGCGAGCATACAAAAAATAAGCCCACAAAGCACCTGTCAATATCGACAGGGCCCAGGGCCATTGCCAGCTATACATTGTCCAGGCCAGACCTGATGCAAGCAAGGCACAGACAAAAACACCCAGTCGGCGCACCGGAGCCGGAGCTCCGATCGACCAGGACTGGGCGTTACGAGTGGGGAAGTCCAGCTTAGCGAAGACGACGAACCACCATCGAACCGTTAGTGCCGCCAAACCCGAAGGAGTTGGACAGGGCCACATCAATTTTCATCTCACGCGCCTGGTTGGCGCAGTAATCCAGGTCGCAAGCAGGATCCTGGTTGAAGATATTGATGGTTGGAGGCGAGATCTGGTTGTACACCGCCAAGGTGGTGAACACCGCTTCAATACCACCGGCAGCACCCAGCAGGTGACCCGTCATGGACTTGGTGGAGTTGACCACCAGCTTGTAAGCATGATCACCAAAAGCCAGTTTCAATGCTTCGGACTCGTTCACATCGCCCAGCGGCGTGGAAGTACCGTGTGCGTTGACGTACTGAACTTCATCAGCGTTAATGCCACCGTTGCGCAAGGCATTCATCACGCCACGACGCGGACCGTCACGGTCTGGCGAAGTGATGTGGTGAGCGTCAGAGCTCATGCCGTAGCCGGAGAACTCGCCGTAAATGCGTGCACCACGTTTCTTGGCATGTTCGTACTCTTCCAGCACCAGTACACCAGCACCTTCACCCAGCACGAAACCGTCACGGTCCATGTCCCAGGGACGCGATGCCGTTTCAGGATCGTCGTTACGGGTGGACAGAGCACGCATGGCTGCAAAACCGCCAATGCCCAGAGGGGACACGGTGGATTCTGCACCGCCGGCAATCATCACATCGGCGTCGCCATACTCGATCAAGCGAGCAGCGTCACCAATGGAGTGCAGACCGGTTGTACATGCCGACACGACCGCGTAGCTGGGACCTTTCAGGCCCAGGCCGATGGACAACTGACCGGACACCAGGTTGACCAGGGAGCCAGGCACAAAGAACGGGGAAATCCGACGTGGGCCCCGTTCCAGATAATCTTTTTGGGTTTCTTCAATACGGGGCAAACCACCAATCCCCGAACCTACGATAACGCCCACACGCTCAGCATTGATGCTGTTGATATCCAGGCCGCAATCCTTCCAGGCCTGCATACCAGCCACCACGCCGTAATGGATAAAGGTATCCATTTGCTTGGCTTCTTTGGACGAAATGTATGGTGTTAAATCAAAATCCTTGACCTCACCCGCTATCTGGGCTGTTAGGGCCGAAGGATCGAAACGGGTAATACGCCCGATGCCCGAACGCCCATTGACGATGTTATCCCACGCGGTAGGAATATCGTTGCCGACCGGGGAAACAATACCCAGCCCGGTAATCACGACACGTCGTTTCACGGATGACTCCTAAACACAAAAAAAGCGGTTTAAAGGGAATAACTGCGTCTTGCAAGCTAAAGCCGCCGGGCACAGGCTACTCTCTGGAAACCGCTCTGGAGCGAGGGCGTGCACAATGCCGCCCACCCTCTTAATTGAACTTACTGCTTGCTGTGAGAATTGATGTAGTCCACAGCTTGCTGGACCGTCGTGATTTTCTCAGCTTCTTCGTCTGGTATTTCGGTTTCGAATTCGTCTTCGAGCGCCATCACGAGCTCGACCATGTCGAGCGAGTCGGCACCGAGGTCGTCGAGAAAAGAAGATTCGTTTTTGATCTCGGCTTCGTTAACGCCAAGTTGTTCAGCGACGATCTTCTTGACGCGCTGTTCGATGCTTTCCATGCAGATTCTCCAAGTTGGGAAAAATTCCCGCAAATTATAGCCAATCCATACTGCTAAGAGGGATAAGCTATGACAAAAAACGGCGTTCTTGTATGAGGCCCAACGTTATTCTTACAACGCCGGCTCAAGCAATAGGCCCCAAATAATCCCGCAATTTTACCTCAGCCGGGCGCGATGCCAAGCCTTACATGTGCATACCACCATTCACATGGATGGTGCTGCCCGTAATATATTGCGCTTGCGACCCGGCCAGGAAGGCTACCGCGTTAGCGATATCTTCGGCAGCGCCCAGTCGTCCCAGGGGGATTTGCGACAAAATTGCCGCCGACTGCTCAGGGGTCAGAGAGCGTGTCATGTCCGTATCAATAAAGCCCGGAGCGACACAATTAACTGTAATGTTACGGCTACCGAGCTCGCGCGCCAAGGCACGGCTCATACCAGCCACACCGGCTTTGGCTGCAGCGTAGTTGGCCTGACCGGGGTTACCGCTCTCGCCCACCACCGAAGTGATGCTGATGATACGGCCCCAACGGGCTTTCATCATGGGGCGGATAACCGCACGCGACAGGCGAAACACGGCGCTCAGATTGGTCTGGATAACCGCATCCCAGTCCTCATCTTTCAAGCGCATGGCCAGGTTGTCACGCGTAATACCGGCATTATTGACCAGAATGTGCGGACCACCGTCTTCTTTGCTCAAGGCCGAGATCAGCGCTTCGCAAGCAGCCGGGTCGTCCACGTTCAAAACATGGCCGTAGCTGCCGTTCTGATCCAGCACAGCGGAAATCGCCTGCGCGCCGGACTCGGACGTTGCCGTACCAATCACCTTGGCACCGCGTGCCATCAATTCTTTGGCAATCGCCTGACCGATACCGCGCGATGCGCCGGTTACCAGGGCGGTCTTGCCGCTTAGATCCAATTCTTGCATTTACGCTCCCTCCAGGGCTTCCAAAGTGGCCTGCAAGGACGCAGGGTCGCTGATCGACAAGGCGACCAGATCTCGGTCAATACGCTTGACCAGACCAGTCAGCACTTTGCCTGGACCACACTCGACCACGTGAGTGACACCCTGGGCCTTCATGGCCTGAATGGTCTCCACCCAGCGCACGGGATGCCAGGCCTGACGGACCAGGGCATCTTTAATCTGTTCGGGGTCGGTGGGCGCGGCTACGTCCACGTTATTGATCACGGAAATAGCAGGCGTTTGCACTTGCACCGAGGCCAGAGCCTGGGCCAGCACAGCCGCTGCTGGTTCCAGCAGACTGGAGTGGAAAGGAGCCGACACAGGCAGCACCAAGGCACGCTTGGCACCGGCTTCTTTAGCCAGCGCACAAGCACGATCCACGGCCTCGACATGGCCAGCAATCACAACCTGAGCAGGCGCATTGTAGTTAACAGCCTGAACCTGCTGACCTTCAGAGGCGCGCGCACACACGTCACGCACCTGATCATCGTCCAGACCCAAAATCGCCGCCATGGTGCCCACACCAACGGGCACAGCCGCCTGCATGGCATCAGCACGAATGCGAACCAACGGAACGGCCTGCTCCAGGCTCAGGGCACCGGCAGCAGTCAGGGCCGAGTATTCACCCAGGCTATGACCGGCCATGACGGCAGGAGCGGGACCGCCAGCCTGAATCCAGGCCTGGTACATGGCCACGGCGCTAGCCAGCATGACAGGTTGAGTATTGGTGGTCAGGTTCAGCGCATCAGCAGGCCCTTCGGCCATCAACTGGGCCAGATCCTGACCCAGCGACTGGCTGGCTTGTGCAATGGCTTGCTGTACAACAGCCGACTCGGCCCAGGCATCGAGCATGCCTACGGACTGCGAGCCTTGTCCTGGAAAGACAAACGCAATTTTCATGGTAGAAAAACCCAAAGAGATGAGGCGGTAATCCGGATCGCGCTACTTAGCAGCGGACCAGCACCGAGCCCCAGGTAAAGCCGCCACCCACGCCTTGCAACAGCGCCAGATCACCGGTACGGATACGACCATCCCGGCGAGCGGCATTCAGGGCCAAGGGCACACTGGCTGCCGAGGTGTTGGCATGTTGATCAACCGTGATAACCACCTTCTCGGAGGGGATACCCAGCTTACGACCTAGAAAATTGATGATGCGAACGTTGGCCTGGTGCGGAACCAGCCAATCGATATCGGCCAGGGAAACACCAGCCTGTTCGCAGACTTGATTGGCCGAAGCGGCCAGAGAGGTGACAGCCAGCTTGAATACAGCCTGACCGTCCATGCGCAGGAAGGGATCGCCCACAACCTGACCGTGCGAGACATTGCCTGCCGCACACAAAATACCCATTTGGCTGCCATCTGCATTGAGCTGGGCGGCCAAAACACCGGGTTCATCACTGGCTTGCAGAACCACAGCGCCCGCACCGTCGCCAAACAGGACGCAGGTAGAGCGGTCGTTCCAGTCCAGGATACTGGAGAACACTTCGGCACCGATGACCAGCGCATTGCGCGCACGGCCTGCCTTGATCATGGCGTCAGCAGTCGTCAGTGCATAGACAAAGCCGCTGCAGACCGCTTGTACGTCGTACGCGGCAGCGCCCTTGTTGCCCAATTCGGCCTGCACCAGACATGCTGTGCTGGGGAAAACGTAATCGGGTGTGGAAGTAGCCACCACAATCAGGTCCAGATCCTGGGCAGCAATGCCCGCATCTTCCAGCGCCTGACGCGCGGCCTGAGTTGCCAGGTGGCTGGTACGGACACCGGGATCGGCAAGATGACGCTGGTGGATACCGGTACGCTCGACAATCCACTGATCGGAGGTTTCGATACCCTTTTGAGCCAGCTCAAGCGCTAGATCATCGTTAGACACAATCCGAGGAGGCAGGTAGCCGCCTGTACCGATAATCTTGGCAAATATCGTCATTTTATGTTCCCGATCAAGCCCGTTCTTATGAGGACGAGGGCTCTGAAGTATGGCGTGTATCTGGTTCGCCGCTTTGCTCTTCATGCAAGCTCACGCTTTGCATGATGCGCTCGACTGCCTGGCTGGTGCCGCTGAGCAGACCATTGAGCACCGCATCGCGGGCCCGCTGCAAAGCATAACCGAAAGCGTAGGCATCGGCAGAACCATGACTCTTGATAACAATACCGCGTAAACCCAAAAGGGCCGCACCGTTATGACGGCGATTATCCACCCTGTCGCGGAAACGATTCAAGACAGGACGGGCCAGCAAAGCGGACACTTTGCTCAAGGGGTCACGGGTAAATTCGTCGCGCAGCATACTGCCGACCATCTTGGCCAGCCCTTCAATGGACTTAAGGACCACATTGCCCACGAAACCGTCGCACACGACCACGTTGACGGTACCTTTGCAGATATCGTCACCTTCTACGTTGCCGTAAAAATTCAGTCCGCTGGAGCGCAACAGTTCAGCCGCCTTTTTGACGACCTCGTTGCCTTTGATGACCTCTTCCCCAATATTGAGCAAGCCCACGGTGGGACGCTCATGGCGATCCACAATACTGGCCAGCGCAGATCCCATAATGGCGAACTGCAACAGGTGTTCTGCGGAGCAATCCACATTGGCACCCAGGTCCAGCATGATTGTGGCCCCGCCCTTTTGGTTCGGGATGGACGTGGCAATGGCTGGGCGATCAATCCCATCCAGAGTTTTGAGTACGTAGCGCGAAATTGCCATCCATGCGCCGGTATTGCCCGCAGAAATGCAGGCATCAGCTATCCCGTCCTTGACGGACTGGGCAGCCACTCGCATGGAGGAGTCTTTTTTGCGGCGCAGGGCCACCTCGACCGAATCGGCCATGGTGACAACTTCGGATGCGGGAAGAATGTCGTACCAGGAGGTATCGACATTACCTTGCGCACGCAATGTTTGCTCGATGGCCTGAGGCTCGCCAACCAATAAGCAGTGCACATCCGGATAGCGCTTGGCAAAAAGCAGCGCTGCAGGGACAGTGACGGATAAACCGATATCGCCGCCCATGCAATCGATGGCAATACGTATTTTTTTGTTAGACATCAAGCATGCAACCTATGTTGCTTGCAACGACAAAGAGACTATTACTCGTCGTTCTTTGTCTTCAGCACTTTACGGCCACGATAGATGCCGTTGGGGCTGATGTGGTGACGCAGGTGCAGTTCGCCAGTCGTAGGCTCGATAGCCGTCGAAGGACCAGTAAGCGCGTCGTGCGAACGACGCATGTTACGCCGGGACGGGCTCTTTTTATTCTGCTGAACAGCCATGATGACTCCTGTAGATGGACAACCCCGAATAAATGGGTGCAGCCCGAAAAAATTAACGAATTAGTAACAAACAATCAAGACTTCTTGAGCGAGCCCAATACGGCAAACGGGGACGGCCGCTCAAAGGCGGACTCATCCAGGTCGTCAGACTTGGCTTCCATGGACAACGACTGCGCGTCGGGACAAACCTCATGGCGCGGCACATAAGGCACGCTGAGAATCAGCTCGTCCTCGACCAGTCCCAGGACATCCAACTGGCCTTCACACAAGATGCGATCAGGACCTTCCGTATCGTCATCATCCAGCTCAAGTTCTTCCTCGGTTGCCACAATCTGTACTTCGTTGGAAATATCGATGGGCCACTCAAAAGGCTTCACACAGCGCTGGCATTCCAAAATGACACTACCTTTGGCCTGCACATGCACAAAACGACGCCGGGCAGAATCTTCCCGACCCGATACGCTCCAGTCAATGCGCAAATCGCCTTGATCGGGCAAATCGGATACCAGACGAGACAAATCTTCCACCAGCACCTGACCCGACATTTCCTGAGGGGCACGGGCTAGATTCAAGGTGTCGATATACTGTGTCGTCATAAGTATGCTTAGGGCATCAAACCACGGTTTAACCAGGATCTGGGTACCGCTTGTTTGCTTTGCTTTATTTGTCGCTTGTTTGCTGCTTGCTTGTTTCACTGCCTTGGTATCGCTTGGGTGCTGCTTGGGAGCTCTACCACTTTTTCTTGTACTGCTTTTTTTTCCTGCCCCTCGGTATTGAAGCATGTAAAACACAGCTGGCAAACCGCCAAGCTAGCCCACAACCATTTCAATAACGAAGAAAACATTAGATAATACCGTGCTAAGCACAAGGCAGTCAAACCAAAGCACAGCTAAAACACACCATGCGTCTCATCCTTGCATCAAGCTCAGTCTATCGCCGCGCTATGTTAGCGCGTTTGGGCTTGCCTTTCACCTGTCAGTCTCCTGACATTGATGAAACCCCACTTCCCGGAGAGGCTCCGGCCGAGCTCAGCCTGCGTCTGGCGCGTGAAAAAGCCGCCCGTATCAGCCAGCTGAACCCAGGCGCACTGGTGATTGGCGCCGATCAGGTCGCCACATCTGGCCAGGACGCTATTGGCAAGCCTGGCGACCATGCCGGTGCGCAGAAACAACTGCGTCGCCTGAGCGGTCAACACATCGATTTCCATAGCGCTTTATGCGTGACGGATGGTCAGGAATTCCTGTGCAGCGATATTGTTACCAATTGTCGTTTTCGCGCATTGAGCGATGAAGAAATCGAGCACTATTTGCTGCAGGAAAAGCCGTATGACACCGCCGGCAGTGCCAAGGCCGAAAGCCTGGGTATTGCCCTGATGGAGTCCATGCGCTCGGACGATCCAACCGCAATCATCGGCCTGCCCCTGATCGAGCTGTGCACCATGCTGCGTCACTTTGGCTTGAACCCCTTGCGCCCCAACCTTCTTACCCCTTCCGTTTAGGACCGATACGCCATGCCCCAAGCCGCCCCCTTGCATCTGATCCCCGTAGGCTTAAGCGAGAGCCCGATCAGCGGCTGGCTGCCCGCCGACGTCAAGGCCTTGACCCGCGAACTGACCGTCTTTATTGCCGAGAACGCCAAAACCGCCCGCGCTTTCCTGAAACTGGTTGAGCCGGTGGTGCCTCTGCAGGAAATCACCATTCACACACTGGACAAGCGCGGCAACAAGCCCGGCGAGATGCGCGAATGGCTGAAGCCCGCGCTGCAAGGCCAGGCAATTGGTCTGGTATCGGAGGCCGGCTGTCCCGCAGTAGCCGATCCCGGTGCGCTGGTGGTGGCCATGGCCCACGAAATGAAGATCCCCGTGCGCCCGCACGTTGGCCCCTCTTCCATTTTGCTCAGCCTGATGGCCAGCGGTCTGGACGGCCAGCAATTTGTATTCCACGGCTATGCGCCCGTGGATGGCGCCGCCCGCGCCAAGCAGCTCAAGCAATGGGAAAGCCAGTCACAAGCCCTGAAGCAAACCCAGATCCTGATCGAAACGCCTTATCGCAACCAGGCCATGTACAGCACTCTGCTGCAGGCATTGAAGCCCACAACACGTTTGTGCCTGGCTCGTGATCTGACGGGTTCGCGTGAATTGATCCAGACCGCCACGGTTGAACAATGGCGCGAACGCCAGCCGCCCGCTCTGGACAAAACCCCCTGCATTTTCCTGTTTCTGGCTGGTCGTTAAGATGAAATCCCTGTCTTGCCTTACCCCCGCCTTGAAACGCGGTTTTCAGATTGGCGCGCTCAGCCTGACAGCGCTGCTGGCGGCCTGTGGCAGCAGTGGCCCGATCAAGTTTGATGACAGCTACAGCGCCCAAGGCCAAAACAGCCGAGTGCGCTATCTGGTTCTGCATTACACCGCAGGCGACCACGCCACTTCGCTGAAAGTCTTGACCCAGCGCGATGTCAGCGCCCATTACCTGATCAGCGACGAACGCCGCCCCACGGTTTATCGACTGGTGCCCGAAGAACGCCGCGCCTGGCACGCGGGGCTGGGCTCCTGGTATGGGTTTACCGACCTGAACACCGGCTCGATCGGGATTGAAATCGTCAATATGGGCCGTCTGGGTAATGGCCGCTGGGAGCCTTACACCCAAGGGCAGATCAACACCCTGAAAGCCTTGCTGAAAGACCTGGCCCAGCGTCACAACATCTCGCCGCGCAATATTATTGGGCATAGCGATGTCGCCCCACAGCGCAAGACGGACCCCGGCCCGCATTTCCCCTGGAAAGAACTGGCTCAGGATGGCATAGGCCGCTGGTACAAGGAATCACAGGCTCGCGCCTTGCAGGCTCAATACGCAACGCGCCCGCTGCCCTCTGCCTCTCAGGTTCAGGCGTGGTTGCGCAAGGCTGGCTATGAAACACCGGAAAGCGGCATGTTCGACAAGGCCACACAAAACGTGATCGCCGCCTTCCAGATGCACTACCGCCCTGCCCGCTATGACGGCATTCTGGACGCCGAAACCGCGGCCATTCTGCAAAGTCTGGATTGATAAAAAAACAGGTAATGAGCACTTCGCCCATTACCTGTTTTTTAATGTGCTGCCTTATTCAGAACAGGCCAACGGCGCAAAATCAGCAAACCCGCCAGCACCAGCCCATAGACATAAACTTCCACCACATCATTCTTGCCAGTACGGATCAGGTAAAAATGCAGGATGGACAGGACTGCCGCCACATATACCGTCTGGTGCAAGCGGCTCCAGCCACGACCCAAACGCTTTTGCCAGCCCTGCGTGGAGGTCAAGGTCAGCACCAATAAAATCAGCACGGCCACCACGCCAATGGCAATCAAGGGCCGCTGCACCACGTCCTGCCACATGGACAGCCAGTCACCCGAGCGATCCCACCAGGCCCAGGCCAAGGTGTGCAAGGCCGCATAAAAGAAACTGAACAAACCCAACATACGACGCCAGCGCACCAAGGCAGGTTGGCCCAACAGGCGTCGCACAGGGCTCACGGCCAGAGTCAGCAGCAAGAGCACCAAGGCCCAAACCCCGCTGGATCGAGTCAAAAATTCGGCTGGATTGGCACTTAAACCATTATTGAAACCCAGCCACACCCAGCGCCCCAAAGGAAACAAGCCCAGCAAGAACACCAAGGGCTTGAGCCTGTTTAACTGCGCAGCCTTCCAGGTAGTCATCAGTAATAGCGCCTTAAATCCATATCGGCGTACAAGCCAGCCACATCATCGGCATAGCCATTAAAAGGCAAGGTGGGCTTTTTGGTGGCAAAAAACCCCGAACCGATAACACGCTCAGTAGCCTGACTCCATCGGGGATGCGGCACTTCCGGGTTCACATTGGCGTAAAAGCCATATTCGTGGGGAGCCACTTTCATCCAGCTGGACTCGGGCATGGTGTCCGTCAAAGTAATGCGCACCAAAGACTTGGCCGACTTGAAACCATACTTCCACGGCACGATCAGCCGCACAGGCGCCCCGTTCTGAACAGGCAGGCTTTTTCCGTACAGGCCGGTAGCCAGCATGCTCAAAGGATGCATGGCCTCATCCAGTCGCAGCGCTTCCACATAAGGCCAACCCAGAATACGAGAGCGCAAACCCGGCATGGTTTCAGGGTCCGCCGCTGTTTCAAATCGGACAAAGCGGGCCGAGCCCTGGGGCGAAGCCTGCTTTAGCAGGGCCGACAAGGAATAACCCACCCACGGCACCACCATGGACCAGGCTTCCACACAACGCAGACGGTAAATGCGCTCTTCCAAGGGGGCCAGTTTCAATATCTGGTCCATATCCAAGGTCAATGGCTTGTTCACCAAGCCGTCAATTTGCAAAGTCCAGGGTTCTGTCTTGAATTTCCCCGAGTGACGGGCAGGATCTTCCTTGCCCGTGCCAAATTCGTAGAAATTATTGTAGGAGGTGACGTCCGACTCGCTGGTGGGCATATCGTCCAGTTTCCAGCGCTGGGAGGACGTGAACGGCAGGGCCTGCCCCACCGGGACCGCCTGAGCCCGACCCGGCAAGCTGGCCGCCAGGGCCAAGGCTCCGGGAGCCTGCAATAGCAGGCGTCGGCGCGCCCGCCAGACCGACTCATCGGTAATTTCAGAGGGACGTATGGGCTGCGAGCGTGACTTGAACATCTGCATCTCCTGAACCTGTCTGGCAAGATGGCCGTCAAACCCGCTTGCCGCTGATTAAATACGTGCCAATACCCAATCGCGCATTTGCGCCACATTATCAACCATAACCGTGGGCTCAGCCTTGGCCAGAGTTTGAGGATCATGCGCGCCGTAAGTGACAGCCACGCTATCCATGCCCGCGTTGGCCGCCATATGAATATCGTGCACGGTATCGCCCACCATCAAGACCTGCTCGGGCTCCAGCATCAATTCAGCCAGCAATTGATGCAGCATTTCCGGGTCCGGCTTGCTGCGGGTTTCATCCGCACAACGGGTGGCATCAAAAAAAGTGCCGAGATTGACCTGCTGCAGCACTCTATCCAGACCTTGACGACTTTTACCCGTTGCCACTCCTAAGGCAATCTGACGGCTGCGAAGTTCACCCATGAAAGGCAAAATTCCGTCAAACAGCTTGATATGCGGGTCGCGCTGCATGAAGTGATGGCGATAGCGCTCCAGAAACAGCGGCATCTGCTCCGCGGTCAAATCCGGCACGGCGCGATACAAGGCGCTTTCCAGCGACAAACCAATAACCCAGCTGGCTTGCTGAATCGAGGGCACAGGCAATTCCAGATCCGCACTGGCCAACTGAATAGAACTGGCAATCGAGTACGTCGAATCCATAACTGTGCCGTCCCAATCAAACAGAACGGCGGCGTAACGCGTCATAACTACTTCTCCAAACGCTCAAGAATCGTCTGGCAGGCAGCCGGCAAGGCGGCCTCCAGAACCAGAGGCTGTCCGGTGACAGGATGATTGAACTCCAGGCGCCCCGAATGCAGGAACATGCGCTTGAAGCCCTGGCGGGCGAACTGATCACGAATGGCATCGTCGCCATATTTGTCGTCGCCCACAATCGGAAAGCCCGAATGGGCCAAATGAACCCGAATCTGGTGGGTGCGGCCGGTTTTCAGCTCCGCCTGCACCAAGGTAAAGCGACCAAAACGGCGCTGCATGGTGATGATGGTATGCGCAGGCTTGCCAGCCGGGTCAACCTTGACGCGCCGCTCCCCGCTTTCGGTCAGCCAGCGCAGCAAGGGGAAACGGATATGCTGGCGATCGTTCACCCAATCGCCCTGCACCAGCGCCCAATAAAACTTGCGGGCACGGATTTCGCGGAACATATCATGCAGACCAACCAGCGCGGCACGGCGTTTGGCAACAATCAGCAAACCGGAGGTTTCACGGTCCAGACGGTGCGCCAACTCCAGAAAGGGCTCCTGGGGACGCGCTGCGCGCAACTGCTCGATGACACCAAAGGACACACCACTGCCACCATGCACGGCGACACCGGCAGGCTTGTCGATGACCATCAGGTGCTCGTCCTCGTACACCACCGGGAACACGGCGGCGGGAACATGACGGGGCTGCTCGGGCTCGGGCAGACGCAGGGGCGGAATCCGCACCATATCGCCGTCCTGCAAACGGTAGTCACTGCTGATGCGGCCTTTATTCACGCGCACCTGGCCGCCGCGGATCGCTTTGTAAATGTGGCTTTTTGGCACCCCTTTACATTCGCGTAACAAAAAATTATCTATACGCTGACCTGCCCGCGTTTCATCAATGCGTAATATTCGCACTTGAGGGGCTGATCTTTGTGATTCATGAGGTTTGCACATAACAAAAAGGGGCATATAATCGCTTCAGCCTATGGAAGCTGAGACTGGGTCCAGCGTAGAGATGCAAAGGGTGCGTCTCCGTTGGATGACCAAGGACTGATAATTGTATCCTTGAGTTCCAGCTTCCGGGTCATAAGGTCGCCGGGGTGAGTCCGAAATAGCGAAAGTCGTGTGGCAAGAAGGCCCGCTTTCCAAGAGATGTTTTCCTCCCGCGTGCGGCGCTGAATTCCTGCACAGATTGTCCCGCTCTTTTGCACCAGCCGCATGGTTTATGCGACTGCCGTTCCCCCAGCAATTTTATATTCGTCAAACACACATCGTGACTCTGACCCCCCTGCTGATTGAACTTCGCGCTTTGGCGCGACTCGTGCCTCCCAGACTATAAGCCGGTAGGCCGATTTTGCCTGCCTGCACCAAACTGATGCAGCTATAGCGCTACACACCTGTGACCCGCGGTCGTGCGCCGATATTTCGGTGCTCCATGACAACGGAGATCCACACTCATGAAACGCATGTTGTTCAATGCGACGCATCAAGAAGAACTACGCGTCGCCATTGTCGACGGTCAAAAACTGATTGACCTCGACATCGAAACAGCCGGGCGCGAACAGCGCAAAGGCAATATCTACAAAGGGGTCATCACCCGCATCGAACCCGGCCTGGAAGCCTGCTTCGTCAGCTACGGTGAAGAGCGTCACGGCTTTCTGCCTTTCAAGGAAGTGGCTCGCAGCTACTTCAAGGAAGGGGTTGATGTACGCAGCGCCCGCATCCAGGACGCCCTGGTTGAAGGCCAGGAACTGATCATCCAGGTTGAAAAAGAAGAGCGTGGCAACAAGGGCGCCGCCCTGACCACCTTCATTTCCCTGGCAGGCCGCTATCTGGTTCTGATGCCCAACAACCCCCGTGGGGGTGGCGTATCGCGCCGCGTTGAAGGCGAAGACCGCCAGGAACTGCGCGAAGCCATGGACCAGTTGGACATCCCGCAGGGCATGAGCATCATCGCCCGCACCGCAGGTATCGGCCGCAGCGTCGAAGAACTGCAGTGGGACCTGAACTACCTGATGCAGCTGTGGACCGCCATTGACGGCGCTGCCCGCGACAATGCTGCTCCCATCCTGATTTATCTGGAATCCAGCCTGGTTATCCGGGCCATCCGCGATTACTTCTCGCCCGATATTGGCGAGATCCTGATCGATACGGACGAAATTCACGAGCAGGCCGCCGCTTTCATGAGCGTGGTCATGCCCGACAATCTGCATCGCGTGAAGATGTACCGCGATGACATCCCCCTGTTCTCGCGCTTTCAGATCGAACACCAGATCGAAACCGCCTACTCGCGTACCGTGCAATTGCCTTCGGGCGGTGCTGTCGTTATCGACCACACCGAAGCCCTGGTTGCTATTGACGTGAACTCGGCCCGCTCCACGCGGGGTGCCGACATTGAAGAAACCGCCCTGCGCACCAACCAGGAAGCCGCCGACGAAGTGGCTCGCCAGTTGCGTCTGCGTGACCTGGGTGGCCTGATTGTTATCGACTTCATCGATATGGAAGACAGCAAGAATCAGCGTGCTGTCGAACAACGCCTGCGTGATGCCCTGCACCTGGACCGCGCCCGCGTCCAGATGGGCAAGATCTCGCGCTTTGGTCTGATGGAACTGTCCCGTCAGCGCCTGCGCCCAGCCCTGAACGAAGGCTCCCACATCACTTGCCCACGATGCACCGGCACTGGCGTCATTCGCGATGCCGAATCCAGCGCTCTGCACGTTCTGCGTCTGCTGCAAGAAGAAGCCATGAAAGAAGGCACTGCCGCCCTGCACGCTCAAGTGCCTGTGGATGTGGCTACCTTCCTGCTGAACGAAAAACGCGCTGACATCACCAAGATCGAATCGCGCCTGAACATTGCCCTGATCCTGATTCCGAACAAGAATCTGGAAACCCCGCACCACATCATCGAGCGCCTGCGCCACGACGACCCACGTCTGGACGAACTGCGCAGCAGCTACGAGCTGGTTCAGCAACCTGAACAGCAAGACAGCCTGGTGCCGCACCGCAGCCACGAAATCAAGCCTCGCCCAGAAGCTCTGGTCAAGAGCACCACACCGGCCCAGCCTGCTCCCATGAGCAAGCCAGCTGCCGCCGCAGCCGCCAGCGCCGCTGCCAGCGACAACAAGCCCGGCCTGCTCAAGCGCCTGCTGAACTGGTTGTCCGGCGCACCGGCCGAGCCCGTTGCCGAAACCACCAAAACCGAAGGCAGCAAATCCTCCTCCGGTCGCCGTCAGGGCCGTCCAGGCCAATCCAACGGTGGCCGTGGTCAAGGTGGACGTGGCCGTCGCCAGTCCAACCGTCCGGAAGCCGCTCAGGAAGAGAAAGCCAGCACGGAAAGCACCGGCGGTAACACGCGCGGTCGCCGTCGTAACGCCTCGGCCGGTAGCGAATCCGCTCTGGAAACCCCACAAAGTGCCAGCGCCAACACGACGCCCGCCACTGCCGACGAAGGCAGCAGCAACAGCCGCAACCCACGCAACCGTCGGGGCCGTGGCCGTCAACGCCGTGAAGAAGGCAGCGCAGAAAACGTCGAGCTGAACAAAGACGTCAACAGCACAGAAGCCCAGCCCGAACAGGCTGCCGCCGCTGTTGCCAGCGTCGCCGCAGTCGCTGCCGTAGCCGCCACCAAGCAAGAAGCGCAAAACCGCGCCGAACAGCTGGCTGATGCCGACAGCGCTGATACCAGCGACAACTCGGATGCCGAAACGGACGAAAACAGCGAGAACGGCGCTCTGGACCCAGAACGCAAACGTCGCCGTCGTCGTAGCCGTCGTGGTCGTCGCAACACAGACGCCAACGCCGTAGCCGAGAACGAAGAGAACAACGAAGAAGGCAATACCAGTGCCTACGTTGCTCACGAAACACCTAGCTTCAACCCTGCTGCCCTGGACGCCCAGGAACAAGCCGCTGCCCAAACCGCAGCAGCCGAGCCTGAACAGCCCCAAGCAGCCGCAGAGGCACCAGCAGCCCCAGAAGCTGCTCCTGTCGCCGTAGAGGCCGCCCAGGAAGCTCCAGCCGCTGCCGAAGCCGCACAAGAAGCTGAACAAGTCGTCACGACCCCAGCAGCTGCCGTTGAAACTGCTCCAGCCCAGGAAGAAGTAGCCGCTCCAGCCGTTCAGGCCGAAGCTGCTCCAGAAGCTCCTGCCGCAGAAGAAACCGTTGCTCCTGTGCAAACAGAAGCCGCCGCCGAACCTGCCAAAGCAGAAGTCGTTGAAGCGCAAGCCGAAGCCGTAGAAACAGTTGCTACTCCTGCAGAAGCTCAGCCCGCAGCTGAAGCCCCAGCCGTTGAAGCTGCTCCAGTAGAAACTGCAGCCGTAGAAACCGCTGCTGCCCAGGAAGAAGCTGCTCCAGCCGCCGAAGTCGCTCCAGAAGCTCCTGCAGCTGAAGAAGCCGTTGCTCCTGTACAAGCAGAAGCCGCCGCCGAACCTGCCAAAGCAGAAGTCGTTGAAGCTCCAGCTGAAGCCGTAGAAACAGTTGCTACTCCTGCAGAAGCTCAGCCCGCCGCTGAAGCCTCAGCCGTTGAAGCCACTCCAGTGGAAACCGCAGTTGTCGAGACTCGCGTAGAGACTCAAACCGCTGCTGCACAAGCTCCTGCTGCCGAACAAGCACAGAAGCCCGCTGCTGCTCCTCTGGAAGCCGTGCTGAACGCCGCAGGCATCGAACTGGTAGAAACCGCTCGCTCGGCAACACAGGACGACTACCAGCCCGCACCAGTGCGCCTGGGTCGCCCACGCAAGCAACGTGCTGCAGAAACCGAGAACAGCGAACCGCTGCAACAGGTCGAAACGCAGTAAACAGCTAGACTAAAAACGCCGCCCACCAGGGCGGCGTTTTTTTATGCCCGTCGTCTTTACATTTGAGCCCTCTGCGATATTCCTTTTTCTTGGGGTGGGGGGAGTACGGCCTGGGGGCGAGTCAGGGCTTTGGCCGCGGGCTATTGAGCGATCCAGGGTGCAAGCCCAGTGCTGTTTGAGCCAGGAGCTTGTACTTGGTCCGGGGGACCAAGTACCTGGCGAGTTCACTGGGCGCCTGGATCGTTCAATATCCAAGGGCACCCGTGCGCAGCACGGGCCAAGGCCCCGCCCCCAGGCCGTACTCCCCACACTCCAAGAAAACCAGGCCAATCTCGCCCTGAAGTCTCAACCGAGAGACCAACATTCCAATAGCACAAGCCCCTGTTCAAAAAAACCCAAACTACAGCGGAGCGGGCAATAAAAAAACGCCACCTGAACCCAAATGGCGTTTTTCCCTAACTTCAAGCTGCAGCAATCAAGAATGCCGCGACACAGCCTCAGCCGGTTGACGAGTCAGCAAAGCCAGCAACTCCGCCAGTTCACGCTGCAATTCGCGACGATCAATCACCATATCGATCGCGCCCTTCTCCAGCAAGAACTCGGCACGCTGGAAGCCTTCTGGCAGCTTCTCACGCACAGTCTGCTCAATCACGCGAGGACCGGCAAAACCGATCAAGGCATTAGGCTCGGCAATCACCACATCGCCCATAAAAGCGAAACTGGCCGACACACCACCCATGGTTGGATCAGTCAGAATGCTGATGAACGGCAAACCCGCCTCGGACAACTCAGCCAAAATAGCTGTCGTCTTGGCCATCTGCATCAGAGAGAACAAGCTCTCCTGCATACGCGCACCACCCGAAGCGGCCACGCAAATAAAAGGACTACGGTTGGCAATAGCCGCCTGCACACCACGTGTGAAACGCTCGCCTACTACCGAACCCATGGAACCGGCCATGTATTCAAACTCGAAGCAGGCAACCACCGCAGGCACGGACAAAATCGTACCGCTCATGACCACCATGGCTTCAGTTTCGCCCGTCTGCTTGGCTGCCTCGGAAACGCGCTCGGTGTACTTGCGCGAATCGCGGAACTTCAAGGGATCCATAGGACGGGTATTGGAACCAATCTCGGTCTGGCCTTCGGGGTCCAGCAAGGATTTGATCCGGCCACGCGCACCAATACGCATGTGATGGCTGCACTTGGGGCAAACATTCAAGGTTGCCTGGAGATCTTCCTTGTAGAGCACAGACTCACACGACGGACATTTCACCCACAGCCCTTCGGGAACACGACGGCTGCTTTCGGGGTTACGGTTAATTCGCGGCGGGAGTATTTTCTCGATCCAGCTCATTGTTAGATCCTGTTTTCGCCTGGCCGGCACCCGGCCCACCAAGCTCTTTATTCTGAAAAAAAGCGCCTGTTCATCAAGAACAGGCAGATGATTCTATACGCGGAATAGGTATTTAGGCTAATTATCCAACGCCTGACGTATCTGCGCGAGCCATTGGCTGGCCGCAGCAACCGCAGCCGCATCCCTATCCTTTTGCTCTTTGTCAGCGTTCTCCTGTACAGCCTGCTCCATGGTCTGGATCAGCTTGGAGCCAATGACAACCGCATCCGCACTACGGGAAATGGCTTTGGCGCTTTGCGCGTCACGAATCCCGAAACCCACCCCGACCGGAATTTTGACGTGCTGACGAATGCGCTGCAAGTGGTGTTCCACATCAGCCACATCAATCTGGGCCGAGCCGGTCACGCCTTTCAGGGACACATAATACACATAGCCTTGGGCCAGAGCAGCGACCTTGGCAATGCGCTCGTCCGTGGACGTGGGCGAGAGCAGGAAAATGGTATCCACGCCCTGCTCGGTCAGCAAACGGGTGAAATCCTCGGACTCTTCAGGCGGGTAATCCACCGTCAGCACACCGTCCACACCCGCCTTGCCAGCCATCACGGCAAATTCGGCCTGACCGATACGTTCAATAGGATTGGCGTAACCCATCAGAACAACCGGCGTTTCCTCGTCGATCAAGCGAAACTGCTGCACAATCTCCAGCACTTTACGCAAGCCGACACCTCGGCTGATGGCACGTTCAGCAGCTTGCTGAATCACCGGACCATCGGCTGTGGGATCAGAAAACGGCACACCCAATTCAATGACATCTGCCCCGGCCTGACGCAAGGCATGCATCAAAGCCACGGTAGCGGGCACCGAAGGGTCACCGGCCGTAATATAAGGCACCAGGGCACAGCGCCCGTTCAAACCTTCAAACGTCTTTTTCAGACGCACATTACTCGACATATCAGTTCCCGATTGCTTACAGAGTCAAGCCGCCGTACTCGGCGACCGTATGCATGTCTTTATCGCCACGACCGGACAAGCTGACCAGGATGATTTTATCCTTGGGCAAAGTCGGGGCCATGCGAGCCGCATGAGCCAGCGCGTGCGAAGACTCCAGCGCAGGCATGATGCCTTCGATACGGCAGCAATCGTGAAACGCTTTCAGGGCGTCTTCATCGGTGCAGGTGGCGTATTGAGCGCGGCCGCAATCTTTCAGCCAGGCGTGCTCGGGGCCCACACCTGGGTAATCCAGGCCCGCCGACACCGAGTGCGTAGGCATGACGTTACCGTCATCATCCTGCAGCACATAAGTGCGGTTACCGTGCAGCACACCCACCATGCCCTTGTTCAGGGAAGCCGAGTGCTCCAGCGTATCCAGACCGCGTCCGGCCGCTTCCACACCGATCAGTTCCACATCCTTGTGCTCGATGTAGGGGTAGAAAATGCCCATGGCATTGGAACCACCACCCACCGACGCCAGGACGTAATCAGGCTGACGACCGGCGTCCTGGGGCATTTGCTCCACGCACTCGTCACCGATCACACATTGGAAGTCGCGCACCATCATCGGGTAAGGATGAGGGCCAGCCACCGTGCCAATAATGTAGAAGGTATTGCTGATATTGGTGACCCAGTCACGCATGGCCTCGTTCAGCGCATCTTTCAGCGTGCGCGAACCGGATTCCACGGGTACAACCGTCGCACCCAGCAACTTCATGCGGTACACATTGGAAGCCTGACGGCGTACGTCTTCGCTACCCATGTAGACCACACACTCCAGACCGTAGCGGGCGGCAACGGTTGCCGTTGCCACGCCGTGCTGGCCTGCGCCGGTTTCAGCAATAATGCGTGGCTTGCCCATGCGGCGAGCCAGCAGAATCTGACCAATACAGTTGTTGATCTTGTGTGCGCCAGTGTGATTGAGATCTTCGCGCTTGAACCAGATCTGAGCTCCACCTAGTTGCTCCGACCATCGACGGGCATGGTACACGGGGCTGGGACGACCGACAAAATGCTTGAGTTCGTAATTGAACTCGCGCAGAAACTCAGGATCGTTCCGATACTGTTCGTAGGCTGCTTTCAACTCGTCCAGGGCGTGGACCAGCGTTTCAGCGACAAACGAACCACCAAACTGACCAAAATGTCCATCCGGGTCGGGCAAGGTATAGGTTTTCAAAGCTCGCTCTCTTGATTGACAAGAACAATCGCGGGCACAACGCCCGCGAGGTTTAGGTTTACCGATTTTAGCAGTTCAGGACGAGTAGCGGCGGGCGCTAACGCCCGATAACTCGTTCAAGGCCGCTAAAGCCTTTTGAATTTGCTCGCCATCGCGCACTTCAATGGTAAATATCATGCGCGTCAGCGAGCGGCGACTCAAGGTGTTGATACCCGTTACGTTCAAACGCAGACGGGCAAACACTTCCGAGAGATCACGCAGGAGGCTGGGATGTTCCTGAGCCTCAATGGCCAGATCCACGGGATACTGAGTATCCCCCGTATCGCCCCAATCGACGCTAATAGCCCTTTCAGGTTGTCGATCAGCCAGTTCCTGGTAGGACTTGCAGTCAGCACGGTGTATGGACACACCCCGGCCACGAGTCACAAAACCGGCAATCAGATCAGGCGGTGCGGGACGGCAGCAACGGGCCAGCTGTGTCATGAGCGAATCCACGCCCACCACCAGCACACCGCTTTTCCCGGTCTTGGAAACACTTTCCCTGGCCGCATCAAACACGCGCTGTACGGGCTCTTCTTCCTGCACGTCCTCGCGGAACAGGGCATCCACCTGGCGCAGGCTGAATTCATCCTTGGCCACGGCAACGTACAAGTCGTCCGCCTTGGCAAAGCCCAGCTGTTGCGCCATCTGCTCCAGATTCACAGCCGTGCGGCCCAAGCGTTGCAGCTCCTTTTCGACCATGCTCTGGCCCTGGGAGATGCGCTGCTGCAATTCAATCGCGTTGAACCAGGCGCGCACTTTGGAGCGCGAACGCGGGCTGGCCAGAAAGCCCAGCTGCACGTTCAGCCAGTCACGTGACGGGCCGCCGGATTTGGCAGCCACAATCTCTACAGTCTGACCGGTCGACAAGCGCGTGGACAAAGGCACCATCTGCCCATCAACCCGCGCGCCACGGCAACGGTGACCCAGATCGGTATGCAAGTAGTAGGCAAAGTCCACAGGCGTCGCCCCCACAGGCAACTCGATAACCCGAGCCTGTGGCGTCAGCACATAAATATGCTCGTCTTCCTGAGCCTTCAAAGGCCGGGCAACAGCCGGTTTTTTACTGGCGGCAGTCTCTACTGCCGTTTCAGAAGCGGAGTCCTTGCTGCTGTCTGCTTGCGGGCCGGGCTCGGTGGCGTTCGAGGTAGACGCCTCCCTGTCCCAGGCCAGCAACTGACGCATCCAGGCAATCTTTCTATCGTCCTCACCATCAGCAACTTGCTGTCCGCCTTGGGCACCGGCTTCCTTGTAGCGCCAGTGGGCCGCCATCCCATATTCCGCAAACTGGTGCATATCACGCGTGCGGATCTGAATTTCATAGCAGCGCCCCTGGGCATCCGCAATCACGGTATGCAGGGAACGGTAACCGTTAGGTTTGGGCCGGGAGATATAGTCGTCAAACTCCTCGGGCACGGGTGTCCACAGCGAATGCACCACAGCCAGCGTGTGATAGCAGCTGCGCTCGTCATCCACAATAACGCGCAAGGCCCGCAGATCAAATAGCTGCTCGAAGTCCAGATGCTTGTTACGCATCTTGTTCCAGATACTGAAGATATGCTTGGGCCGCCCAGAGACCTCGGCCACGATATGCTCGCGCTTCAAGGCCGCCAACAGTTGGTCACGCACCTGACTGATCAGGGTTTCGCGCTCCACGCGCTTGTCTTCCAGCTGACTGGCAATATTCTTGTAAACGTCCGGATTCAGAAAGCGAAAGGCCAGATCTTCCATTTCCCACTTGATCTGCCAAATCCCCAGACGGTTGGCCAAGGGCGTATACAGCTCCAGCGTTTCCCGCGCGAACGCTACCGGGCACACCGTCTTGGACTGCCGATACCAGCGCAAGGACTGCAAGCGCGAGGCCAAACGCATCATCACAATGCGCAAGTCGGCGGCCATCGCCAGCAGCATCTTGCGCTTCATTTCCTTTTGATCGCCCCCGCCCGTCTGCTCCTTGGCCTGACCTGTCAGCGAACCCAGACGGTACAAGGCGCGCGAGCCCCGCACCAGCGTCATGACTTCGGCACCAAAGGCTTTTTGAACCGGGTCCTGCTTGACTTCCGGCCCAGGGGCGGGAGTGACGGCCAGCAAGGCGCTGGCACGAGTTTGAGCGTCCACACCCAGGCCAGCCAAAATAAGCGCTACCTGAGCGCAATGGCTGTCCAAGGGTTCGCCGGTACTTCCGGCCAGATCCAGCAAAATAGGCCCCGCCCAGTCGGCAGCCGCCTGCAATAGCGTACGCCCTGCTTCATCCAGTCCGTGGCTGGCTTGCGCGAACCATAGAGGATTGAAGGCCGACTCGGCCATAGGGGGAGAAGCGGTGTGATTCATGTGGATTACGTCGATGTGGCCACTCAGCGCTGAAGTGGCTCTCTATACTGTAGACGCTAGTCTATCACCGCGAGTAAGAGCTTATGAGTCTGAACACATGCCGCCAGCTTCTGTTGATTTGGCACTCCCGTACCGGCGCAGCCCGACAATTGGCCGAACAGGCCGAAGAAGGCGCGCTGGAGGTGCTCAAGGAACTGGGCGAGACGGAGCAGGTCTGTATCAAACGCTTGCATTGTGATCAGGTGCAAGCACAGGACTTGCGCGATTCCCACGCCTATTTGTTCTGCGCCCCCGAGAATCTGGGTAGCCTGAGCGGGGCCATGAAAGAGTGTCTGGACCGGAACTATTACGAGGTGCTGGATCAGTTGAATGGACGTCCCTATGCAGCCCTGATCAGCGCAGGCAGCGATGGGCAAGGTGCGCAACGGCAACTGGAGCGGATTTGTACCGGCTGGCGGCTGGAGCTGGCCGCCCCTGTCCGTATTTTCAATTTCCACGCCCAGACGCCAGAAAGCATTCTGGCTCCCAAGACCTTGAATGAAGAGCAAATTGCCCAGGCTCGGGAAGCCGGTGGGCATCTGGTAGCGCTGCTGTGTCTATGAAAAAAAGCCCTTTGTGTGTGCAAAAGGCTTTGACTCAAACTTTTAGTGCTATGGCTTTATCGCTTTAAAACGATGCCGCCCGTCTGCAATCACGAGCATCACTGACCACGATACCCCTAGCTCCCCTACCCAAGCAGCATTTGCATCAAGCAGCAAGGACATCAAGAAGGGAAGCCTCAATCTCTAAGCCGGAGGCAACTGAAAAACCTGCCGCAAGTAAGCCAAATACGCCGGATCATCACACATGGTCTTTTCAGGCGCATCCGAGACTTTCGCCACCGGCTGACCATTGCAACGCACCATCTTCATGACAATCTGCAAAGGCTCATGGCCCAGATCATTGGTCAGATTGGTGCCAATCCCAAAGGACACTTTGCAGCGGCCGGCAAAACGCAGGGCCAGCTCAATGGCTTTGGGAATGGTCAGACCATCAGAGAACACCAGGGTCTTGGTGCGCGGATCGGTACGGTTAGCCTGATAGTGCGCCAGCAAGCGCTCGCCCCAGATGAAGGGATCACCGGAGTCATGACGGGCACCGTCAAACAGCTTGCAGAAGTACATGTCAAAGTCGCGCAGGAAAGCATCCATGCCGTAGACATCCGACAAGGCAATACCCAGGTCACCGCGATACTCTTTAGCCCACACTTCCAGGGCAAAAATCTGCGAATCACGCAAACGGGGGCCCAAGGCCTGACAAGCCTGCAAGTATTCGTGACCCATGGTGCCCAGTGGAGTCACGCCATACTTCATGGCCAGCCAGACGTTGCTGGTGCCGGCAAAGTGCGGCTTCATTTGATCAATCATGGTGGTGACCACTTCTTCGTGCCACTGCTTGGAAAAGCGGCGGCGCGTGCCGTAGTCAGCCACACGGAAATCGCTCAAGGCAGGATCATCCACCACCAGGCGCATTTTGGACTGCAGGCGCTCACGCCCTTCTTCCCATGGCGGCTGCGGACGCTCGTTACGGAAGTAGACCTCGTTCACAATGGCCAGCACCGGGATCTCGAACAGGATCGTGTGCAGCCAGGGGCCCTGGACCAGAATCTCGATCTCGCCGGGCTTGTCCCCCGCCTGCACTTGAATACAGCGCTCCGGCAGATGGAACAGTCCCAGGAAATCAACAAAATCGCTTTTTATAAAGCGTAGACTACGCAAATAATCCAGCTCGGCGTCTGAAAAACGCAACTGGCACAGCGCATGAATTTCCGCCCGGATCTCGTCCAGGTACTGGCTCAAATTAATGTTGGGAGTACGGCATTTATAGCGATACTCCACGTGCGCAGCCGGGAAATGATGCAAAACAACCTGCATCATGGAAAACTTGTACAGGTCCGTATCAAGTAAAGAGGTAATGATCATCACAAACCTACCGATTTTGATTGCGCAACCATAGCACGGGCGCCAGTTCTTGCGTACAGCTATCTAGCAGGAGAGCTATTGCGCCATCTCAATAAGCAAGAAGCTGAATATTCGTTAAAATCGAAAGATTCGATTTAAATCCCATTTTTATCGTTCAGGCCCTGTGCGTTGTCACGCACCCCATCCACGACCCTTTGCCGTGACTGACCGCCTTAGCGATACCGCAGGAGTGTTACTGAAATGACCCACGTCGTCACCGAAAACTGTATCAAGTGCAAATTCACTGATTGTGTGGATGTGTGCCCCGTCGACTGTTTTCGTGAAGGCCCGAACTTTCTGGTGATTGACCCGGACGAGTGCATTGACTGCGCCGTCTGTATTCCCGAATGCCCGGCCAATGCCATTTTTGCTGAAGAAGATGTGCCGCAGGATCAAGTTCCCTTCATCGAACTGAACGCCGAACTGACCCCCATCTTTGGCAGCATCAACCGCTCCAAGAAACCGCTGGAAGATGCGGACGACTGGAATGGTGTGGAGAACAAACTACAGTATCTGGAGCGCTAAGCCCTTAGCCTGCTCTATAGAAGTCCGACCCGGTGGCTGCGTTCATATCCAGCCACTCTTGCGCCCAATCTCGCCTTTTGATAAAAAAACTTGCCGCACCGCAGCAAGGGAAAATCCCAAGTACAGAGGAACGGTAAACGTCGTATTGTTTCCCACAGGAATAAGCATATACATTCCTCTGTATCAAATTAGGCAACACCAAGGCGCACACTATGCTTTACGATCTGCACGAACTTCAGCGGTCCTTTCTGGCCCCGCTGGCCGCCTTTACCGGCACCAGCTCTCAATGGTTCTCCAACCCTTACAGTCCACTGGCTTATACGCCCCTGTCGCGCCAACTGGCGGCGGCCTCTGAACTGGTACACCGTATCGGCAAGGATTACGAAAAGCCGGCCTGGGGTCTGAACGAAACCCAGATTGACGGCCAAACCGTCGCCGTGCGCGAGGTCGAACACCTGAGCAAGCCTTTCTGTAGGCTGATCCACTTCGAGCGCGATCATCCCAAAGCAGATCAGGACCCCACGATTTTGCTGGTGGCCCCTTTGTCCGGCCACCACGCCACCTTGCTGCGTGAAACCGTGCGTGCGCTGCTGCCTGATCACTCGGTCTATGTCACCGACTGGATTGATGCCCGCATGGTGCCCCGTTCGGCTGGCCCCTTCCATCTGGACGATTACGTTCTGTATGTGCAGGAGTTCATCCAGGCGCTGGGCCCGAAGGTACACGTCATGTCGGTTTGCCAACCCACCGTGCCGGTACTGGCTGCCGTCTCGCTGATGGCAACCCGTCGCTCGGCCGTGATGCCGCGCAGCATGATCATGATGGGTGGCCCCATCGACACACGTCAGTCACCTACCGAGGTGAACCGTCTGGCCACCACCAAGTCTTACTCCTGGTTTGAAAACAATCTGATTCATCGCGTGCCAAGCAAATACCCCGGCGCCCACCGTCGTGTGTACCCCGGCTTTTTGCAGCATGCGGGTTTTGTGGCCATGAATCCGGATCGTCACGTCAGCTCGCACTACGATTTTTATCAGCACCTGATCAAGGGTGATGATGACGATGCGCAAGCACACCGCCGTTTCTACGACGAATACAATGCCGTGCTGGATATGCCCGCCGAGTTCTATCTGGACACCATCCGCATCGTGTTCCAGGAGCACCGCCTGCCCAAGGGCCAATGGCACGTACATGGCGAACAAGTCCGCCCCCAGGATATTGATGGCGTAGCCCTGTTTACCATTGAGGGCGAGCTGGACGATATTTCCGGCCAGGGTCAGACCCATTCAGCTCAGGGACTGTGCGCGAAAATCGCTCCTGAACTCAAGCAACAATTCACCGCGCCCAACTGTGGTCATTACGGGATTTTCTCCGGAAGCCGCTGGCGCACGCTGATCTGTCCTAAAATCAGGGACTTCATCCGTCAGCACAACTGATATTTGGCTTACGCCGTTTCTGACGGGGCCAGATGGCCCCGTTTTTGCATTCATGTCCGACACCTTAATACGGCGCATTGACGCCCTGCTCCCTCAAACCCAGTGCACCCGCTGTGGTTACGACGCCTGTCTGCCCTATGCCCAAGCCATCGCGCTGGAGGGCGAGGCCATCAACCGCTGCCCGCCGGGCGGGCAGGAAGGCGTACAGGCCCTGGCCGAATTGCTGGGTCGTGACGCCCTGCCCCTGGACCCATCCTGTGGTGAATTCACTGGCCCCAGCCGGGCGGTGATTATTGAAGAACACTGTATTGGTTGCACCTTGTGCATTCAGGCCTGTCCGGTGGACGCCATTATTGGCGCCAACAAGCTGATGCATACCGTGCTGGCCGACCGCTGCACGGGCTGTGAGCTCTGTGTGCCGCCCTGTCCAGTGGATTGCATCAGCATGGTGCCTACCGACGAATGGAGCAGCGAACAGGCCATACAGGCACGCCTGGACACGGAACAGCGCCGCGACCGTCTGCTGGCCCGGCATAAGGAAAGCTCGGATCTGGCCGCCCGTACGCTGGCCAACAAACCCGTCCTGGCCAACAATGCCGATCAGGCTGATAAACGAGAGGCGTCGATTGCCTCTGCCCTGGCTCGCGCCCGTGCCCGGCGCGCCAGCAAGACTGCAAGCGGAACCACGCCATGAACGCTGCCAAGCGCCACGAGATTTTCAGCCGTTTTCAGGCGGCCAACCCCAAGCCCACCACCGAACTGGAATACGCCGACACCTTTCAATTGCTGATTGCCGTGATTCTGTCGGCCCAGGCCACAGACCGTTCCGTGAATCTGGCCACAGCCCGTTTCTTCCCGGAACATGGCACGCCGGAAGGGATTCTGGCCATGGGTGAAGAAGGTCTGCGAGAAGCCATCAAGACCATTGGTCTGTACAAGACCAAGGCTGCCAACGTCATCAAGACCTGTCAGATTCTGCTGGACCTGCATCAAGGCAAGGTTCCCTGTGACCGCGCTGCTCTGGAAGCGCTTCCAGGCGTAGGTCGCAAAACCGCCAACGTCGTCCTGAACACCGCTTTTGGCCTGCCCACCATTGCGGTGGACACGCATATTTTCCGTGTGGCGAACCGCACCGGCATTGCCCCCGGAAAGAACGTGGTCGAAGTGGAAAAGAAGCTGGAAAAAGTGATCCCCAAGCCCTTTTTGCTGGACGCCCACCACTGGCTGATTTTGCACGGTCGCTACATCTGTGTGGCCCGCAAGCCCAAGTGTCCCCAGTGCGGTATCTCGGATTTGTGCGACTTCAAACCGAAAACTGTTAACACTTAAGTAACACATACCCGGTTTAACAACATTTGTTTACTAAACAGTGCATTAAACCGGACCATCCTATGACAAACCCGCATAGTTTTGCTTCGTCGGCGCTTCCATACTGAAACGCATGAAGGACTCTGCCTATAGTTTGCTGGCGATGGAATCACCGCGGTAAGAGGCAAAGGACGCGTAACGGGTTCCTGCGCCGACCAGCCAACGTACAGGCCCATATTGACGACTCACGACAAGGAGCGTTCTCATGACACGGGCTGCCCTGGATATTGAGAATCTGTACGCCTGGCACCGAGAGTTTCCGCTCTTGCGCGGATTGAATTTGCAGGTCGCTTCCGGCGAAATCTGCACTGTCTTGAGCCGCAACCGGGCCGGCCGCAGCGCCATGCTACGCGCCATCGTGGGTTTGACGGATAGCCGCCGCGGCTCCATCCGTATTCAAGGCACCGAAGCCATACACCTGAACCAGCATCAGCTGGCGGATCTGGGTGTGGGCTACAGCCCTTACGAACAAAGCATCTTTACCGGCCTGAGCTGCGAGGAAAACCTCCTGCTGCCGCCCGCCATAGGCACGGCCCTGGGTGGCGGAATGTCGCTGGTACAAATCTACGAGCTCTTGCCCAGCCTGGAGCAGCGTCGCCACCATATGGCTACCCAGCTGTCTACCGGCGAACAAAAGATACTGGCGATTGCGCGCTTGCTGCGCACGGGTGTGAATCTGCTGCTTCTGGACAAGGTATCGGAGGGCTTGGCCCCGGTGCAGGCCCAGACACTAGGCAAATTGATCTGCACGCTGCGCAACGAGGGCTACACCATTGTGCTGGCCGAGCAATGCCCGCAGTTCTCGGCAGAGTTCAGCGATCAGTTTCATGTGCTGGAGCAGGGGCAAATTATCGAGCGATTCGGCCGTAGCGAATTAAGCCATACCACCCCGGAATAACCGGACAAACTCCAAGGCTTTCCATTTCCGGGCTGTTACCAGGTGATGCGAAAAACAGACATAGAGGCCAAATCGGCCTCACATGAATCCTGCTTACTTGATCTACAACAAGGTCAGGCGACCAACTACCTCTGAAGCTTGCTTTGGATCAAATCCGCGGGCCCAGCCCTCATGCACTCTGTAGGCTTTACACATACCTACGGAGCTCCTATGAAAACCCGCCACTTGTTTCCAGGTCTGCACCTGTCCTTGCTCGCCGTTGGACTGGCAGCTGTTTTGTACGCCCCTCAAGGCCAAACACACGAAGCGGGTGATTTCTTGCTCAAAGGTGGTGTGACTTGGGTGGCTCCCAAATCCAATAACGGTTCGGTTGCCAATGGCACCGTGGATCTGGACGTAGGCAATAATGCCCGCCCCAGCTTCTCGCTGACTTACATGGCTACCCGCAATATCGGTATTGAACTGCTGGGCGCTTTCCCCTTCCAGCACAATATCGACAGCAATCTGGGTCGTATCGGCAAGACCAAGCACTTGCCCCCAACCCTGAGCCTGCAATACCACTTCCTGCCTGACAGCGACTTCCAACCCTATGTGGGCGTGGGTGTGAACTACACCATGTTCTTTGACACCGAGTCGCGCGGTGCCCTGGCTGGCTCCGACCTGAAGCTGAAAAACAGCTGGGGTTTTGCAGCCCAGGTCGGCGTGGATTACAAGCTGGACAAGAACTGGTTCCTGAATGCCGATGTACGCTACATCAGCATCCGCCCAGACGTGAAGCTGGACGGTCAGTCCATTGGCAAAGCCAAGCTCGACCCCGTGGTTGCCACCATCGGGATCGGCTACCGCTTCTAAGCCGTCGCTTCTTCCTGCTCGCGTTTGCCCTGCCCCAAGCCCAGATAGCTTTCTATCACTCGGGGATTATGAGCCAGGTCAGACGCGGGCCCTTGCAGCACCACATCGCCCGTCTCCAGTACATAACCGTAGTCAGCCACTTGCAAAGCGGCACGAGCATTTTGCTCGACCAGCAAGATGGCCACGCCGGTACTGCGCAGTCGGGCGATGATCATGAAGATCTCCCGCACCACACGCGGCGCCAGGCCCAGGCTGGGTTCATCCAGCATCAGCACTTTGGGTTGCGCCATCAAGGCACGGCCTACGGCCAGCATCTGCCGCTCCCCACCTGACAAAGTTCCTGCCAGCTGAGTACGACGCTCTTTCAAGCGTGGGAACAGGGTATAGACCTTGTCCATGGTGTCGCGCCAGCCGGGGTGGCGGGCGCGATACAGGCGGAAACCGCCCAGCAGCAGATTGTCTTCCACTGTCATGCTGCCAAACAGCTCGCGGCGCTCTGGCACCAGGGAAATACCGGCTGCCACGCGACGCTCCACTTCCCAGTGGCTGATCTCCTGCCCTTCGTACTGCACCGAGCCGGTGCTGCGGCCCACGCTGGGCAAGGAGCCCATCATGGAGTTCAGCAAGGTGGATTTACCGGCACCGTTGGCACCAATCACGGTCACAATGCTGCCTGCTCGCACGTCCAGGCTGGCGCCCATCACGGCACTGACTTTGCCGTACTGAGCCGCCAGATTGTCTACCTTCAGGATAATGTCTTTCGATTGTGCCGAACTCATAGCGCTGCTCCTGCCGAGGCGGGCTCATTGACCTGATCCAGATCCAGGTCGTCATCAATACCACCCAGGTAGGCTTCCAGCACCGCTGGATTTTCCTGAATTTCCTTGGGCAAACCTTCGGCCAGCTTGGTGCCAAAATCCATGACAACCAGCTTGTCCGTCAAATTCATGACAAAGTCCATGTCATGCTCAACCAGCAGAATGCTCATGCCTTCGCTACGCAGTTGATCCAGCACTTTGGCCAGTTCCTGCTTTTCCTTGTAGCGCAAGCCAGCAGCCGGTTCGTCCAGCAGCAAAAGCAGCGGATCGGAGGCCAGAGCTCGGGCAATTTCCAGAATACGCTGCTGACCCAGGGCCAGATTGCCCGCTTCTTCGTACAGGTAGTCCCCCAGACCCACACGCTCCAGCTGAACAGCGGCTTCGTGCAGCAGCTCGGCTTCGCTACGGCGTTCGGTATGCAAGACAGCCGAGACCACACCCACCTTGCGGCGCAAGTGAGCGCCCAGTGCCACGTTTTCCAGCACGGTCATGGTTGGCAGCAACTGTACGTGCTGGAAGGTACGGCCCACGCCCAGACGAGAAATCTCGCGAGCAGGCTGACCATCAATACGCTTGCCCAGGAAGCTGACCTGACCGCTGGTTGCCGACAGTACGCCGGTAATCAGGTTGAAGGTTGTGCTCTTGCCTGCACCGTTAGGACCGATCAGGCCCATGATCTGACCCGCACTCAAGGTGAAGCTGATGTCATTCACAGCCACCAGGCCACCGAACTCCTTGCGGATCTTGTTCACTTCCAGAACCAGCGAACCGGCCTGAGGACGCTCACGCTGAGGCAAGGCCTCGGCTTGTGGAGGAGCCGCCTGATTACGCTTCTGTGCACCGAAAATCTGTTCCCAGCCCTTGTGCAGGATGGGCCACAAACCGTCGCGGGCGTACTGCAAAATCAGCACCATCAAGATACCGAAAACGATCAGCTCGAAGTTGATGTCGGTATTGAGCAGCTTGGGCAACCAGTTCTGCAACTGGTCTTTCAGG
Source organism: Alcaligenes faecalis (assembly GCF_009497775.1). Taxonomy (NCBI): domain Bacteria; kingdom Pseudomonadati; phylum Pseudomonadota; class Betaproteobacteria; order Burkholderiales; family Alcaligenaceae; genus Alcaligenes; species Alcaligenes faecalis. Next base: position 2,858,017 of record NZ_CP031012.1, read on the forward strand.
CTCAGCACCAGGGCCGAACCCAGAACAGCACCCCATACACTGCCTGCTCCGCCCAACACAGCCATGAACAGGTATTCAATACCGTAGTTCAAACCGAAGGGGCTGGGCGACACGGCGCGCTGGTAGTGCGCGTAAAGCCAACCGGACACACAAGCCAGCAAGGCGGCGTACACGAACACAATGACCTTGTAGTTGCCCATGTTCACGCCAAAGGACTCGGCCATACCACTGCCGTGTTTCAGAGCGCGAATGGCACGTCCTGGACGAGAGTTCAGCAGGTTGCGCGTACCCCACATGGCCAGCAAGGCAAAAGCCCAGATCAGGTAGTAAATATCCCGGCCGGAGGACAGGGAAATACCGAAGAACTCCAAAGGAGCAATACCGGAAATACCGTCATACTGACCCAGAAATTCCAGGTTGCCGAACAGGTAGTACAAGGCCAGACCCCACGCCAGGGTACACAGGGGCAGGAAGTGGCCGGACAAACGCAGTGTGATCGCACCCAGAATGTAGGCAACCATCATGGTCACTGCCATGCCGATCAGCAAGTTGAACCAGGGTGACCAGCCCAGACGAGCGGTCAGATAGGCCGTGGTGTAGGCGCCCAGGCCCACAAACGCAGCCTGACCAAACGAAGTCAGACCACCCACACCAGTCAGCAACACCAGACCCAGCACAACCAGGCTGGTCAAACCAATATAGTTAAGCTGGGTAATCCAGAATTCGGGCGTTGCGCCCAGCTGCGGCAAAACCAATAGAACCGCGATAAATAGTAGCGTCAGCCAGTGTCTCATGTGATTTACTCCTCATCATCCACGTGCTTGCTACCGAAGGAGCGCCACAACAACACCGGTATCACCATGGTAAATACAATAACTTCTTTGTAGGCACTGGCCCAGAAAGAGGAAAACGCTTCCAGAACCCCCAGGAACAAGGCACCCAGGAGGGTAACGGGGTAGCTGATCAGGCCGCCAAAAATGGCCGCCACAAAGCCCTTGAGACCGATCAAAAAGCCCGTGTCGTAATAGATGGTCGTCACAGGAGCGATCAGCATGCCGGACAAGGCACCAATGGCCGCAGCCAGGGTGAAGGTCAGCGAGCCGGACATATTGGTGCTGATACCCACCAGACGGGCACCACGACGGTTCACCGCCGTTGCACGCAGGGCGCGACCATACAGGGTCTTACCGAAAAAGCCCCACAAGGCCAGAATCAGGACCACGCAAGCGCCCATCACAAAGAAGGTTTGTGCGGACCAGCTCACGGCGCCCAGGGACACTTCACCTTCCATGAAAGGAGGCGTGCGCCAGCCTTCCGGACCAAAGAACACCAGACCCAGACCCGTCAGCGCAAAGTGCACGGCCACCGAGGTAATCAGCAACACCAGCACACTGGCTTCAGCGATAGGCTGATACACCAGGCGATAGACCATAGGGCCCAGAGGAATCACAACCGCCAGCGAGAACAGCACGGCTACCCACAATGGCAGCTGCGAGCTGACAATGGCGGGAGCGGCAAAGTACACCGCGACAGGGATCACGATATTGACCAGAAACTTGCGTGGCATGCCGGCCAGACTGCGGCTGCGCAAGGCGGAGAGCAACTCCAGCAAGAACACCAGAGCACCGGCGATCAATAGCAAAATAACGGTTCCCGGCATGCGGCCATTGACCACAAAGGCCAGGGTCAAGGCGCCAAAGGTGACAAACTCACCTTGCGGGATAAAGATAACGCGGGTAACCAGGAAAACAAGAACCAGGGCGAGCCCGAGCAAGGCATAGATGGCGCCATTCAATATGCCATCCTGCAACAAAATTAAAGCGATGGTGGTATCCATGTCGGACAACATCCTGTACAACAAAAAGGGCAAAGGGCTTACGGCAAACGCAGGCCTGTAGCGGGAACGGGTGCCAGGATCATCCAGCACCCGCCTTGGAAAAAACCGGCTATTGAGCCGGTTTTTGCCTGTCAGATATTACAGATCAGGCTGATACGTCCATTTACCGTCGACCACTTTCACAATCACGTGGGCACGTTTGTCCAGACCGGCGTGGTCCGTTGCGGACATGTTGAACACACCTTGGGAAGCTGCCAGTTCCTTGGTTTGTTCCAGAGCGTCACGCAGGGCTGCGCGGAACTCGGGGGTACCTGGCTTGGCACCGGACTTCAGGGCTTCCGGAATGGCTTCGGTCACGAGCAGACCGGCATCCCACATGTGGCCACCAAAGGTATTGATGGAGCCTTCACCGTACTTGGCTTCGTATTTTTCCTTGTACTCCATGGCGGTCTTTTTCACCGAGCTGCTGTCAGGCAGTTGTTCGGCAACCAGCAAAGGACCGGCTGGCAAGATCATGTCGTTACAGTCTTTGCCACACACACGCAGCACGTCGCTGTTGGCAGCACCGTGTGTTTGGTAAATGATGCCGGCGTAGCCACGGCCTTTCAGTTCACGCTGAGGCAAGGCAACAGGGGTACCGGAACCGGCGATCAGAACGGCATCAGGCTTGGTGCCCAGCAGCTTCAGAACCTGACCGGTCACACTGGTGTCGTTACGACCATAGCGCTCGGCGCCCAGCACCTTGATGCCTTTGGCTTGAGCAGCTTCGGTAATCACGTTCAGCCAGCCATCACCGTAGGCGTCGTTGTAGCCGATAAAGCCCAGGGTTTTGACGTTCTGCTTGACCATGGCATCAGCCAGGGCGCCAGCCATCAACTGGTCATTCTGAGGGGTCTTGAACACCCAGGTACGGGCGCCTTCCACAGGATCAACAATCTTGGCGTTGGCGGCCACACTGATCATCGGAGTCTTGGTTTCGCCAGCAACGTCCACCATGGCCAGGGAACCGGGGGTCACGGAAGTACCGATCACCACGTCCACTTTGTCATCGGTGATCAGCTTGCGCATATTGCGCACGGCCACCGTGGTATCGGTTGCATCGTCCAGAACGATGTACTCGATTTTCTGGCCAGCCACTTCGGTAGGCAGCAGGCTGACTGTATTGCGCTCAGGAATGCCCAGCGAGGCCGCCGGTCCTGTCGCTGCCACCGTCACACCCACCTTGATCTGCGCGGACACGGCCACGGGCAGGCTCAAAGCCAGGGCTGCAGCCAATGTCGTCAGGCGACCAGTAGTAATGCAGTTCATCCTTTTCTCCCAAATTTTGTTCATTGTTGTGGACCGATTTAACGGTCAAAAAATCGTAATACAGATAATCACCAGCACATACCAGAAACGTATCAAGTCACGCGGATTTCAGATATTGGTGTTTACCTTAAATATTAAAAGTTTAAATAGTGCACTAACTAAAGTGATAGCTCACTAATTAAGTGCCCGGTTCCGCGATTTTCTTCACCGGGGAGCCCACTTGGGAGTCAGGAAGATCTGCACTTTGGAACCCTCTGTTCCAAACGCACTCTAATTGTCGATTACTATGTAGGACTGCGCCTCCTGTAGGCATTGATCTGTTTTTCATAAGGCAGCACACGTGGAAAAAGTACGTAAAACCGAGGCTGAATGGCGCGCCCAGCTCAGCCCCGAAGAATTCTATGTCACCCGTCAAAAAGGGACGGAACGTGCCTTTACCGGGCGCTACTGGGACACCACCACGCCTGGCATTTACCGCTGCGTCGGTTGCGGCACGCCCCTGTTTGCCTCGGACACCAAGTTTGATGCCGGTTGCGGCTGGCCCAGCTACTTCACTCCCCTGAACCCGGATAATGTGCGCGAGGAACTGGATACCAGCCACGGCATGCGCCGTACCGAAGTGCTGTGCAATGTCTGCGATGCTCATTTGGGCCATGTCTTTGAAGACGGTCCCCCACCTACTGGGCTACGATATTGCATTAACTCCCTGTCCATGACTTTTGAACCCGAAGCATGAAGAAGCTCTTATTTGATCTATTCCCGCTCGTACTGTTCTTTCTGGCGTTTCGCTTCTCCGACATCTATGTCGCTACCGGCGTGGCCATGGCCGCCTCGGTTCTGCAGATACTCTGGCTGAAGTTCACCAGCAAGGCGATCGAGACCTCGCACTGGATCAATCTGGCCGTCATTGTGGTCTTTGGCGGTGCCACCCTGTTTTTCCACAACGATGTCTTCATCCGCTGGAAACCCACGGTGCTGTACTGGATCTTTGCGCTGGTGCTGCTGGGCGGACGCTACCTGATGCATCGCAACCTGATGCAAAAATTCATGGGCACCCACCTGGTGTTGCCCGGCCATGTCTGGGACAAATTAAACCTGGTCTGGGCCAGCTTTTTTGTTGCCATGGGCCTGGTCAATCTGTACGTTGCCTTCTCGGGCCACTTTACCGAGTCCCAATGGGTCAACTTCAAGGCCTTTGGCCTGCTGGGTTTGATGCTGGTGTTTGTCGTTGCCCAATCCTTGTGGCTGGGCCGCTACCTGCAAGACTCTTCCGACAACTCCACTCCCCCAAAATCTTGATTTCGCCATGACAGACGCACTTGCTTCCCTGATTCACGAACGGCTCCAGACACTGGAACCGTCGGAACTGGACATCATCAATGAATCCCACCTGCATGCGGGCCATGCCGGTGCACAAGGTGGTGCAAGCCACTTTCGGGTGATCATCGCCTCGAAACAATTTGATGGAATTTCAACGCTGGCACGACACAGACTTGTGTATGATCGCGTCCACGATCTAATGCCTTTCCCGATTCACGCATTGGCTATTCAAGCCAAAACCACCGCTTAAGGATGCCCATGAAACGTATTGCCGCATTTGCCCTGACCTGCGCTATGGCTGCTCCCGTCTATGCACAGACGATTGCCACCGTAAACGGCAAAAACCTCACGCAAAAAGACCTGGATCAGTTCGTCGCCGTTCTGGTCGAGCAAGGCGCCAAGGACTCGCCCGAGCTGCGTGAGCAAGTCAAACAAGAAATGGTCAACCGTCTGGCCGTGGTGCAAGCCGCTGAAAAAGCCGGTATCGACAAGAGCAACCAGGTTCAGCAAGAGCTGGAACTGGCCCGCCAGAGCATTCTGGTCCGTGCCCTGATGGCTGACTACCTGAAAAAGAACCCCGTCACCGACGCCGACCTGACCAAGGAATACAACACCATCAAGGCGATGGAAGAAGGTCAGCAGGAATACAAGGTGCGCCACATTCTGGTCAAGGACGAAGCCGCAGCCAAAGACCTGCTGGCCAAGATCAAGTCCAAGAAAATCAGCTTTGCTGATGCCGCCAAGAAAGACTCCATCGACACCGGTAGCGGCCAGCAAGGCGGCGATCTGGGCTGGGCGCCTAGCGCCACCTACGTACCCGAGTTCGCTCAGGCTGTAGAAAAGATGAAGAAAGGCGAGCTGAGCGCTGCACCTGTGCAGTCGCAGTTTGGCTGGCACATCATCCAGGTGGATGACTCCCGCCCTGTTACCTTCCCGGCCATGGCTGAAGTCAAGCCCCAGCTGGAAGAAATGATGCGTCAGCGCAAGCTGGCCGAGTACCAGCAAAAAATCCTGAAAGAAGCCAACATCAAGTAATGGCTTTAATGGCCGCTTTGTCTTCCCGATAAAGCGGCTGGCAGGAAAAACAAATATGGCGCCTCCAGGGCGCCATATTTGTTTGTAGGGAAGACCTCCTGCACTGGAGGTCGTTCATGCGGTGACTACCAGCGCAGATCACTACTGAATCACTACCAGGACGACTCAACGCGCATTAAAACAAAAGGCAGTGCGTGGTTAGCGCACTGCCTAAAAGTCGAAAAACAGCTACCAGGGCAAATATCCTGCTGGATCATGGACCTTGGCAATAAAGCCAAGCGTACCAGCTACCGGGATTTCTTCTCGCCCTGTGCTATTCACCCACCAATAAAGCCAGAAACTGGGCTTCGTCCAGAATAGTCACGCCTAACTCCTGCGCCTTGGTCAGCTTGGAACCAGCCTCTGCACCGGCCAGCACATAAGCAGTCTTTTTGGAGACCGAACCACTGGCCTTGCCTCCTGCTTCCAATACGCGGCGTGTAGCCTCGTCGCGGCTCATGCTGGGGAGCGTGCCTGTAATGACGACCGTTTTGCCCGCCAGCGGCAGATTAGCGCTATTGGCGCGGGCTTGTGCCTGCTGAGGTGTCACTCCCGCCGCCAGCAAAGCATCCAGGGCCTCACGATTATGTGGTTCCTGGAAGAAGTGCCGCACGGAAGCCGCTACCACTGGGCCTACTTCATTGACTTGCAGCAGCGCTTCTTCCTCGGCCTGCTCCAAGGCCTGCAAGGAGCCAAAATGCTGCGCCAGATCGCGCGCCGTGGTTTCACCCACATGACGGATACCCAGAGCGTAAATCAGGCGATTCAAGGCCGGCTCACGTACCTTGTCGATAGCCTCGATCAGGTTCTCGGCCGACTTGCGTCCCATGCGCTCCAGCAGCACCAGCTTTTCGACTTTCAGCTTGAAAATATCGGCCAGGGTATGGACCAGACCTGTTTCCACCAACTGGTCCACCAGCTTTTCACCCAGGCCTTCAATGTCCAGCGCTTTACGGCTGGCCGCATGAATCAGGGTTTGCTTGCGCTGGGCAGGACAAATCAGGCCGCCGGTACAACGCCAGGCGGACTCGCCATCCAGACGTTCCAAAGCAGAATGACAAGCCGGGCATTCCTTGACCATCTCGAAAGGCATGCTGCCCTCTGGGCGCTGTTCCAGCACCACGGCAACCACTTCAGGGATCACATCACCGGCACGGCGCACCACGACGGTATCGCCAGCACGCACATCTTTGCGACGCACTTCGTCTTCGTTATGCAGCGTGGCATTGGTAACCGTGACACCGCCCACAAAGACCGGCTTCAAACGCGCAACCGGCGTGACAACCCCCGTGCGGCCTACTTGAAACTCGATGCTTTCCACACGCGTCATTTCTTCTTGCGCGGGGAATTTATGAGCAACAGCAAAACGCGGCGCACGGGCCACATAGCCCAGAACACGCTGCGCGGCCAGGGAGTTGACCTTGTAGACCACACCGTCAATTTCAAAGGGCAAACCGGGGCGACGTTGCTGAGTTTCACCATAGAAATCCAGCAGGCCCTGCACACCCTTCACGACTTTACGGTCGTGACTTAAGGGCATGCCCAGGCTTTCCAGCCAATCCATCATGCCCGATTGGGTATCACGGGGCAGCGCATCGCCGGTGGGTTCTGCAAACAAGGCACTTTGTGGCTGATTCGCGGCAGGCATGGGGCTGACTTCACCCCAACCATAGGCAAAAAAGCGCAAAGGCCGTTTGGCAGTAATTTTCGGGTCCAACTGACGCAAGCTGCCTGCGGCCGCATTGCGCGGATTCACAAAGACTTTCTCGCCACGCTTGGTCTGGTTTTCGTTCAGGCGCTCAAAGTCCGCGCGGTTCATCAGGACCTCGCCCCGCACTTCCAGCACGGCGGGCAATTGCGCCGCATCACCGCGCAAGCGCAGAGGAATGGATTTGATGGTACGGATATTGCTGGTGACGTCCTCGCCCGTGGTGCCATCACCGCGCGTCGATGCCTGTACCAACAGGCCTTGCTCATAGCGCAGGCTGATCGCCAGGCCGTCAAATTTGTATTCAGCCAGATAATCGACCCGGCGATCCAAGCCCACTACCCCGGCTTCGACCAGAGTATCGGCCACACGCTTGTCAAAAGCCTGCACTTCCTCGTCATCAAAGGCATTGCCCAGGGACAGCATGGGAACCGCGTGCTGAACCGTGTCAAAGCCGTCCAGAGGCGCTGCACCCACGCGTTGCGTGGGTGAATCTGGGGTAATCCATTCCGGGTGCTCGGCTTCCAGCGCCAGCAGCTCGTTCATCAATGCGTCGTATTGCGCGTCCGAAATGCTGGGCGCATCCTGAACGTAATAGGCCCAGTTATGCTGGGCCAGTTCTTCATGTAACTGCTGTACTCGCTTCAAACTCACGAAAAAATCCTGCCTGTACGTTCCTGGCCTGCTGTAAAGCCAGCCTGCTCCAGGCGTTCGTACAGATTACTTAGTTGTTCATCAATGTTTTGATCGGTGCTCTCGGGCAAGGGGCGACCTTGATCATCCAGCACCACGCCATCCAGACGGCTGGCCAGATCACGGGCCACGGTTGCCATGCGGCTGAAGGCATGATCGTCCGCCGGGCTGTTGGGCAAATCCAGCAGCAGATCGATACGCTCAATGCTGGCCGACTGAATATCTTTAGGTTGTGCGCCATCGAACATGGCGGTGAAACGGGGCTGACCCGAATCTGCCAACCAGGCCAGTTGCTGGCCAAAGGGCAAAAAGCCGGCATCCTTGACCGTCTGAATCACGGAAGACGCAGGCATGGGGCCGGGCAAACGCACCGACACGCCCACCAGAGCATCCAGATCGGCGCAGGTGTTATCCAGGGCGGCCGCACGACGCAGCACGTCATCCTGTTCAGGACCTTCTACCGAACCATCAAACTGTTGTGCCAGCGCTTGCGCAGCCATCCAGACCTGCGACCACTCAATTGCCGACAAGGGGCCGCTGCGATTGGCCAGCAAAACGGCAATCTGCATGCTGGCGTAAGACTCGCCCGAACGCAGACGGGCGCGATGACCGCCCCCTTCACATTCAGCGAAATAACGCACAGGCTTGCCACCCGTACGGGAGACAGACTGCAAGGCCTGGGCCAGATCCTGAGCATCCACAGGCTGGCTGAAACTGATATCGATGACGGCCTCGGTGGTGCAATCGGCCTCGGCCGCATCGTGCTCACCATCAGCAGGCGCAGAATCACCGCCACGCGTCATGCTGGGCTCGCGGCGTTCCAGCTCGGTCAACTGGCTCATCAAGGGATCGGTGTCCCCATCCGGGAATTGGCTTTGCATCTGCTGGCGCACTCGGCGGTCTTGCCACCAGTTAAAGACCACCACGAGCAAGATGAGCAAAATGCCCAATAAAATCAGTGCGATTTGCAAATCACTCATTGTCAGTTCCGTCGAATCAACACTAGCGGATTAAAAAAAACAGGCTTACACACTGCTCATTTGCATGGCAGCGTCTACGTCCACTGCCACAATTCGGGACACACCTTGCTCTTGCATCGTGACCCCGATCAGTTGTTTGGCCATCTGCATGGCAATTTTATTGTGAGAAATAAATAAAAACTGGGTTTGGTCGCTCATGCTGGCCACCAGATTGGCATAGCGTTCGGTATTCGCATCATCCAGCGGCGCATCCACCTCGTCCAGCAAACAAAACGGGGCGGGATTCAGCTTGAAGAAGGCAAAAACCAGCGCTGTCGCGGTCAATGCCTTTTCACCACCAGAGAGCAAATGAATCGTGCTATTGCGCTTGCCCGGTGGTTGGGCCATGACCTGCACCCCGGCTTCCAGCACTTCATCGCCCACCATCGTCAGTTTAGCCTCTCCACCACCAAATAGCCTTGGGAAAAGCTCGCCAAAGTGCTGATTAACGATGTTGAATGTTTCCATGAGCAACTGGCGTGTCTCGCGGTCAATCTTGCGAATCGCATCTTCCAGGGTCTCGATGGCATCACTCAAATCTTTATGCTGGGCATCCAGATAGGTCTTGCGTTCCTGGGCGGTAGTCAGCTCTTCAAGGGCCGCCAGGTTCACCGGGCCCAGGCCTTCAATCTGGCGCGAGATACGCTGTACTTCAGACTGCAACCAGCCCACACGCTGCCATTCCGGTGTCTTTTCCTGTAACAAGCTCCACAGTTCGGAACGGTTTACCTTTCTACTATCCAGCTGTTCAGCAAACTGTTCGACCGCCAGACGCGACGCTTGTTCCTGCAACTGCAATTCGGTGACTTGCTCACGCAAAGGCCCCAGATTCTTTTCGTTCTCGGCACGGGCCTGCTCATGCTCACGCAATTGAGCAGCCAAGGTATCAAGCTGAATTTTTGCCAGACGAACGGCTTCTTCACGTTCGGCGCGCAATTCCAGCGCGTCCTGCAAACCGGCTTGCGCGGCAGAGGCATCCAGATCCAGCAGTTCACCTTGCAAACCCTCCAGCTGACCGGCCGTGCGTTGTGCCTGCTCCTGCGCCAGGGCCAGATTGCGCTCCAGCTCAGCCATGCGCTGCACCAAAGCACGCTCGGCAAACTGGGCATCATGCACGGCGCGTTCACGTTCGTGTACGGTACGGCGAGCCTGTTCCGCCAGTTCCGCGCCCTTCTCACCTTCCATCTGTGCTTCGGCAAACACGCCTTGATGCTCGGCCAGTTCTTCGTCCAGCGTTTCAAAACGGGCCTCGAACTCCTCGCGGTTCGCTTGCAGCTCTTCGCGCTGCACGGCCAGTTCTTCCAGCTCTTCATTGATGCGGCCACCGCGCTCTTGCGATTGTTGCGCCTGCTGGGCCAGCTTGGAGTGTTCCAGTTGCACATCGTGCATACGAGCCGTCAGCTCGCCCACACGGGTTCGGGCCGGGACCAGACCGTTACGCACTTGCTGCAAGGCCATTTCGGCCTGGGTGCTGGTATGACCCAGCTCATCCACAATCAGTTGAGCGCCACGCAGCTCTCGCTCCAGATGCGCAATTTCCTGCTGACGAGCCAGCATCCCGGCCTGTTCGGAGTCCGGTGCATAAAAGCGAATGCTGTGCTTATCCACCAAATGACCGTCACGCACCACGATGGCCATTTGATCTGTCAGTTGCTCGCGCAGGCTCAGGGCCTGCTTTAGATCCTGACAGACATAGACCTGATGCAACCAGTTATCCAGCAAACTGCGTAATCCACCTTCCTGCTGTCGCAATACCGAAGTCAGCAAGGGCAGGTCCAGGGCAGGCTTGGCCGGTGCCCCGGCTTCAGGCAGCTGATAAAAACTTAAACGGGCTGGTGGCGCATCACTGGCGAAAGCAGCGGCCATATCCAGGCGGCGCAGCTCCAAAGCCGTCATGCGCTCGCGCAGCACGGCTTCCAGTGCGGTTTCCCAGCCCTTCTCCACGTCCAGGCTTTGCCAAAGACGCTTCATGCTCTCCAGCCCGTGCTTGGCCAGCCAGGGTTCCAGGGTTCCCTTGCGGGCCACGTCTTCCTGCAGACGGCTCAAGGCCAGATGGCGCGCTTCCAGACGAGCCATATCCTGCCCGCCTTGCAAGGCTTGTTCCTGCGCCTTCTTGCGTTCTTCTTCCAGTCGGGGGAGCTGGGCTTCCAGATGCTGCATATGCTCCTGAGCTTGCTGCAACTGATTTTGCAGCATGTTCAGATCACCTTGCAGACGTTCCAGATTGTCCGGATCCGGGGCATTGAGTTCGCGCAGTTCCTGCTTCAAGCGCTCCTGACGCTGCTCCACGCCTTGAATCTGGCGATCCGCATCACGCTGCGATTGCGCAGCCAACGCCAGATTCTGCTCCAGACGAGCCAACGCCATGCGCATTTCGTCCCGACGCTGGGCCTGTTCGCGTACACGCAGTTCCAGATCGGGCAAGGCTCCTTGAGCCTCTTCCAGCAGAATCTGTAATTCTTCCAGCTTTACAGCAGCTTCTTCGCGTTGCTGCTCGCTGTTTTCCAGCTCCAGCTGACAATGTTCCTGTTGTTCTACCCAGTCGTGCTGCTGTTGTTCCAGTTGCTCTCGGCGCTGCGCCATACGGCTGCGTGAATCCAGCACGTGGCGGATTTCTGCTTCCAGGCTGGACACTTGAGAGCCTGCTTCATACAGCTGGCTTTGCGCCAGATGCAAGGCATCGCCAGCCTGCAAATGAGCTTGTCGCTGGGATTCCAGCGTGGATTCGGTATGCCGCAAACCGGCAATGGATTCTTCCAGCTTGGTCTGAGCCTGCTCAATCGCCAGAAAACGGGCTTTTTGATCGCCCTGCGCATTGGACTCTTTCAGCAGCCACAGCAGGTTTTGCTTGAGCTCACCATCTTGCTGCAAGTCACGATACTGGCGCGCCACTTCGGCTTGCGCCTGCAATTTCTCCAGCTGCGCATCCAGTTCTCTCTGGATATCTTCCACACGCAGCAGGTTTTCACGGGTATCACGCAAGCGGCTTTCTGTTTCGCGACGGCGCTCCTTGTAGCGCGACACGCCCGCGGCTTCTTCCAGAAACACGCGTAATTCTTCCGGCTTGGCTTCAATCAGACGGTTGATCATGCCCTGCCCGATAATGGCGTAACCACGCGCCCCCAGGCCCGTACCCAGGAAAATGTCGTGAATGTCACGCCGGCGAACAGCCTGATTGTTCAGAAAATAGCTGCTGGTTCCGTCCCGGCTCAGCACACGTCGTACCGAGATCTCGGCATAGGTACTCCACTGACCGGAGGCCCGCCCCTCAGAATTATCGAAAACCAGCTCAACCGATGCGCGACCCGCCGGTTTGCGTTGCGAGGAGCCGTTGAAAATCACGTCCTGCATGGACTCGCCACGCAGCTCGGAGGCTTTGCTCTCGCCCAGCACCCAGCGCACCGCATCGATGATGTTGGATTTTCCACAGCCGTTGGGCCCGACAACGCCAACCAACTGACTGGGAGTTGGAATGGAGGTCGGGTCCACAAAGGATTTGAAACCAGCTAGTTTGATCTGGGTTAGACGCACAGGGTAGAAGTCAGCTCAGAAAAGACCAATTTGAACAGGCGCACAGGCGCATCTTGATCTGCCTGGCACCGCGAGTCGTATGATACCGCAGCACCTGCCACCCACAGCAAAACACGCCAAAAAACAAATGAAAACCACGGCTCGGCTGCTGGGATGATAAGGCAGTAAACTCCCCCCTGCCGTCAAGCCCTGTTTACCCTGCTAGGCAAGCAGGACAATAGTGTCAGACGGGGCATTTACAATAGCGCTTTGCCAGCGCCCGCCCGGCCAGAAAATCCAAGCAGACAGACAGCCGCAATGAATTTCTGATACCACTGCCCCCGCAGTCCCTGTTATTCTTGCTCCCCATCTCTCTTCGTAAATTTCGCACCGGCTCAGGCTTGGTCAGAAAAACCGTGATGAGCCGCCTTGAAAAAGCGCCACGGGCCTGACACCTGGCTTTGATTCGTGCTCCGCAGTCCTGCGACTGCGCCTGTGGGCACACGCATTCGGGATGTATTTTGAATAAAGGATTTTATCTGGTCATGGCCGCGCAGGCATTGTCGTCAGTTGCCGACAATGCCTTGCTGATTGCCGCCATCGCCCTGATCGCTGACCTGCACGGACCTATCTGGATGGTCCCCATGATGAAATGGTGGTTTGCGCTGTCCTACGTGCTATTGGCCGCCTTTGTAGGCGCCTTTGCCGACTCGTATCCCAAGGGCCGGGTGATGTTCGCCACCAATGCCATCAAGCTGATGGGCTGTATGTTGATGTTCTGCCACCAGTACTTTGGCATGAACGACTCCCAGCAACTGGTTCTGGTCTTTGTCTCCTACACCCTGGTTGGTATCGGCGCTGCCGCCTACTCCCCCGCCAAATACGGCATCGTCACCGAAATGCTCAAGCCCGAACAGCTGGTCAAGGGCAATAGCTGGATTGAAGGGCTGACCGTCCTGTCCATCATCGGTGGCACGGTGCTGGGCGGTATCCTGATCAACCCGTCGATCGCCAGCTCGTTGGCCGACCACCCCCTGATTGCACCCTTGGCCCAGACGCGTGCCGAAGTCGCTATCTTGCTGATTTCCTTTATCTATCTGTCGGCAGCGCTGTGCAATCTGCTGATCCCCCGCACCAATATCGACTACCCGCCCCAGCAAAAGAACCCCGTCTTGCTGCTCAAGGAATTCCGTACCTACGTACACATTCTGTGGCGTGACAAGCTGGGCCAGATCTCGCTGGCCGTGACCACCCTGTTCTGGGGTGCCGGTGCGACGCTGCAATTCATTGTGATCGAATGGGGTGCTCAGCATCTGGGCTACCGTCTGGACCAGGCCTCGGTGCTGATGGGTGTGGCCGCATTGGGCACGGTCTTTGGTGCCGTCTTTGCCGCCCGCGTTCCCTTGAAGAAATCTCTGGCCGTTCTGCCTGTCGGCGTGGCAATGGGCTTTGTGGTCCTGCTCATGCCATTGGTACACGAAAAATGGGCGGTCTACACCCTGCTGATGGGTATTGGTGGCTTGTCCGGCTTTTTCGTCGTCCCCATGAATGCCCTGCTGCAACATCGTGGCCATGTCATGCTGTCGGCTGGTCACTCCATTGCCGTCCAGAACTTCAATGAACAACTGAACATCCTGTTCATGCTGGCGCTGTACAGCCTGCTGCTATGGCTGCGTTTGCCCATCAACTACATCATTGTGTTCTTTGGCCTGATGGTGGCGTCCTTGATGACGGTATTCATCATCTGGAAAAACGCCAATCTGCGCGCGCATCCCGAGCTGGAAGCCTGCATTGGCCAGGAAGGTCATGGACAGGCCTTGACGGCCAAATAAAAAAAGCCCCTTCGGGGGCTTTTTTTTTATCTTGAGACAAGCCGTCGGCCAGGAAACCATCACGGCATCAAGGCTCAGGACTGGCTCTGCAACTCGCGCAACAAGGACAAGTCTCGCCAGGCATTGGCTTTGTGCTGCGGACGCAGCAACAGCGAGGCGGGATGATAAGTCACCACCAAAGGCAGGCTGCGGCCCTGGGCATCGGTATAGGTCAGAGCCTGCCCCCGCAAAGCCTCCAGATCCTCATCACGACCACTTAGTGCCACCGCCGCCAAATGGCCGACGGCCAGCAAGCGACGTGGCTGCACCAGGCGAATCTGCGCATCCAGAAAGGCCCGACACGCAGCCAGCTCTTCCTGGGTAGGTGGGCGATTACCCAAGGGGCGGCATTTCACCAGATGCGTTTTATAAACCGAGGCACCAGGAATCGCGCTATTGAGCATGGCTTGCAAGAGCAAGCCGGCTTTACCATCAAAAGGCTGGGCGCTGCGATCATCGCTGGTGCCCGGCGCTTCACCAATAATCATCCAGTCCGGTTCAGACAAAAGCTCCGAACCAAATACCACTTGAGCGCGGCCCGTATGCAGACCGCATTCCTGACAAGCCTGTACCTGCTCCAGCAGGCTGGCCATATCCTGAGCTTTTTCGGGCTGAATCAGCACCGCAGGCCGCTGCACCACTTCCTCTACAGGAGCCGCCGCCACGGGTCTGGCACCGGATTTGCGCAAGACCGCCAGCGCCTGATCCCGGGCCGACATGGCATCAGTAGCCGCAGCGGGCGCTGCAACGGGGGGAGGACTGCCCGCATCATCCAGATGCCGCTCTGCAAACTGAGCCATCTGCGGGACTGCTTCCGCATCTTGTGCAGGAGCGGAAACGGGTGCAGATTGCACAACAGGCTGCGCCTGCGGCAGACGCGCCAGAAAGGCACGCTCCAACCCCAGCTCCAAAAGCCAGGTGCGCTGCAGAGGGGAGATAGGCTGAAAGTCGATCATGCCCCTGCCTTGCTGGCCAGGTTCAGACTCATCAAGACCGCGTCTTCACGCAGTCCATCGCCAAGCGGGTAGTAGTTTTTACGCAGGCCATCGGCCTTGAAACCGTACTTCTGATACAGGCCTATAGCTGGCGCATTCGAGGCCCGAACTTCCAGAACCACGCGCTCCAGCTGATGCTGACGAGCCCACTCCAGGCCATCATCCAGCAATTGCCGGGCCAGACCGCGCCGCTGCTGTTCGGGGGCCACCCCAATCAGCAAGAGTTCGATCATATCGGGCGCTTGCAGCCAAATGGCATAGCCTTGCACCTGACCTTGCTTGTGAATGATTCGCGAGCAATACGCACTATTGCCCAAGGCATCCGTGAAGTTGCCCGCTGTCCAGGGGTGGCTTTCCACACGACGTTCGATATCCAGCACGGCGGACACGTGCCCGGCCTGCATGGCTTCAATTTGCAGAGGTTGATCCAGCGCCGCCGGGTTTCCACCCAGGCCCTGTTCACGCTCCTGAATGGTGTAGGCGACTTTCTCGCGCACATACAGCGGCATGGCCAGATCCGGGGAGATACCACGCCCTTCGTCCAGATCATGCAAAGCCAAATGCGCAACGCTGGCGCCCGTTGCACGCCATGTCTGGCCCACTTCCCAGCCCTGCGCCAACACGGCAGGGGCCAGATCAGGAAACTGCTCCAAGGCGTCACCGACGACCTGAATAGGCTGCTGCTCTGCAATCAAACCTTCAGCCTGCAAACGGGCAATCCAGGTAGTAACCTGTGCAGCATCCAGCAAGACCGGGCTTTGCAACACGGACCAGGACTTCTCGGCTGTCCAGCTGTACACAGCAGCATAAACCTCTTGCATACGCGCATCCTGCGCCACCACATAGGCGGTGCCTTCTACGGGCGTGCCGCAAGCGGCAGCCGCCAACAGGGACGAGACCGGCAGCACCGGCAAGTCCAGGGCAAAAGCCATGCCTTGCGCCACGCCACAGGCCACGCGCAGTCCGGTAAAACCACCTGGGCCTTGGCCGAACGCAATCGCGGTCAGGGCGTGTCTATCCAGACCGGCCTGCTCCAGCAGTTGCTCGGCCATGGGCAAAAGACGTTCGGCATGATCGCCGCTCCCCTCGTGGCTCAGCTCCACAAGCGAAATACCCGCTTGGGTGCGAGACAACAAGGTCAGTTCACAGAGATTGGAGGAAGTCTCCAGGGCAAGAATATGTGCATCCATCGCGCTATTTTAGTTTAAGCAGACTCAAAATAGGCAGCTCCCCGGGATTGGACAAGGACAAAGCTGTCCACAACGGAATTTCGAGTGCATTTCCCCTCTGGCCACTGTTTTTTTGACCTGACTCAAACCGATCAGCCAGACTATTTGCCACCATATGATCTTCTGTAAAGCCCGTCCAAATCCGCTGCAAGGCGCATAAATAGTACAAAACACTTAATGTGTAATATTTTTCTACACCCCCCTATACGCGCTTTCTGATGCCTGTTACATTTTCGCTATGAATACGCCGACCCCCCCCCTCACCCGCAAAATCCTTGTCGTTGACGACGATCCCCGGCTGCGCGATTTATTGCGCCGCTACCTGTCTGAACAAGGGTTCAACGTTTTCGTCGCCGAAGACGGTAAAGAAATGGCCAAACTCTGGCAACGCGAGCATTTCGATCTGCTGGTACTGGATCTGATGCTGCCAGGCGAGGATGGCCTGTCCATCTGTCGTCGGCTGCGCGGCGGACACGACAACACCCCCATCATCATGCTCACTGCCAAGGCCGAAGAAATCGACCGTATCGTGGGCCTGGAGATGGGTGCCGATGACTACCTCATCAAACCTTTCAACCCCCGCGAACTGCTCGCCCGTGTCAACGCTATCTTGCGACGCCGTGGTACCGAGGAACACCCCGGCGCACCTAGTCAGGAAAATGAATCGATCGAGTTCGGCCCCTATGTGCTGAACCTGTCCACACGAACACTGACACGCAATAACGAAGTCGTCCCCATCACAACGGGCGAGTTCTCCGTGCTGAAGGTGTTTGCCCGTCATCCCAAGATCCCCTTGTCGCGCGACAAACTGATGGAACTGGCGCGTGGCCGCGAATACGAAGCGTTTGACCGCAGCCTGGACGTACAGATTTCGCGTTTGCGCAAGCTGATCGAACCCAATGCCTCCAAGCCCGTGTTCATTCAAACAGTCTGGGGTCTGGGCTACGTTTTTGTTCCAGACGGCGGTAACTGACCTTGTCTTCCGGTCAGCAAGACGGGCGGCCCGCCGCGGCCGCCCAACGCCGAGCAACAAAAAACTCGAGTATCCGGCTGGGTTTATTCAGCCGGTCTTTTTTATTGCTCGCAGCGTTAATGCTCGTCAGCCTGGGTGCCTGGCTGCAAGTATTCTTCAGTATGGAAGAAGGCCCACGCGCAGCCCAAATGGCGCAGCGCGTGGCGTCCATTGTCAGCATCACCCGCTCGGCTCTGGTGTACGCGCCCCCGGCGGTACGCCCTGCCCTGTTGCTGGATCTGGCCACCAAGGAAAGTCTGCGCGTGCAACCACGCGAGAACACGGACGAGCTTGAACCCCTGCCGCGCTCCAACTACTGGCAGCACGTCTCTACCGAAGTGCGTGGCGCACTGGGCAGCCAGACCCTGATCATGTGGTCGGTCAACAGCGTGCCGGGCATCTGGGTTTCCTTTGATATCAATGAAGATCAGTATTGGCTGGTCTTTGATCGCGAACAATTAAGTCTGACTGCCGGTGTGGAATGGCTGGGCTGGGGCGCTACCGCCTTGCTGCTGGCCCTGATCGGTGCTGCTGTCAGTGTGCGTTTTGTGAATCGGCCTTTGGCTCAGTTGGCCAAAGTGGCGCAGCAGCTGGCTCGCGGCGAGACCCCTAGCACCCTGCCCGAAAAAGGCCCGGTTGAAATCCGCGACATGAATATCGCCTTTAACCGCATGGCACGCGACATTCGCCAGACAGAGGCGGATAGGGAAATCATGCTGGCCGGTATTTCCCACGACCTGCGCACGCCACTGGCGCGCATGCGTCTGGAAATTGAATTAAGCCAGGTATCGGACGAAACTCGCGCGGCGATTGACGAGGACCTGGCCCAGATTGACCACAGTATTGGTCAGTTGATGGAATACGCCCGTCCTGCTGCGGCTGTCCCTGAACATGGCATTGATGTTTCCGCCGTGCTCAATGATGTATACGAGCGCGAACGCACGCATACCGAATCGCTGGGCGGGATTTTGACGGCCTCCGTCGAGCCCAATCTGTATGCCCGCATCAGCGCTCACGACTTGAAGCGCATCGTCTCCAACCTGATCGAAAATGCCCGTCGCTATGGACGCAGTCCTGAGGATGATCGGGCACGCATCGAGCTATCCGCACATCAACACGGCAATATTCTTGTGATTGCGGTCAAGGATCAGGGAGCCGGGATTGAGAAAGGCGATATCCAGCGCCTGCTGCGCCCCTTCTCGCGCGGTGTCTCTGCACGTACTGGCGTCAGTGGCGCAGGCTTGGGACTGGCTATTGTGGAACGTTTGCTGGGACAAGTCGGCGGCCACTTCGAGCTGGTCAGTGCGCCGTCCGAGGGTTTGACCGCCCGCATTCAATTGCCCCGTATCCGTGCCAGTCGTAATGCGCCTGGCACCCAAGGCGATAAAGACACCAAAGCCTCCTGAGTATTATCAGCCTTAGGCAGGGGGCAGCCCCTGTCCAAGGCCGGACTCAGCCCCGAACCCGCTCAAGCGCGGTACAACAAGGCAACTGAGGTCACCGCAATCCCTTCCTGACGCCCCACAAAGCCAATTGCCTCGTTTGTTTTGCCCTTGATGTTCACACTGCCAGGTTCCAATTGCAGATCAGCCTCGATATTGGCCACCATCGCCGGAGCATGGGGTGCAATCTTGGGTTTTTGCGCATGAATCGTGGCATCTACATTCCCTACCAACCAGCCCGCAGCGCGTACCTGTTCGTAAGCATGGCGCAGCAGCACTCGGCTATCGGCACCCTTGTATTTCGGGTCCGTATCCGGGAAGTGACGACCAATATCCCCCAGACCGGCCGCACCCAAAATCGCATCGGTAATGGCATGCAGCAAGGCATCGGCATCCGAATGCCCCATCAGGCCATGCGTATGCGGAATAGTGACGCCGCCCAGAATCAAAGGCCGGCCTTCGCACAGCACATGCACATCAAAACCTTGCCCTACGCGAATCGGCATGCTCATAACCATTTCTCCATCAATTCAAAATCTTCAGGCCAGGTGACTTTAAAATTCCGCGCCGAACCCAATATTAATAAGGGTTGGCTGCCCGCCAATTCCATGGCGCTGGCCTCATCCGTCACCGCAAAACCCTGTTCTTTAGCCACTTGCAAGGCCTCACGCAAGGCATGGGCAGGAAACAGCTGGGGAGTCTGCGCCAACCACAGCCCTTCTCTGTCCACCGTTTCCTGCACCGCTACGGGCTCGGCAGGCGTTGTGCGCTTGACGGTATCAGGCACAGGCAAAGCCAGCAAGCCACCGCGTTGCGCCTGCAAGCAGGCATCAATCAGCCGCGCCAGCGCTTGCTTGGGCAAACCGGGGCGAGCAGCATCGTGAACCAGAACCCAGGCTTGTTCGTCCTTATCCAGGCTCTGCAAGGTATTGAGCACCGTTTCAGCCCGCGTTTCCCCACCACAAGGCAGGCAGACCGTGTGCGGCAAACCTTCCAGTGCGGCGGCGGCCCACGTATCACCGGGGGCTACCGCCACCCGCACCTGGCTGATGCGTTCATCGGCCAGCAAAGCCTGTACCGAGCGGCGCAACATGGGCTGCCCGCTCAGCAAACGGTATTGCTTGGGCGAGCCTTGCGCCTTCGTGGCAGAATCCAGGGCGCGCGAGCCGATACCGGCGGCTGGAACAATTGCAATCAAGGTAGTCTTCATAGGTGGGTGATTTTATAATGACAATCCTGATGGAAACCGAAAAACAGCACTCCCTGTCCCTGCCCAGCACCCAAGATGTGCTGGCCGCCTTACGCCCCGGTCAACGCTACTCGCAGCCCATGCCTCCTGGCTCGGGCGATGCCTGCCTGATTGCCGACCTGGCCCGCCAGCATAAAGCGCCTATTCTGGTGCTCTGCGCCGATCCCTTGACCGCTCAAAGGCTGGCCGAGGAAATCCTCTTGTTTGGCCCCGCCCTGCGCGTGCGTCAGCTACCGGACTGGGAAACGCTGCCCTATGACAGCTTCTCTCCCCACCAGGATCTGATCTCCGAGCGCCTGCGCACCTTGCATGCCCTGACCATGCACGAGGTCGATGTGCTGACAGTACCTGTCACCACGGCCTTGTATCGTCTGGCACCGCCCTCTTTTCTGGCTGCCTACACTTTTTCCTTCCGCCAGGGAGACGAGCTGGACGAAGCGCAGTTGCGCGCCCAGTTGATGCTGGCGAACTACACCCATATGACACAGGTCAGCGCTCCGGGCGAATTCAGCATTCGCGGTGGTCTGATTGACTTGTTCCCTATGGGTTCAGTGCTGCCCTACCGTCTGGACCTGTTCGACAACGAGATCGAAAGCATACGCAGCTTTGATATCGACACCCAGCGCAGCCTGTATCCCGTCAAGGAAATCCAGCTGCTGCCCGGCCGTGAATTCCCCATGGACGAAGAGGCGCGCACGCAATTCCGGGCACGTTTCCGCGAGTTCTTTGAGGGCGATCCTTCCCGCGCCCTGCCCTATAAAGATGTAGGCAATGGCATTGCCTTTGCCGGTATTGAATACTATCTGCCGCTGTTCTTTGAAGAGACGGCAACCTTGATGGATTATGTGCCGGAAGGCAGTCTGGTCATTACTCACGGGGATGCACAAAACGCGATTGGCCGCTTCCAGAGCGATACCCATAGCCGTTTTTCCTTCCTGAAGAACGACCGTGAACGCCCGATTCTGCCGCCAGAAAGCCTGTTTCTGTCAGACGAGCAGTTTTTCAATGGCATCAAGCCTTTTAGCCGTCTGAGCCTGAACGCCCAGGCCGATAACCAGCCCATCGCCCATCCGGATTTCGAGCCTTTACCTGTTGTGGCGGTGAACCGACGCGATAAGGATCCGCTGGCTCAACTGCGGCAAGAGGTGCTGGACCCGAAAAACCGGACCGTGCTGTGTGCCGATTCGGCAGGTCGTCGGGAAACGCTGCTGCAAATGCTGCGCGAGCACGATCTATCACCGGTAACAGACTGCCAGAATCTGGCCGATTTTCTGGAATCAGACGCCGCTTTTGCTCTGGTCGTCGCGCCTTTGTCGCGTGGCTTTGCCTTGGTTCATGACAGCCTGAGCCTGCTGACAGAGAACGACCTCTACCCCACCCAGACACGCACCCAAAGCAGCCGTCGCCGCAACGAACGCAGCAGCGATGTGGAAGCCATGGTGCGGGACCTGTCCGAACTGCGCGAGGGCGACCCGGTGGTTCACGCCGAACACGGGATTGGTCGCTACTGCGGTCTGAAAGAAATGGACCTGGGCGAAGGCCCGGTCGAGTTCCTGCACCTGGAATACGCCAAGGGCAGCACCTTGTATGTGCCCGTAGCCCAGTTGCACGTGATTGCCCGCTACAGCGGTGCCGACCCCGAGCATGCACCTTTGCACCAACTGGGTTCTGGCCAATGGGATAAAGCCCGCCGTCGTGCAGCCAAACAAGCACGCGACAGTGCTGCTGAGTTGCTGGCCCTGTACGCCCAACGCGCCGCCCGTGAAGGCTTCAAGTTCAAGCTGCCGCTCAATGATTACCAGGCCTTCTCCGAAGGTTTTGGCTTTGAGGAAACACCGGATCAAGCCGCTGCCATTGAAGCCGTCGTAAACGACATGACATCCGGCCAGCCTATGGACCGTCTGGTCTGCGGGGATGTGGGCTTTGGTAAAACCGAAGTCGCCCTGCGTGCCGCCTTCCTGGCCGTGGCCAACGGCAAGCAGGTGGCCTTGTTGTGCCCGACCACCCTGCTGGCCGAGCAACATGCGCAGACCTTCTCGGACCGTTTTGCCGATTGGCCTATCCGTGTTGCCGAGCTGTCCCGCTTCCGCTCGACCAAGGAAACTCAGGCCGCGATTGCAGGCCTGCGCGAAGGCAGCGTGGATATCGTGATTGGTACGCACAAGATCCTGTCCTCGGACGTGCGTTTCAAGCAACTGGGCCTGGTCATCATCGACGAGGAACACCGCTTTGGTGTGCGCCAGAAAGAAGCCTTGAAGCAGCTGCGTGCCGAGGTCGATATCCTGACCCTGACCGCCACCCCTATTCCACGTACCTTGGGCATGTCCCTGGAAGGCATACGAGACTTTTCCGTGATTGCCACGGCACCGCAGAAACGTCTGGCGATCAAAACCTTTGTACGTCGTGAAGATGGCAGCACCATACGTGAAGCGCTGCTGCGCGAATTGAAACGTGGTGGCCAAGTCTACTTCCTGCACAACGAAGTCGAAACCATTCACAACCGGCGTGCCCGTCTGGAAGAGCTGGTGCCGGAAGCCAGTATTGCAGTGGCCCACGGCCAAATGCCGGAGCGCGAACTGGAAGCCGTCATGAAGGGCTTCTACCAGAAGCGCTACAACGTGCTGCTGTGTACCACGATTATTGAAACCGGCATTGACGTGCCTACGGCCAATACCATCGTCATTCACCGTGCGGATCGCCTGGGTCTGGCTCAGCTCCACCAATTGCGTGGACGAGTAGGACGCTCTCACCACCAGGCCTATGCCTATCTGCTGACCCCTGGCGAGGATGCCATCACCAGCAATGCGAAGAAGCGGCTGGAGGCCATTCAGGCCATGGAAGAGCTGGGTGCAGGCTTTTTCCTGGCCATGCACGATCTGGAAATTCGGGGCGCCGGGGAAGTGCTGGGCGAATCGCAGTCCGGCGACATTCAGGAAGTGGGCTATTCCATGTATGCGGATATGCTCAATACCGCTGTCAAAGCCCTGAAAGCCGGTGAAGAACCTGACCTGGATTCACCCTTTGCCTTGCAATGCGAAGTGAATCTGCACACCTCCGCCCTGCTGCCGGCCAACTACTGCCCGGATGTGAATGCCCGTCTGGGACACTACAAGGCCCTGTCACATGCCCGTACCGAAGACGATCTGATCCATATTCATGAGGAACTGATCGACCGCTACGGCCTGCTGCCAGAGGCTGGCGAGAACCTGCTGGCCGTACATCGCCTGCGCATCAAGGCCGAGCCACTGGGGATTGTGAAAATTGATGCCAGCGAAGCCCAGGCGACGATTCAGTTTTCTTCCAAACCCAATGTGGACGCGGTCAGCATTATTGAACTGGTGCAGAAAAATAAGCAGGTACGCCTGGCTGGACCGGACAAGCTCAAGGTTGAAATTACCAAAGGCGAGGAAATCAAGAACCGCATTCAGGCTGTGCGCAATGTCTTGAACAGCTTGCGCAAAGAGAAGTAAGCCTTCACAACAAGGCTGGGATATAAAAAAGAGCGCTGCCCAAGGACAGCGCTCTTTTATTTTTGACAGCCGAACACTCCTGCCTTGTGCGTTTACGCTGGTGAGCTGGAAGGCCTATATACAGACCAACTCTTGGTAAGCCTTGAGTTTGCGGCGCCCACCTTCATTTTTTCGCCAGACTACGCTGACGATCCTCCGACATCAAACGTCCAAACGGAACCAGTTCAACACGGCATCCAACGGAGAGTGATTCAAGGCAAAGCTGGCCTGCTCCTGCACCACTGGTTTGGCACGATAAGCCACCGAGTACTTGGCCTTGGACATCATGGGCAAGTCATTGGCCCCATCTCCAATCGCAATACACTGCTCTGGACCTGCACCCAGCTCAGCCGCCAGCTCCTGCAGGAAACGCGCTTTAGCCTGACCATCCACAATCGCACCCAGCACTTTGCCGGTCAGCTTGCCGTCCACTACTTCCAAGGTATTGGAGTGGGCGTAGCTCAAGCTGAACCGGTCTTTCATGCGCTCGGTAAAGAAGGTAAAGCCACCCGACACCAGCAAGGTTTTCACCCCATGAGCATGAGCCGTCGCAATCAGGCGGTCTGCGCCCAGATTGGGCTGCAAGCGTTCTTCATAGACACGAGTCAGATCACTGACGGGCACACCTTCCAAAAAAGCGACACGACGATTCAGGCTTTCGGTGAAATCCTTGATCTCGCCGCGCATGGCTGCTTCGGTAATCGTGGCAACCTGCTCCTTGCGGCCAGCCATATCGGCAATCTCGTCAATACACTCGATATTGATCAGCGTGGAATCCATATCCATTGCCAGCACGCGCATTTCTTTCAGGCGATCAATCTGCTCCAGAAAGGCAAAATCCATCGCGCCGGTCTTGCACAGGGCCTGCACCTCAGCGCGCTTCGTAGCATCAGCACCCAGCAGACGCACGGCGGTAGGACCCAGCTCCTGCACTCCATCGGCCTGCACCACTGCCGCAATTTTTTCGATGATGGCGCTATCCAGGCGCGGCCCTTGAAGAATGAGATGAGACATCAGATCGTCCACAAAGCAAGAAAATACGGCACAGCCACTGTGCCAAAAGACAATTATTGTAGCCTGCTGCAGGCGCTGCACGGCCCCGCCCGTACACGACAATGTCAGTTTTCAGCCTGAACTCATCCTGCTACGATAAAAGCTATCGCGAAATGACCGAGGACGCCCTCCATGTACATCTGGCCCAACAATACCTTGCTGGATCTGCTCCACATCGAACATCCCATTATCCAATCCCCTATGGCTGGCGCCCAAGACAGCGAGCTGGCCATTGCCGTTGCTCGCGCAGGCGGCCTGGGCTCGCTGGCCTGCGCCATGCTCAGCCTGGAACAAATTCGCGAGCAAGTCGGCTTGTTCAGACAAGCCGTATCGGCTCCTATCAACCTGAACTTCTTTTGTCATGAGGATCTGCGCCTGGAGCCAGAAGCCCTGCAAGAGTGGCGTCTACGTTTGATGCCCTACTACCAGGAATACGGCCTGGACCCGAATCAGGAATTGCCCAAAGCGGCACGTGCGCCCTTCTCCAGCCAACATGCTGAACTGGTCGAGGAACTGAAACCTGAAGTGGTCAGCTTCCACTTTGGCCTGCCCTCCCCCGAACTGGTGCAGCGCGTGAAAAAAGCCGGTGCTCTGATCATGTCCAGCGCGACCACGACGGCAGAAGCGGTCTGGCTGCAAGAGCACGGTGCCGACATCATCATCGCCCAGGGTCTGGAAGCTGGTGGTCACCGTGGCGTGTTCCTGGACAATAAAGTGCATACACAAGTAGGCACCATGTCCCTGGTTCCCCAGATTGCCGATGCCGTCAGCATTCCCGTGATTGCGGCCGGTGGTATTGCCGATGGTCGCGGTATTGCCGCAGCCCTGGCCCTGGGTGCCAGCGCGGCGCAAATTGGCACTGCCTACCTGTTCTGTCCTGAATCCAAGATCACTCCGCTGCACCGCGAAGCCCTGTCCAATAGTCGCTCGGATGGTACAGCGCTGACCAATCTGTTCTCCGGTCGCCCTGCTCGCAGTATCCGCACTCGCCTGATGGATGAAATCGGTCCTTTAAGTACCAGTGCTCCAGTATTTCCCCATGCAGGTTCGGCACTCAGCCCGCTGCGTATCGAAGCCGAAAAACAAGGCCGTACCGAGTTCAGTTCCCTGTGGAGCGGACAAAGCGCTGCCTTGGGTCGCGCCCTGCCTGCCGAGCAACTGACACTGGTCCTCGCTCAAGAGGCTCAGGGCGTCTGCAAGCGCCTGGGCGTAGCTGGAGCCACCCACGCACCTCTGGACAAGCCTTGATCGATTCTGCGGGCTGCACACATGGTCTGCGGCCCTTCATCAGCATCAAGCCCCCCGCTGATGACTCAACACAGAAAATCAGGACAAAAAAAACCTCGCAAAATTGCGAGGTTTTTTTCATGCAGTCAGCACTATTCAAACTTGCCCTTGGGGTGGCGCATCAAATAGCGATACACAAAGCCGGGATACGCCATCACCAAAAACAGAGCAAAGGTAATGGTGTAGAACACCCAGGTCTGCTTGAACGGGTTACCGATGCTGGCTTCAAAAGCAAAACCGAAGGCACCCACAATCCCGTAAAACGCACAGACTTCCAGAAGGCGAGAGAAGAAGCCTTTGGAGACTTTCTGATTCCGAGAGCGCCAGGCCGGGAAGTAAAACATGGCTCCCACCAAAGCCAGACCCAGAAGCAGCTTGCCCAACATGACAGGCAAGGAGCTCAGGCCGGAGCTGGAGGCAATCACCGTGTAGATTCCCAGGCCCAGAGCAGCCAGCACGGCCAGGTACACCAGGCCGACAATCAGCTGCAGCCAGGGCGAGAGACCTGAGCGCTCGCCCGGCAAGGACCAAGGCAAAACCAGCAAGGGCTTTTCCACGAGAAACGGCAGGTTTGCCGTAATCACGGACAGAACAATCAAGACCCAGATGGAAAGGCTTTGGTCCATAGTGCTACCTACTTAAAACTGCAAGGAAGACTGAATCACGCGGATGCAGGTATCCATCAAGCCACCAGGCAACAAGCCCAGGCCAATAATCAGAACACCGTTCACCAGCATGACCAGCTTGGTCAACAAGCCCGTTGCCACAGGATGCTCTTCACCTTCGGGTTCGTCGAAGTAAACAACCTTCACGACACGCAGGTAGTAGAAAGCACCGATCAAGGACATGATCACGGCAAACACGGCCAGCCAGACATAGCCCGCGCCCACCACAGCTTGCAGAACACTCAGCTTGGCGGCAAAGCCGGACAGCGGAGGAATACCAGCCAGGGAGAACATGGACAGCAGCCAGACCAGAGCCAGACCGGGATTACGACGGTTCAGACCTTTCAGGTCGCTGATGTTTTCACATTCAAAACCGCGACGGCTCAGGATCAGAATCAGACCGAAGGTGCTCAGTGTGGTCAGAACGTAGATCACCACGTAGAACAGCGAAGCACCGTAGGCTTGAGAGTGAGTCTCGCCATTGAACACGCCAGCCAGCAAGCCCAGGAAAATGAAACCCATGTGCGAGATGGTCGAATACGCAAGCATACGCTTGAGATTCTTTTGCATGATCGCAGTCAGGTTACCCAGAGCCAGCGACAGCACAGCCATGATCAGCAGCATGGGCTGCCAGTCCACGGCAATACCGTGCAGAGCTTCAACCAGGAAGCGCATGGTCACGGCAAAAGCAGCCAGTTTGGGCGCAGCACCGATGATCAGGGTGACGGTGGTTGGAGCGCCTTGGTAGACGTCCGGTGTCCACATGTGGAAAGGAGCAGCCGTCAACTTGAAAGCCAGACCAGCAACCACAAACACCACACCGAAGACCAGAGCCAGACGCTCGGCTTGGCCGTTGGAGATGACTTCGGCGATGCGCGGGAATTCCAGATGGCCAGTAGCGCCAAAAATCATGGACATACCGTACAGCAAGATACCCGATGCCAAAGCACCCAGTACGAAGTACTTCAAAGCCGCTTCAATGGACTGACGATGTTCACGACGCAGCGCAACCAGTGCGTACAGCGCAAAGGACATCAGCTCCACACCCAGATAAGCGGTCAACATGCTGTTGGCCGAAATCATGATCATCTGGCCCAGCAGAGCCATCAGAGTCAGGGTGTACAGCTCGCCACCACGTTCCATCATGTCACGCTGTTCCGCGTATTCACGACCGTAGATCAGGGTGGCAGCCACAGCCGCGCACGAGAGCAGCTTCAGGAAGTGAGCCATTTCGTCCACGACGAACAGACCACCAAACGAAACACCGCTAACGCCCTTGGACCACTGCCAGGCCACGCTGGCCGCAACCACGGCAAGCGTCAGCAGGCTGAAAACAAACGTCGAGTGGCGCTGTTTGTGTTTGCTGAAAGCATCAAAAATCAGCACACACGAAGCCAGAACCAGGAGCAGGATCTCGGGCAGAGCCAGAGAAAAGTTAAAGTTAGTATCCATAGTGATTCGGCCTACAGTTTCGAGATGGAGACGTGTTGCAGCAACGCTTCAACCGAAACGTGCATGACCTCGGTGAATGGCTTGGGATACACACCCATGCCCAGCACCGCAATCGCCATTACGCCAAGAACGAAGAACTCACGGCCACTCAGGTCGCTCATGCCAGCAACATTGTCGTTACCCACGGGGCCAAAGGCCACGCGCTTGAGCATCCACAGCGAGTAAGACGCACCTGTAATCAGCGCTGTTGCTGTCAACAGACCAATCCAGAAGTTGTACTCAACCGCGCCCATGATGACGGTGAACTCACCGATAAAGCCACTGGTGCCTGGCAAACCACTGTTGGCCATCGAGAACAGCACAAAGAAGGTGACGAAACGAGGCATGACCTTGACCACACCACCGTAATCAGCGATCTGGCGGCTGTGCAGACGGTCGTACAGAACACCGATACACAGGAACATGGCGCCGGACACGAAACCGTGCGAGATCATTTGCATGATCGCGCCTTCCATACCCGTGGTGTTGAACACGAAAAAGCCCAGTGTGACAAAACCCATGTGAGCCACAGAGGAGTAAGCCACCAGCTTTTTCATATCGTCCTGAACGATGGCGACCAGACCAATGTAGATCACCGCGACCAGGGACAGGGCAATGATGATTCCAGCCAGACCTTGCGAGGCATCAGGAGCGATGGGCAGGGAAAAGCGCAGGAAACCGTAAGCACCCAGTTTCAACATGATGGCAGCCAGAACCACGGAACCACCGGTAGGTGCTTCCACGTGGGCATCAGGCAACCAGGTGTGGACAGGCCACATAGGCACTTTCACTGCAAACGCCATGAACAGCGCCACAAAGATCAGCACCTGCGTGGTGTAGTCCAGAGGGACTTTGTGCCAGGTCAGGATATCGAAGGTACCGCCGGACACGTTCCACAGGTAGATGAAAGCAACCAGCGTCAGCAGGGAGCCCATCAGGGTGTAGAGGAAGAACTTGACCGATGCATACACGCGGTTTGGACCACCCCAGATACCGATGATCAGATACATCGGGATCAGCGTGGCTTCAAAGAACACGTAGAACAGCAAGCCATCCAGTGCGGCAAACACGCCAACCATCAGACCCGACAGGATCAGGAAGGCACCCATGTATTGAGCCACGCGGTTCTTGATAACCTGCCAGCCCGCCAGCACCACGATCACCGTGATGAACGCGGTCAGCAGAACAAACCACATGGAAATACCGTCCACGCCAAGGTGGTAATTCACCTTGAAGGCATCAATCCAGGGGGCCAGCTCGACAAACTGCATGTCGGCTGTACCGGGATTGAAGCCCGTGTACAGAGGAATAGTGACAACAAGACCGGCAATCGAACCCAGCAAAGCCAGCCAGCGGGTGAAGGTGGGACGATCATCACGTCCCAGAGCCAGCACCAACAGGCCAGCGACGATAGGTACGAAAATCGCCAGCGTTAACCAAGGAAGAGTAGAAGACGCCATATCGCTAGCCATTTACCGAACCGTCAGTACAAAAAAGGATAAGAGCGCCAGGATCCCGAGGATCATGGCAAAGGCGTAGTGATAGACATAGCCGGACTGGATATGACGGCTGATTGCAGCCACCCAGCCCACTACGCGCGCACTACCGTTGACCACCAGGCCGTCAATCAGACCGCGGTCAGCACCTTTCCAGAGGCCCGTACCCAGGCAGCGAACGCCACGAGACAGTACTTGCTCGTTGAACCAGTCAACGTAGTACTTGTTCTCCAGGATACGGTAGATAAAAGAGCAGTTCTTTTTGATAGCGGCAGGCAAGGCGGGATTAACCAGGTACATGTACCAGGCCACCACAGCACCAGCCACAACCAGCCAGAATGGCAGCGTGCCAAAGCCGTGTACGGCGTAAGCCATCCAGTCAGTCCAGTGTTTGGCCAGAGTTGCCATTGCTGGATGTTCAGGCAGAACCGTCACAATGCCTTCAAAGTAGCCACCGAACAGCAGCGGATCAACAAACCAGATACCGGCGAAGATCGACGGAATGGCCAGCAGAACCAGCGGCAGCGTAACCACCCAGGGCGACTCGTGAGGATCACCACCATGAGCGTGATGGTCGTCGTGACCATGCGACTCGTCGTGCTTGACGTCACGGAAGCGCTCTTTGCCGTGGAATACCAGGAAGTACAGACGGAAGGAGTACAGCGAGGTGACGAACACACCGATCAGTGTGGCGTAGTAAGCGTAGGTCGAACCCCAGATACCGGCTTCGCCTGCGGCTTCGATGATGTGCTCTTTCGAGTAGAAACCCGAGAAGAACGGCGTACCCACCAGAGCCAGCGTACCGATCAGGAAAGTCAGCCAGGTAATTGGCATGTACTTGCGCAGACCACCCATATTGCGGATGTCCTGATCGTGGTGCATACCGATAATCACCGAACCGGCGCCCAGGAACAGCAAGGCCTTGAAGAAAGCGTGTGTCATCAGGTGGAACACAGCGGCCGAGTAAGCCGAAGCACCCAGAGCTACCGTCATGTAACCCAGCTGGGACAAGGTGGAGTAAGCCACAACGCGTTTGACGTCGTTCTGGATAATCCCCAGCAAGCCCAGGAACAAGGCACCAGTTGCACCGATCACGATGATGAAGGACAGCGCCGTTGTCGACTGTTCAAACACAGGCGAGAAACGAGCCACCATGAAGATACCGGCCGTCACCATGGTCGCGGCGTGAATCAGTGCCGAGATAGGGGTAGGACCTTCCATGGAGTCAGGCAGCCAGCTGTGCAACGGCACCTGAGCCGATTTACCCATGGCACCCACGAACAGGGCCAGAGCAGCAACGGTCAGCAATTGCCAGTCGGTACCGGGGAATGTCATGGTGCTCAGTTCCTGAACCTTGGCGAACACGTCGCTGTAGTTCATGGAGCCGGTGTAGGCGTAGAGCAAGCCAATACCCAGAGCAAAACCGAAGTCACCCACACGGTTGACCAGGAAGGCCTTCATGTTGGCGAAAATCGCGGTCTTGCGCTCGTACCAGAAACCGATCAGCAGGTAAGACACCAGACCCACTGCTTCCCAACCGAAGAACAGCTGCAGCATGTTGTTGGACATGACCAGCATCAGCATCGAGAAGGTAAACAGCGAAATGTAGGAGAAAAAGCGCTGATAACCGGGGTCATCTTTCATGTAGCCAATGGTGTAGATGTGCACCATCAGCGACACGGAAGTCACCACCACCATCATCAGGGCAGTCAGCTTGTCGATCAGGAAACCGATGTCCCACTGAATGCTGCCAATGGTGATCCAGGTGTAGACCGGACCGTTGAAGGTCTGGCCTTCCAGAACCTGCAACATGACCATGACCGAGCCGACAAAAGACAGCAGCACGCCCGCGATCGTGATCAGGTGAGCGCCTGTCTTGCCGATAAATCGACCCAGGAAGCCGGTACCAAACAAACCGGCTAGCGCCGAACCCACCAGGGGAGCAAGCGCAATCGTTAAGTAAAGATTTATGGAGTTCATTAGTGTGCTATCCCATCAACCCTTGAGCTGGTCGAGATCCTGGACATTGATCGAATTAAGGTTACGGAACAACAGAACCAGAATTGCAAGACCAATGGCCGCCTCGGCCGCAGCGACCGTCAGGACGAAAAAGACAAACACCTGACCTGCCTCGTTGCCCATCCAGGTGGAGAAGGCCACAAAGTTCATGTTGGCCGACAAAAGAATCAGCTCAACAGACATGAGCAAAATAATCAGGTTGCGACGGTTCAGGAAAAAGCCGAACAGGCCGATCGTGAACAGCACAGCGCCCAGGACCAAATAGTGCGCAAGCGTCAGCGTCATCATCATTTGTCTCCTGGCACGACAGCGTCAGCCGAACTGGACACCGACGGCTTTTCGGTTTGAGAAGGAATGGAAACCATGCGCAGACGGTCTTTGGCGCGAACCTTGACCTGTTCGCTGGAGACGGTGCGTTTGACACCTTCACGTTTACGCAAAGTCAGTGCAATGGCCGAGATCATGCCAACCAGCAGCACAATGCCACCGAGCAACACAGCCAACACGTACTGGGAGTACATCAACTCGCCAATGACGCGGGTGTTGTTGTAGTCCGCAGCCACTGCGGCAGCAGGTGCCGTTGTGAACCACAGCTTGGTCAGCACAAAGCCCATTTCCAGAACCATGATGGCGCCGATCAACAGCCCCATCGGCACATGGGCCTGGAATTTCTTGGCAGCGGATTCCTGACGTACGTCCAGCATCATGATGACGAACAGGAACATCACCATCACGGCGCCCACATAGACCACCACCAGCAAGAGGCCCAGGAACTCGGCGCCCATCGTGATCCACATCATGGCGGCCGTGAAGAACACCAGAATCAAATGCAATACGGCCGTAACCGGGTTTTTGGCAGCGATCACGCGATACGCGGCCACCACCATCACCAGCGCCAGCACATAAAACAGAACAGTAGTAAATAACATGAGTGTAGAGCTCCGGCCTTAGCGATAAGGTGCATCTGCGGCACGACGACGAGCGATCTCGTCTTCGTAGCGGTCACCGATAGCCAGCAGCATGTCCTTGGTGTAGTACAAATCGCCGCGTTTTTCACCATGGTATTCGTGAATGTGCGTTTCCACGATCGAATCGACCGGGCAGCTTTCTTCACAGAAACCACAGAAAATACACTTGGCCAGATCGATGTCATAACGCGTGGTGCGGCGTGTGCCGTCCTCGCGCTCTGCCGATTCGATCGAGATAGCCATGGCGGGACATACGGCCTCGCACAGTTTGCACGCGATGCAACGCTCTTCGCCGTTTTCGTAGCGACGCAAAGCGTGCAGACCGCGAAAACGTGGCGAAGCGGGCGTGGTTTCAACGGGATAACGCAGGGTTACCTTGCGCTTGAAGAAATACTTCCCCGTCAGGCGCATGCCTTTGAGCATCTCGGACAGCATCAGGCTGCCAAAGAAATCTTTGATTGCTTCCATAATCTTGCCCCTTAGCCTTAATGCCAGATGTTCCAGGGCGTCTGCATCCAGATCGCCACAATAACCAGCCAAACACCGGTCAGCGGGATAAATACTTTCCAGCCCAAACGCATGATCTGGTCATAGCGGTAACGTGGGAACGTTGCACGGAACCAGATGAACATGGAGACCACGACAAAGGTCTTCAGACCCAGCCACAGCCACCCCGGAATCCAGGTAAATGGAGCGAACTCGACAATAGGAGTCCAGCCACCCAAGAACATGATGGACGCCAGAGCCGACAGGAAAATCATGTTGGCGTATTCGCCCAAGAAGAACAGAGCGAAACCGGTACCGGAGTACTCCACCATGGGACCGGCCACAATTTCCGATTCGCCTTCCACCACGTCAAACGGGTGACGGTTGGTTTCAGCAACGGCGGAAATCACGTAGATCACAAACAGTGGCAGCAGCGGCAGCCAGTTCCAGGACAGGAAGTTCAAGCCCTTGTCCGCAAAGTACCCCTGAGTCTGACCGACCACGATGCCCGACAGATTCAGCGTGCCGGAAACCAGCAACACGGTAATCAGGACAAAGCCGATAGCCAGTTCGTAGGACAACACCTGAGCGGCTGCACGCAGACCACCCAGCAAGGCGTACTTGGAGTTGGACGCCCAACCGGCCACGATCACACCGTACACACCCAGCGAGGTAATCGCCAGAATGTACAGCAGACCGGCGTTAACGTCGGACAGAACCACATCGGGGCTGAAAGGAATCACCGCCCAGGCGGCCAAAGCAGGCATCAGCGTCACAACCGGAGCCAACAGGTACAGGACCTTGTTGGACTTCGCAGGAACGATCAGCTCTTTGGTCAGCAATTTGAAAACGTCAGCGAAAGGCTGCAGCAGGCCGCGGTAACCAACACGGGTTGGTCCCAAACGAACGTGCATGAAGCCGATCATCTTGCGTTCCCAGTAGGTCAGGTACGCAACACACAGAATGACGGGCACCGCGATAGCGACAATCTTCAGCAGCGTCCACACCACATACCATGCGCTCGGACCCAGCAGGTCCGAACCGTAGTTATTGATGGCAGAGAGAAATTCCATGTTATGCACGCTCCACTGTCAATTGACCGAATGCGCTACCCAAAGCGGCAGTTTCAGAAAAAGCGGTGGCAACACGCACCGAGTTCAATGCCACGGTGTCATCCAGCTGAGCTGGCAAGCTGACTTCGCCTTGCGAAGAACGAACCTTCACCAGATCGCCGTCGGCCAGACCCAGTTGGGTCAGCGTGGCGGCGGCCATGCGAGCCGTAGGGGCTGCCGAAGCAGGTGTTTCCTGCAAAGGAGCCGAACGACGCACCAGCGCATCGCTGCGGTAGATAGGTACATCAGCCACACGCTCCAGACCGCTAGCAGCAGGCAGAACGCTGGCAGCCAGATTGATCTGGTTGGACAGACGCGATTCCACACCGGCAGCCATGACCGAGTCACGAACCGATTCGGAGGTTTCGTCGTCGAAACCATCCAGCTGGAACAGATTGCCCAGTACGCGCAGAACCTTCCAGGCCGGACGTGTATCGCCCACGGGAGCAGCTGCGCCCTTGAAGCTTTGTACACGGCCTTCGGCGTTCACAAAGGTGCCGGAGGTTTCAGTGAAAGGAGACACAGGCAGCATCACATCGGCCCACTGCTCGGCAGCGGAACGATAGGAAGTCAGCGCGACCGAGAAGGTGGCGGACTTCAGTGTTTCTACAGCACGTTCGCCCAGATCGCTGTCCAGTGCAGGCTCCACATTCAGAACCAGGTAAGCACGCAGGGTTTGAGCCAGCATTTGCTCGGCAGTCAAACCGCCCTTGCCCGGTACGGCGTTGGCCAGGTAACCACCCACGGTGTTACCACCGGCAGTCAGGAAGCCCAGCTTGGCACCGCTAGCCTGTGCAATTGCATTGGCGTTGGCAGCAATCACGCTGGCCTGATCCGAGTTGACAGCCATATTTCCCAGCAAGATGGCCACGCGTTCACCGGAGGCCAGGCTGTCAGCAATCTGCTGAGCTTCAGCAGAAACCTGTACGCCTTCCAGACCAGCAGGAACGGCGCTGTCCTTGGCTTTGGCAACCGCAACCAGCACTTGAGCCAGGGAATTGGCCAACTGGCTGGGAGCGACCGTCATGCGGCCGGCAATCGCATTGAACAATGGATTATCGGCAGCCGAATCAATAAAGGAAACTTGAGCACCGCGTTTGACAGCCTGACGCAGACGCTGAGCCATCAAGGGGTGATCTTTACGCAGGAAGGAGCCCACGACCAGAACGCGATCCAGTTCGTTCAAGGCGGTCAGAGGCATACCCAACCAAGGCACACCGGCCAGGGCGCCGTCCAGGCGGGCATCGGTCTGGCGCAGACGGAAGTCCACGTTTTCGGTACCCAGAGCACGACCCAGACGAGCCAGCAAAGCCAGTTCTTCGGTTGTGGAGGTAGCCGAACCAATACAGCCCAGTTGATCTGCACCAAACTTCTCGCGCACGGCGTTCATGCCGGCAACGATGGTTTGCATGGCGTCGTTCCAGGAAGCTTCACGCCACTGGCCGTCATCACCACGCACCATGGGGCGAGTCAGACGATCTTCGGTGTACAGGCCTTCGTAGGAGAAACGGTCACGGTCGCTGATCCAGCACTCGTTGACTTCGTCGTTCTCGAAGGGAACAACACGCAACACCTTGTCCATCTTGGCTTGCAGCACCAGGTTGGCACCCACGCTGTCGTGCGGGCTAACGCTGCGACGACGGGCCAATTCCCAGGTACGGGCATTGAAGCGGAAAGGTTTGGAGAGCAAGGCACCCACGGGGCAAACGTCAATCATGTTGCCCGACAATTCGGACTCGACTGCGCGACCCACAAAGGTGGTGATTTCGGCGTGTTCGCCGCGGTTGAGCATACCAACCTCTTGGACACCGGCGATTTCTTCGCCAGTACGCACACAGCGGGTGCAGTGAATGCAACGCTGCATGGCTTCGGTCGAGATCAGGGGGCCCATGGATTTGGCGGCCACAACGCGCTTTTCTTCCTTGTAGCGCGACTCGGAGCCACCGTAACCCACGGCCAGATCTTGCAGCTGACATTCACCGCCCTGGTCACACACGGGGCAATCCAGAGGGTGGTTGATCAGCAGGAATTCCATGACGCTCTTTTGAGCGGCCACGGCTTTTTCCGAACGAGTACGCACAACCATGCCGTTGGTGACGGGAGTGGCGCAAGCAGGCAAAGGCTTGGGCGCTTTTTCCACGTCCACCAAACACATGCGGCAGTTGGCGGCAATACTCAGTTTTTTGTGATAACAGAAGTGCGGCACGTAGACCCCGGCGTCATGGGCAGCCTGAATGACCATGCTGCCTTCCGGGGCGTCAACTTTAATGCCATCGATGGTGAGTTCTACCATTACGTTGTCCTGGCCTACAAATATTGAGGCACCACACAGCCTTTATGCTCGATGTGGTGTGCGAACTCGTCGCGGAAATGCTTAACGAAACTGCGCACCGGCATGGCAGCAGCATCACCCAGGGCGCAAATGGTGCGGCCCATGATGTTCTGTGCGATGTCGTCGAGCATGTCCAGATCTTCTGGGCGACCTTGACCGTTCTCGATACGATGCACCATGCGCCACAACCAGCCTGTGCCTTCGCGGCACGGCGTGCACTGGCCGCAGCTTTCGTGATAGTAAAAATAGGACAGGCGCAGCAGGGACTTGACCATGCAACGAGTCTCGTCCATCACGATGACAGCGCCCGAACCCAGCATGGAACCAGCCTTGGCAATGGAGTCATAGTCCAGGTTGGTTGCCATGATGATGTCGGCGGGCAAAACCGGCGAGCTGGAACCACCAGGGATAACAGCCTTCAGTTTGCGACCGTCACGCATGCCGCCTGCCAGTTCCAGCAAGGTGGCAAAGGGTGTACCCAGAGGCACTTCGTAGTTACCGGGACGCTCTACGTCACCCGTAATGGAGAAGATCTTGGTGCCACCGGCGTTGGGGATACCCACTTCCAGGTATTCCTGACCGCTGTTGCGCAAAATCCAGGGTACAGCCGCGAAGGTTTCGGTGTTGTTGATGGTCGTCGGCTTGCCGTACAGACCGAAACTGGCTGGGAATGGCGGTTTGAAACGGGGCTGGCCCTTCTTGCCTTCCAGAGACTCCAGTAGCGCAGTTTCTTCACCGCAAATGTAGGCGCCGTAACCGTGGAACGCATGCAGCTGGAAGCTGAAATCCGAACCCAGGATCTTGTCACCCAGAAAGCCTGCCGCACGGGCCTGCTCCAGCGCTTCTTCAAAGCGCTGATAGATTTCGAACACTTCACCGTGGATATAGTTGTAGCCCACGGTAATGCCCATGGCGTAGGCAGCAATGGCCATGCCTTCGATCACGATATGCGGGTTGAAACGCAGAATATCGCGGTCTTTGAAAGTGCCCGGTTCGCCCTCGTCAGAGTTACATACCAGGTACTTTTGACCGGGCAAGCTGCGGGGCATGAAGCTCCACTTCAGACCCGATGGAAAACCTGCACCACCACGACCACGCAAGGCCGAAGTCTTCACTTCAGCAATCACGTCTTCGGGTTTCATGCCGGTGGTCAAGACCTTGCGCAGGGCTTCATAGCCACCACGCTTGACGTACTCTTCCAGGCCCCAGTTGTCGCCGTTCAAACCAGCCAGAATCTGTGGCTGAATATGACGATCATGAAAAATCATGCTGCGCGATGCGTCGCCACCAGGGTTAGGTTCCAATCCCTGTGCGAACTTGCGCAGAATGTCCGGTGCAATCATGCCGATTCTCCGTGTGTCTTCAATTCTTCGAGCATGGCATCAATGCGCTCGGCTTCCATGCGCACGCACATGTGCTGATTGTTCAGCAACATGACGGGCGAATCACCACATGAACCCATGCACTCTCCCATGATCAGGGAGAACTGGCCGTCCGCCGTGGTTTCACCGTATTCGATACCCAGTTTCTCTTTCAGGTACTCGCCAGCCTTGACGCCATCACGCAGCGCACAGGGCAAGTTGGTGCAAACGGAAATGGTGACGCGGCCAACGGGTTTGGTGTGGAACATGTTGTAGAAGGTCGCAACCTCCTGAACAGCAATGGCTTCCACGCCAATGTATTTGGCCACATCCTCGATAATCTCTGGCGATACCCAGCCTTTTTCCTGCTGGGCAATGGCCAGGGAGGCCATGATGGCAGAGCGACGTTGATCTGCCGGGAACTTGCTCAGTTCCTTATCTATCTGTTGGTAGGCTTTTTCGGAAAGCAACATAATTCGGTTCCGTTTTTCCAGGCGCGACCTTAACGGTCGATCTCGCCAAACACAATGTCCTGCGTGCCGATGATAGTGACCGCGTCGGCAATCATGTGACCGCGGCTCATTTCATCGAGGGCCTGCAAGTGGACGAAGCCCGGAGCACGGATCTTCATGCGGTAAGGCTTGTTACCGCCGTCAGATACCAGATAAATGCCAAACTCGCCCTTGGGATGCTCCACACCGGCATACACTTCGCCAGTAGGCACGTGCATACCTTCGGAGAACAGTTTGAAATGGTGGATCAAGTCCTCCATCCCGGTTTTCATGCGTTCGCGCGATGGCGGCGCCACTTTGTGGTTATCCGTGATGACAGGGCCGGGGTTGTTGCGCAGCCACTGTACACACTGACGAATGATGCGGTTGCTCTCGCGCATTTCTGCGATACGAACCAGGTAACGGTCGTAAGAGTCACCGTTGCGACCCACAGGAATATCAAATTCAACACGGTCGTAGACTTCGTAGGGCTGCATCTTGCGCAGATCCCACTCCACGCCCGAACCACGCAGCATAGGGCCGGTAAAGCCCAGCGCCTTGGCGCGATCAGGATCGACCACGCCCACGCCCACCAGACGCTGCTTCCAGATACGGTTATCGGTCAGCAGGGTTTCATACTCGTCAACACAAGCGGGGAAACGGTTGGTGAAGTCTTCGATGAAATCCAGCAAAGAACCCGAACGCGCTTCGTTCATGGCTTTCAGTTCTTTGTCGGAGCGGTATTTGTTGGCCTTGTACTGAGGCATGGTGCCGGGCAGATCGCGGTAAACGCCACCTGGACGGTAGTAGGCCGCGTGCAAACGGGCACCGGAGACGGCTTCGTAGCAGTCCATCAGGTCTTCACGTTCACGGAAGGCGTACAGGAACACGGCCATGGCACCCACGTCCAGCGCATGCGAACCAACCGACATCAGGTGGTTCAGAATGCGGGTGATCTCGTCGAACATCACGCGGATGTACTGGGCACGCAACGGCACTTCAACACCGACCAGACGTTCCACAGCCATACAGTAGGCGT
The DNA here is from genome assembly GCF_009497775.1 of Alcaligenes faecalis. Taxonomy (NCBI): domain Bacteria; kingdom Pseudomonadati; phylum Pseudomonadota; class Betaproteobacteria; order Burkholderiales; family Alcaligenaceae; genus Alcaligenes; species Alcaligenes faecalis. Next base: position 2,897,593 of record NZ_CP031012.1, read on the forward strand.
GTTCGTTAACCATCATGGACACATAGTCCAGACGATCCATGTATGGCAGGGTTTGCAGGAAAGTGCGGTGCTCGGCCAGCTTTTCAGTGGCGCGGTGCAACAGACCAATATGGGGGTCAGCACGCTGAATGACTTCACCGTCCAGCTCAAGCACCAAACGCAACACACCGTGTGCGGCTGGGTGCTGAGGACCAAAGTTCAGGGTGTAGTTTTGAATTTCTGCCATGATGCTTATCGCCCAATTCCGTAATCGTCCTCGCGCACCACTCGTGGCGTGATTTCACGCGGCTCGATGGTGACGGGCTGGTAAATGACCCGCTTCTGCTCGGTGTCATAGCGCATTTCGACGTAGCCGGAGATGGGGAAGTCTTTGCGGAACGGATGACCGATGAAACCGTAGTCGGTCAGGATGCGACGCAGATCAGGGTGGTTCTCGAAAATAATGCCGTACAGGTCAAACGCTTCGCGCTCGAACCAGTTCACCGAAGGCCAGACCTCGAACAGGGTTGGCAAAGCGGGGAAATCGTCGTTGGGCACAAAGCAGCGCACACGCAGGCGCCAGTTGTGCTTCAAGGACATCAAGTGCAGCACAACGGCAAAGCGATGGGGAAACTGAGCCGATGCGGCCTGATAGGTAGGCGCTTTCCAGGCGGAATAATCAATCCCGCACAAGTCGATACAGGTCTCAAAGCGCAGATCAGCGTGGTCGCGCAACAGTGTGCAGGTATCGAGCCACGCATCAACCGGCACTTCCAAAGTGAGTTCATTGCGCGCTTGCGTCAACGCAGCCTGCTCGCCAAGGATAGAGAGCAAGTTGGTTTTTAAAGTTTCTAGCCGTGTCATAGTCTTGTTTAGCCTGTTCTAACCGTTCAGCGTGCGATGGTATTGGTCAAACGGATCTTGTTCTGCATTTGCAGCAAGCCGTAAACCAGAGCTTCAGCGGTTGGAGGACAGCCCGGCACGTACACGTCTACCGGCACGATGCGGTCGCAACCGCGCACAACCGAGTAGGAGTAGTGGTAGTAGCCGCCACCATTGGCACAGGAGCCCATGGATACAACCCAGCGTGGCTCGGCCATCTGGTCATATACCTTGCGCAAGGCAGGTGCCATCTTGTTGCACAGGGTGCCCGCCACAATCATCAAGTCAGATTGACGTGGGCTGGGACGGAAAATAATGCCGAATTGGTCCAGGTCATAACGAGCTGCACCAGCGTGCATCATTTCCACTGCACAACAGGCCAGACCAAATGTCATGGGCCACATGGACCCTGTTTTTGCCCAGTTCAGAAACTTGTCTGCACTGGTCGTCACAAAACCTTCTTTGAGAATGCCGTCGATAGCCATAGTAGTTGCCTTTTGCCGGATCAGACCCTGGGAAGCCCCGGCCTATCCTGTTGCTGACCAAACCCGCTGTCATCAAGACGCATCCTCGTGCCCCTTATGCCCAGCAGCAGACGCGAAAACCCCAAGCAGGGTTCTCCATGGATGGGTTACTCCCAGTCCAGAGCGCCTTTTTTCCATTCGTAGATAAAACCGACCGTCAAAACGGCCAGGAACGCCATAACGGTCCAGAAACCGACCAGGCCTACTGTTCCATTGGCCATGGCCCAGGGAAACAGAAAAGCGATTTCCAGATCGAACATGATGAACAGAATCGCGATCAGGTAGTAACGAATGTCCACCTTCATGCGCGAATCGCCGAATGCTTCAAAACCGCATTCGTAAGGAGAGAGCTTTTCAGCATCGGGCCGGTTTGGACCAAGCACTCGACCGACCAAAAGTAGAGCCAGGCCAATCCCAGTGGCGACGATGATAAATAGCAAAACGGGAAAGTACTCTTGCAGGTTCATGCAAAGCATCCAATCGCAGTAAATAAACTCTTGGATTGTAGCATTTTGAGAGCACAGTTTTGGGGGATAACCCCAAACCATTACATCTATGCACGGGTGTTGCACCCATGCCGCAAAAACTGTCAGCTACCTGACCAAAAACCCTTCAACTATTGATTATTTACTTTATTAAGGGTTGTGATTTCAGGCATCAATTAATTATCTTACCCGCTTTTGTAAGGAAAATGTCAGCCTGAGACACCAAGAAAACGATTTTTCGTGCTTATTTTGTAAGCAAGACAAACAAAACCAAGTGGTCGCAAGCTCAGCCTAGTCTACATAGCAGGATTATATGATTGTGCATATAAGCGCCCATAGCAAGCACAGATACACAAGCAAGCACCGAGACAGACAAACAGACAAACAGACAGACAGACAGACAGACAGACAGACAGACAGACAGACAGACAGACTAGAAACCAGCCAAAAAAAAGCCATCCCGAAGGATGGCTTTTTATACTTCATCAGCTCAAGCAAGCCCAAAGGCCTGCTTTTCGCAACGCGTAGACATGCTACGCGAAACGATTAGAACTGGTGACGCAGACCAACGCCCAACAGAGTGGACTTAGCGTCAGGAACGAAGTACACGTTCTTGGCATAGGAACCAATTGCGTACACGTTCGTGCGCTTGCTCAGTGGGTGGCTGTAACCCAAGCTGTATGTGTGCTGTTTCTTCTTCTCCATGTCCAGACCGGAGAACATAGTTGGCACGGCACGCATGTCGGCCATGGTCCAAGAAGCCATCAGGGTGCCAGCGCCAACAGGAGCCGAGACACCAACCAGGTAGGAGTTGATCTTCAGACCGTCCATACCAATCATGTTGCCGCTGTTAGGCAGAACGTCGGAGCTACCGGAGTAGTCTTGGGAAGCGAACAGGCCGTTACGAGTTTGACCGAAAGCCAAGTAAGCTTTCACAACTTCAAAGTCGTAGCTACCACCGATGTTCCAGGACTTAACAGAAGTGCTGTCACCCAGGTTTTCTGGAGTCTTGAACTGATCGTACGTTACAGCAACGCCGACTGGACCGTTAGCGTAACGCAGACCGGTGGTCACGCCGCGCATGTTTGTCTTGTCTGCACCGTCAACGTCCCAACCTTGCTTACCGTCAACGTTGAAGGAGTAACCAACGCCGAACTGGAAGCCGGAGAAGTTAGGGGTTTGGTACATGACCATGTTGTCGTAACGAGCGGTGTTAGCTGCTGTGAAAGCACCACCGATGTTAGCTTGGTCGAAACCACCGCCGAAAGGATCGGCTACGCCTGGCAAGTACTTGGAGGCGATGTTAGTTTGACGACCGAAGTCCAGTTGACCCCAGCTGTCGCCAGCCAGACCCAGAGTGGCTTGACGACCGAACAAACGGCTACCTTGACCGGATTTGCCGGTGCCCAGATCGAAACCGCTTTCCAGAACGAATACAGCGCGCAGGCCGTCACCCAGATCTTCGGAACCCTTCAGGCCCCAACGGTTGCCAGACTGGATACCGTTGATCATGCCAGTACGCTTCTGGGAGAAATCACCAGCGTCGTCGTTAACTTTCAGTTTTTGGTAACCAATACCAGCGTCCAGAATACCGTACAGGGTGACAGACGTTTCTGCGTGTGCGACGCCAGCGAAGCCGGCCATCAGAGCAGCAGCGAGCAGAGTCTTTTTCATGTAAGAAATCTCCGTAGATTTGAGTAAATCAGAGCAGCCCAACTACAACAGTGCTGCTGCTCTTTCTAACTCCGCGATGGGAAGTTAACGCTATTGCATCAAAATTCCCGTCGCTTGACTACGAAACCGTTCGGAAACGTGAATCTTTGTGCACAGCTTGTTGGCTATACACAACAAAAACCCACTTACAGCGGCTTTGCAAGCCGCTTTAGCCAAGCACGACTATTAGCAGCCTAAACCTACAATCTTCTTAAGAACTTGCTTTAAGTCTTCTGAGCAATCGGTCGCCAATGCTGGCTCTCTGCAAACAAGGCAAAAAATGAAATCAAGACGAAAAAAGACCAGATCGCCGCTCTGAACCCATCAAGAGCCGGAGACGAACATATGGCTTGATTGATGAATTCTCATATTATGAGAATCAAAACAGATACAGAATTCAGCATGCACTGACCCGATTCAAGCGCTTATCCAACAAACAAGAACCAGCCCCGGAAATCACGGCGCAAGCAACCCACCACAAAAAAACAAAACACCAAAAAATGGCGAAAAAAAAACCTGTCCTTTTTCAGGATCAGGTTTTATTTCCAGGTTCTGCAATCGCAGAACTTTCCAACTTTTTTGTTTGGTGCCGACGACGAGACTCGAACTCGTACAGCTTTCGCCACTACCCCCTCAAGATAGCGTGTCTACCAATTCCACCACGTCGGCAAGCAATCAAGACAGCGATATTAGCATGACAAAAGTAAAGCTGTCAGTACAAAACAGCCCAAAACGCCTAAAAAAGCACGTACGCAGCCATATTCCACACAAACACCGCTAAATGAACAAAGCCCGCCATTACGGCGGGCTTCGATATCGCAGCTGCGATCCTGCCTGTGATCTTTGTTGCCTCTTATATATAGAGCAACAACAAACCCACAAACAGACCGAGCTTACTCAGCTGCGGGAACCGCTGGAGCGCTTTGCTCAGGAGTTGCCGAAGGAACAGCCGCAGGCACGGAGGCCGCTGGAGCAGGAACCGAAGCGGCGCCCGATGTGGCTGCACCAGGAACGGAAGACTCGTAACCTTGCATCACGCCCGCATCCACTTTCTGCGCAGGATGGTGAGCGACCCAGGCCAAACCGCCGGTAGACACAAAAAAGACGATTGCCGCCCATTTGGTCATGCGCGACAAAAAGTTCGCCGCGCCCGCTGCACCAAACACGCTACCTGCCGAACCACCACCAAAGGCCGAGCCCATATCAGCGCCCTTGCCTTGCTGCAGCAGAACCAGACCAATAATCAACAGCGAGGAGATAACCTGCACCGCCATCAGAACGGAAGACATCCAATCTTGCATTTAAAGACTCCAGACCCTTTAAGCGGCCACAATACGTAAAAATTCTTGTGCATCCAAAGATGCACCACCCACCAAGGCACCATCAATATCCGGCATGGCAAACAACTCAGCGGCATTATCCGCCTTCACGCTGCCACCGTACAAAATACGCAACTGATCCGACTCCATATAAGCACGAATCTGTTGATGCATTTGCTGTGCTTGCTCTGGCGTTGCAGTCAGACCAGTACCAATAGCCCAGACCGGCTCGTATGCCAGAACCAACCTGGACACCACGTCGGCCCCAAGAGCCTTGATGGGTTCGAGCTGATCTTGCACCACACAGGTTTCCTGCCCTGCCTCGCGATCGGCCAACTGCTCGCCAATACAGACAATGGGCGTCAAGCCCGCATCCAGTGCCGCAACAACTTTGGCGGCGACCTGAGCACTGCTTTCCTGGTGATACTGACGACGTTCGGAATGCCCGACAATCACCCAGCGACAACCTACATCAGCCAGCATGGCCGCCGAGATCTCCCCGGTGTATGCACCCTTGGCGTGGACACTGACATCCTGAGCACCAACCGCAATGGTCGAATCTTTCAAGATATCTGCCACCTGAGGCAAATACACATAAGGAACGCATACAAGCACATCACAATCTGCCTGCGCATCAGGCTGAACGAGCAGTTCTTGCAGCAGACGGCTGTTGCCATCAAGCGAGCCATTTAATTTCCAATTACCCGCAACCAGTCGTTTACGCGAAGAATGTACGCTCATTGCTCCCTTGATGCCAGTCAAAAAGTTACACCAACGCCCACAATCAAGGCGCAGCTAACCGGCTATTGTAGCGCGAGCAAATCCTTTTCGCGCATCTTTGGCAGAAAATTCGTTTCAAACCAGCAAGAAAAAGGGTGGCTATGCCACCCCTTGCTGCTTTTAAGGAACAAGAATGATCTTGCCCACCTGTTCACCCGCCTCCATCATGGCATGCGCTTCGCTCGCCTTTTCCAGAGGGAAAGTGGCGTGAATCAAGGGACGCACCTGCCCTGCTTCCAGCAAAGGCCAGACACGCGCTTTCAGTGCCTGCGCCAGCTGCGCCTTGAACTCGACAGGACGAGAGCGCAGGGTTGAGCCGGTAATAGTCAGACGACGACGCAGGATCTCGCCACAATTGATCGTGGCCTTCACCCCACCCAGCAAAGCAATAATGACGATACGGCCGTCATCGGCCAGACACGTCAAATCCCGGTTGATGTAATCACCAGAGACCATATCCAGAATCACATCAACGCCACGACCGCCTGTTTTGCTTTTGATGACGTCTTCATAAACCTCGGTTTTATAGTTGATGCCAATCCCGCCCAAACGGTTAATGGCCTCAACACGCTCGTCGCTACCAGCCGTGGCGTAAACCGTATGCCCCAGAGCCACAGCCAGCTGAATTGCTGTTGTTCCAATTCCACTGGCACCGCCATGAACCAGCAGGGTTTCACCCTTGCTCAGTTGGCCACGGTCGAACACATTGCTCCAGACCGTAAAGAAGGTCTCTGGCAAACCAGCCGCCTCAAGCAAACTAAAACCCGCGGGGATAGGCAAACATTGCTGTACTGGAACCACACAATATTCAGCATAGCCCCCGCCGGTCACCAAAGCACAAACCTGATCACCAATCTTGAATTCACTACCCTGCACATCGCCAGATACGATTTCACCGGCCAACTCCAGACCAGGAATATCGGATGCGCCAGCCGGGGGCGGATACGCACCCGCCCGCTGCAAGACGTCTGGACGGTTTACACCCGCCGCCAACACCTTGACCAACACCTCACCAGGCCCCGTCTGCGGCATGGGGCGCTCACCCACTCGCAATACTTCCGATTTTCCAAACTCGGTAATTTCAACAGCTCGCATACCTACTCCCTGATATCTAGACTATTTTTCCAGCACGGCCCTGGCAACAAACCACCAGCAGCCGCCTTACCTGCTGCAATCTATCACAGGCACTGCTATCAGCGCCCTATTCCAGCCCTGAAAACAGATTATTTCCATGACGCTGGCAAATTTATACGTTACACTTTAAGGCTTTCCTGGCCTCCATGCTTTTTTTCGCATGTGACTTGCCGGGGAAAAGCCCAACAGATAGGAAGCGTGCCAGAGCGGTTGAATGGACCGGTCTTGAAAACCGGCGATGGGGTAACCCATCCGTGAGTTCGAATCTCACCGCTTCCGCCATCATCTCCCGCTGCATCCATGGCGGAATTGGTAGACGCAAGGGACTTAAAATCCCTCGATCTTTGATCGTGCCGGTTCGATTCCGGCTGGATGCACCATAGACTTGAAGCGGTCTGTACGGCCAAATAAGCCTTATATTTGCCAAAATTCGCTTTAGTTTCGCGGCAAAAACCAGGCAACAAAAAGCCCACTACTCATGGTGGGCTTTTTTGTTTTCTCCGCCTCAAGAAAAGTCAGTATTCATGTGAATCCGCACAAGACCAGAGAGGCGCTTTTCACTCCCCACTCACAGAGTCGCGCCATAGACCTGCTGACCAGCAAAGTAAGTCGCCAAAACCCGTATGTCTTTCAAGGTCTCCACATCCACCTCCAGCACATCACGATCCAGCACGATAAAGTCCGCTTGCTTGCCCGCCTCCAGTGAGCCGATCTTCCCTTCCATTCGAATAGCCCTGGCTGCATTGATGGTATAGGCTGTGAACATACTGTCTTTATCCATACGCTCGCCTGCATTCAAGCCACCACCCGGCCCAGAACGTGTCATCGCATGATGAATAGCCTCCCACGGATTCACCGTAGAAATCGGCCAATCACTGGCACCCACAACCACCGCCCCATGCTGCTCCAGCAGTAGCTCTCCCTGCTTGCCTGAGTTCTCGTAGCGGCCAAGCAAGGCTGCACTTTGAGCCGGATACTCCAACACCCCATCAGCAAACACCTTGATGCCCGGCAAGCTCAGGTTAGGGATGTGTGCAAAGCGCTTTCGAACACTATCGAGCCGATCGAGATCCGCAGCATCACTATCCGGGCTGGCGACCAGCAAGGCAGCAACATGAGCAGTGAATAAGCCCGCTTCAGATAAAACCCGATAAGCAGGCAATATGCCCTCTCCATCCCCACCCAGGGGCCGCGAAAACAAAGCCTCACCTGGACCGACATTCGCTGCCGGGTCCATCCAGGCGGTAATACCATAATGATTATTCGTTTCAACCGCGGCCTTGGCAGCTGCCAGCAACTGCTTTTCAGTTGGCTTGGGCAAGATCACCGTTACCTTATCCAGGCCGGCATACACCAACACCCCATGAGGCTGACCAGTCTTGCTCACACCGATTGTGTGGCGAGACTTCTCAGGCAATGCCTACACGTAGGCAGCGTCAATTCCCGCCTTTCCACGTATTGCCTGGTTGGCCCATGCCGTATGATAGTCAGCCCCCATCAGCAACACAGCCTGATTCTGTCAGGCCCCTACATCCAGCAAAGCGCTCTATGACTCGGGCGCCGACCCCACGGCAGGATTCACGCCAAACACGACCACGGGCACATCCGGCCCGGAGCCTTTTTCCGCCAGCCAGATTTGCAACTGCTGAGCAAGCTCCAGGGGGCTGAGCTCTCGATCCTCAAGGTTTGGCGCCAAGGCAGCCAGACCCGCAAAAACAGCATGTGAGTGAGCATCAATCAGACCAGGCATAACGCGTCGCCCCTCAAGGCTTAGCATGCGAGTTTCCGGCCCCTGATATTGCAAAATCTGCTCACGCTTGCCTACGGCCAAAATTTGGCCCTGACTCACGGCCATCGCCTCGGCATCAGGCGCATTTACATTGGCGGTATAGATCTTCGCATCCAGAAAGATCGTATCCGCGACTTCATAGGCACCAACGCTCCACGCAGATCCAACTAGCGCCGCAGCACACACGCATCTGGATAGCCTGCTTATCCCCATCATGTAATTTCTCCTGCATCAGCTTTTGACCATGCTCGGCCAGCACCCACACCAGCAAGAACTCAGACCTGGATCAGCATGGCATCGCACCATTCTATGTTTATGGATGCATTTTATGAGTTCGATATCCAGGCAGCGCTTAATAAAGCCCCCGCAAGCCCAAGACAAACGCTACCAAGGCACATTACAGATTTCCTCCAGAGCGCAAAGGCCAAGACTTTAGACAGGATGAGCAACGTTTAAACAAGTAGCACTCAAACCATTAGCCCACCCAAACCCGGCAGCTCCAAACGCAAAAAACCCGCCGAAAGGCGGGTTTTTCTTCAAGCAGACTGCAAACGCTATCAGGAAGCAGCAGGAGCAGCTGGGCCGCCTTGAGCTTCGATACCACCGATAGCCTTGATCGACAGACGCAGACGACCCTTCTCGTCAGCTTCGATGACCTTGACCTTAACAACCTGACCTACTTTCAGTACGTCATTGATGTTGGCGATACGGTAGTTGGCAATCTCGGAGATGTGCAGCAAGCCGTCACGGCCTGGCAGCACTTGCACAATCGCACCAAAGTCCAGCAAGCGCATCACTGGGCCTTCGTATTCCTGACCCACTTCCACTTCAGCGGTCAGTTCTTTGATACGACGCTCGGCTTCGCGGGCCTTGTCCAGATCGGCGCTGGCGATAGTGATGGTGCCGTCATCCGAAATATCGATCTGTGTACCGGTTTCTTCGGTCAGGGCGCGGATGGTTGCACCACCCTTACCAATCACGTCACGAATCTTCTCGGGGTTGATCTTCACGGTCAGCATGCGAGGCGCAAATTCGGACATCTCGGTACGGGAACCGTCGATGGATTCTTTCATCTTGCCCAGGATATGCATACGGCCTTCGTGAGCCTGAGCCAATGCAACCTGCATGATTTCCTTGGTGATGCCCTGGATCTTGATGTCCATCTGCAAAGCAGTAATACCTTTCTCGGTACCGGCAACCTTGAAGTCCATATCGCCCAGGTGATCTTCGTCACCCAGGATATCTGTCAGCACAGCAAACTTGTTGCCTTCCTTGATCAGGCCCATGGCCACACCGGCCACGTGATCTTGCACAGGCACGCCAGCGTCCATCATGGACAGCGAGCCACCGCACACCGATGCCATGGAGGAGGAACCGTTGGATTCAGTGATCTCGGACACCACGCGGATGGAGTACTGGAAGTCTTCAGCAGCAGGCAGCAAGGGAGTCAAGGCACGCTTGGCCAGACGACCGTGACCGATTTCACGACGCTTTGGAGCGCCAAAACGGCCAGCTTCGCCGGTGGCGAACGGAGGCATGTTGTAGTGCATCATGAAGCGATCGCGGTATTCACCCATGATCGAGTCAATAATCTGCTCGTCTTGCTTGGTACCCAGGGTGGTCACCACCAAAGCCTGAGTTTCGCCACGTGTGAACAAGGCGCTGCCGTGAGCACGGGGCAAAACGCCCAGACGGATGCTGATAGGACGCACTGTGCGGGTGTCGCGACCGTCAATACGGGACTCGCCGCTCAAGATGCGCGAACGCACAATCTTGCTTTCCAGGTCGAACATCATGTTTTCGACGGCAACCATATCAGGCTGATCCTGACCGGCGGCTTCAGCTTGAGCCTTAACCGTTTCTTTAACCTGAGCGTAGACAGCGCGCACTTGCTCGGTACGAGCTTGTTTTTCGCGAGTCTGGTAGGCCTGTGTCAGACCTTCTTCAGCAGCAGCGGTAACCGAAGCCAGCAGACTTTCGTTAACAGCAGCAGGCTGCCAATCCCACTCGGGCTTGCCAGCTTCTTCAACCAGTTCGTGAATGCAGTTGATGGCAGCTTGCATTTGCTCGTGAGCAAACACCACACCACCCAGCATGATTTCTTCGGACAATTGCTTGGCTTCGGACTCAACCATCAGCACAGCTTGTTCGGTACCGGCCACAACCAAATCCAAAGCCGAGGATTTCAGCTGAGTAGCGGATGGGTTCAGTACGTACTGACCATCAACGTAACCCACGCGAGCAGCGCCCACAGGACCATTGAAAGGAATGCCGGAGATAGCCAGGGCAGCCGAAGCGCCGATCATGGCAGCGATATCAGGATCAATTTCAGGATTGACCGATACCGTGTGAATGATGACCTGAACTTCGTTGTAGAAGCCTTCAGGGAACAGAGGACGCAGTGGGCGGTCGATCAGGCGGGAGATCAGGATCTCGCGCTCGGACTGGCGGCCTTCACGCTTGAAGAAACCACCAGGGATCTTGCCAGCGGAGTAGGTTTTTTCGACGTAATCAACAGTCAGAGGGAAGAAGTCCTGACCTGCTTTCGCTTCGCTTTTGCCAACAACAGTGGCCAACACAACAGTGTCTTCAATCGAAACCAGCACGGCACCTGACGCCTGACGTGCGATTTCGCCGGTTTCCAGAACGACGGTATGTTCGCCGTACTGGAAAGACTTGGTGACTTTATTGAACATTAGGAGAATCCTTACAATAAAAAAACCGTGCACACAGCGAAACCAGTTCGCCGAATGCACGGTTGTTTAGCGGGGAGCCAGCCCCGGTATCACTTACGCAGACCGAGTTTTTCGATCAAAGCACGGTAAGCGTCTGGATTACGACCTTTCAGGTAATCCAGCAATTTGCGACGACGGCTAACCATGCGCAACAGACCACGACGGGAGTGGTGATCTTTGTTGTGAGCCTTGAAGTGGCCGGTCAATTCGTTGATGCGAGCGGTCAGCAAAGCCACTTGCACTTCTGGGGAGCCTGTATCGCCTTGTTTACGCTGAAACTCGGAAACGATATCGACTTTTTTGATATCTGCAACTGCCATTTTATTTAGCCTCTAAGACTTGCGTTAGGACCGAGGTGCCCTAACGTGTTGAAAATGAGATTGAGTACACCAGACCCACCGGGTCCAGTGCAAGCAAATGATTATAACGAAAAACCGGGCAAGGCGTTAAGCATTTCGGCCTGCTGGCCTGCCAAAGCCAGGAATTTTAGTTGTTTCCACGCCGAAGTCGTGCCAAAGCACGGGCTCGACGCCAGCGCCAGGCCATCACGAACCAGCCCGACAAGCCATACAGGCAGAACAGGCCAAACAGGAAGACCGGCGGATCCGTAGAGACAAATACGAAGATCAGCACGAACAGCAACATGGCCCAAAATGGCACGCTGCGGCTGATGGCAAAGGACTTGCCGCTATAGAACGGCGCATTGGACACCATGGCCAGACCGGCATAAATGGTCAAACCGAAGGCCACCCAAGGAATCACGTTTACTTGCAGGGACAGTTTGTTATCCACCGCCAGCCACACAAAGCCGGCCACCAGCGCAGCGGCTGCCGGACTGGGCAAGCCCTGGAAAAAACGCTTGTCGACCACTTCAATATTGGTATTGAAACGAGCCAGGCGCAGCGCACCACCGGCTACGTAAATAAAGGAGGCCAACCAGCCCCAGCGCCCCAAACCCTGCATGGCCCAGACGTACATGACCAGCGCGGGAGCTGCACCAAAGGAGATCATGTCGGCCATGGAGTCGTACTGCTCGCCAAAGGCAGACTGGGTGTTGGTCAAACGAGCGACCCGCCCGTCCATACCGTCAAATACCAGTGCCAGGAAAATAGCGATGGCTGCGGCTTCAAAGCGGCCATTCATGGCCTGCACAACGGCATAAAACCCCGCGAACAGATTGGCGGTCGTAAATGCGTTGGGCAGAAGATAGATGCTACGCCGACGACGGGTTTCATCATTGAGCAAATTGGGCATAATTTATGCTTTAAGAGTTGTTGCTAGAGACTTGACGCTCAAATGTAGCATTGTAAGCCAAGCCACAGAGCGAGAATAATTCAGGCGAATAACCGTCAGCCGCCTTAAAAAGGGCTGGATACGCAGAGCCAAACCCAAGCCTGTTCAGGCCGACAGACATCAGACATCAGGCATCAGGCATCAGGCATCAGGCATCAGGCATCAGGCATCAGGCATCAGGCAAGAGTATAAACTCCCGTCCCTCAAAGAAGAATCCGTGAATCGCAGGGCAACGGCGCTCGCCGCGCTGCATCTGCCCCGCCCTGCCCAGATAGTATTGGCTGGCCTGGAATTGTCTGACAGTGCTGCAAAAATCAATAATACAGCGCCCAAACCCATCACGAATCCACTGATATCCGGGCACCAGAAGACCCTGGTAAACGTGAATACAGCTCAACAGCTATAAAAACAAAATAAAAAACCGGCTGGCGCCAAAAGACGTCAGCCGGTTTTTTGTTCAAGACCAGGACAGGCTATGCACCTGCCCCGATATCAAACTTAGTTCTTGGACTTATCAACCAGCTTGTTAGCGGCAATCCAAGGCATCATGGAGCGCAGTTTGCCACCCACCTGCTCGATCTGCGATTCGGCGTTGATACGACGACGCGAGATCAGAGTAGGAGCGCCAGCGGCGTTTTCCAGGATGAAGTTCTTGGCGTACACACCAGTCTGGATGTCTTCCAGGCACTGACGCATGGCTTTGCGGGTTTCGTCGGTAACAATCTTCGGACCGGTCTCGTACTCGCCGTATTCGGCGTTGTTGGAGATCGAGTAGTTCATGTTGGCGATACCGCCTTCGTAGATCAGGTCCACGATCAGCTTCAGTTCGTGCAAGCACTCGAAGTAAGCCATTTCAGGAGCGTAACCAGCTTCAACCAGCGTGTCGAAACCAGCCTTGATCAGCTCAACGGCACCACCGCACAGAACAGCCTGTTCGCCGAACAAGTCGGTTTCGGTTTCTTCGCGGAAGTTGGTTTCGATGATACCGGCACGGCCACCGCCGTTAGCGGATGCGTAAGACAGGGCCACGTCGCGAGCAGCGCCAGTCTTGTCCTGGTAAACAGCGATCAGGTGAGGAACGCCGCCGCCTTGGCTGTAGGTGCCACGCACAGTGTGACCAGGAGCCTTGGGAGCAATCATGATGACGTCGATATCGTCACGTGGCACAACTTGGCCGTAGTGAACGTTAAAGCCGTGAGCAAATGCCAGAGCGGCGCCGGGCTTGATGTTCTCGGCAACCTGGTTGCGGTAAACCTCGGCAATGTTTTCGTCAGGCAACAAGATCATGACGACATCAGCGCTCTTGACGGCTTCAGCCACTTCCTGAACTTTCAGGCCAGCGTTCTCGGCTTTGCTCCAGGAAGCGCCGCCTTTACGCAGACCGACAACCACGTTCACGCCGGACTCGTGCAGGTTCAGGGCGTGGGCGTGGCCTTGCGAGCCGTAACCGATGATGGCAACGGTCTTGCCTTTGATCAGGGAAAGATCACAATCCTTGTCGTAGAAAACTTTCATTTCAGGTGCTCCAAATTTAATAATTTCGCTTAAACAGCAATTCGAGAATGGCCGCTCATGCAGCAGCGGCACAAAAAGGACCTTGACTCATTACTTCCAGAACAGGGCCACCGCGGTCTACACAGCGTCAGGCCGTGTTTACACTTTATAAGGAGCCGCCTTGAAAAGCAGCTCCTTGAATAAAAGCGGTAATTATGTCCTGAAAAAGCCTTGGCTTACAGCTTTAAGACACGTTCGCCACGGCTGACACCAGAGACCCCGGTGCGCACTGTTTCAAGAATGGCCGTACGATCCAGCGCATTGATGAAAGCAGCAATTTTGTCTTGAACACCGGTCAGTTCGATGGTGTATGTCTTGTCCGTAACATCAATGATGCGACCACGGAAAATATCCGCCATGCGCTTCATCTCTTCACGTTCCTTGCCCACTGCCCGCACTTTGATCAGCATGAGTTCACGCTCGATGTGTGGGCCTTCGGACAGATCCACCACCTTGACCACGTCAACCAGACGATTCAAGTGCTTGGTGATCTGCTCGATGACGTCGTCCGCCCCTCGGGTAACGATAGTCATGCGAGACAGGGTATCGTCCTCGGTTGGGGCAACCGTCAAGGTCTCGATGTTATAGCCACGGGCCGAAAACAGGCCGACTACACGGGACAGTGCGCCGGGCTCGTTTTCCAGAAGGATAGAAATGACGTGTTTCATGGTTCTCTCCTTACAGATCGTCCGGGCCCAAGAGCATTTCTGTCAGGCCGCGGCCTGCTTTCACCATCGGGAACACGTTTTCGGTTTGATCCGTGATGAAGTTCAGAAATACCAGGCGGTCTTTGTGCGTGGTGAAGGCTTCGCGAATAGCGGGGACCACATCGGCTGGCTTGTCGATCTCCAGACCCACGTGACCATAGCTTTCCACCAGTTTGACAAAGTCAGGCAGTGCATCCACGTAGGACTCGGAATAACGCGAGCCGTAGTCGATTTGCTGCCACTGGCGCACCATGCCCAAATAACGATTGTTCAGGCAAAGAACCTTGGGGCTCAAGCGGTACTGTTTACACGTAGACAGTTCCTGGATGTTCATCTGGATGGAGCCTTCACCGGTGATGACGGCAACATCCTGGCCGGGGTTGGCCATTTGCACACCCATTGCGTACGGCAAGCCCACGCCCATCGTGCCCAGGCCACCGGAGTTGATCCAGCGACGAGGCTTATTGAATTTGTAGTACTGAGCCGCCCACATCTGGTGCTGGCCCACGTCGGACGTCACGAAAGCGTTGCCGCCCGTCACTTCCCACAGGGATTCCACCACGAATTGCGGCTTGATCAGTTCGTCCGACTTGGCGTAGGCCAAGGAGTTCTTGCCACGCCAGACGTTGATCTGTTTCCACCAGTCGTTCAAGGAAGGCTGGTTCTGCGATTCCTGACGGCTTTGCGCATACAGCTCGTTGAACTCGGTCAGCACGTCTTTGACACAGCCCACGATAGGCACATCAACTTTCACGCGCTTGGAGATCACGGAAGGATCAATATCAATATGAATGATCTTGCGTGGGTTCTGGCTGAAGTGACGAGTATTACCGATCACACGATCGTCGAAGCGTGCGCCAACTGCGATCAGTACATCGCAGTTTTGCATGGTCATATTTGCTTCGTAGGTACCGTGCATGCCGGGCATACCAATGTACTGGTCTGCCGTACCCGGATAGGCACCCAAGCCCATCAAGGTTGTTGTGCAAGGGGCACCACTTAACTTGACCAGTTCGCTCAGCTCGCTTTCAGCATTACCCAGCACCACGCCACCACCAACATAAATCAGTGGGCGCTCGGCGCTATTGAGAATCTGGACGGCTTTCTTGATCTGCCCCTGATGGCCTTTGGTCACAGGTGCGTAGGAACGCATCTTGACCTCGCCACGCTTGGGCGTGTATTTGCACGTTGCAGTCGTAATATCTTTGGGGATATCAATCAGCACAGGACCGGGACGGCCTGTAGTGGCAATGAAAAATGCCTTGCGAATGGTATCGGCCAAATCACGAACATCGCGCACCAGAAAGTTGTGCTTGACGCAAGGACGGGTGATACCAATGGCATCACATTCCTGGAAAGCATCTTCACCAATTGCCTGGGTGCTGACCTGACCACTGATGATGACCATCGGAATGGAGTCCAGGTAAGCGGTCGCAATACCGGTGACGGCATTGGTGACGCCCGGGCCACTGGTTACCAGTGCCACGCCAACTTTTTGGGACGAACGGGAATAGGCATCCGCAGCATGAACAGCAGCCTGTTCATGACGCACAAGAATGTGCTGGAAGCGGTCCTGCTTGAAGATTGCGTCGTAGATATAGAGAACGGCACCACCCGGATAACCGAAAACGTGTTCCACGCCTTCGTCCGCGAGCGTGCGCACAACAATATCTGCGCCATTTAATTCAGACATGAGTTTTCCTTTCAGTCTTGCTCTGCAATATCGATCGACCACGACGGTCCGAGCTTGAACCGATGTCAGCAACATGATCTGGCGCTTCATGGCCCACAGGACCACACCACCCAGACACATTACCGTCCGGCCTGCACTCTTCGACACCCAGTGCGTGCATACAAAAACGTATGCGTTAGCTTGAAACGGAAGTCCTGGCATCCCACGCTTGTGACGCGGCCAGCAACAAAGTTTTTAGGCGCAAAAAACCGGGCGGATGGCCCGGTTAACAGTGCCTCGCTACAATTTGCTCGGATAAGGAGCAAAAACACCTGGTTACTTTACCTTGACTGCTCAAAGCGAGCAACTGTGATTGTTGGTAAAGTGCAAAAAAACAGGCTTAAAGCTTGCATACGTAAAACGATATACTGTCTACCTATGACGAGCTGTCCGGGTATTTTATGGCATCGCCCATCCCACAATTAAAACAATTCCTGTATAGCCACTATTTTTTCGGCGGACTGCGCCAGTCCATCGGTGTGCTGTTGCCGGTCATTATTTTGGGCCGCTTCTTTGGTCACTATGACATTGGTGTCATTGCGTCCATGGGCGCCACCTGCGTTGCCATCATTGACCAGCCCGGCGGCCCGCGCCGCTACCGCAACAATGAAATGCTGGGTGGTATTGCCCTGGGCACTGTCACTGTCGGCCTGACAGGTCTGGCTTCCAGCTCTCCCCTGCTGCTGGTACTGTGCGTCCCGTTTCTGTGCTTTCTGTACAGCATGTTCTCCGTCTTTGGCCGTCGTGGCGGGCTGATCGGCTTTGCCGCTCTGCTTCTGATGACCTTGACGATGCGATTTCCCATGCAGCCTCACGAGGTCCTGGCGCATACGCTGTATTCCTTTGCGGGTGGCCTGTCCTACTATCTGTTCAGCACCCTGTTCCGACGCTTGTTCTGGTATCGGGAGGAGCGCCAGACACTGGCGGTGGCCCTGTTTGCCACGGCGGAATACATGGAAGCGCGTTCGCAGTTTTATGACCCCACCTCGGACCTGGATGCCTGCTATCGACGGCTGATCAATCTTCAATCCAATATGACCGAAAAGCACCAGGCTGCCCGCGACGTGGTGCTGCGTGAGCTGCCGCGCGGTTATGGACGAGGCGATCATCACCGCAAGGCGCTGCTGACGATCTTCCTGAATATGGTCAGCATTCTGGACTCGCTGGTTGCGACCTATACGGACTACACCGTCCTGCGCCGTCAATTGGCCGATAGCGACTTCATGATTTTTGCGCGTGATGGCCTGCACAAGCTGTCGCTGGATATTGGCCGTATTGCGATGAACGTGTCGCGCAGTACACGTACCCAACGACGAGCCAGTGTCAAAGCCGAAATCCGGGCCATGGAGTACGAGCTGGAGCAATACAAGCGTCAGGGCATGTCGCAAACCGACCCGGAAACCTATGCCTTGCTGGTTCAGGTCTTGCGCCGCCTGCGTAACCTGAACCGTATTGTGGACAGCATGGCTAGCCTCTCACATCGCGCCAGCCAGAATCTACCGGTCGACCAGTATCTGAACAAATCGCTAAGCCGCATGCTCTCGCGCGAAGAGCTGCGTCTGGGCATGCTCAGCAGCAATATGAAGCTGAAGTCCTCCCACTTCCGCTATGCAGCACGTGTCAGTATTGCTTCCATGGTGGCCCTGGGAGTGGGTGCGCTTAGCGCTCACTTCCAAAGCGAACTGGGTCTGGTCAGTGCCCTGACGGCTCACAGTTACTGGATCATCCTGACGATTCTGGTGATCATGAAGCCAGGCTTTGCCATCACCCGCCAGCGCAATGGCTGGCGTCTTTTTGGCACGGTACTGGGCTGCGGAGCCGCCTTCCTGCTCCTGAAACTGACGGACAACCGCGAGCTGTATCTGATCGCCATGTTGCTGGCCTACCTCCTGGGCAACAGCCTGGTTCAACTGAACTTCCTGCTATCCGCCTTGTTCAACACGATTTTTGTGATCCTGTCCTTCCAGTTCCTGTCCACAGGCGGCTCCTTCATTATTGGAGAACGTCTGGTGGATACGCTGATTGGCTGCGGTATTGCCATGGCTGCCAGTTACTTGCTGCCCAACTGGGAATCCAGCGCCATGACGGGGCTGGCCCGAGCCGCCCTGGCCGCCAATAAAGAATTCTGGCGCGCAGGCATGGAGTTCGCTCGCCTGAGCCGCCTGCATAACCAGATCCTCAAAAGCGGTCAGGAAGGCGAACCGACCATGACAGAGGCCCAGAAAAGCCAAGTGGATCTGGACTTGATGGAAGCCGATACCGCCTGGCAAGTGGCGAACAAGAACGTGCATATTGCCTTCAGCAACTTTGCCTCGGCCTTTTATCGCATGATGGATGAGCCTGTCAGCCGACAAGCCAATGTGTCCCTGCTGAACAACCTGTTGATCCAGAACCACGTGCTGGCCTCACAGATCAGCGCTGCGGCCCCGCTGCTGGCCAATTTGAGCCAGATTCCGCCGGGTATACAGAACTCTCTGGATGCGATTGGCGCACTGATCAACGACCAGGATGCAGACCCGCCCGCTTCTATCGAAACCGAAGGCGAGCTGGCCATGCTGGCCTACCCTATCCGCCAGATGAGCAAAGCCGCCCAGCTGATACGTCAGGATATGAGAGGTCTGGAATACAGCGCCGGCCCGCAACTGCCGCCTGAGCGCAAGCAGGAACTGAAACAGCAAGGGGCTTGATGGCCATGTCCCGCATACATTTGGAACTCGCTGTCGGGACCAAATAAACAAGAACTCAAAGCGCAAAGCACAAAGCACAAAGCACAAAGCACAAAGCACAAAGCACAAAGCACAAAGCACAAAGCACAAAGCACAAGAGCATAGGGTGCCAATCCCGCCTCAGGGTGCAAGACCAAAAATAAAAAGGCAAGGCGCAATACATGGCCTTGCCTTTCCTTTTCATACCTGCAAGACCGCAGATCAGCTAAGGAGCTGTTCCTACGGCGCAAGCAATAAAGCTACATACTTATCAAGCCTTGGCGTCCTGCTCGGAGCGACGGAACACCAGCTTGTCCTCGCTGGACAACTCAGGCTGGAATACATACCCTTCGCGATCAAACGCCTTCAGACCTTCCACCGTTTGCACTCGCTTGTCGATGACAAAGCGGGCCATCAAACCACGGGCTTTCTTGGCGTAGAAGCTGATGATCTTCCAGACGCCGTTTTTCTCATCCTGGAATACACACTGAACCACACGGGCACGCAGCGCTTTCTGATCCACCGCCTTGAAATACTCTTCCGAGGCCAGGTTCAATACGACGGGCTTGGTTTCGCCTTCCTGACGCTCGTTCAGGTAATTGGCAATGCGGCTGCCCCAGTACGCGTACAAATTCGCACCACCGGGGTTCTTCAAGCGAGTACCCATTTCCAGACGGTAAGGACGCATCAAATCCAAAGGACGCAACGCTCCGTACAAGCCGCTAAGAATCACAATGTGATCCTGCGCCCACTTCAGCTCCTTGTCCGACAAGTCGGTAGCAGCCATGCCCTCATACACATCGCCATTGAAAGCCAGAATGGCCTGACGGGCATTGGAGCGGTCAAACTTGGGCTCCCACTCCTGGTAACGCTGGACATTCAAACGCGCCAGGTCGTCGCTGAGCTTCATCAAGCCAGCAATATCCTCTTCGGACTGAGTGCGCAAAATATCAATCAAGCCTTGCGCCTGCTCCACAAACAGAGGCTGCGTTTCCAGCTCCGTGCGTACAGGGGAATCGTAATCCAGCTTTTTCGCTGGCGAGAGCAATAACAACATGCGCCTATATCCTTTCTATCCAAGCAGATAAAGGGCCAAGCCCTTTATCTGTTATCTACAAAATACGCTCTGACAGCGATTAGCGAGCCGTCCAGCCACCATCCAGGCTTAGCGTCGTACCTGTCATTTGATCTGCGGCGGCAGAGGACAGGAACACAGCAGCGCCACCCAATTGCTCGGGAGTCACAAACTGCAGGGAAGGTTGTTTTTCAGCCAGCAGCTCGCGTGCGGCGGCTTCAATATCAATCCCTTTTTGCTGGCTGATCGCTTCAATCTGTTTTTCCACCAAGGGAGTACGTACCCAGCCTGGGCAGATTGCGTTGCAAGTAATACCCTTGCCGGCATTTTCCAGCGCGGTCACTTTGGTCAGACCCACAACACCGTGCTTGGCAGCCACATAAGCGGACTTATTCACCGAGGCCACCAGACCGTGAGCCGAGGCGATATTGATGATGCGCCCCCAACCCTGCTTTTGCATGATGGGCAAGGCAGCCGCTGTGCCGTGAAAGACAGCCGACAGGTTCAGGGCGATGATGGCGTTCCATTTATCAACCGGGAACTCTTCGATAGGCGCGGTGTACTGAATACCGGCGTTATTGACCAGAATATCCAGACCGCCCAGGGCCTCTGCCGCCTTGGCAACAAAGTCGCGCGTGGCCTGTGCGTCGCTCAGGTCTGCATTCAGATAATAGGCTTTGACACCAAACTTGGACTCCAGCGTGCTGCGCTCGCGCTCGATATCTTCAGGCTGACCAAAACCATTGATCACCACATCTGCACCGGCTTTTGCCAACTCGGTGGCCATGGCCAGACCGATACCACTGGTCGATCCTGTTACGACCGCTTTTTTACCTTTCAGCATAGATACCTCGTGAGTATTGACAACAGAGAACTGAAACCCCAAGTGTACTCGCCGCCCTGCACTGCCGGGAAATGCAATGGGATCCTTTTGTCCGGAATCATCCAGAAGGCTGCTCCAGCTTTCTGAGCGCTACCGCGCTCCAGACCGCAATCACGGGCGGCAAGACAAAGCTCCACATTCCCAAGAGCACATAGGCCAGTGCCGCCAAGGCACAACCCACTGCAAAGCTGGCAATGGCAGGGAGCATTTTGCGTAGCCGTCCCGTAGATGACGCATCGCCCAGGCCTTTGAGCCGGTCAGCCAGATCAATCATGACCTGGGTGGTGTTGCCGGTCATCAGGGTCGAGGGCGGCAACTGGCTCAAATGCATGCGCTGCATGGCATTTTGCACAGCCATGGCAACAACCATCAGCATGCCTGCAACAAAAGCAGGCAAGGCATCGCTATCTGCGAATGGGCCAAACACCAGCATCAGAGTGGCGGCGATAGCCAGCAGCAGAACCTGAGCCACGATCAGGCTGTGCATGGGGGCCTTTTGCCGGTCTACCAGAGCATTGCTGGCCAGACGCGTCAAAGCGACAGCCACACAAAACACGGGCAAGGCCAAAAGTTTGGAAATCGCCCCTGTGCTGCCATGAATCAAGGCAGCACCCAAGGTCACGAAGTTCCCCGTCACATGCGCAGCAAACAGGCCATTCAATGCCAGAAAGCCTGCCGTATCCACATAACCGGCGTTAAAGCCCAGCAAGTAGCTCAAAGGAACTGATGGGGTTTTGTTTTCAGACATCCGCGCTCCCAGGGAAGTAAGCCTCAAAGGCTACTGGCAAGTCGTGTCACTGTCACTGCACGCGGCGCAGAAAATAAAAAAGCCCTTGAATAATCAAGGGCTTTCAAAATTCTAGGTGGCGGACAGGGTGGGATTCGAACCCACGGTACGCTTGCACGTACGCCTGATTTCGAGTCAGGTACATTCGACCACTCTGCCACCTGTCCGCGATTGCTTATATGGTTACAAGCAAGCCCATAAATATAGATGAAAGAACACACTTTGACAAGCACTAAAGACGCATAGCACTGGCGTCAAAGAACAGCATTTTCGGATAAGCCCCTTGAGCCAAGCCAAAGAATTCTTTTCAATCAAGGGTTTACCCTCCATTTCGGCCCATTTCGCTTGTTCCCCCTGAGTCGCAGGCCTATATTGGAAGTACACATTGATGCATCGCAGCCCTGCCCTTTTTAAGGCAGTCCTTGTAATTCCGACGCAGCTTGCCGGACTTGATAAAAGGAATTGTCATGCAAACCTTCCAATGGATTATCGACGCCAACGGCGATGGCATATACAGCCTGAATGAGATTCTCCAGACTGTGCGCTGGGCTTTCCGTATACCAGGCAGCCTGGTGGTTGAAACCCTGGGTTCTATCCCGGTCCTGTCTGATGTGTTGCGTATTCAGGCCTCGGATGCGACGGGCTACGCTTCCCTGCGAGGCGGGCTGGTCAATATCCTGTCGCTGTTCTTCTGGGCCGCTCTCTGTCTCTGGTTTCTGGAAGTCAATTCCAAGCCACGTGCAGAGCCTCCACAGCGCAACGCACGCCATACGCCACACCTGAACAAGCAACTGGATTCCGTGCACGGTAGACAGCTACACGCAAACTACAACCGTCGCCCTATCCGCCATCGTCAGGTTGAACGCCATACCTTCTGAACCAAGCCATGCGCCTCCCCTGCCCCGTCAGGCAGGGGACACATGTGTTAAGAAAGGTAAACCCCTGGCATAGCTCATACGAGCCATGTTGCTTTTGGAAGTGCTTTGCCAGGATTACCTAACGTTTGAGCTACAGGTTTTGGGCAACAATCGCTGCAGCTAGAGTCACGAGAGGTGCAGCATATGAAAAAGCTACTATTCGCCGGTTTGATGGTTCTGGGCACCAGCACCGCCTTCGCAGGTGGTGTGAATGTGGACATCAATGTCGGTATTCCCGGTATCGGTTACGGACCGATCTACTACCCGCCCGCACAAATTGTGGAACGCCCGGTTTATGTCGCTCCACCGCCGGTGGTTTATCACCCTCCACGTTATGTGTATCGTCCCGGCTACGTGGAATATGGCCGCTCCAACAAGGAATGGCGCAAAGAACAGCGACGCGCCCACAAGCGCTGGCGCAAGCAGCAGGAGCGCTACTGGGATGATTGATCACTCCATGCGAATCCAGAAATAAAAAAGGGCTGAGGACCAGTACGGTCATCAGCCCTTTTTCTATTCTGACAGATGCTTTACTTGGCAGGCACCAGACGCTCCAGACCGCCCATATAAGGACGCAGAACCTTGGGCACAATCACGCTGCCGTCTTCTTGCTGGTGGTTTTCCAGCACGGCCACCAAGGCGCGGCCTACAGCCAGACCGGAACCGTTCAGCGTATGCACGAATTCCGGACGCGCCTTGCTGTCAGCACGGAAACGCGCTTGCAGACGACGAGCCTGGAAAGCCTCGCAGTTCGACACCGAGGAAATCTCGCGGAACGTATCCTGTGCAGGCAACCACACTTCCAGGTCGTAAGTTTTAGCAGCAGAAAAGCCCATATCGCCAGTGCACAGCTGCACCACACGGTATGGCAGTTCCAGAGCCTGCAGAACGTGCTCGGCGTGACCGACCATGGACTCCAGCGCTTCGTAGGATTGTTCAGGGTGAACGATCTGCACCATCTCTACTTTGTCGAACTGGTGCTGACGGATAACACCACGTGTATCACGGCCACCGCTACCGGCTTCCGAACGGAAACAAGGCGAATGAGCAGTCAGACGCATAGGCAACGCATCACCAGCCAGAATCTCGTCGCGCACCATGCCCGTCAAACTGATCTCGGAGGTCGATATCAGGTACAGGTCCTCAGGCTTGGATTCGGCCGGATCGGCTGGCTCGTTGTCCTGACCACCTTTGGTGACCCAGAACATATCGTCCTTGAACTTGGGCAGTTGGCCTGTGCCGTACAAGGTGGATGCGTTCACGATGTAAGGGGTGTAGCACTCGGTGTAGCCGTGCTCTTCCACTTGGGTGTCCAGCATGAACTGCGCCAGAGCACGGTGCAAACGGGCCAGAGGGCCACGCAGAACCATGAAACGGGCACCAGCCAGTTTGCGAGCTGCTTCAAAATCCAGACCGAATTGCTCACCCAGGTCCACGTGATCACGCGGCGCAAAGGTAATGTGCGCAGGCTTGCCCTGATCATCTTTGGGACCGGGAATCCAGCGACGCACTTCAACGTTATCTTCTTCAGACTCGCCCACCGGCACGCTGTCGTGCGGCAGGTTAGGAATTGTGGCAAACCAGGAGGACAGCTCGGCCTGCACCTGGGACAAGTCCTGCTCCAGCTGCTTCAGACGCACAGGGATTTGCTGGGATTGAGCCAATGCTTCGCTGGCGTCTTCGCCCTTGGACTTGAGCTGACCAATGCGTTTGGCCAGTGCATTGCGCTCGGCCTGCAGGGTTTCGGTTTCCACCTGTACCGCTTTGCGGCGGGCTTCCAGCTGCTGGAAACGCTCGGTGTCAAATTGCACGCCACGTTTCGCCAGGCCCTGTACCAGCGGCTCCAAGTCTTTGCGTAATTGGTTCAGATCTAACATTTAATAGCCATATAGGTGATGGTTCAATCCCGATTGATCTGGTGATTTTAACCACAAGCCACCACAAGCGCAGCACAGCGCAAGCCGTAGCGGGATATCGGGAAATACGGAGGTGACAGGCCAAGCAAGCACCTGTCCTGTCTTAAGTGTCTTTTTTACCGGCCTGCTCGTCCAGCTGACGCAGGCGCTCCATTTTTTCAGCAATCTTGATTTCCAGACCACGGGGTACCGGCTGATACCAATGCGGATCGGGAATGCCGTCCGGCAGGTAGGTCTCACCCGCCGCGTAGGCATTGGGTTCGTCATGCGCATAGCGATACGCATGACCGTGGCCCAGCTCTTTCATCAGCTTGGTCGGTGCGTTGCGCAAATGCACAGGCACTTCGCGGCTTTTATCCTGCTTCACAAAGGCTCGGGCCTGGTTGTAGGCCATATAGCCGGCATTGCTCTTGGCTGCGATCGCCAGGTAAATCACGGCCTGCCCTAGTGCCAGCTCTCCTTCGGGGCTGCCCAGGCGCTCGAAGGTCAAGGCAGCATCGTTGGCAATTTGCATGGCGCGCGGATCGGCCAGACCGATATCCTCCCAAGCCATGCGTATGATACGGCGCGACAAATAACGGGCGTCTGCCCCACCGTCCAGCATCCGGGTCAACCAATACAAGGCCGCATCCGGGTTGGAGCCACGCACCGACTTATGCAAAGCAGAAATCTGGTCGTAGAAATTGTCGCCCCCCTTGTCAAAACGCCGTGAGTTCAAAGTCAGCGCGTTTTGCAGGAAGTCTGTCGTGACCAGCTCGGTGCCGGAGGTCTTGGCGGCCGTATTGGTCTGTTCCAGCAGGTTCAAGAAGCGGCGGGCATCGCCATCGGCATAGCCGATCAGGGTGTCAACGGCTTGATCCTCAAACTCCAGACCATCCAGCGCGTTCTGCTCCTGTACTCGGCGCAGCAACAACTTCAGCTCATCATCCGTCAAAGACTTGAGCACATAGACCTGTGCCCGCGACAGCAAGGCCGAATTGACCTCGAACGACGGGTTTTCTGTGGTGGCACCAATAAAGGTCACCAAGCCGCTTTCAGCATAAGGGAGCAGCGCGTCTTGCTGGGACTTGTTGAAGCGATGTATCTCGTCCACAAACAGGATGGTGTGCTTGCCCATGGCCAGATTCTGCTGGGCCTGCTCCATGGCAGCACGAATATCTTTCACACCCGAAAAAACGGCGGACAAGGCGATGAACTCGCACTCGAATGCACTGGCCGTCAAACGCGCCAGCGTGGTTTTACCCACACCCGGCGGCCCCCAGAAAATCATGGAATGCGGTTTTCCGGACTGAAAAGCCAAACGTAGTGGCTTGCCCTCGCCCAACAGGTGAGACTGCCCCACCACCTGATCCAGAGTTTTGGGGCGCAGTGCTTCGGCTAAGGGTGCGGAGGGTTCTTGAGCGAACAAATCACGCATGGCGATCGCCCTTCCTAAAATGGCAAGACCTGGCCAAACGAGCCAGGTCTGTATTGAAAACTTGATTTGCTGGAGTCAGCAAGAGGCTAACCCCGGCTATCTCTGCGCAAGAACAGATTGCGCCTCAAGGCATGGAGACAACATCAACCCCGGCAGGTGCCTTGAATGTAAAAGTGCCCAAGGTAATACGGGGATTAGGGTCCAGATTGGTGAAGTCGATATAGGTAGTTTGCCCAAACGAATCCTGCAATTCCAGACGACGCGGCTCACGACCTTTGAAGCCGATATCCACGTAAGAGAAACCCGCATCACTTTGCAAAGGCGTTGCCCGGATCCACTCCAAGCCATCTCGTGCATCTTGCTCGGCCAGGCGGAAGGACTCTTCCAGATTGCCCGTGCCAAACAGGATCGCGGCAGGCGAAGCGCCAATGGATTGATCCACACCGCGCTCGGTGACCTGGGCCAGATCCGGGTCGTATTGGTAAAGCACCTTGCCGTCCGACACAATCAACTGCTCATAAGGACGTTGCACATGCCATTTGAACTGGCCGGGGCGCTGAAACACGAATTGCCCGGATTGCGGTGCCCCTTTGGACTGGCCGTTGCTATCGACCGTACGCTGGGAAAACTCGCCTTTTGCAGCACGTACATCCTGCACAAAAGAGCGCAATTGTTCGCTGGCCGAAGCGGCCATGGTCAAGGCAGGTATAGCGGCCAGCAGCATGCTGACCAGCAGTGTCTTAATCTTCATCTTTGGCACCTCCTGCGGGGACCAGAATTTCGCGGTTACCGTTGGGCTGCATGGCCGATACCAAACCAGCCTGCTCCATTTGTTCCAGCAGTCGGGCTGCCCGGTTGTAACCGATACGCAAATGACGCTGCACCGAGGAAATCGAAGCGCGGCGATTCTTGATAATGACTTGAACGGCCTGGTCGTACAGCGGGTCTGCTTCAGCATCTGCCATGCCGGTCGCCGGATTGACGCCATCAGCCGATTCGCCTTCGATAGCACCTTCCAGCAGGCCCTCGATGTAATCGGGCTCGCCATGTTCTTTCAGGTGCTCAACCACGCGGTGAACTTCCTCATCGCTGACAAAAGCGCCGTGCACCCGTTTGGGCAAACCTGTACCGGGAGGCAAATAGAGCATATCGCCCATGCCCAACAGGGTTTCCGCCCCCATCTGATCCAGAATGGTGCGCGAGTCGATCTTGGAGGACACCTGGAAAGCGATACGGGTTGGAATGTTCGCCTTGATCAGACCCGTAATGACATCCACGCTAGGACGCTGCGTCGCCAGAATCAGGTGAATACCAGCCGCACGAGCCTTCTGGGCCAAACGGGCAATCAACTCTTCGATCTTCTTGCCCTGCACCATCATCAGGTCAGCCAGCTCGTCAATGATGACGACGATCATGGGCAGAACGGACAACGGCTCGGGAGCATCCGGCGTCAAGGAGAAAGGATTGGGGATAGGCTCTTCACGCTTTTGCGCTTCGCGTATCTTGGCGTTGTAACCGGCCAGATTGCGCACGCCCAGCTTGCTCATCAAGCGGTAGCGTTTTTCCATTTCGGCCACACACCAGTTCAAGGCGTTGGACGCCAAACGCATGTCCGTGACCACCGGAGCCAGCAAATGAGGAATGCCTTCATAGACACTCATTTCCAGCATCTTGGGGTCGATCAGAATCAGGCGCACATCTGCCGGGTCTGCCTTGTACAGCAGCGACAGAATCATGGCGTTAATCCCCACGGACTTACCGGAGCCGGTTGTACCAGCCACCAGCAGGTGAGGCATCTTGGCCAGATCCGCGACCACGGGTTTGCCGGCAATATCCTTGCCCAACGCCATGGTCAGCAAAGAAGCACTGCTGTGATAGGTTTGCGAGCCAACGATTTCTTCCAGACGCACCATTTGGCGACGGGGGTTGGGCAGCTCCAGGCCCATCAGATTCTTGCCGGGAATGGTTTCCACCACCCGGATGCTAACCAGACTCAAGGCGCGGGCCAGGTCTTTGGCCAGATTCACGATCTGGCTACCTTTCACGCCAGTAGCAGGTTCAATCTCGTAGCGCGTAATAACCGGACCCGCCTGGGCAGTCACCACGGTTACCGAAACACCAAAGTCCGACAATTTCTTTTCAATCAGACGGGAGGTGAACTCAATGGTTTCCGGCGACACCGTTTCCACATTGTCAGAGGCGGGGTCCAGCAGGGACAACGGCGGTAAATCGCCCGCTTCGCCAGCCTGACGAGGTGCCTTGAACAAGGTCTGCTGCTTTTCTTTCTCGACGCGCTCGGATTTGGGGACGGCCACAAAAGCAGGTTCGATACGAACAGGCTGTTCGTGTACCAGTTGCTCCTGCTTGGCGACCACACTTTCGGTACGCTCGGCACGTTTGACTTCGCCCACGCGACGATCCTGACGAGCCGACCACAAGGTCATCACACGACGAATCGCCCCTTCGATGAAGCCACCCAGGCGTTCAGCCAGCGTCAGCCAGGAGAAACCGAAGAACAAACTGGCCCCACCGGCGAGCAGGCCCATCAGCACCAAAGTGGCACCGCCAAAGCCTATCGAAGTTACTAATAGTTGCGATAATAATTGGCCTAACTGCCCGCCAGCTCCCGCCGGGAGCTGCCATTGCTGGCCCAGGTCTTTAAAAAACAGCGATTCCAGGCCCATGCTGCCCAGAAACAAAAAGAAAAAGCCTATGCCAATTTCCCAACGCACCCGAGGCAGAACATCCTCGTTTTTGGTGCTGGGCAAGAGCAAGGCGGTCAGACGATAAAAGCCCACGGCCACGCGCTGCACCAGCAGCACCACCCAGAGCCAGGCCGTCAGACCAAATAGAAACAAGAGAAAATCAGCGATATGGGCACCAAAAATGCCCCCGCCGTTTTGGGTCAGCCCCGAATGCACGGAGTGCGACCAGCCGGGATCGCCCGGATCCCAGGTTGCCAGTACCAGGCCCAGCCAGGCTGCCAAAGCAGCGAAGATAATCCACCGTGCTTCGCGCAGCAGTCCTGTCAGGCGCTGTTGCAGGGCTGAAGGCCCATTACGCACATTTTTGGATGACCGGGACGAACGAGGGGATGTTGCAGGTATTCTTGCCATGGACTCATTATAATTGGAGATCGTCTTTTTCGGATTTTCTGTGATGTCGACTACTAAGCACGCAAAAGTACTCATTCTGGGCTCAGGCCCGGCCGGCTATACCGCAGCGATCTACGCAGCCCGCGCCAACCTCAACCCCGTCTTGGTTACTGGCATGGAGCAAGGTGGCCAACTGATGACCACCACGGATGTAGATAACTGGCCAGCCGATGCCCAAGGTGTCCAGGGACCTGATCTTATGGCACGTTTCCAGGCTCATGCAGAACGATTCGAAACAGAATTAATCTTTGACATGGTGTCCTCGGTTGATCTGTCCACCCGCCCACTGACCCTGAATGGTGATAGTGGCACAGTCTACACCTGCGATTCGCTGATTATTGCGACAGGCGCCTCGGCTCAGTACCTGGGTCTGCCAACAGAACAGGAATTCATGGGCCGTGGTGTGTCCGGCTGCGCAACGTGTGACGGTTTCTTCTACAAGAACCAGGACGTGGCCGTGGTCGGTGGTGGCAATACTGCCGTGGAAGAAGCCCTGTACCTGTCCAATATTTGCAAGACCGTGACGCTGATACACCGTCGCGATACCTTCCGTTCCGAACCCATCCTGACCGACAAGCTGATGGATCGCGTCAAGAACGGCAATATTCGCCTGAAACTGCACAGCGAACTGCAGGAAGTGCTGGGTGACGCTTCTGGTGTGACAGGTGTGCGCATCGTCAACAACCAGACCCAGGCCACGGAAGATTTGGCTGTGACCGGCGCCTTTATCGCCATCGGCCACAAGCCCAACACCGGGATTTTTGAAGGCAAGCTGGATATGCACGACGGCTACATCACTACCCGTAGCGGTCTGAAAGGCATGGCCACCATGACTTCCGTTCCTGGCGTATTTGCCGCGGGCGACGTGCAAGACAATATCTATCGTCAGGCAATTACCAGTGCAGCCAGCGGTTGCATGGCCGCCCTGGACGCACAGCGCTGGTTGGATGAAAACAAGTAAGCCCAAAGCCGTAGGCCGTAGCCTGGCAGACCTGAAGAAGTTGCAAGGTCAGGTCCGCCAGGATCTCAATCCGCCGCCGGCCCCCGCCCGTCCTCAGGCTCGCAAGCGCCCTCGCCCACCGGATCCCGGTGGCAAGCCTGCCAAACTGGCCCCTGCCAGTAACGCTACAGCGGCCGAAGACCCCATTTCTTTCTTGGACCCCAGCGACAGGGCCTGGCTACGCCAGTCCATGCGTGACGTCGCTCCCTTGAAAAAACGCGGTCAAAGCATGGTCATGAGCCGCCCTGCGGCCAGCCCGGAACAGCTGGAGCAACGTCGTCGTCACGCGGTGGGTGCGCCGGTCAATACACCCGCCCTGCCCCAAGCCTCTGACCAATATGTCAGTGTGCAAGGTGAAAGCAACGATATACGACACTTGCGTGCAGGCTGTGGCACTGATGTCTTGCGCGATCTGGAACGCAACCGTTGGCCTATTGAGTCCAGCCTGGATTTGCATGGCTCCGATCTGGAGCAGGCGCGCGAACGTTTGGACAACTTTCTGCGCTCCTGTCTGGAACACGGTGTGCGCTGCGTACGAATTGTCCATGGCACGGGCTACGGCTCGCGCAATGGCGAACCCGTTCTGCGTCATGCCGTGCGTCGCTGGTTGACCCAGTTGCCCAGCGTTCTGGCTTATATGGAATGCGCGCCCAATGAAGGTGGCCAAGGTGCTGTCAAACTGGTGCTGCAAGCCATGTCTGAACCCGGTGTTTGATTTTTTTCATTAGGTACAGACGTAAAAAAGGCCAGCTTTCGCTGGCCTTTTTTTTGTTGTTGTTATGTTGTACTGCCTATTGCTTTTATAATAGTGACCGTTTTATTTCGGTCTTTATTGCCCAGCTTTGCGGGGCTATGTCTCCTCACCTGCATGAAACGTATTGTGCCCCATTTATAAAGCTGTCACACTTAGGGAATGCACTGATACCCGCATGGTAAGAAAATATCAGTCGCCCATTCGCCGTCTTTATTCTGCGGCCTGGCCCAAGGCCTTCACGGCCCGCTTCAAAAACACCTGCATTTCTTTCTCAGCCTGCTTGTCGCCCTGTTCCTGGGCAATCACCAAGCCCTGCTCCAGAATTTCCTTGGCCTGTTTGAATTGTTCCAGGTTCACCAACACCCGCCCCAAAAGCTTCCAGGCAGCGGTGTAACGCGGATTCATTTCCACGGCTTTGGATAAATGCTCACGAGCCGCTTCCAGATCGCCCTCGCCCATACAGGCATTACCCAGGCCAAAGCGCAGCAAGGCATTATCCTTGCCTGCAGCCAGTAGTTTCTCCAATCCTTCGCGCATAATCCGTACCCTTGAAAACAAAGCAAGGCTGGGTCGTACCGCTTTCATGCAAAACAGAATAGCGACAACGACGAGCCTGAACAGCTTGATGACTATTGAACGGTATAGCCATAAACCATTGAGCTTGGTTTTGTACCACGGAATATCAAAGGGTGGCCCCAGCAGGTCGGGCTCTGTAGGCCCATTCCCCTGCGGGTGCCACCCTTATTAGCGCTTTAGGCCAGATCGCCTTGCAACACACCCTTGCTGACGACTTCACGGCCATCCAGGCTAACCGTGCAATTGCGCATCGGGTAGTCGAAATGACAATCGGAGAAACGCCCTGCTGCGGGATTCGCGCCGGTAGAAAAAAGGAAGTTGCCGGCAAAGGCGCGCAACTCGGTTCCGTTGGTATCGCGCTTGTCATACATGGCCATGGAATCCCAACGTGCCGCAGGAGCCATACCCCAGCCCACATGACTGACCGCATAGGCATCCTTGTCATTCCAGCTGGCGTAATAGGAACGGATCAAATCCGCGTCCACGCCCTTGCCCTCGATGGCCACCACATAATCGTTTTCGATACGCAGAGTCACAGCCGACTCCAGATAGCGCTTGAAGGTCAGGTTCACATCTCCGCTATCGAGCACCAGCGTGCCATTCACACTGCCATTACTGGGGTAGCAAATGCACAGACCGGCAGGCCAATAACCAAAGCTGCCCGGTTTGTCGGCAATCCCGGCACTGCCACGTCCGATCACACCTGCCAGGCTGACTGTCAGATCCGTACCGGCCTCGGAGCTGATGTGCATGACACTGGCATCGGTAATCAGCTTGCCGCCAATATCGCACTTGCTTTGCAAATAAGGGCTGGGTTTGACGCGCTCCAGAATCTCGGGATGCTCGTCGCTGATCATCATGATGCGGGCACCTTTGGCCAGTAGTGCGGCACGCTCGGGCGAGTGCAGCAGCCCTTCAACTGTGCAATCTACGATGAACTGGCTGCCTGCCAAAGCCTGAACAATCGGGTCCATGCCTTCCAGAGCCAGAGAAGTCCCGGTCGAGCGCAGGGCAATATTGCTTTTCAGACGTGGCGAGACCAGTTTCACATGACAAACCCGTGCGCCCATTTGCGTCAGGGCCAACTCGGCCAGCTCGGCCAGCACGGAGCGCGATTGCGTCTCGGACAGCACGACAGCCATCTCGCCGGGCTGCACCTTGCACAGTCCAAACACTTCTACAAAATCAGCAATCCACTTGCCTTCAATATGCTCACGCAACATCTCACTACTCCTAGAAAATTCAAAAAAGGCGCTGCGCAGCTTTTTCAGCCGGGCAGCGCCTGTACACATCAGTCGTGCAAATCCTTGCCCTTGGTCTCGGGCGAGGCAATGGTGGCCCACAAGGCCAGCACGCACAGGCCGATCAGGTACCAGTCAAAAACCTGCTTTTGATTGATGGAATGCAGCCAGGCTTGCAAATAGGGAGCGGTCCCGCCCGTCAGGGCACCGGCGACCGAATACGGCAATCCCATGGCAACCGCACGGATACGAGTGGGAAACTGCTCGGGGAAAAAAGCGGGCATGATGGCCGTGGGTGCCGAGATCAAGAGCATGCCGCCTGCCATGAACACCACCAGACGCCAGATCTCGCCCTGACCGCCGGTCAGCACCATGGTCAGCGGGATGATGCTGATGATGGAGCCGATGGAAAAGAAGTACCAGTTCGCCTTGCGGCCAAAACGATCCGAAAATGCGCCCCAGAAAATCAGGCACAGGATCAGGAACAGATTGGCCCCTACCCCCACCCACATCACCTTGGCGGCAGGCATGCCCAGAGAGGTGATGGCAAAGGTGGGCGCCATGATGGCCCAGACGTAATACAGGACGGTGCCGCCTGCCGACAAGGCAAACACGCGCAGGCAGGCGCTGCGGTACTTCCAGACCTCCGCCCAGAACACGCGCGCGCCAGGGCGTGCCGTTTTGCCCGACGCTTCCGCTGCCGCCTGACGGGCTTTGAACATGGGGGTTTCATCCAGCTTTCTGCGCAGATACAGCGCATATACCCCCAAGGCACCACCCAATACAAAAGGCACCCGCCATGCCCAGGCCCGAACGACCTCTTCACCCAGCAAGCTGGTCAGGCAG
Source organism: Alcaligenes faecalis (assembly GCF_009497775.1). NCBI lineage: Bacteria > Pseudomonadati > Pseudomonadota > Betaproteobacteria > Burkholderiales > Alcaligenaceae > Alcaligenes > Alcaligenes faecalis. The sequence continues at coordinate 2,931,491 of NZ_CP031012.1, forward strand.
GCACTGAGCAATACAGCCGCCAGAACTCCGATCGTGACAAACACAAAGACAGAGGAAGACCACAGCCCGCGTTTGTGGGCAGGCGCCATTTCGGTGACGTAAGTGAAAGAAGACACCACTTCCCCACCATGACCAATGCCTTGCAACAAGCGGCCCATCAACAAGAACAAGGCGGCAATCGGTCCCACCATGTCATAAGTAGGCGCAATACCAATCACCAAGCTGCCCAGAGCGGTTACCAGCATGGACAGGGTCATGGTGAAGCGCCGCCCCTTGCGGTCGGCCAGCCAGCCAAAAAAGATACCTCCCAGCGGGCGCATGAAAAAGCCCACCGCAAATACTGCCAGCGTGCCCAGCAAGGCCGCCAGCGGGTCCTCGCTATGAAAAAACTGCTTGGCAAAATAGGCGGCAAAAATCGAATACGCCGTCCAGTCGTACCACTCCAGGGCGTTACCCGCCCCAACCCCCAAAATAACGCGTCGACGCTGCGCAGCAGTCATGGGCTGCTCGCGCAAAGATGATGTATGTGCGTCCAAGAGATGTCCCCTTCACTGTGATAGTTATGCTTCTTGTTTATTGTTTTTGATACGGCGGCTTAAGCCACCAACTGCGTGAAACGAGAACGATGAAAGATCAGTGGCGAGATTTCGCGCTCGATCTGCACATCGTGGATAAGCAATTGCACGGCATCATGGTCCCCAGCCGGATGCACTTGAAAAACACTGCAGTCAAACCAGACTGATGCCCCTTGTATATGGACGGCCCCCTCCTCGGTCAGCTCGACCTCGATATCGCTAAAGCGGCTGTCCTTGTCCGGCCCGGCCAGCTGACGGCAAATAGCCGCATGTTCAGCACTCAAAATTGATACCCCCAGACGCGAGGCGCGAGACAGCAGCGCCCAGGTCGAGGAACTTTTCTGCACAAAAAAGGCGGCCAAAGGCGGATCCAGCGATACCCCTACGGAAAAACTGGACGCAACAATGACTTGCGGCTTGCCATCGAGCACAGCCGCAATGGCGGCAACCCCTGATGGAAAGTGTCCGAAGGCTTCGCGTACCGCCCTGGCTCCCAACCCACTTATGTTTTCTTTCATGACGATGACTCTGCTCAGACGTTAAAGACCCAAAACCCAAAATGAGGCGAGCGCTCCTGCAGCCTGCTCGCTTGGCCTCAATTCTGTTTCGATCGTCATTTATTTGCAATAACAAAATCATCAACCAAGGATGTTTTTTGTTGATTTTAGGTATTAACCCTATGAAAAATCGTCGTTTTAAAAGCTATAGGCCTATACAATTCATCTAAATTTTATTGCGTATTATCTTTCGTCATTATTTATTTGCAACAATAAAACAGGCCAATGCCTCCTCCCAAGCATAAAGGACAGCATGTATCTACATATCGTTTTGATGGCGCCCCACACCCCGCTCAGCCCGGAGCTGGTCCCCAAGCTGGATCACGCCTTTATCCGCATACGCCAGGAGTGCCCAGGCATAGAGCGCTTTGAGTGGGTGCCGAATTTGTCGCGCAGCTCTGCGCGCTATAGCCATGCCCTGCTGTCTGTATTCCGCACTCAGGAAGCTCTGGATGCTTACAGAGAAAGCGATGCTCATCAGGCCATGCTGGATGCCATCGCTCCGCACATTCAGGACATCGTGGTGCTGGACAGCGTGCTGGAGGAAAACCTGCCCTGAGAATTCCCAGCCGCCACCCAGGCACACAAGACGTAACAAGCCCCCATGCGGCTGCGCTAGCGCCGCCGGGGCACGCACGGTAAAATGGCCCGCTACAAACCTACTATCAAAAATGGGTAGCAATCAGCCCCACCACCGGAAAACAGAATGAAAGCAAGCGTCGCGATTGATGAGTTCATCGCCAGCCGAGACCCTGGCGAGCACGAGCAACTTGCCCCGCATCACTACATTCTGACGCTCTACGGTCTGTTCGCCCGCCCCACTGGCGTCATCATTCCCGTGGCCAGCGTGGTCCAACTGCTGGCCGACCTGGGTGCTGAACCGTCCAGCGTGCGATCCGCCATTTCCCGACTCAAGAAAAAAGGTGTGCTGGTCAGCCAGCAAGCCGCCTCCGGTAAAGGCTATGCCTTGGCCGCCGAGCTGGAACCGCATATGCAAGCCGGTGACGAGCGAATTTTCTCCTCGCCCTCCATGAATATTCGGGACCCCTGGCTGCTGGTGTCCTTCTCCGTGCCCGAAAGCGAACGCCAGAACCGTCACAAGATTCGTACCGGCTTGGCCCGCATGGGTTTTGGCACGGTGAATGCGGGCCTGTATATAGGACCGGCGCGCTTGCAGGCGGAAGCTGTCGAGTACATACGCGAACACCAGCTCTGGCCTTACATCGAGCTATTCACCTGCGAGCCCAGCGGCCTGAGCGATATTCAGGAAAAGATTTCCCGCTGGTGGAATTGGGACAAGCTGGCCAATGAGTACCAGTCCTTTTTGAACTCGTATCAGCACGAGGTTGATGTCTGGCAAACCGCTTTGCGCCAAGGCACGGGCGACCCTCTGGAAGCCTTCCGACTCTATATGCCCATGGTGACACGCTGGCGCCGACTGCCCTTTCTGGATCCTGGCCTGGCGCCCGAGCTATTGCCTGACAACTGGGTCGGCAATACGGCCCGTAAATTGTTTGGTGATTTGCATCGACTGCTTAGCCCCTTGAGCTCGCAACACGTGCAGCAGGCCATTCCAAACTGGAAGGCCCGCGGCACGGAGTAAGCCCACTCCTTTCGTTACGCCCCTGCAAAGCGAGCGATGTCGCCCATCAAGTCCTGGGCGACGCGTTCAAACCGCTCCTGCGTCACCCCCTGCATCATGGGTGCATCCTGCCAGGCCTGGAAATTGCCAAACTGAAACGGCAAATCAAAACAATGCCCACTGAACACCGCCTCAAGCGGGCTTTGTTCCGTGAAGTCACTCCAAACCACAGAATGCCCCGCTGCCTTCAGGCTGGCCGCATACTGCGTAGGGAAACGCTGGAACTGCAACCAGGACGAGGCTGCCACCACTTGCTGATACGGCGCCAGGCCCGATTCCGCTCCCTGATACGCCCCATTTCGCAGCAGGCTGTCTGGTAAATCCTCTACAGGCCATACCCCCAAAGCCTGATCAACCTGCTCTTGCGTCGCCTGCCGATGAAAAGGCACGTCAAAAAAGAACACCGAGGACTCTTGGGCAGTACAGCGCAAATACACCGCCTGTGCATGACAGGCTTGCGCCGCCCAGTCAGGATTCAATAAATCCGGTGGCATCCCGGCACTAGCCACCGGCAAGAATGCCGAAGGAGCGTGAGCCAAACGTGGCGGCTCTTTGTCCAGGGCCATCATGCCGTGCTGCATCAAGGTATCCACGTCCGCTGTCAGCCACTGATCTCCCAGGCTTTGTCGCACGCGTTCCGTGGTTTTTCTTTGCTGCTCGGGCGACCACGGCGTGCGTGTTCCCATGCTGAGCAAAGCCACACGATCAATCCAACCTCGTGTGGACTCCAGCACGCTAAGCAAATGCGCATACCAACCACCCGCCGACTGCCCCATCAAGGTGATCTTGTCCGGATCGCCACCAAAGGCGTGGATACGATCCTTCACCCATTGCAGCGCCAAGAGCAAATCGGCTGCTGGCAAAGGCAAGTCGTCCGCTTGTGCATCACCCAAGTGCCCCAAGGCACCGAGACGGTAATTCACATTGACCACCACCATGCCCTGCGCTGCCAGGCGGGTGCCATCGTACCAATCCAAAGAAGCACCGCCACTCATCCAGGCACCGCCGTGGATAAAGAACAGCACGGGCAGACCTTGCGCTTGGGCGGGTGCCCACACATTCAGAAAATAAGCGTCTTCAGATTGTGGATTGGCACTGCCTGCGCCCATGACCGCAGCAAGACGGCTGGGGCGCTGCGGAAATAAAGGCACCTGATCCAGAGATGTCGCTGCCACTCGCCCCGTCGCCGCCTGCGCCGCCTCAAAACGGCGCGTGCCTTGGGCGTAACGCAGGCCATACCAGGCCTGCACCTCTACGCCATCGGCACGACAACGGCGCGAGGGAGCATTGATCAGCAATGTCGCCGTCATGGCTTAGAGCTTGTTGGAAATATAAGGCGTACCGGTCATGCCGTTGCCGTGCAGCTCGTACCCCATAGGCGCGGTAATCGAGGCATGGCGAGTACCTGTATTAATGTCCCGCCACATGCGGCCCAGCAGACTGTTTTCCGCAAAGGAGGCCGTGCCATGCAACCAGCACAGATTATTCACCGCATCCACCAGCTCGTGTCCGGCATGGCCGATCCCGGCGCGATGGCGGGCGCGCAGTTCCAAAGGCATGGGTACTGTGCCGGAGGCAGCAGCATCAATTTGAGTCGCAGCGCGTTCCAGCAATAAGCGGGCACCATCAATCTGGATACTGGCTGTGCCCAGGTTCTGCACAAACGCCCCCGAGTCCGACTGTTTCTTGTAATGGGTATAGGTAATGCCGCGCTTGCCACTGACACCACTGGTGAAATCTACGGCGGCTTGAGCCGCTCCCAACGATGGCGCTTGAATGCAGGTCGACATGGTCAGGTGCGGCGTCAAACGACGACCAAATGTGGCCGAGGGGTCTTGCTCCTGCACATCCCCCATCAATTGCTGAAACGTGATCAGGCGCTCTTTGGGCACCCACAGGTTTTCAGCCACCATGGTGTTGGAGCCCGAACCGCGCATACCGATGGTGTACCAGGTGTCCTGAATTTCAAACTCATCACGACGCATCAGCACAAAGCCCACGGTAGGCTCGACCAGCTCGCTTTCCTTGATGAACAGAATCCCCAGCGCCCAGTCCGAGTGATTGCTGTTCGAAGCAAAAGGCCACTTGCCCGTAATGCGCCAGCCATCGCCATCCGGCGTTGCCGTGCCTTGCGGCTGGGCAAAAATGGACGCGGCACGGATAGGGCCATCTGCAAACACCTCATCCAGCATGGCATCGCTAAAGCGGTTGGCCAGCATGACCGAACCATTCGAGATCACCACACACCAGGCAGCCGCCGGATCGTAATAGCCCACGGCGCTGGCGCACTGCAAGAGCATGTCCGCCCCACCCTCGTAACCACCGTAGCGCTTCAAGGCCGAAATGCGCCAGGCACCGGTGGACTCCAAAGCCTGAACGGCCTCATCCGACAACATGCGATTACGGTCAGCCTGTGGGGCCAGCTCGCGTAACAGCGGGCCGATTTCGTGGATACGCCCCAGAATCTCCTCAGTCTCCTGACGGGATGGTGCCTGGGTAACGGTGACCCGCTCGCGCTCGGCAACCAATGTAGCTCCTGTGATAGCCATAACTGCTCCTTAGAATTATTTGATATGGCAAATTTATAGCTATCGTCAGTTAATCGCAATATCAATAATTATAGAAACCGTCAAAACAGCTTGTTTTATTGGGTTTATTCGGGTTTTCACCTAGTAAAAATTACGTCCTATCTTTATTTTTAATTGCATAAAACTAACGATCAAAAATAATTTGAGCATAACCTCAGAAGAGAAAGACAGGAGTGGAACGGCCTGCCAAAGCATGAGACGAAAAAAAACCGCCGACCCGAAGGTCGGCGGTTTCTCATGTAGAGAACTGACTTTAACAGCCTGTTTTCATTACATGTTTTCGATCATGACATCGCCAAAACCGGAGCAGGACACTTGAGTAGCGCCTTCCATCAGACGGGCAAAGTCATATGTCACTTTACGCGAGGTGATGGATTTTTCCATGCTGGAGATGATCAGATCAGCAGCTTCAGTCCAGCCCATATGACGCAGCATCATTTCGGCGGACAGAATCAGCGAACCTGGGTTCACGTAGTCTTTGCCAGCGTACTTGGGAGCCGTACCGTGGGTAGCTTCGAACATGGCTACGGAGTCGGACAGGTTGGCGCCGGGAGCGATACCAATACCACCCACTTGAGCAGCCAGAGCGTCGGAGATGTAGTCGCCGTTCAGGTTCAGTGTGGCGATAACGTCGTACTCGGCAGGACGCAGCAGGATCTGTTGCAAGAAGGCGTCAGCAATCGAATCCTTGACGATGATCTCGCGACCGGTCTTGGGATTCTTGAATTTGCACCATGGGCCGCCGTCGATCAATTCAGCGCCGAATTCTTTTTGAGCCAGTTCGTAAGCCCAATCACGGAAGCCACCTTCGGTGAACTTCATGATGTTGCCCTTGTGAACGATGGTCACGGAAGAGCGATCGTTGTCGATGGCGTACTGGATGGCCTTGCGCACCAGGCGCTCGGTACCTTCGCGGGACACAGGCTTGACACCGATACCGGAGGTATTGGGGAAGCGGATCTTGTTCACGCCCAGGGTGTTTTGCAGGAAGTCGATCAGCTTCTTGGCGCTTTCGGACTCAGCAGCAAATTCGATACCGGCGTAAATGTCTTCGGAGTTCTCGCGGAAAATAACCATTTCGGTCTTTTCTGGCTCACGCACAGGCGAAGGAACACCCTTGAAGTAGCGCACTGGGCGCAGGCAGACGTACAGGTCCAGTTGCTGACGCAGGGCCACGTTCAGGGAACGGATGCCGCCGCCAACGGGAGTCGTCAGAGGGCCTTTGATGGATACGACGTAGTCTTTAACGGCATCCAGGGTTTCTTCTGGCAGCCACACGTCGGAACCGTACACCTTGGTGGATTTTTCACCGGCGAACACTTCCATCCATTCGATCTTGCGCTTGCCAGCGTAAGCTTTGGCAACCGCAGCGTCGACCACCTTGATCATGACTGGCGAAATATCCACGCCCGTACCATCACCCTCGATGTAAGGAATAATGGGTTGATCGGGAACATTCAGGGAAAAATCCGCGTTAACTGTAATTTTCTGCCCCGACGCGGGGATCTTGATATGCTGATAGGACATGGATGCTCCAGTTGTGCTCCAATATTAGGGATAGCTAAACACGGAACGCTTTTGCGTTTCCGAAGTCTTATATAAGAGTTTAACTTAATTCGCGCGTATTCAGGCACCTGTAAACTCAAAGCTTGCCAAAAATGCTTGCATTCTTGACAACTTATCCATTCTACACGGCCCCGATTGCAGCTTGTGCCGGCCTTGCGCCCCCACCGTTTCACGTCAAACGCGCGCCGAAGATTCGTATTTTCCGACTATTTTTTTCTCGATTCCACCATGTTCAACCCCTCTCGCGAGCAGGTTCGCCAATTTTTCATTGAAGCTTGGGACAAGCACCAAAGTGGTCATCTGCTGACCGCTTTGGAAACCATGGCGGTGGATCTGGTGCAACAGCACCCTGAATACCACGACGACTTGCGCAACGCCGACGCCGTCAACCAGGACTATTCCGTGGAACAAGGGCGCAGCAACCCCTTCCTGCACCTGTCCATGCATCTGGCCATCAATGAGCAGCTATCCATTGACCAGCCTCCGGGCATCAAGGGCGCGTATCAGCGCTTGCTGGCCAAGCACGACCAGCACGCCGCAGCGCATATCATCATGGAAGCGCTGGGCGAGGTGATCTGGGAGGCACAACGTCTGGGCACACCGCTGAACAACGAGCGCTATATCGAATTGATCTTGCGCCACAGCACACGCGACTAAAGCCACAGGCTGCTTTACTTTCTATTGCTCAAGGGGCCGGGCTGACGCGACAGCCAGACAGAAATACTGTCAATATCCGCCTGGCTCATGGTGTTGGCCATCGCCCCCATCACCGCATTCTTGCGAATATTGGACGTTGCCGGTGCCCCGGCCTGACCACGCTGATAGGCCATCAGGGCCTGCCGCAAATAATCCGCATGCTGGCCTGCCAGAATGGGATATTCCGGGTTCAAGGGCGTTTTCGCATCGTCACCATGACAGGATGCGCAGTTCAGATTCTTCCAGGCTTCCCCGCCTGCCTTGGCCAGATCTTCAGCAGCCATTGCCTGACCACCCACTACGCTCATCAGCCCCATTGCCACCAGCAAGACTGTTTTTCTCATACGTGCCTCCCCGTCCTTAAGGTTTGTTGCCCGCGTAATACGCGGCAATATCCGCCATGTCCTGTTCGGACAAGCTCAGCGCAATGGCTTGCATGGTGGGGAAGGTTCGAGCACCGCTGGCATACTCCTTGAGCGCTGCTTCTATATAAGCAGCCCCCTGCCCGGCAATCATGGGGACGTGATAGACCTCGGGAAAGCTTGCCTTGTAACCAGGCAAGCCATGACAGCCTATACACATGGAGATCTTGTCGCGCGCTGCCTCGGGATTGGCCTTGATCGGCTCGGAATCCTGCGCCTGAGCTGCTGACAGCAGACAGGAGCTTGAGGCCAGAAGAAAGAAAGAGACATACCGCTTCATTTGCAACTTCATCATCGCTATTCGCTTTGTCGTGGAGTTGAAAACGGTCCGGGTCAGGCTCTGCGTCTATTGCAGCAAAAGGTGAATCAACGCGACACCTGGCTCTGTGATGCTGACCGACGAGTACTGAGTCGATTGTATGATAATTGCCAAGGATGACTGATACTAGTATTTATACCCGAGTTTCTATTCTTGACAGATCAACATTTTAAGTACAAGTTTGAGCCGACTTATGACTACTGCGACCCGTTTTGAAGGCACCGATCAATACGTTGCCACTGATGATTTGAAGCTGGCTGTCAACGCCGCCCTGACACTGCAACGCCCTTTGCTGATCAAAGGTGAGCCCGGTACCGGAAAAACCTTGCTGGCGGTAGAAGTGGCCCGCGCACTGGGACGCCCCCTGCTGCAATGGCACATCAAGTCCACCACTAAAGCGCATCAGGGACTGTATGAATATGACGCTGTCTCGCGTCTGCGTGATTCCCAATTGGGCGATGAAAAAGTCCGCGATATTGGCAACTACATTGTTCAAGGCACCCTGTGGCAAGCCTTCGAGTCCGACGAACCCACCGTGGTGCTGATCGACGAAATCGACAAGGCCGATATCGAGTTCCCCAATGACTTGCTGCAGGAACTGGACCGCATGGAGTTTCATGTTTACGAGACTCGCCAGACCGTTACCGCGCGTCATCGCCCCTTGATCATCATTACGTCCAATAACGAAAAAGATCTGCCCGACGCCTTCCTGCGCCGCTGTTTCTTCCACTACATTCGCTTCCCCGAACGCGAGACCATGGAACAGATTGTGGCCGTGCACTACCCCAATCTGCGCAGCGATATTCTGTCCAGCGCCCTGGACACCTTCTTTGCCCTGCGTGATGTCCCTGGCCTGAAGAAGAAACCCTCCACCTCGGAATTTCTGGATTGGCTGCGTCTGCTGCTGGCCAACGACATTCCTGCCGATGCCCTGCACGAGCTGGATGAAGGCCTGCCTCCCATGGCCGGAGCCTTGCTGAAGAACGAACAGGACTTGTCCTTGATGCAGCGCCTGGCCGCCATGAGCCAACGCAGCCAGCGCCGGAGCTGATATGCAAACAAGCGCTTTTTCCCAAGCCATCGCTCCCCTGACGCTGGAAGGATGGGGAGTGCGTCTGGAGCCTTTACAACTGGCGCATGTGGAATTGCTGGAAGCGGCTGCGACCGATGGCGAGCTTTGGAATGTGCGTGTGACCAGCGTCCCCGCTCCAGGCCAGGCCCAAGACTATGTGCAAAAGGCGCTAGACGGTCTGGATCAAGGCCATATGCTGCCCTTTCTGGTGCGTGACCTGACAACCGACCGAGCTGTCGGCACCACGCGCTATCACGACATTATTGCGCCAGTGGCCCGCCTGGAAATCGGCTACACCTGGTACGCTCGCAGCGCCCAGCGCAGTCACATCAATACCGCGGCCAAGCTGCTCTTGCTGCAACATGCATTCGAGACCCTGGGAGCCGGAGTCGTAGGCTGGCGCACGGACCATCTGAACTTCAAATCCCAACAAGCGATCACCCGCCTGGGGGCGCGTTTTGATGGGCGGATTCGCCACCACGCCATGCGCCGCGACGGCACGATACGCGACACCATGTTCTACAGCCTGATGGCAGGCGAGTGGCCCGATACCCGCGCCCACTTGCTGGACAAACTAAGGCAGTACGGCCATGTTGCTTGATTTCTTCTACCACCTGCGCGAACGCGGCCTGCCGGTTTCCATTCAGGAACACCTGACGCTGCTGGACGCCCTGTGCAAAGGCATCATGCCGCCCACGCTGGACGACTTCTATCATCTGTCCAGACTGGTGCTGATCAAGGACGAAACGCTGTACGACCGCTTTGATCTGGCCTTTGGCGAGTTCTATCAACCGCAGCTGGAAGCGCTGGCCAAAGATAAAACCCTGCCCGAGGACTGGCTGCGTAAAACCTTGACGCGCAACCTGACCCCGGAACAAAAAGCCGCGCTGGAAAAGCATGGCCTTGAAAAACTGCTGGAGATGTTCAAGGAACGCCTGAAAGAGCAGCAAGGGCGACATGCAGGTGGCAACAAATGGATTGGCACGGGCGGCTCTTCACCTTTTGGACACGGCGGCTATCACCCCGAAGGTATCCGTATCGGCGGCCCTTCTGCGGGGAACCGTACGGCCATCAAGGTCTGGGAAAAGCGCGAGTTCGTGGATTACGACGACCAGCAAGAGCTGGGCACACGCAACTTCAAAATGGCGTTGCGACGCCTGCGCCGCTTTGCCCGCCAGGGCGCCCCCACCGAGCTGGATCTGGACAGCACCATACGCGAGACAGCTCGCAACGCCGGCATGCTGGATCTGCAAATGCAGGCCGAGCGACAAAACCGCGTTAATGTGCTGATGCTGCTGGATATAGGCGGCAGCATGGATGATCACATCGCTCAGGTGGAAGCCCTGTTCTCGGCCGCGCGTTCCGAATTCAAACACCTGGAGGCCTACTACTTCCATAACTGCGTGTATGAATCGGTATGGCGGAACAACTCACGCCGCCAAAGCGAAAGGCTGGAAACATGGGACTTGCTGCGCAAGTACAACGAGGACTGGCGCATCATTATTGTGGGTGACGCCACCATGAGTCCTTACGAGATCATGGCTCCAGGCGGTTCTGTTGAGCACTACAACAAGGAAACCGGCGCAGCCTGGCTGCAAAGGCTGAACGACCACTGGCCCCGCGTTGCCTGGCTCAACCCCGAGCCGCAGGCTTACTGGCCCTACCGCCAGTCCATCGCCATCATTCAGAACCTGATGTCCGACCATATGTACCCCGTTACCAGCGCAGGGCTGGAAGAGGCGATGCGGTACTTGTCCCGCTAGCTTTAGACTTCTATCCAGCAGGAAATTAAAAGACCCGAGTTTCGGGTCTTTTTTTGTTTGGAGCCATGGGATCAAAATCAATAAGAATGGGGTTAACCCAGCAGAAAATGGCTAACAGAAAGCCTAAAAAAACCGCCAATAAAGAAAACTTTATTATATAAATTTTTGTTATTTACAAATAACAAAAAACCATAAACAAAAAAGTTAGCCGCAAAAAATTATAAATATAAAACCAATTTAACATAGGAAAAAATTTAGAAAAACAAAAGATAGAGATTAAAAATTAAGGCGGCAAACAAAAAAAACACAAAGCCTACCAAACAAAATAAAAAAATGTAGACTTCAAAAAAAGCAATAAATTATAAAAATCCTTTATCAGCACCAAGCACCAAGCACCAAGCACCAAGCACCCTTTATTTTTACGGAGAACGTCAAAATGAAACTTAAAAAACTAGCTTTTAAGTGGGTCGTAGGAGCTGCATTGCTGGGCCCTACTCTTGCCCTTGCCTATCCCACCGCACCTCTTACCGTCACCGTTAAGAACCTGGGATCAGTGCCTATTGAATTAAAGCGGATCAACTCCGGCGATAACATCGCCATAGACTATGGTGTACCTACGCCGCAAACCTTCATTGCACCTGCGAGCTCAGACACTTACACCATCGCGTTCAGCTATGAACTAGAGAGGTTAATAGTGTTTCTTCCTTACCAAGGGAAAGGTCCATACCCATCCTCGCCAGATAAAAAATGTGGTTTTCGAGCAGTCCATCAATACCCTCTTAACCCACTTGCACCTCACCCAGCTCCGACTGTGAGTGTCTTGGGTTCAGAAGGTGGAGCAACGTGCACAGCAACGGTGACTTCCTACAATCCCATAACTCATGCATGGGCCATTGAAGTGACGATGCAATAAGGTAGCAACGTCATCATAAGTTAATTTTTGGCTATTTATAAAAATCCAATTTATATATATAACCGTAAGGAGTTATTCAATTGAAAACATGGGAAAACAAATTTATTTTTGCAGCCATTTTATCAATAACCCCTTTAGTAACTTTTGCGGAATCCACACCACCAATAACTATCACAATTAAAAACCAGGGAACCAAACCTATTAACTTAGAGATTGACACTTATACCTACAACATTGCTAAGACAAAAGCATCCCCAACCCCAAAAAAACAATCCCACCATCTGAATCCGATGAATATACTATCTCTTTAGGCTACTACGTTCCTATTTTTTCCGTATATCTACCTTATACAGAAGCTTTTCCCAGTTTAAAAAAATGTGGATTTCATGCCATTTACGACTATCCCAACAATAACAATGGTTTGATACCTACTCCAGTAGTTAATATTTTACATAGCGAAGGGGGGCTATTTGTACAGTTAACATCACATCTTACGACCCAATAACCCGTGCAGTATCTATTGAAGCAACAATGAAGTAAATTTTTTGAAAAATTAAATCCACCAACAACTAATCATAAAAAAATAATCAAAAAAAACTAAAACGCAAAAAATATTAAAAATAAAAAAAAACTTAAAATGGAGATAGTTAAAATGAAAATTTATAATTATTTTTTAGCCTTTTCTCTAAATACAGCAGTCATAATCCCGAGTGCAGTACAAGCCGCCCCCACTGCTACTGTCACCATTAAAAACCTGAGCACTGGCACGGTCTACAACACCGTGCAAAGTCTGGAAGAAATAGATACCTATGCGGCTGCCAATCCCAAGCCAGCAACATCAATTTCCTCCTCTGGCACCAATTCCTTTCAAGTAAATCCCAAGCCTGCAGGGCCCTTTTACCTTCTGGTTTTGAAGTATCAGGCCACCACACCACCGGCCACCGGAGGCAAGGAATGCTTTTTCACCTCAGGCTATATTTCCGAGCCTATCTTTGGGGGCATGACCGGACCCGAATGGGGCAAAGAGACTGAAGGCTCGGGTGGCGCAATTTGCACCGCGACAATTACCTCTACCGATCCAATTACTGGAAATTGGTCGGTTGAATTCACCATGCAGTAGTATTGAAAAATCAGCAGCGCTGATTATTTAAATACGGTGCCAAATAAAAATAACCATAAGGCACCTATTAATTTTTTAAAAAAACAGGATTAAAAAAACGTTCATAACATCGCAGTATCGAGACAAGTTTCTTCATGATTCAGCTGCAACACATTACGCACCATTATTCAACCGGTGCCTCTACCCAAGCCGTCCTGCACGATGTCAGCCTGTCCATTCCGGCTGGCCAGAGCTGTGCCCTTGTCGGTGCCTCCGGTTCAGGAAAAAGCACCCTGCTTAATTTGATTGGTTTGCTGGACGAGCCCACTCAGGGCCGCGTATTTCTGAATGGCCTGGACCAAACGGGAGCCTCTTCGGATCAGCGAGCCATGATGCGCAATCAGAGCATTGGTTTCGTGTTCCAAAGCTTCAATCTCTTGCCCCGCCTGGATGCTCTGGACAATGTGGCCTTGCCCCTGTTGTACCGTGGGCTGCCCCGCCAAACTGCTCGCGAAGCCGCCCAGATCCAGCTCAAGCAAGTTGGTTTGGAGCAGCGCAGTCACCATCTGCCTGCCGACCTGTCGGGCGGACAACGTCAACGGGTTGCCATTGCCCGTGCCCTGATCGGCAAGCCCGCCCTGTTACTGGCCGATGAACCTACCGGCAATCTGGACTCGCAAACAGCCGAGGACATCATGGCGCTGCTGCTGGCCCTGAATAAAGAGCATCACACCACGCTGATTGTGGTCACCCATGACAACACGATCGCCAGCCGTATGGCTCGTTGCCTGCATATGCGAGACGGTCGGGTGTATGAGGACTGAACCCAGCCTGCTTCATGCAAAATCTGCCCCCCTGCCCGATCACTCGGCCTACGGGCTGTCCGCAGCACAAATGCTGCAGGAGTCCTGGAGCAATCTGCGCCTGTTGGGGCGACGTTCCATTCTGGCGCTACTGGGTATTGCGATTGGCTGTGCCGCCGTCGTTGCCCTATCGACTATTGGGCACAATGCCCAGCAAGAAGCCATGCAAGTGTTCCGCAATATGGGCAGCGATCTGCTGATTGCCACCGTACAACCTTCCAGACATGCACCAAACCCGCCTGACACACCACTGCAACTCAATAGCAGCACCTTGCCACAGGCCGTACCCAGTCTGCGTAGCGTCACCCCCCTGATCCTGAACAGTGCAGAAATCCAGTGGCACAAGAAGATAGACGGAACAGTGATTCTGGCCAGCGACACCACTTTGAATCAGGCTTTGAATCTCCAGGTGGCACAAGGCCGATTGCTGAGCGACTTTGACCATCAAAGTACCTTCGCCGTATTGGGCGCCAAACGGGCGGCCGAGCTAAACCAGTTGGGTGCCACCGTAGAGGTGGGCAGCTCCATTCAGCTAGGTAATTATCTCTTTGAAGTCGTGGGGATTTTGCAGGAACAAGGCTGGAATCCGCTGATTCCCGTCTCTGTAGACCATGTCGTCCTGTTGCCTTTAGGCGGTGTAAAGCGCCTCAGCCCTAACCTGCACATCAGCAGTGTCATTGCGCGTAGCTACTCGGACGAACCACCGCCCCAGGCCGCTTCAGAACTACAGAGCTGGTTATCACAACAAATACCAGGCTTTGATATTCAGGTACAAAGCCCACAGCTGCTGGTTGCCAGCAAAGCCCAGCAGTCCCAGCTGTTCTCCTGGCTGCTGATCAGCCTGAGCGTGATCTCCCTGCTGGCCGGTGGCATAGGCGTGATGAATGTGATGGTGATGAGCGTCAGTGAACGCAGACAAGAGATCGGTGTGCGTATGGCCTTGGGAGCACGCGCTAAGGATATAGGCCGCCTGTTTTTGCTGGAGGCTGTCTTCTTGTCTATTGCAGGGGCTGTATTCGGTGCGTTGCTGGGTATAGGTGCTGCCTACTTGTTTGTGCTCTTTTCCAATTGGGCCGCTTTTTCCCTGTCCTGGCTTGCCCTGCCACTAGGGATAGGCAGTGCACTGGCCACCGGGCTGTTTTTTGGACTGTATCCTGCCTTGTCGGCAGCACGGTTGGAGCCCGTCAGGGCCTTGCGCCATGATTAAGCGTTACCTGCTTGCTCTCATCATGGGCCTCCTGTCAGGCCATTTTCCAGCCCAGGCGGCCCCCTCCTTGCAGCCCTCCCACGCGACCCGCCCAGGAGAACCATCGCCGACCGTGGATACCGTGTCGCTTCAGGCTCAAACCATAGAGCTGACGCTCAGTGATGCCATTTATCTTGGGCTACGCAATAACCGGGCGATTCGCAGCGCCTACCTGGATCGTGTTGCCCAAAAATTCAGTCTCTACGTCGCGGAAGACCGCTTCACTCCCAAGCTGATGCTGAACAGTACGTATCGCTCCAGCCGCAACCAGAGCGACCGCCTGCAAGACGCCAGTCTGACACCCACCGCAAGCTTGCTGACCCCGTATGGCACGCGTGTCAGTCTGGGTTGGGCCTATCACCACAACCAGGCCAAGCATGCTGGCTGGGCGCAGAATGACGGTGCCAATATTGCCGTGATCCAACCCTTGTTGCGGGGGGCAGGCAAAGACATTGCCACCGCCCCTGTGCGCCAGGCTCAGTTGGCCGAGCAGATCAACCGTCTGAATCTGAAGTCCACGGTTTCAGGCACCATCACCCAGATCATTGCCTCCTACCGCGCTCTGTTGCAGGCGCAGGAGCAAGTGAAGATCATGCAGGATTCACTGGATCGAGCGCATCGGCTCATTGAGGTCAACCGGGCACTGATCGCTGCAGGCCGCATGGCCGAGTTTGAAATCGTCCAGGCCGAGGCCGGTGTCGCCTCGCAAGAGCTGTCCTACGAAGAAACCCGCCATCAACTGGATATGACCCGCCTGGCCTTGCTGCAACTGCTGGCCCTGGATCTGCACACCCCTATTGTCGCGGCCGATGCGCTGCACGCGGAACGCATAGACATTCAAACCGAACAGGCCCTGCAGGAAGCGCTTTCCTCCCAGCCCTCCTACCTGAGCCAACTGATTGCTCGCGAACAAATCGCCATCAACCGGGACGTAGCCAACAACGATCAACTCTGGGATGTGTCGCTGATTGCCGGTGCCAGCCAGGCTCGTGATCGCGGCTCTTTTGGACATTCGGCTCGTAGCTGGAACAACTACATCGGCTTGCAGGTGGAGATTCCAATTGGTGATCCCAGCCGTCGTCAGGCACAGGTCCAGGCCGAGGTCAGCGTCAACAAGCAAGACATTCAGTTGGCCGAAGCCCGCCAGCAACTGACGCGCGATGTGACCAATGCCACGCGCAATATTGCCACCCGCTGGCGGCAATATGAAATTGCCCAGCGCAGCCTGGAACTGTCACGCCGCAAGCTGGATATTGAGCGCGAAAAACTGGCCGTGGGCCGCTCCAGCAACTTCCAGGTCTTGAGCTTTGAGAATGATCTGCGCAATGCCGAAAACTCCCGCCTGAACGCTTTGATCAGCTATCTGAATGCGCAGGCCGAGCTGGATCAAACCCTGGGCACCACCCTGCAAAGCTGGGACATTTCCTTGAACGATGACTAAACGCATGCATCCCAAACCCGAACGACGTCATAGCAAAATCTATCTGGCTTTGCTGATCGTCCTGCTCTTGATAGGCGGGACCTGGCTGGGACTGCGCACGCAGCCGGCCCCTCCCCCTCTATCAAGCGGCACCTGGCTGCTTATTCAGCCACAGACTCTGGAAAACACCCTGGGCCTGGTGGGCACCATAGAGCCTGTTCAGCAAGCCACGCTGGCCGCCCCTTTCAATGGTCTGATCCGCGAAGTGCTGGCGCAGGAAGGCCAGAATGTGGCCGCGGGCCAAACCCTGCTGCGCCTTGATCCGGGCCAGATCGAAATCCAGCTGCGACAAGCGCAATCAGAACTTCTGAAGGCCCAACGAGAACTGGAGCAATTGCAAAACTGGGATAGCAGCCCCGACGTTGCCCGCTCCAAACGAGCACTGCATGCGGCGCAGTCCAGCCTGGCGAACGTACAGGCGAATTTGCGAGATACCCGTGCGCTGTTTGAACGTGGCATCGTCGCCCGCATGGAGGTAGATACGCTGACCCAACAACTGCAAACCCAGGAACAAAGTCTGATTTCAGCAAAAGAAGAACTACGCCTGATTCAGGCTCGCGGACAAGGCGAGGACCGCAAGATTGCCGAGATGAGCTTGAGCAATGCTCAGGCTCGCTATCAGGACTTGCTAAGACAAGTTGAACAGCAAGACCTGAAAGCCCCCTTTGCCGGATTTGTGATTCCAGCAAAGAGCGCGGATGGCAGCAAGCCCTTGAGCCTGCAAACCGGCTTGCAAATCAGCCAAGGCACACCTGTACTCACCGTGGTGGGGCTGGAGCAGATCCAGGTTCTGACACAAGTATCGGAGATGGATGTACAGCAGCTGCAAATTGGCATGCCGGTACGCATCACAGGAGATGGCTTTCCAGGACAGACCTTGCAAGGCCAGATTGCCAGCATCGCCATACAAAGCAATACCACTGGCGGTCGCGGGGTCAGTTACGACGTGCGCGTCGCCGTTGACACACCCCTCTCCGAACTGAAAGACAAGCTGCGCCTGGGGATGAGCACCCGTTTGACGGTAACGCTGTGGCGCATGAAAGACGGCCTGGTGATTCCCTCGGAGGCCTTGAACACAGAGACTGACGGGACACGCTCTGTGCGCTGGCGAGCAGACGCAAGCAGCCCGGCTGAACAGATCAAGGTCATCCCTGGAAAAGCGACTTTGGGCGGCATCCAGGTTCGGGGGCTGAAGCCTGGAGAGGTCTATCTTCCAGGCTAAAGCCGCCAGTTCCACTTTCAAGATGTATTCAGCCCATTCCGGGCGTTCTGAGCAGATATAAAAAAACCCGCATCGTCATCAGACCATGCGGGTTTTGGCTCTAAGCTTTCTGATCTTTAGCGACCGCGTTGGCGCTGCAACATACCAGCACGCTGCTGTTCCAGATCCTTGATCTGACGCTGCAATTCACGCAACTGCTCACGGGCTTCGCGTTCCTGCTCAGCCAGGGCCTGGGCTTCGCGGCGGGACTCTTCACGCTGGGCAATGGCCAAGGCTTCTTGCTGACGCTGCAAAGCCAGATCGTTCTGCAACACAGTCAGCTGATCGGCGCTTTCATTCAATTGCTTTTCGGCTTTGGCAACTTCAGCCTGCAACTTGATGCGTTCCAGATCGGCGGCGGCGTAGTCCACCGTGTCCTGACGGTACTGGGTGTACATACGCTCGGCCAGAGATTCGTCGGTGGTCTTGAAGACGCGCCAGAACTCACGCTGCTGGAACAGGGCCACGTAGTAAGTCATGCTCTCGGCAGAGAACAGCAGGCTGGCACCAAAGCGACCGTTATAGGCAGTACGCAGTTCTTGTACGGCACGGGCCTGAATCAGCTGCTGCAGCTGAGCCACGGTGGTGTTGTGATAAGCCGGGGCTGCTGCCGGTGCAGGAGCCGGAGCCGCAACCGGGGCTACTTCTTCAACATCCTGTTCCTGGGTTTGTGCCACCACGGGCCGCTCTGGCTCCTGTACCAAAGACACCGAGCTGCACGCTGACAATAAAAGAAGTCCTCCCAAGGACAGCAACACCGCCGTCTTCTGACTAAGGTTCACCATACCCATCCCTTGATAATCAATTTTTTGTGTTTAGCTTGATACACAGAATCAGCCCGTATTCTAAACGCGGCTTGTCGCATCTTGTGCCTTTATGTTGAATTTGCGCATCTTTTCCCACAAGACTTTACGAGAAATCCCTAATACGGCCGCGGTATCCTGACGTCGCCAGTTCTGCGTATCCAGAACCGTGATGATGCGGGCGCGCTCTTCCTGCTCTTGCGCACTCAGACTGATAACGGGCTCGGGCCGCTCCAGAATGGGCGCCCCTTCTGGCAAAGCCAGAGCCGGGGCCATAACGGGTGCGTTGAAACGTTCCAGCACTTGTCGCAACTGCACCGACTCCCAGGCCCCAAACTGCTTGCTCATGACAGCAACGCGCTCCACCAGATTAGCCAGCTCACGCACATTGCCGTTAAAGCGCATACTGCCCACCGCATCCAGAACCCATTGAGGGATATCCTCGACATCGCACTCCAGAGCCTGTTCCAGCAAGGCGCAGAAAATGGCGATTTTTTCCTGGGAGCCTCGCTGCTCCAGATTCGGAATCAGCAGCTCAACCACGGCCAAACGGTAATACAAGTCCGCACGGAACTGGCCTTGTTGCACCAGCCCCAAGAGGTTTTTATTAGTAGCGGCCACCATACGAAAATCAACCGGAATCTGTTGCGTCGACCCCAGGCGCGTCACGGAACGCTGTTCCAGTACTCGCAGCAATTTGACCTGTTGATGCAGGGGCAAATCCCCGATTTCATCCAGGAACAAGGTGCCTTGATCCGCCTGCTCGAAATAACCTTTATGAGCACCGATCGCACCTGTAAAAGCCCCTTTCGCATGACCGAAGAAATGGGCTTCAAACAGGCCTTCAGGCACCGCCCCGCAGTTCACCGGAACAAAGGGCCCTTGCGCACGTGAAGAACGCTCGTGCAGCAATTGAGCAATACGTTCTTTACCCACGCCTGTTTCACCATGAATCAGAACACTGGCCCCGCTATCGGCGTACATATCCGCTTCAGCAATCAAGGCCCGCATCACGGGCGATACGGCTACTAATGGTTGAGGACCACCCTGCCCTTCGCGCTCGACCTGTGCGGTCAGCCCGGCCAGCTTGGCCACCAGAGTACGCAGCTCGGCCTGACTGAAGGACAGTGGCAAGGTATAGGAATAGGCCGAGGGGTAAAAACGCGGGTCGTAGCCTCGGTCCTCCGAGGCTACCCAGATCACCGGAATGGCGTGCTCAACCAGCCACTGGTGCTGCTCAAAGCGCCCCTGGGCCATCACGCTGACGGACACCAGGGCAACCGCATGGCGCGTGGGATGGCGCTCGGCGTCCAGCACCAAGGAAGGCTCTACGCGCATGACCGCTACCGAACTGGGCTCCATGGCGCGCTCGGCACGCGTCACCAGATCGGAGCTACCCTCCCAGACGTATAAAACAGGTTCATTACCCATAAAGCTGACGCTCATTGCTGTCTTCGCCTCCCGCCCTATTGCACCAGATAGGCAGTACCGCACTGCACATCGTGAAGTTTCACATCAGCCTCAACCAGGCTCAGGCCCAGCAACTTCAGCAGTTCTTCCAGCAGCGCACTCAAACCTTGCAATACAGGGTCTAACAAAGCGACCACCAGACTTAATACGGCACCTACCAGGTTGGAGTCTTTAAAGACCAGCACCTCGACCGCTCCTGTCCGGCAATCACGCATGGCTTTCTGGCCACCAATACCGCCAATCACGCAAGCCAGATCGCTCAAGGGAGCGCCCAGCAAGGTCGTCAGCAGGTTATCAACCAGGCCCAGAGTCCCGCCCAACACGCCAATCAAACCGTTCTGGCTCATGGTGCGGGACAGTTGCTCCATACGCTCCTTGGACCAGTTCATCTCGTTCACAACGGCAGAGATAGAGCGACCGGCCCCATCACCGACCAGACTTTCTGCCATCTGACGCTTGCCGGATGCACCACTCCAGGGCGTGTTCAGCAAATCGCCCAGAATGCCCGACAGAACCGCATCAGAGAGCAGGCGCACACTGCGAGACAGGTCCAGCTGAGTCGCGTTAACCGTTGCTTCCGACGGCTCGCCCGGAGGCGCAGTCAGCGTCACATGAACCGGGTTTTTAGTATCAATCAGGGGCAACGTCACCTTGGCCGTCAACGGCAGGATACCCAGCACATTGATGACACGATGGCGCTGGATCTGCCCGAAAGATTCGTCCTTGCAGCTATTGCTGGTCGAGAAGAAATCCGAATGCGGGAACTTGCCCAGACACACGTTCACCAGCGAGGATTTGACCGCAATCGTGGCCTGATTCTCGGCAATCGGGGCACGGCAGATATTGACCAGTTCGCCAGAGGCTTGGGACAACTCGATAATGACCGGCAAGCTGACTTCGGTTCCCAGCACTTTCAGAATCGGGCCTGCCAATGGAATCTTGGAAGTATCCAGATTCAGATAAACGCGCACACCTGCCGAGTTCGCTTTAGTGCCTATCCCGCCCATGGCGATGCTGGGCGGCTCCACAACCCGCACACGCAAATCCAGTGCGTTATTGAACATATTGGTCAAACCGGAAGGCAGCGCAGTCAGGTTCAAATCAATCAGATTCTTGCCATTGGCCACCACCAAACCGGTGTTGACCAGTTGCAGCACGTCCAGATTCACATTCAAGGCCGACAAGGGATCAACACCATTGATCAAGGCCAGAATACCGCCATCACCCAACAGCTTGACGGGCAAATCCAGGGGACCCACGCCCAGCAGCAAGCGTATGTATTCCTGCAATGCACCAACATCCAGACCCAATGTTTTTTGCTGATCCAGCAAGGCCAGACTGGCGCTGAGCAGATCGGCCAGGGTCAGTTGCTCCAACCGTGTCAGCTCCTCGGGTGTACCGACACCAGCGATGACGGTTGCGGGCAATCCCAAGGCTTTCAACAAACCAGCAGGTGTGATCTTGGCATTGACCAGACCTGCCGAGTCCAGCACCGTCAACTGATCCGGACGCAGGCCCACGCCGCGCAGCAGGTTATAGACCAGACCATTGCGCTTCAAGGACAAAAGGCGACTGCCCACGGAGAAGGTCGCGACCGGCTCGCTATTCTTGGCGGTAGCAACCGCTTCAATCACCGAAGAAGTGAAAAAAGGGAACAAGGAAGGCGGCTGATAGCTCAAATGCACGCGCACGGAATCAGCGGGCAAGGTGGACACAAAACGCTGGGCCGGATCACTTTGGCTGCTATTCCATTTACCGCAAAAGACTTTGGCACCATCACCCGTCAAACCCGCAGCAGGCGAATCGGGCTGGCTACGCAGGCTGAACCTGGCCATGCTTTCACCTTGCTGGCAGCCCAGAGCATCCCCGGAACCCAAGGCCTGCGCCCCCGCCAATGCCGCCAGGTCAGCCGCGTTTTGCAGCCCCCGCTTCACATGGAAGTTATGCCCCAGGTGCGCCGCACCCAGCAACACCAGTCCCACCAGCAATGCGGCGGCCGCAGGCACAATAATGGAACCTTGTTGCTTGTGTGCCTGCTCGCTCTGGGTTCGAGTTCTTCCCCATTTCATCTCGCTCTCCTGACCCACTCCAGCCCTGTTGGCTTTAATCACTACCGTTTGTTTTGATGCGCTCTTTCATGTATTCAGGAATGGGATGCTTGAAGCTCTCCAGATAGCGCTCCCAGGCCAGATTGGCCGCCGCCCCATGCACCGGCAAAACCTTGCCTTCACGATCCGGGTCCGCCTGCATGCTGAGCAGGCTGCGGGTATCAGGCCCCACTTCAAGGCGTGGTGGAATATGACGACGCTCGTTCTGTACATGCACGGGCAAGCCTTCCACTTCCGGCCAGGGGTGTACTTCCTCATCACTCAAGCGGTACTTCTCGTAAGGCTGGCGCTCAGCGGGCGTTGTGGCCGCAGCCGGAGCCGCCGGTGTATGCACACCCTGATTGCTGGCGGCGGCCGGGCTGGTGCTGACCGGGTACGTGCTGGTGCCTGAAACCATGGTTCCAGTCAGTGGAGCTTGTGTCTGCGCCCAGGCACTACTGGCCATCAACAAGGTGCAGCAGGCCAAAATGCGGGATCGGTTCATTGCGATATCCTTGAAAAAACGGCAATCAATTCATTGACGAGGACACAGGCCCCAGGCTTTCCAGCAAGGGACGATTCAGGCCCGCTTGCGTAGACGAAACCACGACCGCGGCAGGACGAGCCACGGCCGGGTTTTGTGCCTGGGTGGATCGGTTCAAGACCACCTGGCCCATCGCCGTCGGAGTAGCCGGACTCAATGCCACGGCCTGGGCTCTGGCCTGCTCATCCTTTGCAGCCGCTGCCATGCGCAGCTCCTGTTGTTTCTGCATTTGCTGACGGGCGTGCAATTGCTCCAGATCCTGTCCAATTTGTTCGGCCATCTGCACAATGGCTTGCTGGGTTGCGGCGTCCATACCTGCTTGCTGCATCACAAAACCAGCCCGTTGCGTTTCCTGGCTGACCAGCAAATACAAGGCCATATTGCTCAGGATCTTGGGGTTGTCCGGGGCCAGTTCAGCCGCCTTGCCCAAGGCCAGACGTGCCTCCTGAGGGCGACCGGAACGCAAGTAGGCATAAGCCAGATCGCTTTGCACAATCGCGTTCGTGGGGTCTTGCTGTGCCGCCTGTTTCAGGAAATGGGCGGCCTGATCAAAGTGCTCTTGCGAGCCGGCAATCAAACCCAAACCCTGATAAGCCCGTCCGGCAACCGGCGTATTCAACAGAGCCTTGAAGGTGTGCGCTGCCTGCTCCAGCTGTCCTGTTTGACGCTGTGCTTCAGCCCGCAACACCATGACTTCCGGGTCTGCGCCATATTCTTTTTCCATGGCTTCGGCATAGGCCAGGGACGCAAAGTAGCGGCCCTGTTTTTGCGTCTCTTCCAGCATGCGTACCGCCATCTGCTTGTCAGTCGGTTTGCGCTTTTCCCAATGCTCAATTTCCTTGCTCTGCAAAAAGGCTTCCTGTTCCTGTTGCTGACGCACCAGCTCGTAGGCGGAATCCGTGGTGGAACACGCCACCAGCAAGGTGCTGCCCAAACCCAGCGCAGCCCAGCGCATCAAGGGACGAATCCATGTCGACGTTTTCATCAAAGTCACCCTCCGGCCACTTGGCTCAAGCCACGGAACAAGGCCAGAAAACCTGACCCCGCAGTAATAATCAACAAGGCAGGCAGCAAGGTCAGCACCATGACGCCCGTCATCTTTACGGTCAATTTGCCCACCTTGGCTTTCAGCTCCAGACGACGCTGCTCGCGCAAGCGCACACCGAAGCGGTGCAAGGGTTCCTGCATCGCACCACCGTGCTGATCGACCTGCACAATCAGGCGGCAGATCACGGCCAGGTCCTCGTTGGTAAAGCCGCTGGCAATACGCTCCAAGGACTGTTCGCGAGTACGGCCACGAGCGTATTGCTCGACGGCAATCGTCAACTCGGAACCCATGACGGGAATCACGTCATGGAACTCGCGCTCGATAGTGTGCAAGGTCTGGTCCATGGACAGGCCCACGCCTTGCAGCAAACGCAGCAAGTCCACAAACAGGGGCAGCTCGGCCGCGATACGCAAACGACGCTGCGAGACCCGGCGCGCCAGCCACCATTTGGGCAGCATCCAGCCCAGGGCAAAGCCAAGAAACACGGACACAAACGGCACATATTCATTCAACCTGCGCGTCATGGGCAGCAAGCTGAACAAGACAATCAAGGCAATGCTCAGGCCCACTCGACTCAGGACGAAATACTGCCGCGCCACATCAATGTGCTTGAAGCCCCCATTCATGATCAGCAGGCGATCTTCCTCGCTCAGCAAGCTGGAGCCAAAGCGCCCTTTCAGCCAGCGCTCTCCCAGACTACCCGCCTGCATCTTGATCTGTTCCACCGTCTGGCGAGACTGGCTGGGCGCCTGCGTCATATGCGGCGCGCCTTTCAGGCGTTCATCCACCACCTGGCTCAAACGCAGGGCTTGCTGACGCTGTTGCCAATGGTGGTGAAACCACAAGGCAAACAGAATCAGGCCAGCCAGAGCGCAAGCCACAGCTCCCCAGACCAGAACGGTTTGTGCTTCCAAGGCCATCATGTCTTGCTCCTAGACATTGCGCGCCATCCAATACAGCCAATAACAACCCACACACTGCAAGACCGCTGCGAACAGCAGCATGCGAAACCCCACCGGGTCGTTCCACATGGTCAGGAACAGCTCGTTATTGAAAATCAGAATGTAGACACCGATCAGAATCGGTAATAAAGCCAGAATCCAGGCGGACAGGCGCACCTCGGCAGACAAGGCCACCAGCTCGCTACGGGCGTTTTCCCGGTCACGCATGAAGCCAGCCATACGTTCCATGGTCTGATCACTGCGACCACCAAAACGCATCGCCACACTGATCACCGCCGCCACCAGAAACAGCTCGTGCAGGCCATGCTGACGCGAAACGGCACGCAAGGCCACATCCAGATCCTGGCCGGAACGATGCAGGGAGTTTGCGTCCTGCAATACCTGGCCCAGAGGTTGCGGCGTGTTGTCAGCCGCATTCAAAAAGGCCGCCCCCATACTGTTGCCAATGGTGATCAGGCGCACCATCAGATCCAGAAAGTCCGGGATTTGCGAGACGATCTTGCGGTGACGCTTATCGCTGCGAAACCACAGAAAGGTATAAGCCCCCAGCACGGTGGCAAGCAGCATGGCCCCACCCGCAACGGGACCGACAAAGGCCAGCAACAAGGCAGGCGGCACCAGCGTGCCCAGCAAAAGAATCAGATAAAAACGGCGCGAGGGCTGAATGCCGGTGCGCAGCATGAATTCCCGCCACCCTTTGGGCGCCCCCAACCACGCATCCTGCGTGCTGGGCTGGGCTCGTACGCTGCTCTGTACCGCCGGGCGCAAAGCCAGCTGCTGCTCCAGCACCTGTGCCGAACGCTGGGCCTGCTGGCGCTGGGCACCCTTGGCCCAGAGCAGCACAGCGCCCAGCATCAGAATCACAGCCGCCAAAGCGATATACAAAGCCATCATTTAGCGTCTCCAATCCCAGAAACCACCACCTTCCTTAGGCGTGTTGTCCTGAGCCTGAACCTGCTCATTAGCCAACTGATCGCGGTACTGCATCAGCTTGCGGGTATGCGGATGAATGCCCAGGCTGACCCAGCGATCCTGCTCGGTGCCATCGTCCAGCACATAAGATTCGTGGCGATACAGTTCCTGCATGGCAATCACGCCATCGCCCATGCCGGTAATTTCAGTAATGGACAGCACCCGGCGCTTGCCATTGGGCAGACGACCAATCTGAATAATGAAGTCCAGCGCACTGGCAATCTGTCTGCGCAAGCTGTCTTCACTGCCCTGAAAGCCCGCAAAACCGGCCAGCATTTCCACGCGATACACACATTCGCGCGGCGAGTTGGCGTGGATAGTGGCCATGGAGCCTTCGTGGCCAGTATTCATGGCTTGCAGCATGTCAATAACCTCGGCACCCCGCACCTCACCCACGACCACCCGGTCCGGACGCATACGCAAGCTGTTGCGCAAGAGTTCCCGAATCGAGATCTCGCCGCTGCCGTCATACCCGGCCTGACGCGCTTCCAGACGCACCACGTGCGGGTGATTCAAGGCCAGTTCAGCGGTATCTTCTACTGTTACGACACGCTCGGTTTTGGGGATGTAAAAAGCTAGGGCATTCAGCAAGGACGTCTTGCCCGAGCTGGTCCCGCCCGAGATCAGAATGTTGCAACGCGATCTCACAGCGGCTTGCAGCAGTCGGTCCACCGGCTCGTCAAACGCGCCCAAACGCATCAAGTCTTCAGGCTTTAAGGGGTCCTTGCGGAACTTACGGATGGAGACCATGGGGCCATCCACCGCCAGGGGGTGAATGACCACGTTCAGGCGGCCACCATCCGGCAGGCGGGCATCCACCATCGGGACCGACTCGTCCAGTCTGCGCCCCAACGGAGCCAGAATGCGGCGCACGATACGCAGCACGTGCTGGTCATCCGTAAACCCGCTGGGCTCCTGACCCAACACGCCACCGCGCGACACAAACAGCTTGTCGTAGCCGTTGATCAGAATATCTTCAACCGCCGGATCTTCCAGCAGGTCTTCCAAAGGCCCCAGGCCCGCCAGTTCGCGGGTCAGTGCCTGCACGATCTCGCGCACTTCCTGTTCGTTGACGGGCACCCGTTTCAAGCGAACAAAGCTGGCTAATTCGATGCCAACAAAATCCTGTATGGCCTGCCGTGTCCAGCGGCCAAACTCGGCTCCCAACTCTTCGATGCGAGCCAGCAAATGTTCATGGGCCTGTTCCCGGACCTGAATCAGGTCGGGACGCCCACCGAGCAATGAAGTATTGTTCATGCCTTACTTTTCCATGCTTGGGCCTGTTCAGCCCCCGAACCTGAATTTCAACCGTCCCAAAACCGTACTGACCTTGTTTTGCGACAGCCCCTGCCTGCGTCCCGTCAAACCCGATGCCAGACTTTGCAGGGCACGGGTATACGGGTCCTTCTCATCCACTTGCACCAGAATCTTGCCCAGGCCAGCGCTGCGCATATGCCCAAGACGCCGATCCGGCAGCACAGCGGCCAGCTCCAGATCAAAGCGCTCGGCAATGGCTTGCCCCGAAAAGCCGTAAGCCGGATCAAACTGATTCACCACCAGGCGCACATTAGCCAGCGCATCAAACTGCGCACGCAAGGCCATGAACTCGGCCAGGGACACCAGGGCCCCCATGCTTTGGTCAGTGACGACCAGCACCTCGTCCACCAGCGATTCCAGCTCCACCAGAAAGCGCGGGTTGGGAAAGCCACCGGCATCAATCACCAGGCAGCCCATGCGTTCACGCAAGTAACTGCACAGACCCAGCGAATCTTCCAGACTGATTTGATTCAAGGTGTTCACGTCGGCAGGCAAAGACAGCAGATTCAAGCCGCTGCTGTGTTGCGCCAGTGCCGAATGCAGCATGGTGTCGTCCATGCGGTGACGCTGCGAGGCCGCCTGAATGAAGTCAAAATCCGAACCCAGGCCCATGTACAAGGCGCAGTCCCCGGTGGGTGCGCCCAGATCCAGCAAACCGACTCGCTCGGACAGCGGCACCAATTCCACCGGCAAGGGCTTGGACGAGGTCAAACCTCGTACTTCCTTGCCCATGCGGTTCATCTCTTGCTGCAAGAGCCAGGCCAGACTGCTGGCGGCGGTACTGCAACCGACACCAATACGCGCGCCCATCAACAGCACACTGCGAAAAGGCTTGTCCAGCAAAGGGCTGTGCTGGGTCTGGCCCAGCTTTTCAATCAGCACCTGCAACTGATGATGCAGATCCTCGTTCGTATCCAGATTCAGGAACTCGTTGGCGCCAGCCCGCAAGGCATTGACGGGGCCTTGAGGCACGGATGCCCGCCCTACAGCCACACGCTGCACACTGGCATCAAGTCGTGCCAGACTGCGCACCAAAGTCACGACCTGCCCGTTCTCTTCCCCATGCTGTCCATGAACAAAGTCAAAAAACACCAAAGGTTCCGCTTGCTTGGCCAGCTCCCGGCGCAAACTCTCGGTCGTGGGCTCAATCGCCCTTACCGTCAGCAACCCGGCGGCTGCCGTGTTGATCATCACAGCCAGCTCGGGGTGCTCTGTACACAAGAGGTATTCCCGGTATCGTTGCACGTCACCACTCCACGCGCTTAGCGCGAAAACCCTGGCATCTGCTCGTAACCATGGCGGCCCAGCAAGAAGTAGCCCCAGGCATTGGGAGCGTCATCCAGTTTTTCCTGACGACCACCCGGCAAGGCAATCGTGGCGCCTTTCTGGATAGGTTTGATCAGACGGGGAGTGACAACAATGACCAGTTCCAGCTCTTTCTGGCTGTACTGCACGTTGCGGAAAAAACTGCCCAGAATCGGCAAATCACCCAGAAAGGGGATCTTTTTGACGGCAGCGGCGGTTTGGCGCGACACCAGACCACTGATGATGTAGCTCTGGCCATCACCCAGCTCGATGGTCGTATCGGCTCGACGGGTACGCAAAGAAGGCATCACGCCACCACCGGGCATTTGCACCACATTCGAGTAATCCAGATCACTGGCTTCAGGGGCAACCTTCAGGGCAATACGTTCGGGAGACAACACCGTTGGCGTTACCGTCAGACCGATCCCGAAAGGTTTGTACTCCACCGTCGTTGTTCCCAAACCGCCCGAACTGGGGATAGGGATTTCGCCACCGGACAGAAAGCTGGCGCTGTGACCGGACATAGCCACCAAAGTCGGCTCAGCCAGCACACGGGCCAGGCCATTTTGCTCCAGCAGATTCAAGGTCGCACTGAAGTTGCTCGAGTTGTACCCCAGGCTCAATCCACCCGTTAAAGCCTTGGGCAACAAGTTCACCCCGCCCGACCAGGGCTTGCCGCCAATGGCATTGGCACTCAGGCCAATGTCTTTCATGACTTCGCGGGAAACTTCCACCACTTTGACTTCCACCTGTACCATGCCGCTGGTGCTGACCTCGGACAGGTCCAGCACCGGCGCATCCGGACCAGCGCCGGAACGTGCGGCGGCCATGGCATCCTGATGGTCCAGCAAAGACGGGCTGCTGCCGGTAATCAAAGCCTGTTGCCCGGCGCTGGAGACCTGCGCCGACATGGGCCGACCTGATTGCGCCAGTTGCTGTTGCACCTGACTGGTTACTTCAATCGTCCAGCGATCCGGATTCGTGCGGCCTGGCATCCAGACACGCAAATCCGCCGTGCCTGCGCGCTTACCGATCAGGAGCACCTCACCACGCTGCCCGGCCGATGCGGACAGAATTTGCACATCCGCCACGCTTTCATCGCTGATCGCCACACGCTGCGGCACTTGCGACAAACGCAAAATATCCTGATCGTTGGCTACCAGGCGTATCACCTTCTGGCTGGCGCTGGTTTGAGCCGTTTGCGCCATGACAGGCACCGGTGCCAAACCCGACAAGCAGAGCGCATACCAGCACCCCAAACCCAGACCTGCTTTTTTGATTTTCTGTCTCATGTGTTTAATCCATGCTGCCTTGCGTCGCGTCCCGTCAGCCCTCACTGGCAGGCTGACCCGTCCCCACAACAAGCTCTGTATTGCTTAATACTGAATGACCTCTAAACGGCCCCCGCGGATGACTTCCGTACGGCGCACTGGCGCAGCATGCGGTTCTCCACTGGCCAGGGCTCGTGCCTGCACCTGTTCTTTTTCGGTCTGGCTGATCGCAAACTCACGCAAGCCCAAACCGGCCATGGCGCGGTTGTCCGGCAGTTTCAAGGCATCGCGCTGATCGGCATCCAGACCAGCACGCGCGGGAATCAAGCCCGCAAATTCAGGGAACAAGGAAGCGTCCGGCAGGCTCTCGTCCTTGGGAGCACGCAGGACCAGTTGCAGGCTGCCGCTTCGGCTGGCCAGCAAGAGTTCATTCACCGATTCCAGGGGAACGGCCAGCATGGCGTGGCGCGCCTGGGTCTCGGCACGATTGGTCGCATTGGCTTCTGCCGGATCTGGCCCGGACAACGAGGCACCACCATAAGCCAGTACGCGTACGCGTGGCATCAACAAGCGGGCCTGGGTGTCTTTGACTTCGTTGCCGCTGTTGAAGGTAATGAAGATATCGACCAGATCACCCGGCTCTACCCGATGGCTGGCACCGGTAATCACATCAATGGGAATGCTGACGGCGCGCTCGCCCTCTTCCAGGTAGCTGGCCAGACTTTTGGCGATGAAGCTGCTCAACACAGGCTGCCCCTGGCCCAGGTCAAAACGCAGGGTTTTGCCGCTCAAGGCTTCCAGCGTGTTGAAGGATTGCGCAGGAGCCGCAGGCCACTGTGCCAATTCCAGGGCATCAGCCTGCAAGGTTTCCCCGGCTTTCAGATCCCGTTTGAGCACGACCACCGCCTGCAGGTTAGCTGCGGGCTCTACGCTTTGCGTGCTGAGCACAGGCTGGACCACCTCGGGTTTAGGCTTCATGCCCAGGTACAAGGCAAACGCAACCAATACGGCTGCGATCAGCAATAAAAGGACTGCCGCCCCCTTCATAATGCCGCTCATTAATGTGGTCTCCTGAGTACGAGTAGTGTCTTGGCGCTTAAGCTGCGCAGTTGATCTGCCTGATCCTCTTGCGGTCTGAGCAGATCCAGGGTTGTAGAAAGAATTCCGGGTTCAATCTCCAGCTTCAGGGAAAGCTGGGCGCAGTCGTACTGAGGCTCCGAGGCACAGGCCTGGGATTGAACATCCGCACTCAGGTCGCCAAACCAGTGCAAGAACGCATCGCTCTTGGCTTGGCCCCTGCCATAGTTCCTGGCCAGTTCCTGATTCACAAAGGGTGCGAGCTCATCGGCGTTTTTGACCTGCATGGTCGCTTGGCGAGAAAGGTCACCGACCAGATGGTCCATTTTTTGTTTGGCCAGAAACAAGGAGCTGAAGGTGATGATGCCGCTGAAGATCAACAACAGAATCCCGACCATCAAGGCAAACTCGATGGCGGCAACGCCTTGCTGGCGTTGTGCGGCAGGAAGGAAATGGACTACGCGCGTCATGGCGTACTCCCCGCTGCGCCCACTTCACCGGCGACCAGCAGATTGATCTGCGCATGGCCCTTCAGTTGTTCGGGAACCACCAGCGCAAACAAGGTATCGGGAGCAAAACGGGGAATCAGCGGGGCTTGCAGGTAGTCGTACACAATGCCTACACGCAACTCATCACTGAGCAGATCCGTGGTGATGCGTACATGCTCAGTCCCCACCCAACTGCTTAACCACTGAACCTGATCGGCGGCCACTTCCTTGGCCCGATTGGCACGTGCTTGCAGGCGATCTGGACTGAGCATAGGGCCACCTGCCCCTGCGCCGGGCTCAAGCAAGGCAGCGCGGGCACCGGATTCGGCCGCAAAATTAAGAGATTGCTGAGCGGTCATGATCAGACCGAATGTCAGCAAGCCATACATGAAGAGAAACAACAATGGAAAAACCAATGCAAATTCCAGCGCGTAGGCCCCGTATTGGTATTTTTTATCTACGCCACGCCGCTTTGCTAATTGGCCCTCTCGTGGGGGCTTTATTGATTTTGAATCCATACCCACCCCATTGTTGCAAGGGATAACCACGCCCCTAAAGGCACACTACGTGCCTTGACTCGGGTTCCCGGCAAAGCAAATCCGTACTTACGTTCCAAGGATGGAATCAGCACCAGTACCAAGGCATGCAAACCGGCCAGTACCGTGCCAAACAACACCACCATGCCTGCTTCTTTCCACCCCAGGGCCAGGCCCAGCACAGCCATCAGCTTCACATCGGCCGCACCCATCAAACGTAATAACCAGATTGGATAAAACACGATCAAGGCGGCAGCAAAACCAATCAGGGAGTCCATCCAGCCCGCCACCCATCCCCAGGGAAGGCCATAGGACACACTGACAAGAACCTTGTGCAGCAGAACCGCCAAACCATAAAAAACTAATAAAGCATTAGGAATTTTCCGGAGTTTCAGATCGTTGTAGATAATCTGAACGGAAAAGAAAAGCAGAATGAAAATAAAAGAAAGCTTAATTAAAACGGGCATAAGCATCAGCCATTCAAGCTAAAAATCTCAGCCACACTTGAATTGGCTGATGCTCAAACAAAACTACTCTTATTAATTAGCCTGCACCACCTGAACCACCCGAACCACCAGCACTACTGGCTCCACTTGTCCCGGCCCTCACAGACTCAGAAACCTTAGTAAACATAGCACGCAGATCAGCACCCAGTGCTGTCAAGGCAGCAATAATCGCCACAGCGATCAGCCCTGCGATCAGGCCGTACTCAATAGCCGTTGCACCGTCTTCATCATTCCAGAATTGCTGAAGTTGAGTCTTCATGACTGTCCCCATTTAAAAAGAAAAAATCACCCTCAATAGCGAGGATTAGAGGCCCCTTGGGGCACAACACTTTGCCAACTTTGGCAACTTCCACTGCTAACTGTTATCAATTTTTGTATTTTTCAGATGAAATCATCCTAAACCCATGTATGTCTATGTTTTTACTAGGGTTTACGTGTAACAAACATCAAATACACAAACGAATTCTAGCCCAAAGATACGAAAAACGCATGATTGTGTATTTACAACAGCTGAAATCTCATGGAAAAAGGCCAAAAAACAGCTAATTTGAAACCTTTACTTACCTATATTGTGTCAAAGCTTGTTAATGTTACTGTTTTTATCATTTCAGAATGCAACAAGAATACATACATCATGCTCTCTCAACGTAGCGGGACGTCAACTTTAATTACTTGAAAGAAAGTAGCTTTTTTTCAATTTATTGCTGCCAGCAAGGGAAAACCCGTGCAGCCTCAAGTAAGCATGAATACAGAGATAAAGGACTGTTTGCTAACGAGCTAAATCAGGGCTATTTTTTTTACGTTTCAAAATGTAATAGTTAAAGTGTTTTAAAGCACTAAGAGGAAATACCCTGCTTTCAAACAGCAAAAAGTGACAGCGAAGATAAACTACGGCACAGTAGAAAAAAGCGCCCGATTTACAGCGAATAATGATTAATGAATATGAATCCCAAGCATCACTTGTCACTGGCCTTCCTTAGAAAAAATAATCCCAGCCTGATTGTGAGCCTGGGATTATTTGTGGGCCTGGCCACCACCTGTTCAGAAAGTTGGGCGGATGCCCCCTTGCGGGGGAACCCGGTCGACTCCTTGCCGCCCATTAATGCCCCAGCCCCCAGCACGCGTGCACCGTCTTTAAACATTCCACCCGCTGCCGCCCAGAGTCAGTTGCAGCAACAGCTACAACTGCAAGTGGTGGTACGCAGCTTTGATGTCAGCGGCAGTCGCAGTATTCCTTTTGAGCAAGTCACCGCTATTCTGGAACCCCTGGCCGGTAAAACGCTCAGCATTGCCCAGCTGATCAACGAGGTGAACAAGATCACCGCCTTGTATCAGCAGCAGGGCTACCCCCTGTCTTTTGCCATCTTGCAGCAGCAGGACTTCTCGCAAGGGCATGTCAAGGTCACAGTGGTGGAAGGCCATGTAGGCAGCGTTCGCATTGAAGGCGATCCAGGCCGCAGCCAAGCCCGCATCGAACGCATCGCCCAGGCCATGGTGGATGAAAAACCGCTTACCCAACGCACGCTGGAGCGCACCATGAATCTGCTGCGCACCGTGCCCGGCCTGAAAATAGATCCCAAGCTGGACATGCCCGTACGCACCGATGGTGCCTCGGAGCTGGTCATCAATGCGCAGCACAAATCTTTCAGCGCCAATGCCAGTGTCGCGGAAATGGGCTCCAGCAAACAGGCGCTGGTGCAATTAAGCGCCAATAGCCTGACACCTTTAGGCGAAGAGCTGAAGCTGACTGCCGCCATTCCCACCAGTTCCGAAGACGTGAAGTACGTCAGCGGCAACCTGACCATTCCCCTGACTGGCAATGGCTTGAATCTGGAAATTGATGGCTATCACTACCGCTCCAAGCCGCGCGATGAAGTGCTGGAAAGCCAGGGCTGGAACCGCAAAGTCATCAACGAGCGCATCGGGGCGGCGATCAGCTACCCCTTTATTTTGAACAATCAGCGCAGCCTAAAAGGGACAGCAGGCTTTTATGCCAGCCGTTCCCTGGACGATTACACCCATAAGACGCTGGAGAATGCCTGGATAGAGAACACCACGGACGTGCGCGCGCTGAAGGCCGAAATGCGCTATACCGATGCCTCCCAGCGCCAGTCTCGCGAGGTCAATCTGGGGGTGTACAAGGGTCTGGATGCCATGGGTGCACGAAAGACCTTGAACACTTATTTGCAGCGTGACGCCGAGTCCGATCTGGACCTGAACTTCACCCGCTGGACAGCCTCCTTCAAGCAGAATCTGGCCTTGCCCGGTCAATTTGGCATGAGCTTTTCAGCCAGCGGCCAGTACAGCTCAAACGTCTTGCCGAACTCTGAGCAGGTTTCTTTTGGTGCCTGGCGGCATGGTTATGGCTATCCGCAAGGCGAGCTCGCCGGCGACAAGGGCGTAGGTGCTACGCTGGAAATCAACCGACGCTTTACGAACTCCTCCACCTGGCTCAATAACATTCAACCCTATATTGCCTACGACTGGGCTCGTGCCTGGTACAACCTGGACCGGCTCAACAGCTACAACAACCGCAGCCTGCGTTCCGCTGCCATTGGGGTGCGGCTGTCCAATAACAAACACTATCTGTTTGATATCAACATCGCCAAACCGCTGGGGGATTTGCCGGTCAACTCCGACAAACGCAAAGTTCGCTTGAACACCAACTTTCTGTTCTTCTACGACGGCTTTTAACAATCTTCCTGCAGGCACTGTTACTGCCAATTTTTCCTTCAGGCCATCGCAAGATGGCCTTTTTTGTTTTCCATCTCGGCAGATTTTGGCCTCAGGTGTTACGAAAAACGTTACGTAACAGGAACGGAACACCCCACAGAAACGGCCCCAAACAAGCTTGAACCGACCTTGGAATTTATTGAAACCCTTATCCAAAAAAACAGAAAATCACCACAACACACTGATTAATAACAATAAAAACAAAACAAAACAGCAAAAACAAAACTTGGCACGTTACTTGCTTCATGTCTATCAACAGCCCCTGGAGGGCGTGCTTACACTTCAAATCGGAGTCAGACATGAAAGCAAGGAATTCAGCAAGAAACGCCTCGGTACAACGCAACTTGCAACGTGCCGTTGTCGCTACATTGGTCATCAGCGCCGCCGTTCTGGCCGGCTGCTCCTCGCGCGGCGGTGTGCGCGACGGTCTGGATGTGTCGGTTCGCCCACCCGTGGTTGACCCCAACCTGCCCAACCCCGGCGACGGCGGTACCGGCGGTGGCGACAATGGCGGCGGCAATAACGGCGGAAACAACGGTGGTGGCAAAGGCAATGGCCTGACCCAAAATGCACTGGGCAATCTGGGCCAGGCCGTCGACAACGTGGTGCCCTTGAACCTGAGCAAAACAGGCGATCAGCTAGGCAAAACGCTGGATGGTGCCCTGAAACCCGTCACCAATATCGTGACAGATGCCACCCGCACCGTCGGTGGTGTGACCGGCCTGGGACAACCCGTCAACGGCCTGACCACTCAAGTCGGCGGTGTTGTGACCAATCTGGGCGATCAACTGGGCAAAACCGGCCTGCCCCTGAATCTGGGTGAGGGTGCAGGCGGCCTGCTGTCCCATCTGGGTCAGGCTGTGGGTTCGGTCGGCGGCTTGCTGGTCAACGATCCCAAGAACCCCAATCCATTGGGCAACACACTGCACCACGCCACCAAAGGCGTAGAAGTGCTGACCGGCTCCTTGCTGGGTGAAGGCAGCCTGCTGCATCCACTGACAGCACAACTAGGCCTAGGCGGTATCTTGCTGGCAGATGGCGGTGAGCCTGTCCTGCAACCTGCACTTGGCAATGTCGGACAAACCGTAGACAACATTCTGCCGCTGGGCCTGAACCCGATTCTGGGTGATGTGGGTGGCGCTTTGGACAACACTGTGGCGCCTGTAGTTGCCACCGTCACCAATGTGACTCAACAAGTGGGTGATGGCCTGGGTGTTGGCCAACCGATCAACGCCTTGCTGGGTGGTGTCGGTAGCGCTTTGGGTAATATGGGCAGCCAACTGGACAATGCAGCACCACTGAGACTGGGCGGTGTGGTGAACCATCTGGGTCAAGCCGTCGCCTCGGTAGGCGGCGTGTTGCACAAGACAGATGCGAACACCAATCCCTTGGGTGATACCTTGAATCACGCCACCCAGGCCGTCGCTTCCCTGACGGGTGGACTGGGCGGCATCACAGGCGGAGAAGGTGGCGGTTTACTGGCTCCCGTGACCGGATTGTTGGGTGGTCTGGGTGGTGGCGAAGGAGCTAACGGTGGCTTGCTGGCTCCTGTAACCGGCCTGCTGGGTGGTTTGACGGGTGGCTTGGGTGGCGGTGAAGGCGCCAACGGCGGTTTGCTGGCCCCGGTCACCAACCTGGTCGGTGGTTTGACAGGCGGACTGGGTGGCGGTGAAGGCGCCAATGGCGGATTGCTGGCCCCGGTCACCAACCTGGTCGGTGGCTTGACGGGCGGACTGGGCGGCGGTGACGGTGCTAACGGCGGCTTGCTCGCTCCCGTCACCAACCTGGTCGGTGGTTTGACAGGCGGACTGGGTGGCGGTGAAGGCGCCAATGGCGGATTGTTGGCTCCGGTCACCAATCTGGTCGGCGGCTTGACGGGCGGACTGGACGGCGGTGACGGTGCTAACGGTGGCTTGCTGGCTCCAGTTACAGGTCTCTTGGGTGGCATTACAGGCAGTGTTTCGGTTGGTGGCGACGCAGCCGGTGGCGGACAAGCCAATGGCGGCCTGCTGGCTCCGGTAACGGGCCTGGTCGGTGGCCTGCTGGGAGGTGGCCGGAAATGATGAATAAAGTCATGAACCCGGTCAGTTTGCCAGTGAGCTTTCACCCTGGCGCGCAAAGCGCCGGGGCCCGCTCCAACTGGTCTTCACACAATGATGAGCACAGCATGTTGTCGGAAAAGATGTTGATGGATCTGGGCAAGATGCTGGGCCGTCAGTTCACCATCTACGCAGAAGCTCTGAAAGCCAGCTTGGCTGAAGAAGCGAATATCCCCTTGAATGACTTCAAGGCCTTGGAATACATCATGGAGTTCGATGCTTTGCCAACGGGCCAACTGGCTCACTTGATGGACTTGAGTGCCAGTGGTGTCAGCGCCCTGATCAACCGTCTGGAACACCGGGGCTACATCACCCGCGGCCGTCATCCCCTGGATAAGCGCGTAATTGCCTTGCACCCGGTAATGGACAAATGCCGTGAAGTCCTGGCTGTGAAAGAGCGCGCTATCAACCAGGCAATCAACACAGCAGCGAACCAGAACCCGGCTCAGCTGATTGCCATGTACGACTTTCTGGTCGATAGCATGAGCACCTTCAGGCAGAACACCAAAGCCTGGCTGGATGCCAAAGCCCTGGTGCCTCGAGCCTCCTGAGCACCCTGCTCTGCCCCTAAGGAACCGCTGCTTGTCAGCGGTTCTTTTTTTGTTACGTAACACGTTCCGCCCAGGCCCCAAAACCCGTAACAAATAGCCCTCTTTTTTTCTCCTACTTCTTGTCAAACCCAGAGCACACGAGGCTTGCAGACACCTCCATAAATTGGCACGCGAATTGCTTTAACTAGATTCAGGAAGCAAGCAAGTACCCCGATCATTTATTGGAGCAAGCAATGCATAAAAATACAGACAGCAAGAAACCAGGCCTGCGCCTGACCCTCCTGGCCACCTTGATGGTCAGCACTTTGGCTTTGACCGCCTGCAGCAGCACCACAGGTGGCGGCTCGTCGGGCGGTTCCGACAACCCTGTCCCAACCAACCCAGATCCTGGTACCGGAGGCGGTACAGGTGGCGGAGATAACGGTGGCGGCACGGGGGGTGGAGACAACGGTGGTGGCACCGGCGGTGGTGACAACGGCGGCGGCGACAACGGCGGTGGTGACAACGGCGGTGGCGACAACGGCGGCGGCGATAACGGCGGTGGTGACAACGGCGGTGGTGACAACGGCGGTGGCGACAACGGCGGTGGCGACAACGGCGGCGGCGATAACGGCGGTGGCGACAACGGCGGTGGCGACAACGGCGGTGGTGATAACGGCGGTGGTGATAACGGCGGCAACCCTCCCACTCGCACTCCAGGCGCACTGGAAACCACTCTGAATAATGTCGGCGAAGCCGTCGATAACGTATTGCCAATTGGTCTACAAGATACCGGCGGCAAACTGGGCAAGACACTGGACAAGGTCGTCTCTCCCGTCGTCAACACAGCCACAGGCCTGACTCAACAGATTGGCGGCGCAACTGGCCTGGGCCAACCCGTGAACAGCCTGCTGGGTCAAACAGGTGGCGTTGTTGCCAACCTGGGCGAACAGTTGGGCAATAGCGGTCTGCCTCTGAATCTGGGCCAGGGCGTGGGCGGTCTTCTGAACGGGTTGGGTAATGCGGTAGGTAGCGCAGGTGGCTTGCTGCATGCGGATGCCAGCAACCCCAACCCACTGACAGCAGTACTGGGGCACGCAACTGGCGGTGTAGCCGCCCTGACCGACTCCCTGCTGGGCGAAGGCAGCTTGCTGTACCCCATCACCGGCCAACTGGGTCTGGGTGGTTTACTGAACGGTACGGATGCCGCCCCCATTCTTGAGCCCTCCTTGGCCAACGTGGGTCAAACCGTCGACAACATCTTGCCGATTGGCTTGAACCCCATCCTGGGCAATGTCGGTGAGACCCTGGATACCGTGGTGGCCCCCGTAGGTGCCACGGTCACTCATGTCACTCAACAAGTAAGTGATGGCCTGGGAGTTGGTCAGCCGATCAATGCCTTGCTGGGCGGAGTAGGCAGTGCCTTGGCCAATGTAGGCACTCAACTGGATAGCGCAGCCTCTCTGGGTCTGGGCGGTGCGATCGGCAACCTGGGCCAGGCAGTGACTTCGGTCGGTGGTCTGGTTCACCAAACCGATAGCAATACGAACCCGCTGGGCAACACCCTGAATCGCGCCACACAAGCCGTCGCCTCCCTGACCGGTGGGCTGACAGGTAATGGCGAAGGCGGCTTGCTCTCCCCTGTCACCGGCTTGCTCGGCGGCCTGACGGGCGGTTTGGGTGGTGGTGAAGGCGCCAATGGCGGTTTGCTGGCTCCCGTCACAGGGCTGCTCGGTGGTTTGACGGGTGGACTGGGTGGTGGCGAAGGCGCTAACGGCGGGCTACTGGCCCCCGTGACCAACCTGGTCGGTGGTCTGACCGGAGGTTTGGGCGGTGGTGAAGGTGCCAACGGCGGTTTGCTGGCTCCTGTTACCAACCTGGTCGGTGGTTTGACCGGCGGTCTGGGCGGTGGTGAAGGTGCCAACGGCGGTTTGCTGGCTCCCGTTACCAATCTGGTCGGTGGGTTGACCGGTGGACTGGGTGGTGGTGAAGGTGCCAACGGCGGTTTGCTGGCTCCTGTGACCAACCTGGTCGGTGGTCTGACTGGCGGCCTGAATGGTGGCGATGCCGCTAACGGTGGCTTGCTGGCTCCTGTAACTGGTTTGGTCAGCGGACTGCTGGGCGGTGTCACTGCCTCGGTTGAAGTGGGCGCCTCTGGCAGCGTAAGCGCTGGTGGTGGAGCCGCTGCAGGCAGCAACAACGGCGGCTTGCTGGCCCCGGTAACCGGCCTTCTCGGTGGCTTGCTGGGCAGTCCTCGCTAAGCAACAGGCTGGGGCGTACACCGCCCCAGCCCTTATCCTCAGGAACTCACCCATTCACTTCTGAAATGCCTGAGCAATCCTGATCTTCAGATGGAGTACGTCATGACTACAAAGACACGTTTTACATCCAGCAGGATCGTTTTGCTCAGCCTGACAGCCAGTCTGTTTTCCATGACTGCTCAGGCCGATTTGCTGGGTGGTATTCCTCTAACGATTCCAACGAATCTGAACCTGAATCAGAACCTGATGACTACTACCCCACCTCCAGGCCTATTTGAAACCGGCCTGGGGAATGTAGGGCAAGCAGTAGATAACTTCGCTCCCTTGGGTCTGTACCAGCCCGCTGGCTTCGTTGGACAGGCTGTGGATGGACAAACCACGCGCACTCTGGACTATTTCAGACGCATGAGAGACGCCCTCAGTCTAGGCTACGTTTATACCGATACAGTCAAACCTGTCGTGAACACCGCCCAAACTGTCCTGGACCAAGCAGGAAACAGTATTCAACAAACCCCTCTGCCACTGAACGCCGGGCAAGCTGGTGGCCGATTATTGACGGGCCTTAGTGATACCGTCGAGAGCGTGGGAGCCCTATTGCAAGGCGATCCCAATGGCCCAGACCCTTTAATCTCGGTTGTCGGGCATGCAACTGGCACTGTAGCGGCGGTCACCGATTCTCTTTTTAAAGGCGGCAACCCGCCCCCAACTTCTGTCGCAAGCCGAAGTCCAAACCCAAATATAGCCAACACGATGGCTACCCCTCATGGACCTATGGAAACAGCGTTGATGAATACCGGCCAAGCTGCAGACAACATCCTTCCCTTCGGGATGAAACGTGGTGGGCAGTACGTTGGAGCGACCCTTGATGGGCTTGTAAACATAAAAGAATTAGATATCGCGAGAAATCGAATCCTTGAGGCGATTGATAAAGGGTACGTCCTGAATGCAGTGGGTGAGCCAATTACAATCTCGGCTGAAGCTATCGATGTTCTGGGCAATATCATTGAAAACGCCAACCTCCCACTCAACGCAGGACAAGCAGCTGGCACCTTGCTTCATGGAGTCAGTGACACGGTCGGTAGCGCAAGAGGCCTGCTCCATAGCGACCCCAACAATCCCTACCCAATCAGCTCCACGTTGGAAAACTTAACGGGTAGCCTTGCCGCTACAACCGATGCTCTCTTGCATGGCGGCAATCAGCTGCAACCTTTGCTCGGCGCTCAAACTACGGCACTCAATAGCAATGCCGGTTTATTAGCCCCCGTCACCAATCTGGTCGATGGGCTGACAGGCGGATTGACTGGTGGCAATACCGGCGCGAATGGCCTTCTGGCTCCCGTCACTAATCTGGCCGACTCCCTGACTGGAGGGCTGACAGGCGGCAGTGAAGCAAACGCTGGCCTGCTCGCCCCTGTCACCAACCTGGTCAGCAGCGTGACTGGCGGTCTTGGTGGAGACAGTGCCAACAGCCAGGGCTTGCTGGCTCCCATCACCGGTCTGCTGGGCAATGGTTTGCTTAGCCCACCCGCAGCCGCGACCGAAACGCCTCCCGGCAACACGGTCGCCGCCCCCCATGTCGGTCTGCTAAGCCCCGTCACGGGTCTGGTTAACGGTTTGCTGGGCGCTCCCCCGCGCTAAGGATGTGTGCATATGCCCAATAAACAGCCCCTGACAACTGAATGGACCGAGCCGGAAGCAAGGGATGAGGTTTTATCAGGGCATATGCAAAACGACATTGTGCGCATGATGCTGCGTCAGTTTGATATCTACCAGGAAGCCAACAAGCACCAATTGGCACAAGCAGCGGGTTTGAGCCTGAATGAATACAAGGCACTGGAATTTGTGCTGGAGCTCAAACCCCTGTCTCCCGGCAAACTAGCCCAGTTGTTGGACCTGAGCCCCAGTGGTACGCAAGCTCTGATCACTCGTCTGGAAAGTGCCGGGTATTTGCTGCGCAAGCCGCACCCGCGCGACGGGCGCATGACCAGCCTGTATCCCAACCCGGAACGCTGCAAACGCCTGATCGCTGAGATGGATCTGCCCGCATATCACATCATGGAGGCCACGGCACACTACAACCCCAAGCAGTTAAGTGCGCTGTACGACTTTCTCTCCAAGAGCCTTGCTCACCTGCGCAAGAATGCATTGGAAAGACTGAAACACAAACCCAACTAAAAGAGTGGCATCGTTTTCTTGCTGTTTTGCCCACCAGTGTCCCTGGTGGGCTTTTTTTTGTTAAGCCCCGCTAATTGCAGGGAGCGCTGCCTACCCAGCTAAACGGCCCCATGCTACAAAAGACACTGGTCGGCTGAGCTGGCTTTTTCATCGCTAAAACCGTAAGGATGTGTTCATGAAACTCTCTGTACTGATTGCCGCCCTGCGCCTGCGCCATCTTGCAGGGGCTGCGTTGCTGTCCAGTTCGCTGGCAGCCTATGCCCTGCCCGCAGGTCTGGCCCAAGGCCCCTCTGTCGAAGGCGTCACTCAATACACTCTGGACAATGGCCTGCGCCTTGTTCTGGCCCCAGACGACTCCAAACCCACGACCACCGTCAACATGACGTACCTGGTCGGCTCACGACACGAGAACTACGGGCAAACCGGCATGGCTCACCTGCTGGAACACATGCTGTTTCGCGGTACGCCTACCTTGCGCAATGCGCTGGGTGAATTCTCCAAGCGCGGCCTGGAAGCCAACGGCACCACCTCCAGCGACCGCACCAATTACTTCGCCAGCTTCGCCGCGGATCCCGAAACCCTGAAGTGGTATCTGGACTGGCAGGCCGACGTGATGGTCAACGCCCTGATCGACAAGCAGGATCTGGAAGCGGAAATGCCCGTGGTGCGCAATGAAATGGAAAGCGGTGAAAACAGCCCTTTCCGTGTTCTGATGCAAAAGCTGACAGCCGCTGCCTACCAATGGCATAGCTACGGCAAAACCACGATTGGTGCCCGCTCCGACGTGGAAAACGTGGATATTGAACAGCTGCGCAAGTTCTACCACGACTACTATCAGCCCGATAATGCCGTGCTGTTTGTGACCGGGCAGTTCGAC
Organism: Alcaligenes faecalis; assembly: GCF_009497775.1. Taxonomy (NCBI): domain Bacteria; kingdom Pseudomonadati; phylum Pseudomonadota; class Betaproteobacteria; order Burkholderiales; family Alcaligenaceae; genus Alcaligenes; species Alcaligenes faecalis. The sequence continues at coordinate 2,974,614 of NZ_CP031012.1, forward strand.
ACAGAGCAAACGCTGGACAATATTGCCAAAGCCTTTGGCTCCATCCCCAAACCCACTCGCACGTTGCGCCCCGAATACACAGTTGAACCCGTCCAGGACGGCACGCGCACGGTGACCTTGCGCCGTCACGGTGGTGCACCGCTGATCATGTCGCTGTATCACCTGCCCAGCGCCGCCAGCCCGGAATACATGAACTTGAGCCTGGGTATCAGCGCTTTGGGCGACACCCCCAGCGGGCAGCTGTACAAGAATCTGGTCAACAAGAACCTGGCCACCAGCGTATTCAGCTTTGATTCCGAAAGCCACGATCCGGGCTACGCCCTGTTTGGTGCCGAGCTGAAACCCGATATGGATCAGCAAAAGGCCTTGAAGGCCATGAATGACACGCTGGAAGGCTTGGCCAAGTCCCCGTTGAAAGATACGGATCTGGAACGCATCCGCAGCCAGTGGATGACGGGCTGGACACAAACCTATGCCAACCCGTCCAGCCTGGCCAGCGCGCTGTCAGAAGCAGCAGCCAGCGGCGACTGGCGTTTGTTCTTCCTGCAGCGCGACCGGGTAGAAGCCGCCAAGCTGCCACAAGTTCAAAAGGCCCTGGAGACCTGGCTGGTCGCCAGCAACCGCAGCAATGGTTTGTACATCCCCACGGAAAAACCGCTGCGCGCTCCTGAAGCCACCACCGTTGATGTAGCCAAGCTGGTGCAGGACTACACGGGCAAGGACGGTGGCAAGACAGTAGAAGCCTTTGATCCTAGCCCGGCCAACATCATGGCTCGCACCGATCTGCAGCCCTTGTCCTTGGGCAAGGATCTGGGTGAAGTGAAAATGGCACTGCTGCCCAAGGGCACTCGCGCAGAACGCGTGGAAGCGCGCTTGTCCTTCAAGTTTGGTTCGCCTGATCAGCTCAAGAACCAGACCGCTACCGCTGCGGCTGTCGCCAGCCTGCTGAGCACCGGCACCAAGAAACTGAACCGGGAACAGATTTCCGACCAGTTCACCGCCATGCAAACTCAGTTCAGCACCAGCGGCTCCAATGGTCGCTTGTACCTGACGCTGTCCTCCAACCGCGAGAACCTGCCGAAAGCCATTGCTCTGGCGCTGGACGTGCTGCGCAACGCAAACTTCCCCGAAGACGAGCTGAAGAAATATCAGCAAGCCGTGGTCACCGATCTGAAATCGGCCAGCACCGAGCCTGCTGCTTTGGCAAGCCAGACGATTGAACGCTATACCAACCCATGGCCCAAAGACGATATCCGCTACACGCCCAGCTTTGAAGAAGGCATAGAGCGAGTCCAGGCGGTAAGCATCAAACAGGTGCGAGACTTCCATCAAAAGTTCTACGGTACGGGTGATGTCGCCTTTAGCGCCGTGGGTGACTTTGACAAGGAAGAGGTTCGCAAGGCTTTGGCTGATGGCTTGAAAGGCTGGCGCAAAGCCCCGGCCTACCAGCGTCCGGACAATCCGCTGCAAACCGTGGCTCCCAAGGTCTTTGACATCAACACCCCGGACAAGGCCAACGCTTTCTATCTGGCGGATCTGGGCCTGAAGCTGCAAGACAGCGATGCCGACTTCCCGGCTGTCTATCTGGCCAACTACTTGCTGGGTCTGTCCGAGACCTCACGCCTGTGGAACCGCGTGCGTGTGGAAGATGGCCTGTCCTACAACGTACGCAGCCAGGTGGATGCGTCCAGCTATGAGCCTAATGGTACGTGGACGGTGTATGCCATTCACGCTCCCAGCAATAGCGAAAAGCTGGGCAAGACCATCAACGAAGTGCTGGCGCAAACACTGAAAGATGGCTTTAGCGAGCAAGAGGTCAAGGAAGGCGTGAATGCCTTGCTGAACTACCGTCGCTTGTCGCGCAGCCAGGACACCGTCGTCAGCAGCGCCTGGTTGAATTACCTGGATCTGGGCCGCAGCTTTGAATGGTCCGAAAAAATGGACCAGGATCTGCAAAAGCTCAATGCAGAACAGGTCAATGCCGTTCTTCGCAAATACCTGAAGCCCAAGGAAATGGTAGTGGCAATTGCCGCCGACCATGAGCGCCAGAAGCAAGGTGCTGCGGCGCCTGAGGCTCAGGCAGCAGAGCAAGAGGCACCCGCTCCAGCTCCAACTGGCGTCCCAGCGGCTCTGGAAGCTCAACCCTGATGGATGCAGCACAAGGCCTGCTCAGGCAGGCATAAAAAAAAGCCCGGTACTTTCGTACCGGGCTTTTTTATTTTGCTTTCCCTTGCAGGATTCAGGAGAAGAAACCCTTCACCTTGTCCGTCCAGGATTCGCTTTTGGGCGAGTGCTTGACGCCACCATCGCTCAAGGCCTGTTCAAACTGACGCAGCAATTTCTTTTGCTCTTCGTTCAGACGTACAGGTGTCTCGATCTGAATGTGGCAGTACAAGTCACCGGGGTAGCTGGAGCGCAAGCCCTTGATACCCTTACCGCGCAAACGGAAGGTCTTGCCCACTTGGGTGCCTTCAGGGATGGTGATCTCGCCACGCCCTGTCAGGGTAGGCACTTCCACCGTTCCGCCCAAGGCCGCCGTGGTAAAGGGGATGGTCAGCTCGCAATGCAGATCCTCGCCATCACGCTGGAAAATACCGTGCGGCTTGATGCGGATTTCCACATACAAGTCACCGGCAGGACCACCGTTTACGCCAGGTTCGCCATTGCCGCTGGAGCGAATGCGCATGCCATCATCAATACCGGCCGGAATCTTGACCTGCAAAGTCTTGGTCTTTTTGACCTTGCCTTCGCCGTGACACACCACGCAGGGATCAGGAATTTCCTTGCCGCTACCGTGACAGGTCGGGCAGGTTTGCTGCATGCTGAAAATGCCCTGCTGCATGCGGACTGCGCCACTGCCTTGGCAGGTACGGCAAGTCTGTGCAGAGGTACCGGGCTTGGCACCCGAACCCGAGCAGGTTTCGCAGTTTTCCCAGCTAGGTACACGAATTTCAGTATCAAAACCGGCTGCTGCCTGCTCCAGGCTGATATCCAGCGAATAGCGCAAGTCCGCACCACGGTAAACCTGAGGGCCACCGCCGCGACGTCCGCCGCCACCACCAAAGATTTCGCCAAAAATATCGCCAAAGGCGTCTGCAAATCCGGCCCCGCCCATGCCGCCACCCATACCGCCCATGCCGGCATTGGGATCGACTCCGGCATGACCATAGCGGTCATAGGCTTCGCGTTTCTGTTCGTCGGACAGGATCTCGTACGCTTCCTTGGCTTCCTTGAACTTTTCCTCGGCGTCCTTGCTATCCGGATTACGGTCAGGGTGGAACTTCATGGCCAGCTTGCGATACGCCTTGCGGATTTCATCCTGCGTCGCATTTTTGGCCACACCGAGAATTTCGTATAAATCGCGTTTTGCCATGTTTGATTAACGACGTCTAAACGCCGCTGTTTGAATAATAATGCCCGATCTCCAGCGTATGCCGCCAAAGATCGGGCCAGGGAACCTTATTCAGGCTCGCAATTACTGATCGCGTTTGACTTCTTTAAAGTCAGCGTCGACCACGTTCTCGTCGGCGGGCTGCTGGGCTGTACCTTCAGCACCTTCCTGTGCTGCGGCTTGAGCCTGCATGTCGGCGTACATCTTCTCGCCCAGTTTCTGCGAGGCCACACCCAGTGCTTCCACCTTGGCGTCGATGGCTTCCTTATCGCCTTCTTTCAGAGTTTCCTCCAGATCAGCGATTGCCTTTTCGATGGCTTCTTTCTCTTCCGCTTCCAGCTTGTCGCCGTAGTCCGTCATGGACTTGCGGGTCGAGTGGATCAAGGCTTCAGCCTGGTTGCGAGCAACTGCCAGTTCAGCGATACGGTGGTCTTCAGCCGCGTTCACTTCGGCATCTTTCACCATGCGTTCGATCTCCTCGTCGGACAAACCGGAGTTTGCCTTGATAGTGATCTTGTTCTCTTTGCCTGTGCCCTTGTCTTTGGCGGACACGTGCAAGATACCGTTGGCGTCGATGTCGAAGGTCACTTCAATCTGTGGCAGGCCACGTGCTGCTGGTGGAATACCTTCCAGATTGAACTCGCCCAGAGCCTTGTTACCGGCAGCGATTTCACGCTCGCCCTGGAACACCTTGATGGTCACAGCAGGCTGGTTATCGTCAGCCGTGGAGAACACTTGCGAATGACGCGTAGGAATCGTGGTGTTCTTCTGGATCATCTTGGTCATGACGCCACCCAGGGTTTCAATACCCAGGGACAGAGGAGTCACGTCCAGCAGCAAAACGTCAGTACGGTCGCCCGACAACACGGAACCTTGAATGGCTGCACCAGCGGCAACAGCTTCATCAGGGTTGATGTCTTTACGTGGTTCACGGCCAAAGAACTCTTTAACGCGCTCTTGCACCTTGGGCATACGGCTCATACCGCCGACCAGGATGACGTCGTCGATTTCCGAAACCTTCACACCGGCGTCCTTGATGGCCACGCGGCAAGGCTCGATCGTGCGTTCGATCAGGTCTTCAACCAGCGCTTCCAGCTTGGCGCGAGTGATCTTCAGGTTCAAGTGCTTGGGACCGGAAGCGTCTGCCGTAATGTAAGGCAAGTTGATTTCGGTCTGCTGCGTGGAGGACAGCTCAATCTTGGCTTTTTCAGCGGACTCTTTCAGGCGCTGCAAGGCCAGCACGTCTTTGGACAGATCCACGCCGCTTTCTTTCTTGAACTCGGCAATGATGTAGTCAATGATGCGCTTGTCAAAGTCTTCGCCACCCAGGAAGGTGTCACCGTTGGTGGAGAGTACTTCAAACTGTTTCTCGCCATCGATATCAGCGATTTCGATGATGGACACGTCAAACGTACCGCCGCCCAAGTCATACACAGCAATCTTGCGATCACCCTTTTCAGCCTTGTCCAGACCGAAAGCCAAAGCCGCAGCGGTTGGCTCGTTGATGATGCGCTTGACTTCCAGACCAGCAATGCGGCCTGCGTCCTTGGTTGCCTGACGCTGGCTGTCGTTAAAGTAAGCAGGCACGGTAATCACGGCCTCGGTTACTTCTTCGCCCAGGTAGTCTTCGGCGGTTTTCTTCATTTTGCGCAAGATGTCGGCGGACACTTGCTGAGGTGCCATCTTCTTGCCTTGAGCTTCCACCCATGCGTCGCCGTTGTCGGCAGCAGCAATGGTGTAAGGCACGTGCTCGATGTCCGTCTGAACTGCCTTTTCAGTGAACTTACGACCGATCAAACGCTTGACAGCGAAGATGGTGTTGGTGGGGTTGGTGACCGCCTGGCGTTTGGCAGGAGCGCCAACCAGGATTTCGCCATCCTGCATGTAAGCCACGATGGAAGGGGTCGTGCGACCGCCTTCGGCATTTTCGATAATACGAACCTGGTCGCCATCCAACACCGATACACAGCTATTGGTGGTTCCAAGGTCAATACCAATGATTTTGCCCATGATTTTTTACCTGACTAAAAGATTGATTGCGAAAGCAAATTATTTGATGAAATGCATATGGGGAACTCTCCGTGCATTTCAAGAGCAGTGGCCTTATTTTTTTCACTATGCAAGCAGCAGGTCCGAAAAAGCATTCATTCCGGACAGCCTGCTGACACAGTCAGGCTGGCTCTATTACTTGGGGGCCGACACCATCACCAAAGCGGGACGCAAAACGCGATCCGAAATGGTGTAGCCCTTTTGCAGCAACTGGGCAACCGCGCCTTCTTCAAACTCCGAAGGCACAGCCGAAATGGCTTGATGCAGGTGCGGATCAAACTTGTCACCGGCTTGTGGAGCCACTTCTTTCAGGTTGTTGCGCTCAAAAGCCTTGTTCAGCTGACGCAAGGTGGTTTCCACGCCTTCTTTCCAGGCGTCCGTGCTTTGCTCGGTCTGGGCCAGGGCGGCTTCCAGACTGTCGCGCACGGGGATCAGGCTTTCAGCAAAGGACTCGGTACCGAACTTGCGGGCTTTAGAGACATCATCATCCGCACGACGGCGAATGTTTTCCACTTCGGCCTTGGCACGCAGCAACTGGTCGTAGTACTGCGACACTTTTTCCTGGGCCTGGGCCAACTCGGTGGCCAGATCAGCCGAACTTTCTTCCGGCTGCTGAGCCAAAATCTCTGGCTGGTCTTGCCCGACAGCAGATGCCTGCTCAGGCGTGTTTTCCGTCACTTCCCCGTCCAGAGGCTTATTGGGATCGGCATGTGTAGCCATTCGATGTATCTCCACTACAGAATTCGTTGATCGCATAAAAATGGGGGCATCTGCCCCCAGTTCAAGACCTGCCTGCATATTTTGCTGGCCAGGCCCTTCAAAAACTTCAAATACCGCTATCGGGCTGGCACCAGACGACTGGGTAACCAGCCTCCCAGGTGCTGCACGGCCAGCCGTCCCAGGCCCTCAATCCATTGTGGATCGTCATTCAGACAAGGGATGTAATGGAACTCGCGACCGCCCTCTTCCAGGAAGGCATCGCGGCATTCCACCTGGATTTCTTCCAGTGTTTCCAGACAATCGGCCAGAAAGCCGGGGCAGACAGCATCCACACGCCCCACGCCCTGCTTGCCCCATTCGCGCAACGTTGGCTCGGTATAGGGTTCCAGCCAGCGCTGCGCGCCAAAGCGGCTTTGAAAGGCCATATGCACGTCTACGGCAGGCTCATCCAGCGCCGCACGCAAGGCGTCCGCGGTTTCGCGGCAGTCGCGGTAATAAGGGTCACCCAGCTCCACGCAGCGGCGCGGCAAACCGTGAAAACTCAATAACAAACGCTCTGGCTTGCCATGCTCGTCCCAATAACGACGAATCTGCGCCGCCAGCGCGCCGATATAATCCGGGTGCGTGTGATAACGCTTGAGGAAACGCAGCTCAGGCTGATTGCGCTGCTTGCTGAGATGTTCGGACACACAGTCCACCGCCGTGGCCGTGGTGCTGGCCGCATACTGCGGATACAGGGGCAGGCTCAAAATTCGCTCGCAGCCCGCTGCTTTCAATTTATCCAGACCGCTGGCAATGGACGGGTTGCCATAACGCATACCCAGCTCCACCTTCACATCGTGGCCTTGTGATTGCAGCAGCTCCTGCAGGCCATCTGCCTGTGCCTGGCTGTAGACCAGCAAGGGCGCACCTTCAGGCAACCAGATGTCCTTGTAGCGCGGTGCCAGCTTGCTGGGGCGGCGCGGCAAGATGAACAGACGCAGAATGATCTGCCAGAGCGGCTGCGGGATTTCAATAACCCGGGGGTCGGACAGAAACTCGCCCAGATAACGACGAATGGACGCGGCATCCGGCTGGTCCGGTGTACCCAGATTAACCAGCAAAATACCGACAGGTCCGGCCTCGCGTACCGGAGCCTGGGCATTGAACATATCGGCGTCCTGCGCTTCGGGCAAATAAGGAGAGGCAAACAACTTGGGCATGATGATTAGTGCGTTAGACAGCCAGATTGCCTTCAGCCCAACAACAGGCTGAAGGTCCAACCCTTAACTGGCAGAGTGATGGCTCAAGGCATTGGACAATAGCCGAGCCGTAATGTCCACGATAGGAATCACACGATCATACGCCATCCGGGATGGCCCGATCACACCCAGTGTGCCCACGACCTTGCCATCCACGCCATACGGCGCGGTAATGACGGACACATCGTCCAAGGGCAAAAGCTGGGAATCCCCACCGATATAAATCTGCACGCCATCGGCCTGACTGGAGACATCCAGCAAGTGCAGCAGATCGGTTTTCTTCTCGAACAGGGAAAACAGGCGGCGCAAACGGTCCATGTCCGCCACCATCTCTGTCACGTTCAACAGCTTGCTTTCACCGGCAATCACCACAGCTTCTTCGCTATCGGGTTGATGACTGCCCACATCCACGGCTTGTTGCATCAGACGCGAAATATCCACCTGCAAGGAACTGAGTTCCTGCGACAAGGCCAGCTTGACTGACTCGAAGGACATGCCCGAGAAATGCTGATTGAAGAAGTTGCTGGCCTCGACCAGTTCCTGCTCCAGATAATCACGCGGCACAAACAGGATACGGTTTTGCACGTCGCCATCCGGCGTGACGATAATCAGCAACACCCGCTTGTCGGACAGGCGAATGAATTCAATCTGCCTGAAGGTCTGCGCTTTTTTCGGCGCCAGCACCACACCGGCAAACTGCGACAGATTCGATAGCAAGGAAGCCGCGGAACTCACGGCCCGGTTGGGCTCGTCAAAAGGCAGGTACTGGCTAAGGTTGCGAGCATCGGGCCGCTCGAAACGTTCGGCAGCCAGGAGACGATCCACAAACAAACGGTAGCCCTTGGGCGTGGGAATACGCCCCGCCGAGGTGTGCGGGCTATGAATCAGGCCCAGGCCTTCCAGCTCGGCCATCACATTACGAATCGTGGCCGGGGAAAAATCAAAAATGGTTGATAAGGTACGGGACCCTACCGGCTGACCGTCGGCAATGTAGCGTTCGATCAGCACCTTCAACAAGGCATTTGCTCTGTCATCCATGTCGCGTACGTCACTTAAAAACACCAGCTCTGCATGATAAAGGGGAGAATCTTACAGCCAAGCCTAGAGTGGCAACTCTATAATCCACTGATCGCCATTATTTCATTAATCATAAGGTTTTCGCCCCATGCATTTCAAAACGGTTGCCATTGTTGGCAGATACCAGGACTCCGGCTTGGATGCGCCCATCCGATCGCTGGCTAAAACCCTGGTCAACACTGGTTGCTCGGTGCTGTTGGAGGCCACAACCGCCCAGAATGCCGGTATTACCGAACTGCCCATCAGCGATTATGCCCAAATTGGCGAGCGCGCCGATCTGGCCATCGTCATGGGTGGGGATGGCACCATGATAGGCGCTGCCCGTGAATTAGCCCACAGCAAGGTTCCCCTGATCGGGATTAACCATGGTCGCCTGGGCTTTATTACCGATATTCCCTTGAATGACGCCAACGACGCCTTGCTCAGCGTTCTGAAAGGCGAGTACGACATTGAAGAGCGTTCCATGCTGGAAGGCCGCGTGGTGCGTGATGGGGAAGTGCTGTATTCGGGCGTGGCCCTGAACGATGTAGTCATCAACCGCGCCGGCCGCGGTGGCATGATCGAGCTGCGCGTCGAGCTTGATGGCGTCTTCATGTACCGCCAACGCTCCGACGGCCTGATCATCTCCACCCCCACAGGTTCGACCGCCTATGCGCTGGCCGCCAGCGGCCCCTTGCTGCACCCTTCCGTGAAGGCCTTTTTGCTGGTGCCGGTTGCACCGCAAACCCTGTCGCACCGCCCTATTGTGCTGCCCGACACCGGCACCCTGAACCTGACCATTACAGCTCTGGGCCGGGTGGAATCGGGTGGCAGCGTGCACTTTGACATGCAAACCTGGTCGGACTGTCAGCAGGGAGACCGCATTGACGTGCGTCGCTCCCAGGACACCATTCGCTTTATCCATCCCAAGGGCTACAGCTTTTTTTCCACCCTGCGTCAGAAGCTGGGCTGGAATCACATCCCTTTGCCTAACGACGAAAACGAATAAACCCCTATGCTCCGTACCCTGCACGTTCGAGACTTTGTGATCGTGGATCAAGCCACGATTGATTTCGACTCCGGCTTCACGGTTTTTTCCGGGGAGACCGGCGCTGGCAAATCCATTCTGATTGACGCGCTCTCCCTGGTGCTGGGGGCACGCGGCGATGCCAAAGCCATCCGCGAGGGCTGTCCGCGCACCGAAGTCAGCGCGCACTTCGACTGCGAACAAGACATTCAGAGCTGGCTCAGCGAGCGTGACTTCGATGTCGCGGACGAGCTGATCCTGCGCCGCCTGATCGATCAGCAAGGTCGCAACCGCAGCTACATCAATGGCAGCGCAGCCACCTTGACGCAGTTGCGCGAACTGGGTGAGTTGCTGGTGGATATCCACGGTCAGCACGCTCATCAAAGCCTGATGAACCCTCAAAGCCAGTACGATCTGCTCGACAGCCAGGGCGGCCATTTGCCCATGGCGCGCCAAGTAGCGCAGTCCTGGCAGCAATTGAGTCAGGCACGCAAAGCCGTCGAACAAGCCAGCCAAAGTGCCGAACAGGGCAAGCGCGAGCAGGAACGTCTGGAGTGGCAGATTAACGAGCTCTCCAGCCTGAATCTGCGGGCAGGTGAATGGGACCAGCTGCAACAAGAACACACCCGCCTGTCCCACGCCCAGGCCCTGATCGACGGCAGTGCACTGGCCCTGACGGCTCTGGACGGCGAGGAAACCTCGGTACAACAATTGCTGGGTAAAGCCAGCCACGAAATGAGCGCCCTGCTGCGCCATGATCCTGGCCTGCAGGCCATTGTGGATGCGCTGGAGTCGGCACAAATTGCGGTCACCGAAGCGGCGTCGGACCTGAACAGCTATCTAAGTGATATGGAGCTGGACCCCGAACGACTGGCTCAGGCAGAAGAACGGGTTTCCGCCATTTTCAGTGCCGCGCGCAAACTGAAAGTGGAGCCCGAAGAACTGCCCAGCCTGCTGGAAACCTGGCAGGAACAGTTGGCACAGTTACAGCAGTCTTTTGATCTGGAAGCCTTGCAAGCCAAAGCCCTGCAAGCGGAAAAACAATATCAGGAGCTTAGCGGCAAGCTAAGCACGGCAAGACGCAAAACCAGTGTGCAACTGAGCAAACAGGTTAGCCAGGCGATGCAATCCATGGCCATGCAAGGCGGTCGCTTCGAGGTTGCCCTGACCGCTTGCGCACCTCAAGTTCACGGCGTGGAGCAAGTGGAATTTCTGGTTGCTGGTCATGAAGGGGTGACACCACGCCCGCTGGCCAAAGTGGCCTCGGGGGGTGAACTGGCCCGAATTTCCCTGGCGCTATCGGTTATCGCCAGCCAGGCAGCACGTGTGCCTACCTTGATTTTTGACGAGGTGGATACGGGTGTGGGTGGCGCGGTGGCCGAAGTAGTGGGACGTTTGCTACAAGAGCTGGGTGCACGTCATCAGGTTCTGTGTGTGACCCACCTGCCCCAGGTGGCTGCCTGCGGCAACCATCATTTGAAGGTCGAGAAAACGACGGAGCAAGGCCAGACTTTTTCCTCTATCCGTCCTTTGGCGCAAGACGAACGCGTGGACGAAATCGCCCGTATGCTGGGTGGTCTGGAAATTACGCAAACAACGCGTGAGCATGCGCGGGAAATGCTGGCACGTCAGCGTTAAGCGCTGTTGAAACGCAAGCTAAACCACCAGCGCCTGAGGCAGCTGGTGGTTTTTTTGTATCCAATCGTGAGGCCCTGTGGCCCGGATCTGATTGTTCTTTGAATTTTCAGGATGCCGTCCTGGCTATCCTGCCCCCAATCATCAGATCCCGTACCGGCGGGCCCTCTACAAATGAATTAACTGCGCAAGGTAGGCTTGGCCTGCTTGCCTGCTTCCGAGCACTTGGGGCAAATGCCGTACAACAGCATCGTGTGGCTCTCCAGCACAAAACCGTGGTCTTTGGCGACCTGGTGCTGGCGGGCTTCGATATTGCTGTCAGTAAACTCTTCCACAACGCCGCAATTGGTGCAGATCAGGTGATCGTGGTGATCGCCGTCATTCAGTTCAAAGACGGCCTTGCCGCCGTCAAACTGGCTGCGCACCAAAATGCCGGCTTGCTCGAACTGGGTCAGCACACGGTAAACCGTGGCCAAACCAATATCGACTTCCTCGGCAATGAGCAGACGGTATACGTCTTCAGCGCTCAGGTGTCGTTGACCGTCCTGATCGGAGCGGCGAAAAATATCCAGAATCTTCAGGCGCGGAAAAGTCGCCTTAAGCCCCATGTTCTTCAGTTCATTTTGATCGTTCATGGCTAAATTATCGCATCTTGATGGGGATGGATCTCAAGTCCGTTCTGGTTGAAAACCAGCTCGTCTTGAGGCGGTTCAACGCGCAATTCATGCGCTTTTTCCTAAACCCTTATATGATAACGATTTTATTCCTACTGGGGCATTTCGTGCAGAAGAAGGCCAATTCATTCACTCCTGTCATCCGCGCCATACTCGCAGCCAGCCTGGCTGCCGCCGCCCTGAGCGCCTGCGGATCCTCTAAATGGGGCTTCCCATACCGCGCCGACATTCAGCAGGGGAACTGGATCACTGCCGAGCAAGTGGCCCGCCTGCAACCAGGTATGACTCGCGAACAGGTCCGCTATCTATTGGGTTCGCCCACCTTGCAGGACATTTTCCACGCCGACCGTTGGGACTACCCTTACCTGAACCAGCCTGGCTACGGCAAGAGCGAACAGCGCACCTTTACCGTCTGGTTTGAAGGCGACACCCTGGTTCGCTGGCAAGGCGACGAGCAACCTGACCGCCAGCCCTTCGAGCGCAGCGACACAGGCAGAAAACACACCCCGCCTCCCGCTGACGCCGACAAAGCCGCCCCCACGCCCAGCGTGAGCGGCAACCAGCCCACGCTTTAAGCTTTACGTTAAGGACACCGGATACATGCGCATTGCCATTGCTGGCGCAGACGGCCGTATGGGCCGTATGCTGATTGAAGCTGTTTTGAACAGTACCGACCTGACTCTGGCCGTTGCCTTGGACCATAGCGGCTCCAAAGCAATTGGTCAGGACGCAGGAGCCTTTTTGGGTAAAGACACCGGCATCAAGGTCACGGACGACCTGAACGCCCTGGCCCAAGCGGATTGCCTGATCGACTTCACTCGTCCTGAAGGCACCATGGCTCATCTGGACGCCTGCATGCAGCACGGCACCCGTCTGGTCATTGGCACCACCGGCTTTTCCGAAGCAGAGAAACAACAGATTCTGGCGGCTGGCCGCGAGATTGCCATTGTCTTCGCTCCGAACATGAGCGTGGGCGTCAATGCCACCCTGAAGCTGATCGAAATGGCAGCTGCCCTGCTGAACCAGGGCTACGACGCCGAGGTGTTTGAAGCCCACCACCGCAACAAGGTTGATGCGCCATCGGGCACGGCCCTGGCCATGGGTGAAGCTATCGCCAAAACCTGGGGCGAGTCCCTGAACGATGTAGCCGACTGGGCCCGTCACGGTCACACCGGCGCCCGTCAGGATGGCCGCATTGGGTTCTCCGTTGTCCGTGGTGGCGACATTGTGGGCGACCACACCGTGTTTTTCTGCGGTGAAGGCGAACGCATCGAGATCTCGCACCGCTCCAGCAGCCGTGCCGGTTATGCCAATGGCAGCCTGCGTGCCGCCCGATTCCTGGGCGATAAAAGCACTGGCCTGTACAACATGCAGGACGTGCTGGGCCTGTAAGTTCCTGACTTGCAAACGCTCTGATAAAAAGCCGGCTTTCGAGCCGGCTTTTTTATCTGTGTTCATGCCAAATCAACTCTAAAAAAATCCCTTCTACCAAGCTCCACCGGGCTTGCCGTCCTGAAGCGCCCTCCTGCCAGATCACCTCCCCCCCTGTTTTCCCTGCTTGACGCAGAAAAAAATATCACTAATATGTTAGTTGGATATTTAAAGAATAAACCTTTTCCGCAGGAGACAACTGACATGATGAGCGAACGCCAACGCAAGTTCCGAGAGGACTACAAATCCAATATCAGCCCCGCCTACAACGGTATTGTTCACGTTGCTGTGACCTACATCGTGGGGCTGGCAGCGATTTACTACAGCATCACCCAGCTAGGCCCGATAGGTTGGGAGTGGCTGATTGTGATCCCCGTTTTTCTGGCGGGTAATTTTGTTGAATGGGCCATGCACCGTTATGTGATGCACCGACGCATCAACATCATTGGCTTGCGGGAAATCTACGAGCGCCACACCCGCCAGCATCACCAGTACTTCACCGACAACGAAGCCACCATTGATTCCAGCAAGGAGTTCCGGATTGTGTTTTTCCCCTGGCGCGTTCTGGCAACGCTGGGCGTAGGCGGCGGGATTCTGGGCTGGCTGGCTGCCACCGTCATCAACCCCAATGCAGGCTATTTTGTATTCATGACCATGGTGGCGCAGTACCTGGTGTACGAGGCCTTTCACTACTGCTGTCATGTGCATGAGAACAGCTTTGTGCGCAATATGCCCTTCATCAACACCATTCGCCGCCATCATACGGCCCACCACAATCAGGGCATCATGATGAAGTACAACATGAACCTGACTTTCCCGATTGCAGACTGGGCCATGGGCACCACGGATCTGCGTCGCGGCCTGCTTGGCCACCTGTTCAATGGCTATAGCGAAAAGCACGTCAAGGAAGAACTCAAGCCCATTATTCGCCGCTTCCGTTTTGAGGATACTGGCGACACCACGGACGGCCCGGCCCTGAAACAAGAAGAGGCCCACGCCCTGGAGCGCGGTCTGGCCTAGCCAAGGCCCTTACTGTATTTACAAGCTGGAAATCAGGGTGGTACGGGCGAGTTCCTCGATGTAGTCCATCAAAAGGTCCAGGCTTTGACCCGCCTGGTCCATATCGCCCCCGGCAATGGACATGGCCAAGTTGGCATGCAGTCTGCCCATCTGCGTCAAATCCGGATTTTGCTGATAGTGGCAGAACCAGAAACGGCGGGACAGACCATGTGTCAGACGCATCGCTGCCTCGGCAAACTCATTGCGAGCCGCCTCGATTTCCAGCTCATTCAAACGTCGATCTGCCCGGATAAAACTGACTTCATCGTTCTGGGTGGCGGCTTCCAGGAAAGCATCATGCAAGCTCTTGAATTGCTCGCGTTGATCTCGTGTCGCCCGTTTGGCCGCACTACGGCAGATCAGACGTTCGATTTCCCGTCGTGTCTCGATCAGGCGCAATTGCTTGGGCATGTCCAGCTCCGGAATCAACAGCCCGCGCTGCGGCAAGACCAGCATCAAATGCTCGCGTGCCAGCCGTTGAATGGCCTCCCGAATCGGTGTACGGCCAATCTCGAACATCTGGCTCAAGGTCAGCTCGGACACAATGCTACCCGGCGGCAACTTCAGGGTAATGATGGCTTCTTCCAAACGCTCGTAAGCAATGTCCGTGAGCTTGGGCTTGGGTTCCGTCAAGGCCTTGATATCCAAGGCCTCATCCTGAGCCTGCCCTTTTCCCGCTACCTTCCGCTTGCTTGTGACCATGCTAACCCTGCCTTTAAAACGCAGCGTTTGCTGCTGACACCCCAACTCTGACGCCTGCCCTGGCCTTGCAAGTACACGGCCGGAGCTGGGCAACAGCCTCATATCTTAGTTGTATTTATCTACTCCAGGAAGCCACATGAGCATTGCCTGCGATTCAAAACAAGCCGCCATCATTGCCGTGCATGGGATTCAGGGCACCCATCGCAGCTGGTTACCAGTAGCCCAAGCCAGCTCGGATTTGATGTCCTGGCACACCCCGGACTTGCGAGGCCGAGGCGAGGCATTTCGTGGCTCCAGCCAGGAAGATTACGGGCTGGACGGCTTTATGCACGATCTGCGCGCCAGCATTCGAGCCCTGCCCGAACACACGCCTTATGTCCTGGCAGGCTGGAGCCTGGGCGTCTCTGTGGTACTGCAAACCTGTCTGACGCTGCTGGACGAACAGGCCCCACTGCCGCAAGCGCTGGTGTTGTTATCGGGCACAGCCAGCCTGAATCAGACCCAATGGTTCAAGGCCCAGGACACACCTGCCTTGCTGCAAGAAATTGCAGAGCGGGAGCAACGCCTGGGCCTGCTTGAAGCCGCCGGTCATCAGGACGTGGCCTGGACCTGGCTGGCGAATCGGCATCACGACCTGTACGCGCAGCTACCCCGTATTTCCATCCCCTCTTTGATCATCCATGGCGAGCAGGATCAGGACTGCCCCATTGAGCACGCCCGCCTGTTGGCGCAAGCCCTGCCGCAAGCCACTTTGCACAGCCTGCCTGATGCGGGCCACAGCATTCTGGGCTCGCACACAGAGCTGATCGCCTCCCTGATAGAACCCTTCTGCTCCCTACACACTGCAAGGACTTCCGTATGAACAAGCATGTTTTCTTTTGCCCACCACCCCGCACCTTGATGGGGCGCGGCTGCCGCCATGAACTGCCTGCCCTGATTGCGCATTTGGGCTGGCGTCGCGGCTTATTGATTACCGACCGTTTTTTCACCATTCAAACCACTTGGGTTCAGGACCACATCGAAGCCTGTAGAGAACTGGGTATTGAGGTCGTTGTTTTTGATGGTGGCGAACCAGATCCTTCCACCATCTTGTGCGATCAGGCCACGCTGCAAATACGTGCTCATTTAGCCGATCACCCTATTGATTACGTCTTGGCTTTAGGTGGTGGCAGCAATATAGATCTGGCCAAAGCACTGTGTCTGACCGTCCCCACCGGGGAGTCCATACGCGCGTACAGCGGCACCTGGCCAGCACACACCAAACCTCTGCCTCTGATCGCCTTGCCCACCACTTCAGGCACAGGATCAGAAGCAACACCGGGGGCCATTCTGGTCGACCCCGACAATGCCACCAAGATCGCCGTCATGGGCAATGCGCTGCGCCCCGCCATTGCGGTCATCGATCCGGAACTCAGCGATAGCTGCCCACCACGCGTTACTGCCGACGCCGGCATCGATGCCCTGACCCACGCAATTGAATCCTTTGTGACTCAGGAGGCCAGCCTGTTTGACCGTGGTGGCAGCCCGGACCCTGGCTATAGCGGCCGATCCAGCCTGACCATGATGTTTGCACGCGAATCCATACGCCTGTGCGGCCAGTACATGCTGCGAGCCTATCGCGACGGCACGGACACCGAAGCCCGTGATGGCATGGCCAGTGCCAGCTACTATGCCGCCCTGTCCTACGGCACGGCAGGCCTGAATGCAGTGCACGGCATTGCCTACGCACTGGCAGGTTTGACGCATCAATCCCACGGCACCACCAATGCCGTACTGCTGCCCTACGTTCTGGACGAACTGCGCGAAACCCGTGCCACCGATCTGCTGGAAGTCGCCCAACTACTGGGCATGCCCACCGACAAACCAGAGGACACCTTGCTGGCGCTGCCCGCCTATGTGCGTTCGCTGGTGGAGCTGCTGGACATCCCCTCTGACCTGAGCCAATGCGGCGTACAGGAACATCAGCTGGAACGCCTGTTGAGCGATGCCCTGCAAGTGACCCGTCTTGCCAAAGCCTTCCCGGTTGCTGACTGCGCCAGCGCCTATCAACGCATTATTCAACACGCTTTTGAAGGCACGTTGGCCGGAGCACTCACCCACAATTAATTAGCCAGCTAAGTACATACCATTATTTAATCTTAAAATAGATACTACTAGTATCCATGTAATATATCAGTAGAAGAAAAAAGGCCTGCCTTGGCCTGACGGCAGGTCACCTACACATAAAACCCGCCACAAGAGCGGACCTACAGGAGACACCTATGACAGCCGTATCCCCCAATGTGGCCAATCGCCTGGAGCGATTACCCATGACACGCTATCAACGCATGCTGTTCGGTATTATCGCGACCGCCTGGTTCTTTGATTCCATGGACCTGGGCATCATGACTTTTGTTTTAGGTTCCATCAAAGCAGAAATGGGGCTCAGCACCGCGCAGGCGGGGATGCTGGCCAGCTCCAGCTTTTTAGGCATGTTTTTGGGGGCTGCCATTGCGGGCATGCTGGCAGACAAGTACGGGCGCAAACCCGTCTTTCAATGGAGCATGATTTTCTGGGGCGTAGGCAGCCTGGCCTGTGGCCTGTCCCAAAACGTCGAGCAGTTGATGGCGTTTCGGGTGCTGCTGGGGTTTGGCATGGGGATGGAGTTTCCCATTGGCCTGGCCATGGTCTCGGAGATTGTGCCTGCTAAAAGTCGCGGTCGATATATTGCGATTCTGGAAGGCTTCTGGCCGCTGGGCTTTATCAGCGCCGGGATTCTGACTTACCTGAGCCTGGACTATATAGGCTGGCGCGGGATCTTCATTGCCCTGTCTATCCCTGCCCTGTTTGTGTTTGTGATTCGCCGCTGGGTTCCTGAATCCCCACGCTGGCTGGAAGAGGCAGGCCATAACGACCGCGCCGAACAAGTCACAACGGCCTTTGAACATAAAGTCATTCAGGCCAATGGCGGCCAGGCTCTGCCCTCCCCCCTGCCTCCCACTCCCTGTGAGAAGCTGAAGCGTGGTGCGCTGTTTGCCCAGCTCTGGCAAGGCCAATACGCCCGTCGCACCCTGATGCTGTGGATGCTGTGGTTCTTCTCCTTGCTGGGCTACTACGGCCTGACCACCTGGCTGGGCGCGTTGCTGCAACAAGCCGGGTATGAAGTCACCAAGTCCGTTACCTACACCATTTATATTTCCCTGGCCGGTATTCCAGGCTTCATCTTCTCGGCCTGGTTGCTGGAGAAATGGGGTCGCAAGGCAACCATGGTCTTGATGCTGTTCGGTAGCGCAGGCTGCGCCTTTATCTATGGCCACGTCGCCACCAGTCAGGCACCTGTTGCGCAACTGATTGGTGCTGGTTTGTGCATGCAATTCTTCATGTTTGGCATGTGGTCGGTTTTGTATGCCTACACCCCCGAGCTGTACCCCACACGCACACGCAGCACAGGCGCTGGTTTTGCATCCTCTATTGGCCGACTGGGTTCCTTGTTCGGACCGTTGCTGGTGGGCTTTATCCTGCCCTGGACCGGCCATGCAGGTGTCTTCACCCTGGGCGCTATTTCCTTCTCGATTGCGGCTTTGGTGGTGATCGCACTGGGCGTGGAAACCAAGGGGCGTTCGCTGGAGGAAGTTTCGGCTTAAACAGCTGATTCAATTGAAGATTAATTGACTTAAGGCTCAATAGAAAACCCGTGTCAGCCTATGCAGGTGACACGGGTTTTCAGCTCATGAACGGCTCGGCTTAATTGCCATCACTGTCCTGGCTCAGATCAACGTGAACACGCCCATCCAAAACAGCATGAGCCCGCTCTCGGTCCACGTCACCTTCCCAGGCGCCCACCACCACGGTTCCTACGCAATTACCAATCAAGTTGGTCAAGGCCCGCGCCATGCCCATGAACCAGTCAACGGACAAAACCAGCACCAGGCCAATGGCCGGGATAGCAGGAACCGCACTCAAGGTCGCTGCCAGAATCACAATGGCAGACCCCGGTACACCGTGCGCCCCTTTGGAGGTCAACATGGAAATGGCCAAAATGGTCATCAAATCGATAAAGGACAAGGGGGTATTGGTTGCCTGTGCAATAAACACGGCGGCCAAGGTCAGGTAAATCGAAAATCCATCCAGGTTGAAGGAGTAACCCGTCGGCACCACCAAGCCTACGGTGGATTGCTTGATGCCCATGCGTTCCAGCTTGCGCATCACTTGAGGCAAAACCGCATCAGACGACGCGGTTCCCAACACAACCAGCAGTTCCTCTCGCAAATACTTCAACAGTTTGATAATGCTGAAACCAGTCATGCGCAAGATCAGACCCAGCACGCCCAGCACAAAAATGGCGCAAGTCACATAGAACAACACCACCAGCAGGCCCAACTTGCCCAAGGTACCCAGTCCGTACTGACCTACCGTAAAGGCCACCGCCCCCAACACACCCAAGGGTGCCAAACGGACGATAAAACCAATAATCTTGAAAAACACATGGGACAGTGTTTCCACCGCCGATGCTACGGGACGGCCGCGCTCACCCAGCAAGGCCACGGCCAAACCAAACAAGATCGCAATCAGCAGCACTTGCAAAATATCGCCCGAAGCGAAGGCATCCACAAACGTAGTCGGGATAATCTTCATCAAGAAACCGACCGTATCCGTACTTTGCTCAACCCGCGAGGTATACGCCGCCATGGCGCTGGCATCCAGCGTGCTGGGATCCACATTCATCCCATGACCAGGAGTAAAGAAATAGCCCAGCAAAATCCCCAAAGCCAAAGCAAAAGTAGTGACCACCTCGAAGTAAATCAGGGCCTTCACTCCAACACGCCCCACTTTCTTCAAATCGCTGCTGCCACAAATTCCGTGTACCACGACACAAAACACCAAGGGCGCCACGATCATCTTGATCAGCTTGATAAAACCATCACCAAAGGGCTTGAGAGAAGCGGCAAACTCCGGCCAGATCACCCCTACCAAGACTCCCAATATCAAGGCCACAATGACCTGCCCAAACAAGGTTCTGTATAAAAAATGCATGTTTGTCTCCTGTGGTTTTGTAAGAGCTACCGTTTTCTACCGCCAATACCTGAAACTAAAATTTCATCTGACATGTCAGCATATATCCAATATGAAATACCGAATATAATTAAAATCGAATATGCACAAGCAGTCGTAAAAACCCCTACAAGTACAAACCGGAGACGCTAAATGAGTATTCCCTCCTCCTCTGATGACACATTGCTGGCCACCCAGGCATTCCAGGCATTTCGTCATTTATTGGCTACAGGGCAGGTACGTGCGGGGCAGATGGTGTCGATGGCGGAGCTGATGAAATTAAGCGACTTCCCACTGGCTCCAGTGCGTGAAGCCGTCAAGCGCGCGGCGGCTGCCGGGCTGGTTTCTATCCTGCCCAAGCGGGGAGTTCTGGTTCTGGAGGCGACCACAGAGGCGCTACGGGAATGTTTCCAGTTGCGCTGTGTCTTTGATCAGGAGGGGGCCAGGATACTGGCTAGCTGTGCCAAGCAGCCCGCACTGGAGAGCTTGCGAGACAAACACGAGAAGATTCTGGAGCAGGCGCAAAGCGGCCTGGTCACCACCGCCTTGCAGATTCAGGCCATGGAAGTGGACTGGGCCTTGCATCGCTACTTAGCTCAAGCGCTGCAGAACCGCTCGGCCATGACGATTTACGAAGAAAACTGTGATCGCATCAATGTGCTGCAGCACTCGCGCCGCCCCTTACCCGAGCGCATTGTGCCCGCCATGAAGGAGCATTTGCAGATTCTGGATACTTTACAGGCAGGAAACCCCGAAGCAGCCATGGAAGCCGTGCGCCACCATCTGGCACAAACACTGCGATGGTGGGGCGCGGTCGACGCTTAATTCACAATAACGGGCTCTTGTTCCAGCTCCACGCCGAAACGCTCTCGAACAGAGCCCCGAATCGCCTGGGCCAAGCGCTCAATATCATGCGCGGTCCCGCCACCATGGTTCACCAATACCAAAGCCTGACGGTCATGCACACCCACTGCGCCATCACGCTTGCCTTTCCAGCCACACTGGTCAATCAACCAGCCCGCCGCTAATTTGCATTGACCTTGCCCAACCTCATAAGAAACCAGATTGGGCCATTGCTGATTCAAGGCATCACGCTGCTCGGTCTGCACAAGGGGGTTCTTGAAGAAGCTACCCGCATTACCCAAAACACGAGGGTCAGGTAATTTTTGACGACGAATCTCGCAGACTGCATCAAAAATGCTTTGCGGGTCTGGCTCGCCCGCCAGATGAGCCTGCTTATTAAGATCGGGATATTCCAGCACCGGCGTCCACTGACGCGGCAAGGCAAAACGCACTGCCAGAATCAACCAGCTACCAGCCGGATCATGCTTGAAGCGGCTGTCTCTATAAGCAAAGCCACATTCGGCCGCAGACAGTTCCACCTCTTTGCCTTCTTTAAAGCTCCAGGCCAGCACACTGTGCACTCGTTGCTCCAGTTCCAGGCCATAAGCACCAATATTCTGAACCGGGGCCGCGCCCACCGTACCGGGAATCAAAGCCAGGTTTTCCAGACCAGGCCAGCCCTGATCCAAGCAATGCTGCACAAAGTCATGCCAGCACTCACCCGCCTGCGCCTCCACAATATAGGCATCGTCCCGCTCTTGCAGTAAACAGATCCCTTTGCTTTCTACCTTGATCACCAGGGCATCCACTTGCTCGGCCAGCACCACATTGCTGCCACCGCCCAGCACAAAGACACGCTCCCCTTGCTCCACCAGCGCTTGCAAGGTTGGGAGCTGGGTAACATTGTCATACACCACCAGGTCGCGCGCGCGGCTGCCCAAACCCAAGGTATTAAAAGAGCTCAAATCCACATTACGCTGCCTGTCCACGGCCCTGTCCCACGATCAAAGAAAGCAGTAAGCATAGCTCGGACAGAAGATTTCCCGGAAAAATTTACAGAATCTATTGACAAACTTCTTTCCTGCAGTCTATAGTTACGTTCTTGCTTAGGGCAGCGTCGGTTTCGCAGCAAAAAGCAGTTTGAAGCAGGCTGGTTTGTTAGGCAGTACTGATAAAAAGCTTAGGCAAAATATCAAAAACACTTGACAAGCAAAGATAGCCACTCTAAACTAGCTTTCTTTACTTAATAAGCACTAGCTAATAAGTAAAGCGCTGAAAACAGATTCAATCTGCACAGCAAAATGCGGGAGTAGCTCAGTTGGTAGAGCGCAACCTTGCCAAGGTTGAGGTCGCGAGTTCGAGACTCGTCTCCCGCTCCAGATTCCTAAGGGAAGCCTAGGCTTCCTTTTTTAATCGACCACGGCGCAATGGCAGAGTGGTTATGCAGCGGATTGCAAATCCGTCTAGGTCGGTTCGATTCCGGCTTGCGCCTCCAGTAATTCTGGTCACAAGTCGGTAGTGCAGTAAAAAATGCGGGAGTAGCTCAGTTGGTAGAGCGCAACCTTGCCAAGGTTGAGGTCGCGAGTTCGAGACTCGTCTCCCGCTCCAAATTTAAAAAGCCCAAACTTCGGTTTGGGCTTTTTTCTTTTCTGCTACCTTCAGACCTGCTTCAACCAGGACGCAGGCTCACGAATCGGCTCGGGTCTGGAAGCCGCCAAAGGCCGACCCAATATCTGTGCCGCTCCACGTTCCCCGATCATGATGGCCGTCGCGTTGGTATTGCCGCTGGTCACCATAGGGCAAACCGATAAATCCACCACGCGCAGATTGGGTACACCATGCACGCGCAAATCCAGACCTGTCACCGAGCTGGCGCTATCCTGCCCCAATCGGCACGTGCCAGTCGGGTGATAAACCGTCTTGATGTTTTGCCGTACAAACGCTTCCAGCGCTTTGGTATCCCGCCAATCCATGTCTTCTGGCGCGGTCACCTTCTTGATCAAGGCCTTGAGCGACGGTTGTTCCATCAGCCTTAACCCAATCTGTACCGCCCGAATCTGTCCTTCCAGATCAGCCTGTGTCCCTAAATAATTAGGATCAATCAGGGGCTGATCTTGCGGGTCCTTACTGCGCAAACGCAGTTGTCCTCTTGCCTCAGGCCGAACGTGGCCTGTCTTGACGGTCAAACCGTGCTCCTGCGCCGGTGGCTTTTCCCCTGGCGTATTGTCAAAGTTATCCAGCACGGGCAGGAACATCAGTTGGATATCCGGCCGCCCGACACCCAGGCTGTCGATGAAAGCCCCACCCTCCAGGACATTCGTGGTCAGCAAGCCGCTACGGAACGCCGCCCATTGAAACATGTGGCTAATAGCGCGCAGGCCTTTGTCCTCGCCAAGCAGGCTATTGCTGGCGTGCGTCGTCGCATTCAAGGACACGTGCAAATGGTCATGCAGATTCTTGCCAACGGGCAGGTCCAGCAAGGTATCGATTCCCAGCTCGGATAAATGTTCTTTGGGGCCTATACCAGACTGCATCAGGATCTTGGGGCTACCAAAGGCACCCGCACTAAGAATGACCTCATTACGCACCCAGGCCGTTTGCACACTGCCCTGCTTCTCGCTGAACTCCACCCCAACCGCACGGCCTTCGCTGAACAGCACTTTGTGCGTCAGGGCACCTGTAATCACGGTCAGCTTGTTATTGCCCCGCACACGCTTCAAATACGCTTTGGATGTGCTGCAACGCTCTCCAGAACGCGTGGTTGTCTGGTAGTAACCTACCCCTTGCTGCGATGCCCCATTGAAGTCATTGACATACTCAAGCCCCATTTCCTGGCCCGCACGCACAAAAGCCTGCGTCATGGGGTGACGAAAGCGGTTCTCGCTGACACCCAGATAGCCACCTGCCCGATGGTACTCCCCGCTCAAGCTTTCATTGTCCTCAGCGAACTTGAAGTACGGCAGCACGTCCCGTGCACCCCACCCAGGCACAGCCCATTCATCGAAATCCTCTTGCTGGCCACGGATGTAAATCATGCCGTTCACCGAACTGCCCCCGCCCAGCACCTTGCCTTGCGCAATGATCATCTCGCGGCCATTGCAGTGAGGTTGGGGGATCGTCATATAAGGCCAGGACTTTTGCTGGAACACCTTGACCACGGTTGCCGGGATGGTGTGAAACAGGCTGCTGTCCGGCCCGCCCGCCTCCAGCAACAAGACAGTGCCCGCATTTTGCTCAATCAGACGCGTGGCCACCACGCAGCCGGCTGAGCCGCCCCCTATCACGATATAGTCATATTCTTGTCTGGACATGTTTAGGCCTCAAGGAAAATATTTCCTGAGGATTCTAGAAGCACGGACAGCGTGCCCATTGACTCTCCACGACACAGGCTTGACCCTGCCTGCCAAACTAAGTGAAAACCATAGGAGCAAGCGACCCGCCGATCGGTAGAATATTCCACGAGGAATGCAATCTCCCGAGACGATCATCCATGACTACTCAAAACCAGTACGCTTTCGAGCACTGGAACGACTTGGTCCAGGCCGTATGCAGCCGATTGGTGACACGCCGCCCCAGCAGGGAAACCCCCTTTTTCGGGAATTTCCAGGTCAATGACTTCGGCGGGTTGGACATCGCTGACATCCGCACCAACGCCAACCTAATCCGCTGCGAACACGGTAGCCTGACTCGCGGCGATGATCGTTTCTATTTCCTCGTCCTGCAACGCCAGGGCACCATGGCCATCCGTACCGATCGCGAGCAGTTCATCCTGCGTCCCGGCGACCTGGCCTTGCTGGATTCCGCCCAGCCTTACGAAATGCGCTCGCCGGACATCATCAACCAGCTCTCCGTGCACCTGGACCGCCAGGCCTTTGACCAATACGTGCCCTTCTACGCGAACCGCTTCGGCAAGCTGGAACACAAGGACTTTCATGGGCAGCTGTTGCAGTCCTTGCTGCGCCAGCTCAGCGTCATGAGCCCGCAGTCCTACGCACCGCTTGACCCACAGCACGGCGCATCGTTGCAAAACACCCTGATTACGCTTCTGGCCCCCTTGCTCAAGAACGACGGTCCACTCTTGGAGAAGCATGATTTGCGCGGCCTGGCAGAGCGCATGATCGAACAAACCCTGCATGAACCTCTCAGCCCCAAGGAGCTTGCCAGCCGCTTGAAAATTTCGGTCCGGCAACTACATCGGCAGTTTGAGCAAGGCGACGAGACTTTGCAGCGCTATACATTGCGACGACGCCTGGAACGCTGCGCCCAAGAGCTCAGCGCTCCCGACAAATGGGATACACCGGCAGCCCACATTGCCAGTCAGTGGGGCTTTAGCGACTCCGCTTACTTTTCACGTGCCTTCAAAAAACGCTTTGGCCTGCCGCCAGCCGCCTACCGCGCCCGCAGCAAAGAAAACTAAGCACGCTTTGCACGGCCCAGATCCGGCTGCTGCCAGTACCAGGCCTATGGGTTAATATCGCATTTCGCACACGGATACATTCAGCAGATCTGCCGATTTGACGCCGCAGGA